>BDTM01000039.1 GCA_002898015.1 bacterium BMS3Bbin03 | reverse complement strand
AGATACTGAACAGGATAATATGATTTTTCAGAAACAGAAGGGTGTCTGACTATGGATAAAAAATGCAAATACTTTATCTAACGGGGTGAAGATTTTATTTGACATTGGCGTTTTTGAATTTAGCATTCAGTAACAGCGAAATTAGGATAAATCTAAAAAAATTCCGGATCGTTAAAATTGGTATTCCAAAGCCCAAAAAGAGAAGAGAACATGCAGCAATCTTCGGATTTACTCCAATTTGAAAACCAACTCTGGGCCGAAGCCATCCGATGGCTTGCCGGCGTAGATGAAGCCGGCAGAGGCCCTCTGGCCGGCCCTGTGGTGGCGGCTGCGGTGGTGTTCGAGCCTTACGATTTTATCGAAGGTGTGAAAGACAGCAAGGCGCTTTCTGCTTCTCACCGTGAAGAACTTTATCATCAAATTGTTGAAAAAGCGGCCGGGGTCGGAATCGGAATGATCGGCCCCGTCGAGATTGATCACATTAATATCCTTCAAGCGACTCTAACAGCGATGAAAATGGCTGTGGATCAGTTGCCGGTGGCGCCCGACTATGTTTTGGTTGACGGCCGGGACCTGCCCGATTGGGAATACACCTCCCGCGCCATTATCCGGGGTGATCTTCAGAGCTTTTCCATCGCGGCCGCCTCTATTGTGGCGAAGGTTTACCGGGACCGGCTCATGATTCGCTATGACCGGCTGTATCCCGCCTACCATTTTGCCCAGAACAAAGGCTACGGCACCCGACAGCATATTCTGGCTCTACAGCAGTTTGGCCCTTCTGAAATTCACCGAAAATCCTTTCACTGGAAACCCTGTGAGAAACACTAAATCAAACCAGAAACTGGGAAAAACAGGCGAACAACTGGCCGGGCGCTATCTGCAAAAAAACGGCTACCGGATTCTTGAGAGAAACTTCCGGAGTCGTCACGGTGAAATCGACATTATTGTAAAAAAGGACGATGTGCTTGTTTTTGTGGAGGTCAAAACAAGCTATTCCTGTGATGAGGAGGATCCCGTTCTGCGGGTCGATCGTCGTAAACGGCGGCATCTGGGACAGGCGGGTGAAGCCTATCTGGCCCTCCACGGTCTGGATGAACAGGATGTCCGCTACGATATCATTACCGTTCAATTTGAAAAGGGAAAACCCGTGATTAACCATTTTGAAGATGCCTTCTGGCTGGAGCCGGAAGATTTATGAAATCGAGTACCAAATCAATATTGATTGAAATCGGCAAGTGGGGGGTGGTGCTTTACCTGCTTCTTCCGGTCGGCACCGCCATGACGTCCCGTACGCAGGTTTTTAAGATTGTGGCCGGAATTGCGTTGGCCATTATTTTTGTCGGGAAAACTTTTTATGATACCATTATTTACAAGTTCACCCGCTCCCGGGATTCAACGACCAAAGATATCATCACTTTTTTAGGCATACTCGTTGTTTTCCTGCTTGTAATCGCTTTTTTTATCGGTATTCTTGGGTTTGTGCTCATGCACTATTACCAGAGTCTCGGACAATCTCCGGATCAAAATTAATACGTTTCTAACCGGATTTATCGGATTAAGACAAAATATTCCGGCTTGTATTTTTCGAATTTCTGTCCTATTATATATAATAAAATAATCGGCCGTTTTTTGATTTTTTAGTGAAGGAGACGATGTGAATGAAGGTTGTATTATCCGGCAATGAGGCCGTTGCACGGGGATTTTACGAGGCCGGCGGGCGGTTCGCGTCGGCTTACCCGGGCACACCCAGCACCGAAGTCCTCGAAGCCATCGCGAAATTCGATGAGATCATCGCCCAATGGGCGCCCAATGAAAAAGTGGCCGTCGAAGTGGCTGCTGGCGCTTCTCTGGGAGGCGCCAGAGCTCTGGCCGTCATGAAACACGTCGGGCTGAACGTGGCGGCCGATCCGTTATTCAGCCTGTCGTACATGGGTGTGAACGGCGGATTTGTGATTATGACCGCCGACGATCCCGGAATGCATTCCTCTCAAAACGAGCAGGATAATCGCTGGTATGCCAAGGCGGCCAAATTGCCGCTGCTGGAACCCTCGGACAGCCAGGAAGCCAGAGATTTCACGATTCAGGCTTTTGAAATCAGCGAATCTTTCGACACACCCGTTCTGCTGCGAACCACCACCCGCGTGAGCCATTCCAAAAGCGTGGTTTTGACGGGCGAGCGCATCGACGTGCCTCTGAAGCCGTATCGTAAAGAATTGACCAAAAATGTGCTCCTGCCCTCCACGGGACGGCTGCGGCATCCGGTTGTGGAAAATCGGCTGAAAAAACTTCGGGCCTTTTCAACGGTTTCCGGATTAAACTGGGTGGATTGGGGTGACCGTAAGATTGGAATCATTACGAACGGAATTGCTTATCAATATGCCCGGGAAGTGATGCCCGGTGCGTCGTATTTGAAATTAGGCATGACGTATCCGCTTCCTGAGAAGTTAATTAAAGAATTCGCAGAGGGCGTTGAAACACTTTACGTGATCGAAGAACTGGACCCCTTTATCGAAGAACAGGTTCGGATGCTGGGGATCAAAGTCACCGGAAAAGAGAAGGTGCCGGGGATTGGTGAATTGAATCCGGATATTGTGTCGGCGGCTCTGTTGGATCGCATGCTTGCCGAAGACGATTTTCAAAAGTCAGAGCTCAAACTTCCGGAAAGGTCTCCGGTGCTTTGTGCAGGCTGTTCCCACAGGGGTGTTTTCTGGGCGTTAAAAAAACTGCGTGTCACGGTTATGGGTGACATCGGATGCTACACGCTTGGCGCGTTACCCCCTTTGAATGCAATGGATAGCTGCCTGAATATGGGCGCATCTGTCGGAATGGCGGAAGGCATGGTGAAGGTCAATCCGGAAAAATTTCAAAAGAAACTGGTGGGAATCATTGGGGATTCCACTTTCATTCACTCGGGAATTACATCGCTAATCGATATGGTTTACAACCGGGGCATTACAACCGTCATCATTTTAGATAACCGCATCACGGCGATGACGGGCCATCAGGAGAATCCGGCTTCGGGTATCACGCTGCAGCATGAACAGACAAAGCCGCTGGATTTGACGAAGCTGTCCGAAGCCATCGGAATCCGGCGTGTGCGCAAGATCGATCCTTACAATCTTAAGGAGACCACCGCCGTCATTCGGGAGGAAATGCAAAGCCCGGAGCCGTCGGTGATTATTGCCGATGCGCCCTGCGTGCTGTACGAAAAACTGAAATTGGGGCCGGTGTACTATGTGGATCAGGAAAAATGCGTGGCGTGTGATTTGTGCTACAAAATCGGCTGTCCGGCCCTTGTGCCGGGCCCGAACGGCAGGAAGCCGGTGATCGACCCGCTGTCCTGTATCGGCTGCGATCAATGCGCCCAGGTCTGCAACCTGGATGCAATTCTTCCGGAAGATCTCACATTTGACAATCTGGCGCGGCGAGGCCGCAGCGGATGAACACGCTTTATTCCAGCTAAATAAAATGCAGAGGGAAGATAGAATGGCAATCACAAATGTGATCTTTACGGGTGTCGGCGGACAGGGTGTGCTTCTGGCCAGTGATGTTCTGGCCGAAATTGCCCTGCGGCACGGTCTCGATGTAAAAAAAAGCGAGGTGCACGGGATGTCTCAGCGCGGGGGCAGTGTCATCAGTCAGGTCCGTTTCGGCGAAAAAATTTACGCACCTCTTGTCTCTTTAAACCAGGCGGATTTTATTGTGGCCTTTGAAAAACTGGAAGCCGTCCGTTACCTGGATTATTTGAAACCGAACGGCGTCATGATTGCCAATGATTATGAGATTATTCCCGCAACCGTAGAATTCGGCGATGTGGAATATCCGAAGGAGATTTTGCCTGTTTTTATGAAAAAGACGAATCGCATTATCCTGGAAAATATCACGAAATTGGCAGAAGGGCTCGGCAATCCGAAAGTTTTAAATGTGATTATGCTTGGAATTTTATCCAATTATCTGGAAATACCGGAACCGGTCTGGCGGGGTGCCATTAAAACACGGGTTCCGGATAAGTTTCTGGAATTGAATCTGAAAGCCTTTCAGGCCGGACGTGAGATTCGGGAAACCGCGCCTGGAATTGTTCCGCAGCCGTAAATTCATACGATGACCCTGCGTGAAAAGAGAAAACCAAAACACGGCCGTGAAGCGGGAAAAGCCGAACATCAAAAATAAGGCGGGTGCAAAATGATTACGAATTTTGATGCCCTTGTGAACCATGCGCTGGGAATGGGGCGCAAAATAGTGGCTATTGCCAATGCACAGGATAGAGCCGCTCTGCAAGCCCTTCTGCAGGCGCGCAAAATCGGACTGGTTGAGGGGATTCTTTTTGGTGATGAATCCCAGATTCGCGCCTTTTTAGAGGAATTGGAGGCGGCGGATCCCCAAAAAATTCAGATTCGCCATTGCACTCCGGAGGGAGAAGCGGTACGTGAAGCGGTAAAAGCCGTGAGCCGTGGAGAAGCCGACATCCTTTTAAAAGGAAAAGTAAAAACCGGCGTGCTGCTCAGAGCCGCCTTAAATCCGGAAGACGGGCTGCGAACAGGACGCTTGTTAAGCGATGTCTTCCTGTTTGAAGACCCCAATCGTTCGGGCAATCGTCTCATTATGATTACCGATGGCGGCGTCACCATCGCGCCTGATTTGGAACAAAAGATTCAGATTATTCGGAATGCGGTGGAGCTGGCGCATCTTTTGAAAAATTCGATGCCCAGGGTGGCGCTGCTTTCGGCGGTGGAAACGGTGGTTTTAGACATGCCGTCGACTACCGAAGCAGCCGTGATCACGAAAATGAATCAGCGCGGCCAGATTAAAGGCTGCATCATTGATGGTCCCCTGGCGCTCGACAACGCCGTCTCGCCGGAGGCGCTGAAGCTAAAAGGAATTCCGTCACCGGTGGAGGGGCTGGCCGATATTCTTGTCCCGCCGGAAATCGTCTCCGCCAATTTGCTCGCAAAAAGCAGCACTTATTGGGCAAAGTTTCGTCTGGGACATGTGATCATGGGCGCAAAGGCGCCGATTCTGATACCGTCCCGTGCCGACACACCCGATGCAAAATTGCTTTCAATGGCGATCGGTGCAATAGTGGCCAATCGATAGGCATTAAAATCAGTGGATATTCAGGGATTTAAACTAAAGGAATTTCCGACCATGAAAAAACAACTTGTGACTGCAGCATTCTATTTTGTTTTGATCGCGCTGTCCGGATCGGCATTGGGGGCAGCCCGGAAAGCGGCACCCCAAATTAATGCCGCCGTTATCGATGTCTCCGGCGACTGGAAAATCGACGGCGATTTGCCCAGAGAGGCGTTGCTCATCAGTCTGGAAGGTGTGGTTAATAAAAATGGGCCGCGGCTTTATCTGCTGTACGGAAAAAATTATCCCTACACGAACGTTCAGTCTCTGCTGGATTATTACCGGAAAAAACACCATGTGACAACGACAAGACTCAATACGGTCGAAGAAGCCCTGCAAAAATTCAAGGATGACCCGAAAGGTTATGTGGTGTGGGATAAACGGGTGCGCACGTCGCTGATCGTGGCCTACACGGTGGCGGGGCTTGAAGATGCCGTTGTGGTGACCGGGGCGCAAATTCCCCTTGTCGAGAAAATCGGCCTGAAACCCGTGGCGGACTTCAGGGGAAAATTTACGGGAAAATCCGATCTTGAAATCTATCAGTGGGCGTACGATACCTACTGGAACCGGTGCAGCCGGGAGTACATCACATTTATCGGGGGCGTCGGCAGAGGGAGAATGCAGCCGGCGATTGCCGATTTTGGGATGATCCACAAAACTTTTTTCACGGATCTTTCCACGCGTCTCGAAGACAGGGGTGAATACGATCTGGCATCCAAAATTTTTGGTGAGATGAAACCGTTTGGAATCGTGCTTGGATGGCACGCTTACACAAAAGATCTCGAAGAGGAATACGTGACACTGGCTTCCAGTCACGCTTTGCGGGTGGAGGGCTTGAACACGGCCCCCAATTTAAGTTTTCATTCTCAAATTCCGGCGACACCCGGATTTCAATTCAAACAAAAACATAAATATAATCCTAATCCGAAAGTTGAAAAGAAAGTCTACATCACGCTTATTCAAAGCGACGGACTTGGGATTGGGGCCTGGTTGAAACCCGGCAGGGGGGAGATTCCCTACGGCTGGGAAGTGATTATGAATTGGATCAACATGGCGCCGGCCATGCTGCAATTTTATTACGAACAGGCCACACCGAATGATTGTTTCCTGGGTGCCCTCGGAGGCGCCGGTTACATGTATCCGAAAGCCATCCCGCCGGACAAACTTCCCGAATCCATTCGTCTGGCAGGGCGTTTTATGGATAAATTGGACCTGCGTATTTTTGAAATATTTGATGCGTCGGAGCCGGGCACACGGGATCTGCCGAAACGCATTCTGGACGCCTTTTACAAAAACATGCCGGATGCGCTGGGATTTTTTAACGGATACGGGCCGGCTCATACGTTCGACGATCGGGACGGGCGGCCATTTATATCGTATGATTATTATCTCTCACCCAAGACATCCGAAGCACAGGCGGTCGCCGATCTTGAGGAATTGGCGACGATTAATCCGAAACGCCCGTATTTCCTGGCCTTCCACGTGCGGGAAAGCAATGATGTGAAACGTGTGAAAGCCATCATGGATGCACTGGGGCCGGACTTTGAGATTGTCGCGCCGGATGAATTTTTAACCATGGCGGGGGAAAGGCCCACATTTACCACGCGATATGAACAGCCCGCAAGAGCGGACTTTTCGGGTGTGTGGAAATTGGACAAGAGATTAAGTGCCAATATCGGTATTTATAAAAATTCGTCGTTTGGTCTGGTCAAAAGGATTGCACAAAAAGGCTCTCAATTTTCGATTGAAACGATTTCCAACTACGGACGCAGCATTCGGGACAGCTTTCTGGAGATAAAAGCAGGCGGTGCTCCGGTGAAAGCTCCGGATCGTATCCGCCGAATGGGCTACATGGGCGCCTATGCGGATTCCATTCTGACCCGGCTGACGTGGGGGAATCATAAGAATGCTTTGATCTTTAATTCTGTTTTGAATTTAGAAACATCTCAGGGCACGTACCCGGTAAAAATCAAAAGCGTGTATCATTTTTCCCGGGACGGACGACAACTGATCATGACGGAGACCCGGTCGTCCCAAAAAGACGGAAAGCCTTCGGTATTTGTATTCTTAAAAACAATGCCGGTGTTTAAATAGGCTGCTGGGCCGCGTCTGTTAAACGGAACACAAGCCGTCAAAATTGACTGGCAAAGCGTGAACGCCGTATTATTCCGCTTGTAAATGTGGACGGACATTTGTATCTTATTTGGCGGGAAAACGTCCGGGCGGGAGACGCGCCGGAATTTTCTGATTGTAATTTTTTAATAAAACTTGCAGTGGGAAAGCATGGAAAAGCGAAAACAATTTGACTGTGTGGGAGTCGGGCTGTGTGCCATCGATTATCTCTGCCTGGTCCCGGATTACCCGGCCGCCAACACCAAGACAGAAGCGGTGGCCTATTCCCGGCAGGGAGGGGGCCCCATTGCCACCGCCATGGTCACACTTGCCCGGCTGGGAGCCGCGGTTGGTTTTGTGGGCAAAGTGGGGGCAGATGTCGAAGGTGAATTTGTTCGGGCGGAATTCCAATGGGAAAATGTGGATTATTCCAATCTGATTGTGGATAAAACCGAACGCACGCCGCAGGCGTTCATCTGGGTTGATCAAAAAACAGGGGATCGCAGCATCGTGTTAAATCGAACCCAATGGACACCGCCGAATTGGGACGCGATTGACCACGCCGTCTTCGCCGGTACAAAATTTCTGCATGTCGACGGCCGGTTCCCGGAATTGGAAATTCCTGCCATTCGATTGGCAAAATCACACGGCGCAAAAATCGTGATGGACGCGGGCGGTGTTCGGAAAGAGATGGACACGTATTTTTCATGGGTTGACTATTTTGTGGCTTCCGAAACATTCTTTAAATCATATTTTAAAAACACATCTTTAGAATCGGGTTTAAAAGAGTTGATAACGCTCGGCCCGCGGGCGGCCGTGGTGACACTGGGGAATGCGGGGGCAATGGGAGCCGATGAGAACGGCCTTGTCAGAACTCCGGCCTTCACGATTCCGGTGATCGACACAACGGGTGCCGGGGACGTGTACCACGGCGCGTTTATTTTTGGCTTATTGCAGGGATGGTCACTCGAGAAGACCATGATTTTTTCCGGCGCTGTGGCCGGGTTAAAATGCAGACGCCTGGGCGGCCGGAAAGGGATTCCTTCCCTTCGGGAAACCCAGGATTTTCTTTTAAAAAACGGCTTTCAAGAATTTGAAGCTAAACTATGAGGAGGTAAATCGGTGAAACGATTCTTATTAACCATTCTTGTGGCAGCTTGGATTGTTCCGGCAGCTTTTGCTCAAACACAATCAGCCAAAACATATTATGTAAAACCCAGGAAAGAAAATTTAAGAACAGCGCCCGGCGGGACCATCCTGTGCCAATTAAAAAGCGGCACACCCTTGAAAGTGCTGAAAAAGCAGGGGAACTGGGCAAAAGTGCAAATTACCGGGTGGATGTGGGTGCCTTCGATCACCGCGGATATGACCGAAGTCAGCGGTTATAAATTGCATGCGGCCAACATTCTGGTAAAAGATCGTGCCACAGCCGAAAAGGTTCTGGCAGAATTAAAAGCGGGTGCGAAATTTTCAGATCTTGCCAAAAAATATTCCATTGGTCCCAGCGCCGCCAACGGGGGAGACATTGGTTATTTCCGGCGCGGCGATCTTCTGCCCGCATTTGAAAAAGCCGTTCTTAAACTAAAACCCGGGCAGGTTTCGGGAATCGTTCATACGAAGTTGGGTTATCATATCATTAAGCGATTAAAATGAAGAAATTACCGCTGCGCTCCCGGTGGAAAAAGGCGCAGCAATACGAAGAACAGTGGTGGGCTTCGAGAATCGACAGGATCGATCTTGAATACTACAGGGCTTATGCGGAGAGATTAAAAAAATTATTAAGCACCGTTTTGGATATTTCGACGGATACTTTTATCCTTGAGGTTGGCAGCGGTGCGGCAGGGATCCTTACTTTTTTGGAAAGCAAACATAAGATCGCCATCGATCCGCTTGAGGATTTTTTTGCATCAATCAAACCGTTTTCTGATTTTCGGGATAAGCGTGTAAACTATTTTAAAGGGAGAGGTGAAACTTTACCGTTTAAGGATTCTCTTTTTAATCTGGTCATTATGGACAATGTGCTCGACCACTGTGATCAACCCAAACGGGTCTTATCGGAAGTGCAAAGAGTTTTAAAAAAAGGCGGGGTTGTTTATTTTCGCCAAAATGTATATCATATTTGGGGAAAGATTATTCGGACGTTCTTAGAGAATTTTGAGATCGACAGAGGTCATCCTCATTCATTTACCGGGAAAGAATTAAAACATTCGTTTGATCTTCTGGAGATAAAAATATTAAAAACGGAAAGAACCGGCTATTGGAAAAGCTGGTACAGGTTAGTCACATCAAAAAATTTAAAAAGCCTGGCGAAAGCATTTACTTTTGCGGCTCCCGATACTACGGTTTACATTCTTGAGAAATAATCATTTTTCACACAAAGTTTACGAAGTGTTCAGGGTCTGTTTAAATCAAGACGGAGGTGATTTCAGATGATCAAGCGGTTTCAACTTGCAGTGGTTTTTTTGTTCATTGCGGCATTTCTGGGATGCGTTCCTTCTTCGGGGAGGAAAATTGCACCCCGGAACCAGAATCAGCCGGCCTTAAATTATGATTCGGAAACATTGGCGCGCAATATCGTGCCCGTTCTCATGCCTTACAACAAAGTGGTGGAACCGGCCGGGAAACAGATCACTTTCGGAGATCCTGAGTTAGAAAACCATGCGCTGGATTGTGCGCTTTCCCCGAATGGAAAAACGCTTGCCGTGGAAGGGCGGTACCGGGTGGTTTTTATCAACACGCGCACCAATCAAATTGAATCTGAAATCAAATTAAGAAATTACAAAAAATATCGAAAATTCTTAAATACACTCTCCGGAATTACCTGGTCGAAAAACGGGAAAAGTGTGTTCTGGAGTGCCGATGATAAACGAAGCGGCTCGGTTGTGTTTCAGATTGAATGGGACGGCAGGGGAAAGGCAAAACTCCTCCAGGATAAAACCATCCGGTTCCGGGGCCAAAAGAAGAAGGACGGCCATTTTTTAACGGCGATTCCCAACGAGATGGTCATTGACGGCAGCGCCCTTTACGTCGTCTTGAACGGAAACAACCAGGTGGTGAAGCTCGATCTTAACAACCGGAACAGGCCGGTCTGGACGACGACCGTCGGCGTGGCCCCTTACGGAATTGTGAAGGCGAACGGAAAACTCTATGTGACGAATTGGGGCGGTGTGCAGCCCCGCGCGGGTGATCTTGTGGCCGGAACGCCCTGGGATCCGGCCGTTGTGGATTCGCTTACCGGAGCCGTCTCGAACGGCAGTGTCTCCGTTCTGGAGCCCGCGACCGGAAAGGTTCTCGCCGAAATTCAAGTGGGCCTGCACCCGAACGATATTGCCGCAAGTCCGGATGGAAAATTTGTTTATACGGCGAACGGCAACAGCGATGATGTTTCGGTCATTTCCACGGAAACGAACCGTGTGACGGAAACCATCCCGGTGATTCTGCTGGGTAAGAAAAGTAAATTTGTGGGGGATTCCCCCAATGGACTGGCAATTTCGGGCGATGGCTCGACCCTTTACGTGGCCAACGGCATGGACAATGCACTCGCGGTGGTCAGGCTGGGCAGACGGGCTTCCGGCAGCGGAACGGCTGCTGAAAGCGTGGTTTCCGGATTTATTCCCACGGAAGCCTACCCGGGAAATGTGGCACTCTCGAAAGACGGCTCGACCCTTTACGTGGCGAATATCGAGGCCATTGGCTCCAGAGCCACTCTTCCGCCCGGGACGAAAAATCCCGCCTTTCAAATACGTGATAAAAATCAGAAGATCATTTCAACCGGCGGGTACTTTACGGCTCACCGCGAACTGGCTTCTGTGTCCGTTATTCCGGTTCCGGATGAGCAGACATTGCAATTGTACACCGCACGGGTGAGGAAAAACAATCTGGCCTTTCGCATAAAGCTTTTGCAATTGTTGCCGCGAAAAAATGTGAAACCCGTGCCGGTGCCGGAAAGAATCGGGGAGCCCTCTGTCTTTAAACATGTGTTGTACATTATCAAAGAAAACCGGACGTACGATCAGGTTTTGGGCGACATGAAAGAAGGGGACGGCGATCCGAAAATCTGTGTGTTCGGTGAGCGGGTGACGCCGAATCAACACAAGATTGCCCGGGAAACTTTATTGCTGGATAATTACTATGTTTCGGGAAAATCTTCTTCCGAAGGGCACCAATGGACGGATTCGGGGATCGTCACCGATTACATCGAAAAAAAAGTCCGCGGCTGGTTTCGCAGTTACGATCATGTGCAGTACGATGCGATGGTTTATCCGAAATGGGGTTTTGTCTGGAATAATGCCCTGACATACGGAAAATCCGTTCGAATTTTTGGAGAAGCGCAGCATAGTCAATGGGATCAAAAGAGATGGAAAAACTGGACGGATATTTATAATGATTTTGTTTCAGGAAAGAAAGCCTTCAAATTTAAAAATGTCTCGACGATTGATTTGGTTCGCAAAATCCTGGTTCCGGATTTTCCCGCTTACGATCATAAAATTCCCGATGTTTTGCGGGCCGACCGCTTCATCAAAGAACTGAAATCTTATGAAAAAATGCCCGGCGACGCATTACCGGATTTAATGATCATGGCGCTGCCCTCCGATCACACGGTTGGCACGCGCCCCGGCTACCCCACACCGCGGGCGGCTGTGGCCGACAATGATCTTGGCCTGGGGCGCATTGTGGAAGCCCTCTCCAAAAGCCGCTTCTGGAAAAATACGGTTATTTTTGTCACGGAAGACGATTCTCAGAGCGGATGGGATCACGTCTCTGCCTATCGCACGACCGGCTTTGTGATCAGCCCCTATTCCCGGCTCAAAAAAACCATTCACACAAATTACAACCAGATCTCCATGCTGCGTACCATTGAACAAATTTTGGGTTTACCGCCGATGAATCAGATCGATGCCACGGCCACGCCGATGTTCGATTGTTTTTCAAAAAAACCGGATTTTACCCCGTACCGGTCGGTTCCCAATCAAATTGCGTTAAATGAGATGAACCCGGATCTGGAATCTTTAAAAGGCAGCGCCTTAAAATACGCCAAATTATCACTGATGCCCGAATTTGACGGAATTGATTCCGGGGATGACGATGTGCTCAACCGGATTATCTGGTTTTCGACAATGGGGACGAAGCCCTATCCGGAGAAATACGCCGGACAGGAGGACTGAAACATTAAACCGGGGGATGGCCGTTCAGCCGCAGCCGCCTGAAGCTGCGGCTATCCCGTCCACGTTTTTAAAAGATCTTTTGGGTAAGGGTGCCGGATTTGTCCCGGCCAATATTGAATAACCATTTGAATTTTATTAAATTCTCCGAGTTCAAACAGGCACTCTAATAATCCCAGAAAAGCGCCCCAATGGCCGGGTTTGAAATGGAGCACTTTTCGAAAATCCGAAACGGCGGAACGGAAATCCCCAATTTCTTTCCGGACAAATCCCCTGTAATAGAAATACTTTAATTCCGGCCGCACCAGCCGTATCAGCCTGTTCAGCATGGTGAGCGATTGATTCAAAAAATAGGTGCGATTTTCCGGAGAATGCGGCCAGATCTGTGAATAGCGCAAAAAAACGACAGACAAGGCTAATTGATATCCCGGATATTCGGGTTTTTTTTGAAGATTCTCCCGGATTTTATGAATCTGTTTTCGGAACCGGACATCCAGAGTGTCCAATTCGCTTTTGGCAGCCACCTTAAACAGGAGATGGGAGTGGCGGGAAACCTGCACCAATTCCTGAATCGCCGGGGCAGAGAACGGATGCCGCAACTGGCGAATGCCCCGGAGTTTGCGTTCCGGGTTTTTGCTGAGAAGCAGATCGATCGTGGCTTCCACTTCAAGGGCGGCGTCAGGTCGTGCTGGCTGTCGTGCTTTTGGCATGGTTGCGACTCATTTTTTGCAGGACTTTGGCCTGAATTTGCATCACTTCCAAAACTTGCTTTAACATGTTTTTGGAAGATTCGTAATCCTGTTCGAACACACTGAACCCGTAGTCGAGTGTACAGAACAAATTATCTTTTATTTTATAAAAATTGATTCGCTTTTGCAGACGATTCAGTACAATCGACATTTCCTCAAAAGCCGCAAACGGCAGAATAATCCAGATAAGATTTCTGGGCCGGTCGATATAAATTTGGTCTAACGCGCGAATCTCAGATCGAACGGAATTTAACAGCGTGACCGCAGCACTCATTTCATCCTTGCGGCCATTTGATTGTATGCGAATGGCAATAATGGAGAATATGGACTGAAAGCGCTTGGCGCGGCGAAATTCATTTTCAACCGATGATAGAAAATCATGCGGGGATTGAAGCACCTGCCGCCATCGCATGCGGGGGTTGCGTTGTAAAGATTTTTTCTCCCGGAAAAGGGTTAACGCCAGTTCGGCCATCTTTTTTAAATAATGAAGCGCCTGCAGCGTGCGCGCCTGCAATACGGCAAAAGGCATTCTGTCAATACTGGCCAAATACCTGAGCGTCCCGTTTTCAAGAATCGGCACGTAAATCAGCCCTCGGTGTGATGACGCCTTCCAGGCGGCAAATTGCGTTTCCGACCGGGCAATTTCAGGCATGGCGAGAACGGTCTTAGTCTCGCAAACATCCCTCAAAAAAGAGTCTCCCTCCACAAAAATCCGGCACTTGGACGGGTGTTCTTTGGAATGGATTGGGATAAGAAAGCCGTTCTCGAACTTGAAAAGGGTGAGGCTTTGCGCACGGGTTAACCGTTTCAGATTATGAAAAAGCGCGTCTTCAAAATCGCTTTGCGCGGTTAAAAAGGAGCGAAATATTTTATAAACGAGTGAAAAGGTGTATTCCTGATTTTGAATGCTTCGTTCCAGATTTTCGGCTTTGATGCGTTCTTTTTGAAGCGCCTGTAATGCCGCTTTTTCGCGGTTTACTGAATTCAGACGCTCATCTTTCAGACTTTTGATCCTGTGCTTCATCTGCTTTCGGTACAGGTAAATCAAACCGAGGATGACGAGCATGTCAAGTGCAGAGGAGCCTGCAAACCAGGCCCAGCTCCTAAAAGAGCCGTTCGGAAAATAGAAGAAAAGATAGTGAAAAAACAGAAACAGGGGGATGACGGCCGCAGACGCTAAATAAAATATTTTATCTGAGAAGAAAAGCGCGCCGAAAACCAGCCAGCCCAGGTACAAATGATGCATGGCCAGAATCTGCCAGAAATGGACGGGATCTTTTAGAAAAAAGAAGGCGGCAATGATTGCCGTAAAACCCAAAACAATCAGAAATGCCTCGTTTGTGAGAGAAGTGCTTCTTTGTTTTTTAAAAAGATTCATTGTGATGGATAAAGTCTAAATCCGAGTAGGATGTATCTAAATCCTCCAAAAGTTCAAACTGCGCCTGTGTGTTATAGTCAAATTCCGTGTCTGAGTTCTGCATATAGATTGGAATGATCTGGTCGATCTGTGTAATTCTGAAAATTCGGAGAAGGGCGGCTTTTAAATTCATTAAATAAAACTGGCGATTTTCATTATCAAAACGATCATGAAGCGTTATCAATAGCGCCAGCCCGCGGCTGTCGATGGACTCCACATTCGACAGGTCGAAAATAATGTCCCCGGACGGCGGAATATTGGCCAATAAACTCTCGTAAACAAGGGGAACGTTCTTTTCGGTCAGCCGGAAAAGGCTGCGGAAGCCGATGATAATGGAATCCGAAAATTCACGAATATCGGCTTTCAATAATTTGAGATGAGCCGCTTTTGTCTCGTTTGTGTAATAGATTGTTCGCGAAACCATGCTTGCCTCTTTGATTACCCTGCGTTTTTCTCATTTTGTCAGCTAATTAATTATCGGCAAAAATAGAGTTTGGCTTTAAGAATAATTAAAAATAAAATAATAGGTTATGAACAAAGATGTCGAATGATTGATGGATTTTGGAAGGGGATTAAACAGGCATAACCGGCTGAATTCGCCTGTTTGAAAACAGCCGGAATGGAGAAATACGGGGATTACCGGTAAAGTTTTTCTGTTCTACCGCAGAAATATAAACGTACTCAAAATGTATATCGGAATAAGAATGACAATTGAATACCCCATGTATCCGAAGAAACTGGGCATTTTAATGTTATTTTCTTCAGAAATGGATTTTACCATAAAATTAGGCGCATTTCCGATGTACGTCATGGCGCCCATAAACACGGCGCCCGTGGCAATCGCCTCTAAATAGACGTGGTGTTCTGCAATGAGTCTGGCCACCGCAGTACTTTCAGGCACGCCCGGATAGAATCTTCCGAGGACCGTGCTGAAAAATGTGAGGTAAGTGGGCGTATTGTCCAGAAAACTGGAAAGGCCTCCCGTAATCCAGAAGTAATGCCAGGGTTCCTTAATGGCTTTAATCAAAAATCCAAGATTTCCGCTTTCACCCGCCCGGAGCAGAATCAAAGCGGGGACGATCGTCGTAAAAATCCCGGCAAACAAATACGCTACCTCTTTGATCGGAAACCATGTGAACCCATTGTCTTTGTGAATTTGATGAGGTGTGAAACGGAACGAAATAATGCCCAGAAGAATTAAAAACGCATCCCGGATGAGATCCTGAGCTTCCGCCGGAATCCCCAGAATATTGACTTCCGGCAATCGAACCAGTCCGCTAAAGAGGACGCCGCCCATAACGCCTATAAGAAGTAAGCCGTTCGGCAGCCCCCGAACCCGCAGCCGCTCTTTAACGCGCTCCACTTTGTGTGTCTCTTGTTTGTACCGGCTGATAATCTCATCAATTTCAATGTCGCCTTTTTCTTTTGTTTTATCGGTTAGAATAATTCCCCGGATGTGCACCCCTAATTTTGAAAGGCCCTCTTTTTTATAATAATAAGAATCAATGAGATAAAAGAGAAGCAGCAATATTCCGGCGTTAAAGGCTAAGTCGGGGAGGATTTTGAACGTCCAGAAAAACGGCACGCCGTGCAAAAAGCCTATAAAAAGCGGCGGATCTCCGAGAGGTGTGAGAGAACCGCCGACATTACTCACAAGAAATATAAAAAAGATGATGACATGTATGTTTGTTTTTCGGATTTTATTAATTCTTAAAAGCGGGCGAATGAGTAAAATAGAGGCACCGGTTGTCCCGATCCACGAAGCCAAAAATGTTCCGAATAACAGAAGAAGTGTGTTTAATCCCGGGCTGCCCCAGAGGTCGCCCTGAATTAAAATGCCGCCCGTAATGGTATAAAGAGCCCACAATAAAATAATAAAGGGAATGTAATCTCGAATGTACATGAAAAGAATTTCATGCACGGCCTCGCCCCTGAAAAAAATGATAAACGGAACAGCCAGAATGATGCTCCAGAGGGCGGAAATTTTTCCGTAATGATGGTGCCAAAATTCAGGGGCGAAGAGCGGAAATAGGGCAATAGACAACAAAATGCCGATAAAAGGGATGATACTCCATATCGGCAACTGCGTACCAAGCTTCTCAATCTCCTGTGCCTCTGTTTCCTGGCCAAATGAAATGCCGGCCGTACTCAACACAATTAGAATTCCGATGAAAAGCGCCTGCAAAAAAAGGGTTGATCGTTTCACATGTCCGTCCTTTTGATTTGAAATTCGAATGGCCGTGTGTCAACACAAAACATGTTTTTGACAACAGATCTTTTGTGACTGTGCAACCGGCTCTGGCATCCCGAAGGGATATTGTTGCTATTAGGCTTAAAAAATGCCGCTGAACGGCTCTCTTATGGCCAAAAATTCCTATCAATATACCTTTTTCAACTGAAAAAATCAATAGATTTTGTAGGGTTTATCGGCAGGTTAAAGAATTTTCAAAAGTAATTCCTGCCCCCCTTGTCTAAAAAACCCGAATCGCTGCATTTTTCTGTTGAAATTTTTGAAAAAACGGATTACATTTAAGACAATGAAGTCCTAAAACTTAAAAAGGCAATGCGATGCTGTTCTCAAAAACATCGGCTTATGGCATTCGAGCCGTGCTGTATCTTTCGATGCAGAAAGGGCATCCGTTTGTGCTGATTCGGGAGATCGCTGAAAATCTGAATTTGTCCTACCATTTTTTGGGAAAGATTTTTCAGAACCTGAGCCAGGGCGGGCTGATCACTTCTTACAAAGGTCCCAACGGAGGGGTCAGGCTTGCCCGTAAGCCGGAGGATATTTTTGTGTTAGATGTGGTGCGTGTGCTGGAAGGTATGGATTTATTCACGGAATGCGTCTTTGGTCTGGATAAATGTTCGGACCATTTTCCGTGTCCCTTACACCATAAATGGTTCCGCATTCGGAAAGAAATTTCTGAGATGATGGCATCCACGAATTTTGCTCAATTGGCACTGGACACAAACACTTTTGATTTTCGTATCAAAACCGTCAGCGTCGGAACACCCATTTGAATGCCATTAATAGCCAAAAACTGAGGCTGATTGTTCAGAGTATTTTTTTGCTGGCCACGCTCTACACGGGCTGGCGATTTATCGCATTTGTTCATTTCCTGGGTACGGGAGGCACGCCGGTCACTCGCCCGCCCGGGGTGGAAGCCTTTTTGCCGCTGAGTGCGCTCATCAGCCTGAAATACTGGATCCTGACGGGTGTTTACAATACCATCCACCCGGCCGGTCTGGCCATTTTTATTGCTATTTTGCTGATGGGCCTTTTTCTGAAGCGCAGTTTTTGTTCCTGGATTTGCCCGGTGGGATTTTTATCTGAATATTTATGGAAACCGGGGCGGCGCATTTTCGGCGAAAATCCGGTGCTTCCGAAATTTCTGGACTACCCGCTGCGGAGTGTGAAATATCTTTTGCTGATCTTCTTTGCCTGGGGGATTCTTGTGAAAATGAACGTACCTGTTTTGCGTGCGTTTATTTTCAGTCCGTACAACAAGGTGGCCGGCATCAAGATGTTGTTTTTCTTTGAGCACCTTTCCGTTTTTTCGTTCTCGGTGATTCTTGGCATTGCCGGTTTTTCGATTTTCATAAAAAACTTCTGGTGCCGGTACCTCTGTCCCTACGGGGCTTTGCTCGGATTTTTAAGCCTGTTCAGCCCGGTGAAAATTACGCGAAACGCCAAAACCTGCATCGACTGCAATTTGTGCACGGAGGCCTGCCCGGCCGACATTCAGGTGCACAAATTAAACCGGGTGAGCTCGGATGAATGCACCACCTGTCTGAGCTGCACGGCTGTTTGTCCCGTGGAAAATACACTGGATTTGCGCCTGCCTTCGAAAAAGAGACCCATCCGTCCATGGGCTTATGCGCTGGCAATTGTTCTGATATTTGGTCTTGTAACGGGGGCGGCCCGAATCACGGGACACTGGAAAAACAGGATTTCAATTGAAGAATATCGTGCACGGCTGCAGCAGATTTATCAACCGGTTTACAATCACACCGGCAGCAGAAAGCGTTAATCCACGATGAAATTGATATTTTAAATTGTTTCGGTTATTTTAGCGGAGGTAAAATTGTGCACTCAATTGTAAGATGGTACGTGCGAACCAGTGTCTTTTTTCTGACGGTCGGCCTTGTTCTGGGCGTTGTCATGATTATTCAAAAGGAATTAGGCGGCACATTTCCGGATCAGCAGCTGATCACGGCCCACACCCATTCGATTTTGGTCGGCTTTGTGATATTGATGATCATGGGCGTGGCACAGTGGATGTTCCCGCGGCCGGTAAAGGGGAATTCCCGCTACAGTCCGTATCTGGCGGAATATATTTATTATACGATGACCACCGGTGTATTCGTCCGGACGGCGGCCGAAATTGTGTCTGCCTTTGCAGTCGGAGTTTTTTGGCACTGGGCCATTGTGGTGGGTTCGCTGCTGGAAGTATTGGCACTGCTGTTTTTTTTCTACAACATGTGGACGCGCATTCGTCCCACAGGCAGCCAATTTCGGGAAGCGAAAGGCGAAAAATTCTAACCTGAATAATTCACCGCGGAGATCACCGGGAACGCAGAGGTTATATAATAATAAATGATCACAGCCTCTTTTCAGGAAGGATCCGGATGGGAACAAATGGTTTAATTATTTATGATTAATCTGAATAGAAATAACTCGGTGTCCTTTGCGCCTCTGGCGCATTACAGTATTACGGCTGACATTTTTGTTTTTTCTGAAAAAATATTATTATCAACAAAAATTTGAAGATAACACCCAAATGCGCCTCAGGCGCATTATGAATTAACCGGGTTAAAAGATTAGGTTTGATTTTCCGGATATGACGCTGCGCGAATTGAAAAAAGTTCTGCCGGATGAGTACGGGGCGTGGGCCATGTGGCTTGTGCCGTTTTTAGCCGGTGCAAAACTGGCACACCAGTGGAATGGAAAGACAGTTTTGTGGTTTTTCTTCTTGGCCGTTTTTTATGTTTTGAAAAACCCTTTTATAGAATGGATATTAAAGAATTCCGTCTTGTTTCGACCGCATCCGTCGAAACGCGAAAGGATTTTGATTTCATCGGCTTTTCCGCTTGTCGGTGTGGCCGGTGCGGTCTGGTTTTTCTCACAAACAGACCTGACTTCCGCTCTTATTGCGGCCGGAATTGGAATTGTGCTTGCACTGTTTTATTTGATTTTAGATGTGCAAAAACAAGGCCGCTCCTTAATCGGGCAGTGGGTGGGGGTCGTTTTGCTGACGTTTGCCGCTCCGCTCACGGCTGTGGCTTTGGGAGGTGTGTTTAACGGACCGGCCTTGATTGTGTGGACGGCTAACATTTTGTATTTTGCCCACAGTATCTACACCGTGCGCGGCTGGATGAACAGCAGAAAAAGAGACACGGCCTCCAAAACAACCGTGCGGCTTTTCCGTCCGCTGTTTCTCTATTGGGGGCTGACCCTGCTTTTGGCGATTGCGGCCGTTTTCCTGCGCTGGGTTCCGGCCGTCTGGTTTGTGCTCTTGCTCCCGACCACGATTTTCATCGGCCTGTTTACGGCAGGCTTGTACAGAAGAATTACAATCCGCCAAATCGGTTTTCTTGAAGTGGCGCATACCCTCATTTTTTCTGCCCTATTGATCCTTCTGATTCCGTAAACATCACATTCAGGACAAATACCCAATAACAAATAAGCCCCCGACATCAAATTTCGACAGACGGAGCGGATGTATTTGGAGATTGAAAATTTATTGAACCGGCTATTTTAACTGGCTATTCAAATCATTAGGTAATATATTGTTATCATAACTAATTAGCCGTAATTATAACCGAAAGGCTATTAATGGAAGCGCGTCGTCCCTTACCCTGTGTCTTATTGGTAGAAGATCAGGAAAATGTCCGGCAGGTATTTTTAAATCTTTTAAAAAGAAATGGCTATGCCGTCACCGAAGCGGCTAACGGAAAAACTGCTATTGAACAACTCAAAAAAAAGCACTTTGATCTTGTTCTCACGGACCTTCGGATGGAACCTGTGGACGGCATGGAAGTCCTTCGGCAAGCGAGGAAAATCGCCCCGGAAACAGAAGTGGTGGTCATAACGGGATTCGGAACGGTTTCGGGCGGCGTTGAAGCGATGAAATTGGGCGCCTACGATTATCTCGAAAAACCCGTTGAAAGTGAAAAATTATTGTTCATCATTAGGCGGGCGATTGAGAAAAAGGAGCTGGTTTATAAGGTAGAACAATTACAGAAAGAGCTTCGGGAAAAGTACGCATTTGATCACATCGTGGGGAAATCTGAAAAGATGATCGACGTGTTGAAGATAATTTCCCAGATCGCTTCAACGGACAGCACGATTCTGATTCAGGGCGAGAGCGGAACGGGGAAAGAGCTGGTTGCCCGTGCGATTCATGAAAACAGCGCCCGGAAAAATCAGCCCTGGGTGGCGGTCAATTGCGGCGGGTTCGTCGATTCACTGCTCGAAAGCGAGTTGTTCGGACATGTTAAAGGGGCTTTCACGGGAGCCATAAGGGACAAGATCGGTTTG
The DNA here is from genome assembly GCA_002898015.1 of bacterium BMS3Bbin03. Taxonomy (GTDB): domain Bacteria; phylum Zhuqueibacterota; class JdFR-76; order JdFR-76; family BMS3Abin05; genus BMS3Abin05. Next base: position 57,226 of record BDTM01000039.1, on the reverse strand, counting down.
GTGCAGCAGGCTCACCGGGGGACTCTTTTTCTGGATGAAATTTCCGAGATGAGTCTTCCCATGCAGGTGAAACTGTTGCGCTTCCTTGAGAGCAGTGAAGTGCGTCAGGTGGGCGGTTCGGCTTCGATGCAGGTCGATGTCCGGTTGATTGCGGCGACCAATAAAGATCTCCGAAAGGCGGTCAAGGCAAAAACGTTTCGCGAGGATTTGTTTTACCGAATTCATGTAATTCCGCTGACGCTCCCACCCTTGAGAGAGCGAAAGGATGATGTTGAACTTCTCAGTCATCATTTTCTGGAGGAATTTAATCGAAAGCTTAACAAGTCGATCAAAGGCTTTTCCAAACGGGCGATGGTACTTCTTCGGAATTATGCATGGCCCGGAAATGTTCGCGAGCTCCGGAATGTCATTGAGCGCGCTGTTGCGCTCACGCGAAATGAGAAAATCCAGACGGAGGATCTTCCGTTTTACGATTCCGATCAGCGCATTTTTCAAAGCCTGGGTGCGGGGAATGCCGTCATCTCTTTAAGGGAATTGGAAAAGCGATATATTCAACAGATCATGCAGAAAGCAAAAGGAGACCAGAAAAAGGCGGCTGAATGGATGGGGATTTCACAGACGACCCTCTGGCGAAAATTGAAGAAATAATCCTTAACCTTTCAGTTTGAAAAAATAGGGCATTTCATATTGAAACGATTCCTATTCCGTGACGGCCGGAATGGAACAAAGGAATCGTTTTTACGGGTAAACCATGGGTTTAATCTGCAAATATCAGGCCGAGTGAGCGTGGTATAATTTTTGACCTGTTTATATCCGGGCGGGCTGATTCCCGACTTAAAACGGTGTGCAAAATGAATCACGTCATGAATTTTAGAAGACCCGGAAAATGAATGTGCTGGTGGCGGAGGATAATAAGAATGAAATGACAGCCATCTCCATCGGCTTACGCCGTTTCGGCCATGAGGTCAAAATGGTTGAAAATGGTTTGCAGGCTCTGGAAATGCTTAAGAATTTTTTTTTCGATCTGGTTATTTCCGATTATAAAATGCCCCAATTGGACGGTCTGGATCTGATTAAAAAGATTCAAAAAAATTATCCCGCATTACCGGTTCTTTTAATTTCAGCGTGCGATTTCGGCGAAATTCGGAAAAAATTCAAAAATAACGGCAAAATCTATTTTCTGGCGAAGCCATTCGATATGACACAATTGAAAGAAGCTATTTTGAAAATATTCCCGCCGTAGTTAAAAGGAACTTTTTCTGTTTATAAAGATTAACAAATTAGTTCCGATAAAATAATAAGGGCAGCGGCATAAAAATAGAAGAGCAGAGGTATGGATTCTTTTGAGTTTGAAGACGAGATTTCCGTAATGATTGACGATAAAAATGAACATATAAGCGATACACTGCTTGAATTGTTTCTTCTGGATGAAAAGGAATTCAGCAGTGAAAAGAGAAACGAAATTAACGCCCATCTTGCGCATTGCGTCAAATGTCAGAAAAAAATGGCAGAATTGATGATGTTTTATGATATTCTTAAAGAAGAAATGCAAAAACCAATTTCGGAGAATGTTTACAAAATGCTGAGGAAAATCAACCCCAAAAAATAGTTGACATTTAAAAAATTTTATAATACATTAAGCATTCCAGTTGAAATCAAACTGGATTTTTTTTGTCTGTTAAATACGACAGCATTATAACAACGTGATAAATAAGCACTTAAGGAATTTTGCTTGGGGTGTGATTAACTCATTTGGAACCGAATGAAACCCAATGTGTATAATTTACGTAATTTGTTAAAAAACAATCTGCATTTTTAAAGTTTGTCACTATTGTTGTGGAAAGTAAGAAATTTTATAAAAGGGAAATTAGGAGGTGAAATTCAAAATGGAAAAGAAACAAAAACTTTTTTTGTCCAAGTACAAGACCTTATTTTTGGTGACGTTGGTTTTTGTTTTTTCGATATCCATGTTAGGATTTACGGCCAAATATTTGTACATGACACGCTATGATCGTCAAATCCAAACGCTGGAAAGGTCCTTGATGGATTTGAAGGCCGCCATGAATATCGATGCGATTCGCCAGTTTAATATTGAGAAAGTCATGAAAATTATCGACCGGCAGAACAAGAGCATGCCATCCAATTTAAAATATGAAATTGCAAATGAAATTTACAACATGAGTATTAAATACTCAAACCTTTCCGTTGATTTAATTTCCGCTGTGATTTCACAGGAGACGGGCGATACCTGGGACCCGGGCGCCACTTCAAAAGCCGGTGCGTTGGGGCTCATGCAAATCATGCCCACAACCGGTATGTTTTTGGCCTCTTACGAGGGGATCAATTGGACCACTCCGGAAGACGTGCTTTACAATCCCATCAGTAACATTCGTCTTGGGTGCCGGCATTTATCGGCCTTGATTCAAACCTATGGGGTAGAAGGCGGAATTGCGGCTTACAATGGCGGAGAGAGAAAGGCGGCTGAGTGGCTGGCCAGCAACAAGGCAAAGGGAATCCTTTACAAAGAAACTGAAAACTATGTGCCCGCCGTTTTAAGATACAACAATTTGTATCAGAAATCACAATTGTAATTTCAGTTATCATAAACCGGTTTTAACAAAAAGGCCCCGATCCAATCGGGGCTTTTTTGTTTGTTTTTTGGACGGCGGGGACAAAAATAGGTTGTATTTTCGAGAAAATGGAGCTATATTAAAATCTTATGACAAAAATAATTATGATCTCGTGATAACAAGATAATGTTGTTTTTTTAAGTTGGCTTGAAATTAATTCCGCTATAATGAATTTCAAAAAAAAGAAAAAATCATCTGCAACCAATAGCAACGAAATGCCTTTTCTGGCACATCTGGAAGAATTACGTTGGCGTATTTTAAAAAGCATTATCGCCGTTTTTGTAATGGTTCTCATTGCATTTCCCTTTTCAAAACAATTGCTTGAAATCCTGACATATCCGAATAATCGTATTTTAAATCCTCCCAAATTAATATTTTTACATCCGACCGGCATGTTAATGGTGCGATTTGGAATTGCGATTGCAGCGGGCATTATTCTGGCGCTTCCGGTGCTGTTCTACCAATTTTGGCAATTTGTGACACCGGGGCTGCTTCCCAAAGAGAAAAAATTTGTGTGGCCTGTCATTGCTTTCTCGACTCTTTGTTTTCTTCTGGGAATTGTATTTGCCTATTTTGTAATGCTTCCGTTTATTCTGCCGTTTTTGTACAGTTTGGGTACGGAGGCCATCACGCCGACCATCAATATCAATGACTACATCGGATTTATTTCTCGAATCATCATGGTTTCCGGCATTATATTCGAATTACCGGCGCTTTCTTATTTTTTAACCAGGGTGGGCATCCTGAAGCCCTATTATCTGAAGAAATACAGACGGTATGCGATCGTGATTGTTTTTATATTGGCGGCAATTTTAACGCCTCCGGATCCGGGAAGCCAGATTTTAATGGCACTTCCTCTGCTTTTATTGTATGAAATAAGCATTTGGATTTCCGTATTTGTCTACAGACGAAAGGCGAAGAAGGAAGTGTCTCAAAAAGCGTGAATTTGGCGCCCGGTTGTGATATCTTTTAGGAAAATCTAAGGAGAACAAATGGCCATCAAACCCGATTGGTGGATAAAAAAAATGGCACTTGAACAGGGCATGATTGAACCTTTCTCTGATCGAAATGTGAGAAGGGGCGTCATCTCCTACGGCGTATCCTCTTTTGGCTACGATGTAAAAATTGCCGATGAATTCCGGATTTTTACAAATATTAACACCACAATTGTCGATCCCAAAGACTTTGATTCACGATCGTTAGTGGAATTTGTGGGCGATGTTTGTGTGATTCCGCCAAACTCATTTGCGCTTGGCCGGTCTGTGGAATATTTTCGTATTCCGAAAGATGTCATGACAATTTGTCTCGGCAAGTCCACCTATGCACGATGTGGGATTATTACCAATGTAACGCCCCTTGAGCCGGGCTGGGAGGGCCACATCACACTGGAAATTTCGAATACAACACCGCTTCCGGCTAAAATATATGCCAATGAAGGGATTGCACAGGTTCTCTTTTTTAAAAGCGATGAGGCCTGTGACGTTTCTTATGCGGACAAAAAAGGAAAATACCAGGCGCAGAAGGGTGTGACTCTGCCAAAAGTGTAAAAAGAAACCGAGATTCTTTGTAATCAGGAAAATAATTCATAAATGATGCTGGAAAATCAACAGGACGGATGGGCTGATCTGCATGTGCATACGACATGGTCGGATGGTCTTTTTTCGCCCCAATATTTGGTTCAAAAAGCCGCCGAAATCGGGATACGGGCGATTGCCGTGACCGATCACGATGCGGTTCGCGGGATTAAAGAAGCCGCTCAAGCCGGCAAGACCTGCGGTGTCGAGGTTCTCTCCGGAATTGAATTAAGCACGACGAATGGCATCCACGATGTGCATATTTTAGGCTTTCTCTTTGATCCGGAAGATCCGTATATTTTAGAGTATGTGGATTTTTTCCAAAAAGAACGGCAGAAACGTGCCAGAAAAATCATGAACCGGCTCAGGAAAATGGGCGTCCGGCTCAACGTGGAATTTGTGATTGCAAATGCCGGACACGGCGCCGTGGGACGTCCGCATATTGCAGATGCATTAATGGAAGAGGGTTATGCGCTGACTTATGATGAGGCCTTTTACAAATACATCGGTGACGGGAAACCGGCTTTTGTTGAAAAACCTAAAATAACGCCGTCCGAAGGGATGCGGCTCATTCATAAAGGCGGGGGATTGAGTTTTTTGGCGCACCCGGGAATGGATTTGACGGAAGCGGAAATCATGGCGATTATCAAGCAAGGCCTGGACGGGATTGAAATTTTACACCCCACACATTCCGAGGAGAAAGTGAATTATTTTTATAAATTTGCCCGTGACAATAATTTACTCGTTTCGGGGGGATCCGATTGCCACGGCGACCGAAAAGGGAAAATGATGATGGGGAAGTTTAATGTCCCTTATCGATTTGTGACGGAAATGAAAAAAGCCGTTAAAGCTTAAATTAAACGGTGTGAACTTTGTGCCTTCTTCACGGTCCTGGGAATTCGAGAGAGTTTAAATGAAATCAGCAGAATTAAAGGTTCATACGTACGTCGTCGGCCCGTTTTTTGTTAATTGTTACGTGGTTCATTCTGAAAATGATTCGGCCGCGGCCATTATTGATCCGGGAGGCGATGAACCCGTCATCGCCGGGGAAATAAAAAAATTGCAGTTAGCGCCGAAGTATGTGTTATTAACACACGGCCACATTGATCACGTGTTTGCCGCACAGGCCATCCGCGAGCGCTACCAAATTCCGGTGGTGGCGCCTGTAAAAGAGAAGGAATTTCTCTCAAAATTACAGGTACAGTGTGCCTTCTTGGGGCTGCCGGACGCTCCGGAGTTAACGGTGGATATTTGGGTCGATGAAACGGATACCCTCCGTTTTGGCAGCACAAACCTGAGCATCCTGCACACGCCGGGCCATACACCCGGCGGATGTGCCTATTTAGGCCCGCATGAAGTGTTTGTGGGGGATACGCTTTTTGCCGGTTCAATTGGCCGCACAGACCTTCCCGGGGGACAACATGATGTGTTGATCCGTTCCATCCGGAACAAACTCTTTTCCCTTCCGGACGATTTTATCGTGTATCCCGGACACGGCCCGAGCACAGCCATTGGAAACGAGAAGAAATTTAATCCATTTGTTCGAGGTTTATGATGAAAGCGTTTTATAAAATAAAAGTTCTGTAATCCCGGGGAGCCATGAGTCCAAAGAGAATTGAACGGCTGAAACAACTCATTGCATCACACAATCGCTTTGTACTCACAACGCATGTGAATCCGGATGGCGATGGTCTTGGGAGTGAAATGGCCTTCTACCATTATTTGAGGCACCTGGGCAAAGAGGTGTTTATCTGGAATCCCAATCCAATACCGCCCAATTATGCCTTTCTTGATCCGGGGCATGTCATTGAAGTGTTCGGAAAAAAGCGGCACAAAAGTCGTTTGGAGGCGGTTGAAAGTGTCTTTATCCTGGATATCAGTGACTGGTGCCGGTTAAAAGCCTTCGGCGAATGGCTGATACGGCAAAAACTTCCCACAGTTTGCATTGATCATCATCCCAATGGCGAGCGTTTTGCCGGGCTGGAGTTTCTCATCACGGCAGCCTCCTCCACCGGAGAAATTGTTTATGATATTCTGAAAGCGCTGGGCGCCGAATTTACACCCGCGATTTCCGAAGCCGTTTACACAGCCGTTTTGACGGACACAGGGTCATTTCGTTTCAATAATACAACTCCCAAAGCCCATCGAATCGCGGCGGAATTGATCAAAAACGGGGTGGATTTTCAGGCGGTTTATGAAAATATTTATGAAAAAGAACCCGCTGAAAAAATAGCACTTTTGGGAATGGTGCTTCAAAAGCTTCATTTTGAATATGGCGGGAGACTGGTGTGGTTTAAAATCACCGGGGAAATGCTGAAAGCCGTGGGTTTAAAGCCGGAAGACAGTGACGGTTTTTCAGATTTTCCGCGCCGGATCGACGGCGTGGAAGTTAGCTTAATGTTTGTACAGGTTTCCCTGCGACGCACCAAAGTGAGTTTTCGCTCGAAAGGGAACATTATTATTAATGACCTTGCGCGTGAAGTTGGCGGAGGCGGGCACCAATATGCGTCGGGTGCCATTGTGCAAAAACCGTTGGAAGAGACCATTAAGATGGTTTTGGAAAAGGCGGAAAGACTTTTTTCCGAGGAAGGATCCAAACAGCAGGACGTCCCTCTATCCGAGTAAGCTTATCCCACTGAAATCGACCACTGAGCGGCAGCGGCAAAAGAAGATTTTGTATTTTTTAGCGATCATCTCTCTGTTTGAACTTGGTTTGATCAATTATTAAAAATAATTAACAATTCGATTTTCCCTTGATTTTATTTTTAAAAATAAGTATTTTCAATGCAAGGATTTAGCCTGAATAGCCTGAGAAAATAAATAATGATATTGTTGTGTGGGGAACCAAATTTGTGAGGATTGAAAAGTGGACTCGCAAACGATAGCAGCGATCGTGATTAAGCATGATTTTCGGGGACGCGTCCGGCCCTATTTCCGGGAAGTTCTTGAAACAATTCAGCAGATTACCCATGCAAGTGCCTGCTGTCTGGAATGGTTTACCGACGAATTGGATGCCTTAACGATGGTGGTCGGTGAAAATACAGATGTGATTGGTCAGGCAGCCCGTTTCCCCGAAATGGCAAACCTGCTGAAATCACAAAAGCCGGTCTTTGTACAGAACGCGGCGAAACAGGCGGATTTTTCTGTCGATGTGCGGAACCAATTATCCGCCCGGGGTATTTCGGCTTTTGCAGGACTGCCGATTTTAGTCGACGGCGTTCAAAAAGGGAAAGTGGTAATTGTCTTTTCAAAGCCCGTTTCGGGTTTTGAAAAGACGGTTAAAATGACCGTGTCCCCGATTCGGCTCATTGAAAAATTTACAAAAGATTTATTGTCCGCCGATGCATGGGACAAAACCCGGGAACTGATTCAGCGGCTCCAGAAAAATTCGGCTGACGGGATATTTTTGACGGATAAAAACGGAATTGTCGTTTACGCCAGCGCCGCCCTTGAAAAAAAGATTCATAGAAAAACGAGCACTGTGATCGGAAGGCCGATTAGCGTAATCGGGGGCCCGAATGCGAAGATTTTTCGGAAAAAGTTTAATACCCTTCAAGAGGGTTCTTTCCGAAAGGAACTGGTTCAGTTCATTTCTAAAAGGGGAAAAGAGAATTATTTGGAGGTCAAAGTACTGCCGGTCAACCTTTCGTCCGGGGATGCCTATGTTTTGTGGCTGGTGAAAGATGTGACAAAACGGATTAAAGAGGCAAAATCTCTGGAAAATTGGCGCAAAAACATCGAAGAATTTACTTACACCGTTTCGCATGATCTGAAAGCGCCCATTATTTCAATTGAAGGCTACCTCTCTTTGCTGCTTTCGGAAAATCTGGAAGAACTTTCGGGCGACGGGAAGTATTACATTCACAAAATTTCCAAAAATGTCCGGCTGATGAAACAGATGATTCAGGAACTTTTGGAATTATCGCGGATCGGGCAGGATAAAGGTGAATTTCGGCAAATATCTTTCAGCCCGATTATTCGGAACGTGCTCGACGAATATCGTTTTCAAATCGAAAAAAGGGGTGTCGAGGTGGTTGTCCCGAATCGATTTCCAAGGCTAAAATGCAACCCGCAGCTCATCCAATTGCTGTTTTCGAATTTAGTCAGCAACGCCATCAAATTTTTGGGGGATCAGGAAAATCCAAGAATTGAAATCGGCTGGAAGAGGAGCGATTCTTCCGTCGTATTATTCGTAAAAGACAACGGCATTGGAATCAGTCCGAAAAACCACGATTGGATTTTTAATGTTTTTTATCGCCTGGAGCGCACCCAGGATGTGGAGGGCTCCGGAGTAGGGCTGGCCATTGTAAAAAAGATTATCGAAAGTCACAATGGCCAAATTAATGTGGATTCGGATTTGGGCCAGGGAACGACTTTTTTCCTCTCGTTCCCAAAGGGAAACTGATGTCATGATGAATTCCGGCGAAAAAGAGGTGTGCGGATGATTGAAAAAATCCCCGGGATGGATGATAATATTAAAACAAAAAATGAGTTACATACCTCCTGGGATGCAATTTTACGCATCATGAATTTGGTCGATCGCGGGTTTTTTATCATTCAGGCCAACGGTCTTAAAATTGTGCAGGCAAACGCGCATGCCGTCAAATTAACGGGCTATCCCATTCCTGAATTGGTGGGAAAGGACTTGATTGGTTTTCATCTTTCCGACGAGATCCCATTGCTTCAATTGGAGATTCAAAGACTGGAGTTTGAGCGGGAAACCGAAATAGAGGGCATCCGTATTCTTCAAAAAAACGGCTTTCAAATTCCGGTTGATATTAAACTTGCCCGGCTGCCGGGAACCGGTGAAGAAGGCCCCACCGACTATTTCCTGGCCGTTTATCGTGAATCTATTTCCGGAGGGTGGCGGAATGCCTACACGCGCCGTAACCAGGAATTAATTACCCTGATGGAGATGGGGCAGACCATGGCTTCTGCCCTCGATCGGGAAGAAATAATCGATCTGTCGCTGATCAAAATCGGGTCGATTAGCGGGGCAGTTTACACGTCTCTTTTTCTGGCGGGAGACGATGGAAATTGGGAGCTGTTTCGCGCACAAAAAATTCCTCCGGAGGAAGTGGTTCTGTTTGATCAGCCCTGGAAGGTGGGATTGGAAGAGGGGCCGTACCGGGAAGTGCTGGAATCGAGGCAAATCCTGACGGTCGAGAACATTTTTGAAGATTCCCGATTCCAGCGCCTGCAGCCCATTGCGGAACGGATTGGTTACAGCGCCATGGTTTCGATCCCTTTGATGCCCAAGGACGAAACAATTGGGGTGCTCAATCTTTATTACGAATCCTCCAAACAATTCAATCAAGATGAACTCAACTTTTTGAAGACAGCCGGAACTTATCTGGCCATTTCGATTGAAAATTCAAGGCTTTACCGCCAATATCAGGAAAAAACGGACCAAATTGCCGCATTGAATGAGATTATTAATTCGGTTAATTCTTCCTTAGATGTAGAAGAAGTGATTCGAATTATTGCCCTGGAAGTTCAAAAGATCGTCGATTTCGATTTTATATCCATTATGCTTTTTGGTGATAATGCCGGACGGCTGAAGTATTTTCCGATGGGTACGGAGAAACTTGCCAAAAGACTCAACCAGGAAGAATGGGCGCGTGTGGATCAATCGAACCTCGGGTGGATTAAATTCATAACCGATGAGGAGAGGGTCAAAGAGACCGATCTGGAAAGGGTCATTTACGAACGCCGCGGACGAATTGAAAAAGAATTGCAGTCCCACATGCGGACGCTGCTGATGTCGAAGGGAAAATACATCGGCACGTTTAGTGTGGGAAAATTGGAACCGAAAGCGTACACGGCGAACCACGATAAATTATTGAAACAGATTGCCAATCAGGTGTCGACGGCTCTTGAAAATGCGCTTCTTTACCAGGAAGCAAAACGAAATATGCTTGAATATTCCGCCCTTGCGGACGTGAGTAATTCACTCGGGTCCAGCTTGAAAAAGAGTGTTGTGATCGACTCGATTGTGAAAGCCGCCGCGGTCGCCATGCAGGCAAAAGTGAGCACGATCTGGTTCATCGGGAATACAGTACCGGATGAGACGAATCCCGACAGGAACGCCTTTCAGTCGATCATGCAGTCTCCGATGCGGGAAAAATTCGATCAAATGATCCGGGACATGAAACCGCTCTCGATTGGTGATCTGCATCTGGAAGGTTTTACGCCGCCCGAGGTTTCCGATCACCCCTTAAGCGGAAATCTGCGCTCCTACCTGGGCGTGCCCATTATCTCACACCGGAAAACAATCGCCATTTTAAGTGTTTATTGGGAAGATTTCCACCAATCTGAACCGCGCGAGAAGCGTCTCCTGGCAGCGATTGCCAGCCAGGCCTCCATGGCACTTGAAAATGCCCTTCTTTTTGAACGTGAGCGAAAACGTGCCGCCCAGTTGGCAATGGTCAATGAAGTCGGGAAAAAAATTGCCTCTACGCTGAATCTAAACCGTTTATTGGACAATGTGGTGCGCGCTATTTACGAAATATTTCGCTACGGGAATGTGGCCATCTATCTCACAGAAGATTCAAAAGAGAACCTGATATTAAAATCGCAAAAAGGCAAGCCTCCGGACATTCCGGAAATCAGGCCCGAAAGTGAGGAAGCCCGGGGGCCTATCTGGAAAACATTTCGGTCGGGCAAGACTGTTTTAATTAATAATCTCGCACGGGTTGCACAAATCGATCAGGATTATTCGGAGAACGGTTCGCTGTTGTGTATTCCACTGAAAATAGCGGAGCGCCCCATGGGGGTGCTGGTTTTGCTTGCCAAAAACCGCAATGCATTCGACGTCAGGGATATAAATGCGTTTGAGGCTCTTGCGGGGCAAATGGCCAGTGCGATTCAGAATTCCCGGCTGTACGAAGAGACGCAGAACAACACCGAAAAGCTCAGCAAAGCCAACGAAGAATTGGAAGATTTTGTATTTACGGTTTCGCACGATTTGAAATCACCTATTGTTTCGATCAGCGGGTTTGCCACAATTTTAGTAAATGAATATAAGAAAAAACTGGATGAAGAGGGAATACATTATCTGGAACGCATTCAGAGCAATGTAAAACTCATGGAAAGATTGATTCGGGATTTGTTGGAGCTGTCCCGAATCGGGCGGGTGGTCAATCCGCTGGAGTCCGTTAATATCGGCGATATTGCCAAAATTGCCGTCAATGATTTACAATTACAAATTAATGAAAAAAATGTGGCGGTAACGATTCAAGACAATATGCCGGAAGTCGCCTGTGATAAGGATAGAATTTTGCAGGTTTTCACAAACCTGATCAGCAATGCCGTGAAATATATGGGCAGCAATCCGGTTCCGAAAGTCGAAATCGGTTACAAAGAGGCGGGTGATTTTTATCAATTTTATGTGAAAGATAATGGCGTCGGAATCGATCAAAAGTACCACAAGAGAATTTTCGATCTTTTTCACACGCTGAATGAACTCAAAAATGTGGAAGGTACCGGTGTCGGTTTGACCATTGTGCACCGGATTATTGCCTATCACCGAGGAAATGTCTGGGTGGAATCTGAAAAAGGAAGAGGATCGGTTTTCAATTTTACATTACCTAAAAAATAAAAAAATGGTTTAACGGCAAAAAGGTTATGTTTTGCTTTTTTAGACGTTATTCATCGTGACGTTCGGAACGGACTCCGAAAAGACTTGTGAGTTTGAAGGGGGTAGAGACACCAATCCCTTGGGAGGAATGGAGACGAGGAACGGGCCGGGAAGAAGTGAGGCGGTTTACGGTTTTACGGAGGAAACAATGACCTATTCATCAAAAGGGAATGGTATGTCTGAACAGACGGTTTTATTGGTGGAAGACAATCCTGATCATGCTGAAATTATTACACGCGTTTTGCGCAAAATGATGCGGAATTTGAATATCCGCCTGGCATCGGACGGACAGCAAGCTCTGGAAATACTGGGTCTGACCCAGAGTGCAAAGCCTGTAGAAAAGATACCCACACCCAAAATAATCCTGCTCGATATTCGGCTTCCCAAAATCGACGGCACCGAAGTGTTAAAAATAATCAAAGCATCGCCCGCCCTGAAAAAAATTCCGGTCATTGTCCTCACCACTTCCGAGCGAAAAGAAGAAGTGAAAAAAATGTATGCGCTGGGTGCGAACAGCTACATTGTTAAACCGGGAAAATTTGAAGATTTTATGGGGCAGCTCAAAAAACTGCGGGCTTACCTTGAGGATTACACCATCTTAGGGAGTGAGAAGAAATAAAATGGCCAAAAAGATATTAATTGTCGAAGATTATCCCGATCAAATCGAACTCATTCAAAGGGCGTTTCAAAAACAAAAATCGCTTGATTTTGAAGTTGAATTTGCTTTTACAGGGGAAGACTGCATTCGAAAATATTCTTCAGAGACATTCGACGCACTGATATTGGATTATAAATTGCCGGATTATTCCGGTCTTGAGATTTTCCAGAAACTGAAGCAAATTGGAATTTCGGTTCCGGTTATTATCGTCACGGGACAGGGCGATGAGCGTGTGGCTGTCCAGGCGATGAAAGAGGGCGCCTCCGATTATATTGTGAAAGATCTGGGATACATGAATTCCCTTCCGAAAACCGTGAAAAATACCATCAATACCTATCGTTTGAAGGAAAAACTGCGTGAAAAGGAAGAATTCCTTGAAAAGCTTGTCAACAATGTGGATGACATTATTTTTTCGATCGATATGAATTATCGCTTCACCTACATCAACCAGACGATCCGGGAATTAGGGTATGATCCCGCCGAACTCATCGGAAATTCTTTTTTGATGCTTTTGCCTGAATTCACAGATACGCAGAAAGTGAGTGAATGCCTGCAGAACCCGGTTGAGAAAAATTATGAATTACAATTTAAAGCGAAAAACGGCAAAATTCAATACATGCTCATTTCTTTTTCTCATCTTAAAGATAAAAAGGAAAAACTGATTCTTGGAATCGCCAAAAACATTACGGAAAAGAAAAAATTGGAAGAGATGATTCAGGAGAGCAAAAATAAACTCCAGACGCTTTTTGACAGTATTACCGACTACATTACGGTCGTCGACAAGAATTATGAGATTGTCATGGCCAACCGCATGGTGGCTAAGAGTGTGGGAGAATCTCCCGAAAAGATTATCGGAAAAAAATGTTATGAAGTCTATGCGGAAGAGAGTGAACCCTGTGTGGATTGTGTCTTGCAAAAAACAGTACAATCCAATAGACCGGAATTTCTTGAGAAGAAAATAGGCGAGAAAGTGTTTCAGTTCTGGAGCTACCCGATGTTTGATCTAAAGGGCAGGCTGCCGTATGTGATCGAATATGCAAAAGATGTGACCCGGCAGAAAAGGCTGGAAAAAAAGTTAATTCAATCCGAGAAACTGGCGACAATCGGCCTGCTGGCTTCCGGAGTGGCTCACGAGCTTCGTAATCCGCTCAATATCATCGAAACGGCACGCTATTATTTAAGCGAAATTTTGCCGAACGAAAATGATGATGCTAAAAACAAATTGATGATCATCAAGAGAAGTGTCACTCGTGCTTCAAATATTATTAATAATTTACTGGAATTTTCCAGGCATTCAAGCAAAGATAAAGAAAGAATCGATGTCAATTATCTGATCGACAAAACGCTCTCTTTAATTGAAAAAGATTTGTATGCCAATAATATTTCGGTGATTAAAAATTATGAAAATGTGCCCATGACATATTTTAATGTGGATTCATTGAAGCAGGTCTTTTTAAACATCATCATTAATGCCATTCAAGCCATGCCCGACGGGGGGCAATTGTTCATTCTGACCGACAAAACGCCCGAAGGCAGGCTTCGCATCCAGTTCACGGACAGCGGACAGGGGATCTCCGATGAAAATCTGAATCAAATTTTTGCGCCGTTTTTCACGACAAAAGAAGTGGGAAAAGGAACGGGGCTGGGCATGTACGTCTCTCATTCGATTATCCATGGGGAAGGCGGGGAAATCTCCGTAAAAAGCCAACTGGGCAGAGGGACCACGTTTACGATTGAAGTCCCGATTGTTGAAGAGAAATCTAATGTGAAACAGGAGGCGGGAAAATTGAGATGAAAAAACAATACGATGTGCTTATCGTGGACGACGAGCCGGAGATTTTGCAGCTTTTGGAAATTCTTCTCACACGTAAGGGATTTCACGTGAGAACCGCCGAGAACGGCATGGATGCTTTTGTCAAGTTGGAACAGAACCACTTTAGCGTCCTGCTGACGGATATTAAAATGCCGGCCATGGATGGAATGAAGCTGATTGAAATTGCAAAGAGAGATTTCCCGGAAGTCAAAATTCTTGTTTTTACGGGTTTTGGCGCCATGGACACGGAGCAGAAGGCTCTGAGAATGGGGGCGAGTAAATATTTTTTAAAACCGCTTCCGATGGAAGACTTGTTGTCGGAACTTAAATCAGCCTGTGATTCGGAAAACTAAACCCGATCGAATCGGATTTTAATTTAATCCTCTCAAAATCTTTCCTCTTTATCGAAAATTTTAATTGACAATAAACATTAAAATTATTAACTTTATTTTTAAATTGTTTATTATATTCTTATCTTATAAAGTGAGAAATACGGAGTGACAGAGATTGTCGAAATTCAGGAAATCAATTCGGTTGTAAACAGAGAACTTTCTCTTTTTGAGGAAGCGTTTTTACGGACATTAAAAACGAATGTCCATCTTATCGACAGCGTTATTTCTTACGTGGCTGCCCACAGAGGCAAACGCCTGCGCCCGCTGCTGATATTTTTAATTGCCAATCTTGAGGGCGAAAGCACAAGCCTTTCCATTGATTCGGCCGTCATCGCAGAACTCATCCACACGGCGACACTCATTCATGATGATATTGTAGATGAAGCGGATTTGCGCAGAGGCGCGCCCAGTGTGAATGCCGTTTGGAACAATCAGGTTTCGGTACTGGTCGGGGATTTTCTTTTCTCTCAGGCGCTTCAAAAGATGGTTCAGTTAAATCATCCGGACATCAATCGCATCATCGCCAGGGTGACCATTCAGATGAGTGAAGGTGAGTTACTGCAAATCGAAAGAGCGCAGGGCTATGAATTGGACGAAACGACCTATTTTCGGATGATTTCAGATAAAACCGCTTCCCTGATTTCCGCATCCTGTCAGTTGGGCGCCGCCACTTCTTCCAACAGAAAAGCTTATCCTGTTCAGGAATTTTGGCATTTCGGAGAATATCTGGGAAGAGCGTTTCAAATTCAGGATGATTTGCTGGACTATCTGGGTGATGTGGGAATCGTCGGAAAACCGGTCGGCAATGATTTAAAAGAGAGCAAAATTACGCTGCCGCTTCTTTACGCCCTGAACAATTGTAATAATGGGAAAGGGGAGGCTATTAAAAAATTGCTTGAAGAAGATGACGTTCTGAATAACTTCGCCGAAATTAAAGAGTTTGTCATTGAAAATGGGGGGGTCGAGTATTCGCGTTTAAGAGCGAACGATTATATTCAAAAGGCGCTTTCCCTATTGCGGCCCTTCAAACCCAGCCCCTATAAGGAGGCGCTGGTGAATTTAGTGGAGTTTACGGCAAATCGTGAAAAATAGAATGATCATCCGCGCGGCTTCTTTTGCTCTCCTTTTAACGGCCTGTTCAGAGAAACAATCATTCCCTTATTTATAAAAATAGAATACGCTGGCACGCGAAACCCGGCGAAACGTTTTCTTAACGGGTGTCCAGTGACGATAAAACAATTCCATTTTTTTGAAAGGAAAGAAAATGCCACGAACTTTGGTAACCGGCGGGGCCGGTTTTTTGGGCTCTCATCTTTGTGAGTATTTGCTTAAACAGGGGCATGAAGTCATCGCAATGGATAATCTCGCCACAGGCAGTATCGAAAACATCGAACACCTGCAGACAGAGAATTTTAAATTTATCAAATATGACGTGACCGAGTATATTTACATCGCGGGTGCCGTTGACTACATTCTTCATTTTGCGTCACCCGCAAGTCCAATCGATTATCTGAAAATGCCCATTCAAACGCTCAAAGTGGGTTCTTTGGGGACGCATAAGGCGCTTGGCCTGGCGAAGGAGAAAAAGGCCACTTTTTTGTTGGCATCCACTTCGGAAGTCTACGGGGATCCTCAGATCCATCCGCAAAAAGAAAGCTATTGGGGAAATGTCAATCCGGTCGGCCCGAGAGGCGTCTATGATGAGGCCAAGCGGTTTTCCGAAGCGTTAACCATGGCCTATCATCGTTATCACGGCGTCGATACTAAAATTGTCCGAATTTTCAATACGTACGGCACCCGCATGCGGCTGGGTGACGGACGGGCGATCCCGACCTTCATTCCCCAGGCCCTGTCCAATAAACCGATTTCGATGTTCGGCGATGGCTCACAAACCAGAAGTTTTACTTATGTGGATGACACGGTGGAAGGTATTTACAGGTTATTGATTTCGGATTACCATGAACCGGTCAATATCGGAAATCCTCATGAAATGACCATTCGGCAGATTGCGGAGAAAATTATTCAGATGATGGGCAGTAAAAGCATTATTAAAGAAGAACCCCTCCCTGAGGATGATCCGAAAGTCCGCCAGCCGGACATCACCCTTGCCAGAGAAATTCTGGGCTGGGAGCCGAAGGTGGATGTGGATGAGGGACTTCCGAAAACAATTGAATGGTTTCGCAGCAAATTAAAGGAGAATGCTTTTTTTTGAAACTATTGTTGATCCGGTTCAGCGCCATCGGAGATGTAATTTTAACCACTCCCGCCATTCGAATGCTGGCGGACCGCTTTCCCCGGGCTCAAATTGATATTGTGACTAAACCGGAATTAAAAGCTCTTCTCGAGCCTGATTTGCGCTTGAATCGAATTTACACGTTGCCCCATCCGTTCTCCTGGAAAAAATTGTTCCGCCTTGGGAAAGAGCTTCGGAAGAATCATTATAATTGGGTCATCGATTGGCAGAAGCACACAAAAAGCTACGTGCTCTCCCGGCTTGCGGGCGGAAAAATAAAGCGCTACCCGAAATTCTCGGTTCAGCGCTTTTTTCTTGTTTATTTTAAAAAAAGTTATTATCGTAAAATTGTTCCGGTACCGCTTCGTTATTTGCAGGCCGTACGGCATTTAAATGTTCGGGACGACGGGCGTGGACTTGAACTTTCTGTGCCGGAAACGGTGGAAAAGACGGCCCTTTTAAAATTGCGGTTCAAGCCCGGTACCTACTGGGTTCTGGCGCCCGGCGGCGGCAGAGCGACCAAACGATGGCCGGCGCCCTATTTTAAGAAACTTGCAAGTTTAATACAGACAAAACTCGGGCTGAATCTGGTTTTAGTGGGCGGGAAAAATGATTTTGCTTTTTGTAAAGCGGCCCAAAACGGCAATGCCGCGGCCGTGCAGAATCTTTGCGGGGAAACCTCGCTGCCGGAGACGGTCGCTATTCTTAAAAATGCTTCCGGTCTGGTGACAAACGACACGGGTGTCATGCATGCGGCAGCGGCTTTTCAAAAACCCGTGGTTGCGATTTTCGGCCCCACGGTAAAAGAATTCGGATTCTTCCCCTTTAGAACGCCGAACATTGTTCTTGAAAAGCAGCTCCCCTGTCGTCCGTGTTCATTTCACGGAACTGAAAAATGCCCTCTGGACCATTTTCAATGTATGGTCAATATTTCTCCGGAAGAAGTATTCAAAGCCGTGGCGCAGTTTAGAACGTCTAATCAAACAGATAGGTGAATGAGCCTGTGCAAGAGTTACTCTGGTTTGTTTTGTACAATTCTTTTATAATTCCTTTGATATGGGTCGTTTTCCATATTGCCGAACCGTTTAGCCAAAAGGTCCGGCACGGCATTCGGGGGCGTGCGGAAACCTGGAAATCCATTCAGGATTTTCTCCAAAAAGTGAAAGGAAACGCCGCGCCGCTGATTGTTTTCCACAGCGCTTCATTGGGTGAGTATGAGCAGATTCGGCCGATTTTGGCAGACCTTAAAAAGGACCACCCCGATTGGAAATTGGTTGTCACGTTTTTCTCACCCTCAGGATTTGAACATTTCAAAAGGACAGAGAGTGTCGATCTTGCCATTTACCTTCCGTTCGATTCCCTGCGCAGCGTGAATCGATTTTTGAAAGCGCTGCATCCCGGCGCAATTGTGATCACCAAACACGACATCTGGCCTAATTTAATCTGGGCTGCCAATCGCCGGAAAATCCCGACAATGCTCATTAACGGAACCCTGCCGGCCGATTCCGCCATCTTAAGATTTCCTGTCAGCGGCTTTTACAGGCAGGTTTATTCCAGAATTTCCACCATTCACCCCGCTTCTGAGACGGACCGGCAGCAATTTTTAAAAGTGGGGGCGGCGCATTCCCTGCGGGAAGTCTTGGGAGACACGCGATTTGACCAGGTGCTCAACCGGGCGGAAGAATCCAAAACCGGGAAATTTTTCCCCGAAGAATGGAAATCCGTCCCCTTTATATTTGTGGCCGGAAGCACCTGGCCTTCTGATGAAGCCCGCCTCATTCCTGCGGTGATTGATTTTTATCGGGAAAATTCCGGGAGCCGTTTTATCATTGTGCCTCACGAACCCACCCCGGAACACATTGAACCCTTATTGAAGCAATTCGCAAAGGACCGCATTTCCGTAAAACTTTACTCGGAGTGGCAGAAAAACGGTCTTCTGGAAAATGTCCGTGTCATTGTGGTGGATCAGATTGGAATTCTGGCCAATTTGTACGCCTTTAGCGACATGGCCTACGTGGGCGGCAGTTTTGATCCCGGGGTTCACAACGTGATGGAACCGGCGGCCTCTTCAAATGTGGTTTTGTTCGGGCCGAAAATTTTAAATTCTCCGGAAGCACAGGAATTGGTGCGCCGCAGCGTTGGTTTTGTGGTTCGCTCACAGGAGGAAATCCTGGAAAAGCTCAGGGAATTTTCTTCCGATTCGAACCGGTCGAAACTGCTCCAGGAAGGCGCCCGGTCGGTCGTCGTTGAGAATGCCGGCGCGACCCGGCAGATTGTCCGGAGCATTGAACAGATTGTAAGCAAAAAGCAGTTTCATGATAGACGTTGAAGATCTCACATTTTCTTACACCCGCGAGACCTCCCCAATTTTAAAAAATTTTTCGCTAAAGCTGGTCGAAGACAAGTCTGTCAGCATCATGGGTGCAAACGGCTCCGGGAAAACAACGCTTTCGAGGTGTCTGAACGGCCTCTTGCTTCCGGAAAGCGGCACGGTTCGTGTGGACGGCCTGGACACGCGGCAGAAAGATGAAAATTTAAAAATTCGTGCCCTGGTGGGAATGGTTTTTCAAAATCCCGACAACCAGATTGTCAGCACAACGGTTGAGCGTGAAGTGGCATTTGGCCTTGAGAATCTTGAGGTGCCGTATGAAGAAATGCACCGGCGTGTCGAGGCGATTTTACGGCAGTTTGGGTTGGAAAAGTACCGCCATAAATCTCCTCACTATCTTTCCGGCGGTGAGAAGCAGCTCTTGGCGCTGGCTTCAATTTTTGTGATGTCCCCCAAATACATTATTCTGGATGAACCGACCTCTCTTTTAGACCCCGCCTCGCGGGAAAAAATCCTGGACGCCGTTTTTGAGCTGCGGGAAAAATCCGGAATTATCCCCATCTTAATTACACAATTTCCCGAAGAAACGCTGCGGACGGACCGGTTGATCCTTCTCCATAAAGGCAAAATTGTTTTCGACGAAAAACCGGCCGATGTTTTTGAACATGAGAAAGAGCTTCGGGAAATCGGGATCGGGGTTCCCCTTTATTTTAGTTTGAAACCTCAGCTTGAGAAACTGCATTTGTGGGGCGTCGTATGACGATTCGTCTGGAAAATGTATCATTCCGGTACACTCAAGGCATAGAGGGCTTTTTCGGCCAGGAACAAATCCTGCAAAATATTTCATTTCGGATCGATTCGGGGGAATTCGTCGGAATTGTCGGCCCGAGCGGTTCCGGTAAAACCACGCTGATTCAGCATTTTAACGGTTTGCTAAAACCTGTTTCCGGCCGTGTGCTTATTGATCATAAGGACATTACCGGGCAGAAAAAGATTCCGGGTAACATCCGCAAAAAAATCGGGATTGTTTTTCAATTTCCGGAATTACAATTTTTTGAAAATACCGTGTACGACGAAGTTTCCTACGGCCCGAGAAATCTTAAAATACCCGGGAATGAGATTGAAAAGCGGGTCCGGGAGGCATTCGATCTCCTTGAGTTGGATTTTGAAGATTTCAGAGACCGGGCGCCGTTTCATCTGAGTGAAGGGCAAAAAAGGCGTGTGGCCATCGCCAGCATTCTCGTGATGAAACCGGAAGTTCTCATTTTTGATGAACCCACGGCGGGAATGGATTTTAGGGGTGTTTTGAGATTAAAATCGTTTATCCGGAGCCTTAAAAATTCAGGCCGGACCGTGATACTGGTTTCCCACGACATGGCGTTTATTGCGGAAACGGTTGATCGAATCCTTTGTTTAAAGAACGGACAATTGATTTTTGATGGGACAAAAATAGATTTTTTTTCGGATGTGCCCATTCTGCAAAAAGCAAATCTCAGAGAGCCCGAGATTGTGCGGCTCGCCCGTGCATTAAGACAGGAAAATATTCCCGTTCCGTTTTCGATAACGGATTTAAGGGGAATGAAGCGTTTTTTAGAAGCCCGCCTAAAAAGTGAAAATTCGTTTAAAATTCGTTAGTTAGGAAGTTTTGTCAGCCGGGACCGGTTTTATTTTCACCGGCGAAAAACTTTCCGCGCACACCGTTTTATTCTGCAATCTCTAATCACAATATTGTAAGCCAAATTAAATTTGGGCTATTTTTTTCTATGAAATTAGCCGATAAAATTAAAGGCTTCGGAAAAGTTGCAAATTACAATATTGGAATTAATGGAATAGATTTTGCTCGTTTTCGAGCTGAATTTAATAGAGTTGAACCATTAAAGAAGGATTTAGAATGCCGAAAGCCGCTGAAAAGGTCATTGAAATGAAGGACGTATCGAATAAATCGATTGAAAGAAACTGGGGGAATTTCGGCTTTGACCACAATTACCCGCTGGTGAGCCGCAGTTCCGAGATGAAAGACATTTTTGCTTTGATTAAAAAAATCGCCAAGAGTAATGCGACGGTTTTAATTCATGGCGAAACGGGGACGGGGAAAGAACTCATTGCTGGATTGATTCAGTTCATCAGCACGCGTTCCACAAAACCTTTTGTCAAGGTAAATTGTGCCGCACTTCCTGAGAATCTCCTGGAAAGTGAACTATTTGGCCACGAAAAAGGGGCTTTTACCGGGGCTTTTCAACGGCGCAAAGGGAAATTTGAGGAAGCCGACGGCGGCACCATTTTTTTGGATGAAATCGGCGACATGCATTTAACCACTCAGTCAAAAATTTTACGGGTTTTGCAGGATCAGGAATTCTCAAGAGTGGGGGGAAACCAGGTGATCCAGGTGAATGTCCGGGTTATTGCCGCGACCAATAAAGACCTTATTCGGGAAATCGATGTGGGGAATTTCCGGTCCGATCTCTACTATCGTATTAATGTGGTAAATATCCAACTGCCGCCTCTGAGAAATCGACGGGAGGATATTCCCTTGATTGCTGAATTTTTCAGGCGAAAATTTTCACAGGAGCTTCGGAAAGATGTGCCCGGTTTCCACCCGGAGACAATGGATTTGCTCATCCATCACAATTGGCCGGGGAACATTCGTGAGTTAAGGAATATGATCGAACGAGCCGTTCTTTTGGAAGAAGAAAGAAAACCGATTATGCCGCAAGATCTGGCAATGCCCGGACGGGATTATTTTGCAGCCGGCGGCAAAGATAGAAGGAAACAATCTTCCACAATCATGAGTTTAAGCACATTGAAGTTGGCAGATGTTGAGAAAGAGGTTATTCTCAAGGCGTTGAAGATGACGAATTGGGTGCAGAAGGACGCCGCGAAGCTGTTGAGTATTTCGGCGCGCGTGCTCAATTATAAAATTTCAATTTATAAAATTAAACACCCGAATTGGCGGAAATACAGCAGCTAAATTTTGAGTAGAGCGTATTTATGAAATATAAATATTTTTTCCTTTCGTCGGCTTTGTTTTTTTATACACTGGCCGCTTTTTCAAATGGAATGGCCCAGAGTCCTCGCGGCAGTTTGATCGTTCAATGGGATCCGAATACGGAATCCGATTTGGCCGGGTATCGGGTTTATTATGGGACAGCCTCTCGATCCTATTCCCACCAGATCGATGTCGGCAATGTCACGCAATACAAAATTGCAAATCTCGAAGAGGGAAAAGTCTATTACATTGCACTGACCGCTTACGATTATTGGAATAATGAGAGCAATTTTTCGAAAGAGGTGAGCGCGGCCGCCAAATTTAATTCCATGCCGCCGGAGGCATCGACGCCGGATGTCTTGATTCTTTACCAGAATTATCCGAATCCTTTTAATCCTGAGACAACCCTGTCGTTTAATGTGCCTGAAACGGCGTATGTGTCGCTTTCCATCTGGAATGTAAAAGGGCAGTTGGTCAATAAACTCATTTACCGGAAGCAGTCAGCCGGATTACATCATGCCATCTGGAATGGGCAGGACAAGTTCGGACAAAACGTCCCGTCAGGCACCTATTTTGCGCGGCTGAAATCCGAAAAGTTTGTGTTGTCTCAAAAGCTTTTATTAATCCGGTGACCGGGTTTGATTACGATTGGCCGGCGCACGGGTACAGGGGGATTTTACCCGGTGCCTCAGGATTGTCAAACACATAGGTTGGGACGGCCATGCCGCCTGTGTGCGCCCACAAGTATTGCATGATTTCCCGGCCTTTTTCAACCGGAACGCGAAAATGAAGTGCGCCGCGCACCGGGTCTAATTGGTGCAGGTAGTAAGGAATCACACGGATTTCCACCAGTTTTCGCATCAAATCCAGTAAAACTTCAGGATCATCATTCACCCCCTTTAACAGCACGCTCTGATTTAACACGGGCAGTCCATGCTCGACGAGAAGCGTGCAGGCCCTCCGGCTTTCCGAAGTCATTTCTGCAGGATGATTAAATTGAGTTAAAATGTACAATGGCTGAAAGTGCCGAAGGATTTTTACCAAAGGTTCCGTGATTCGCTGCGGAAGCGTGACCGGCATTCGGGTGCCGATTCTAAGAATCTTAATCTGCGGAAGACGGCGTAATTGAACCAAAAGGCGTCTTATCCGGGAATCGGACAGCATCAACGGATCTCCGCCTGAGAGAATGACATCCCTGATTTCGGTGTGAGCTCTGAGATAGTTCAAACTTTCCATGATTTGAATTTGTCTGGGGAAGGGGGGCCTTCCCACCTGCCGTCTTCTGGTGCAGAATCTGCAATAAACCGCACAGGTGTTTGAAACAAGAAATAAAGCCCGGTCCCGGTAACGATGAATGATAAGCGGCGCTTTTCGATACCGCTCTTCCTGCAGAGGATCGACAGAGGCTGAAGCGGTCTCCTGAAACTCTTTTTCGTCCGGAAAAGTCTGCACTCCGATTGGGTCATCCGGGGCGGTGATGAGCCGGAGCCAGTACCCGTTCAGTTTAAAAGGAAAAAGTTCCGGCGCAGGACCGAACCACTTTTTGGAAATTTGAAATTTTTGAGCCGCCCGCTTCGAGACTTCCGGAGACTCCCTGAGAATCTGCTTCCAATTTGTTTTGATTGTGTTTGTGTCTTCAGTGGACATTATCAATTTTTGAATCCCTTTCATCCTTTTCATGCCTGAATAAACTTATCATAATAAAAATCAACCTGAAAGTCAAATGAAACTCGTCACCCCCCGGGCTATTTCCCGATTTCAATATTGTCATTCAGTAATGTAATCCGCGGTTTGGCCTTGGCGAAGCCGTCCGTCTGAAATGATATAAATAACAAAGGGTTACATAAATTAAAATAACTGGTATGAATATTGAAGATAGAGGAAGAAGCTGAAAGTGTGAAGCGAAATAAAAACAAAAAAAGTGGTGGTGTATGAATAAAAGATATGGGTTGTGCATTAAAGCGGGGGTGGGGTTGTTCTTTGTGTTTGCGATTTTTTTAAAAAGTGCTGTGGTTCTTGCCGGTTCGGCTACGCTTAGCTGGAGCCCAAACACGGAAAATGATCTTTCCGGGTACCGGGTTTATTATGGAACGGAATCTCGAAATTACCAGACGAAAGTGGATGTCAAATTGGATACCGTTCATATCGTTGAAAATTTGCAGACCGGGATTCGGTATTACTTCGCGGTTACGGCTTACGATACGGCCAATAACGAAAGTGATTTTTCGGAAGAAGTGTCTATCGTTTTGAAAAGTGCCGTTCCGCAGACGCCCCCGACGGTTTTGCAGACCAAAAGAGTCAACCGGCGTAACCTGCTTGTAAAATACAGCCAGCCGATGGACGCGGCTTCTGTGGTGAATCTGTCGAATTATCAAATCGAGCCTTCTATTGCTATCCGGTCAATCAGCCTCAGCCAGGACTCCACAGAGGTGAGTTTGAACACGGAAGAGCACCAGATTGGGGTCACCTACACATTGAAAATTCTGAATGTTAAAAACCACAACGGTGTTAAAATTGCATCTGTCTATCAAACAAATTACCAATTTTCCGATACGGAACCCCCAAGTGTCGTTTCCGTTGATCGGGTTTCCCTGACGAAACTCGTCATCCATTTTAGTGAATCTCTGAATCCCTATTCGGCAGTCCAAATATCCAATTATTCAATTTCGCCCGGTGTGAACATTCTGCAGGTTCAATTGGATTCTACTAATCAGGTGGTCACTTTAATCACAGGCGTGCATCAATATGAGACGGACTATAAATTAACGATTGCCGACATTGAAGATAAGCACCATAATAAAATGCCGCTGCCTTACCATTTCTCCTACCGGTTTAAAGACACACAGCCGCCCTATTTGACCAATTTTCAATTGATCGACCGCCGGGCAATTTCAATGGAATTTAGTGAGGCGATTGACCGGGCATCCGCAACGAACCGGTCAAATTACAAAATTGAACCCGCGGTTGCCGTCCAATCCGTTGAACTCGGAAATGATCAGAAAACGATTATCTTACACACGGGTCAACACGAATTCTCGACATCCTATCGTTTGACATTTCAACATATTAAAGATGAAAATGGGAACGAAATGAAAATTCCGTACATCATTGTCTACACATATTCGGATGTTTCTCCGCCCACCGTGGTAAAAGTGGCTGTGCCCGATGTGTACACCATTTCTATTGAATTCAATGAGAAGATGAACTACCAGTCCATCAAGGACAAAAATCATTATTCGATTGATCCGCCCGTCAAAATCCTGGAAGTTGAGGTTGACACGTCACTCAAGAAAGTGACGCTCAACACGGAGAAGCACTTTTACGGTGAAAAATACAGACTAACCGTCCACGATGTAAAAGATTTGAACCGGAATACGATGACGGCTTCGTTCGAATATGAGTACAGTTTCAATGATAATTTACCTCCGTATATCGTAAAAGTCAATCTTCTGGATCGTCAGCGGGTCGAATTAATTTTCAGTGAAGCCATGAACCCGGATGCCGTCGGAGACGTGGCAAACTACACAATCGAGCCGGCTATTCACATTTATCGTGTGGAGGCGGATTCAACCGGAACGCAGGTTGTTTTGTACACCGCCACCCATATACTTGGGATGCCGTACGCGCTTTCGTTTCAAAACATGACAGACCTGGCAGGAAACATTTTACCGCCGAATTACTCGATCTCTTACCGGTTTGCACAGCCTGTTCATGTTGCTGCAATCAATCGGCCGGATTATCAACCGGCAGCCGTTCAGGAAGGGACGTCTTATTATGTCGATCGTGATTACAAAATTGCTTCGATCCCAAACGATTTAAAATCGGCAATCTGGCTGAAAACGGCAAATGACGATAAGTTTAGTACCGGAAATGATTTTTTGGAATTCACCGTGAATCAAAGAGTCGATCTTTACGTGGGCTATGACACTCGCCTCAC
This sequence comes from bacterium BMS3Bbin03, assembly GCA_002898015.1. Lineage (GTDB taxonomy): Bacteria > Zhuqueibacterota > JdFR-76 > JdFR-76 > BMS3Abin05 > BMS3Abin05. Next base: position 31,035 of record BDTM01000039.1, on the reverse strand, counting down.
AACGCTCCCGGAGTGGCTGGCCGCGTGGGACACCACAGCCTATAAAATTGTGGATGAACACGCCGAGACTTTTCAGGTGTATCACACCCTTCAGGACAGCGGAAAAGTGGTTTTAGGGGGAAATTACGGAACGGATAATTCTAATATGTATTTTGTTTTGATAAAAAGCCGGGTGGACGGTTCCGTGCAGTATCCGGATCCTCCGCAAAAACCGGACGATAAGAAGCCGGAATCTCAAATTCCGGAAACAATTGTTTTAAATCAAAATTATCCCAACCCATTTAATCCGGTGACAATGATTAGTTTTAGTCTGACAAAGGCAGATACGGTCGGCATCGATATTTACAATCTTTCCGGTCAACTCGTGAAATCATATGAACTTGGGGCATTACCGGCCGGACGCAGCCAGGTCCTCTGGAATGCGACGAACACATTCGGAGAACCCGTCAGCAGCGGCGTTTATCTCTATCGATTAAAAACGAATCATGCCATTCAAACCAAAAAAATGGTTCTGGTGCGCTAAATCTTTCCTCCTCCCGAATCAGGGCGGGCGTTTTATGCCTGCCCTGGCCCTATTTTAAGCGGCCTTCGAAACTTTTAAAATATTAATTGATTCCTTCATGAAATTTATTTAAATTAAATCCAATATAAAGCGCTGAATAGCGGCCAAATTTTTTAATGATATCGGGAGAATTCTGTGCGCCGATCGGTTTTTTTTATCTTTCTGATTTATCTATCGGTTTTAACGATTTCAAATCTCTTTGCCCAGAAGAATTTGATAGCGCAGTATCAGCTCTCTTCGCACTCATTTGAAGGGCCGATTTCTCCGGAATTGTATGTTCTCGGTCCGGGAGATGTGCTTGTTTATTCGTTGTGGGGCGAGAAGAATTTTTCGTACACGCTTCCGGTGACACCGCAGGGCAAGCTGATCCTTCCGAATGTCGGAGAATTTACGGTCAGCGGAAAATCTCTCAAATCAGTCAAGTCTCTTTTAGATGAACGCACGAAAAAGCTGTTTTCTCCTGCTTCAACCACCCTGACGCTTAAATCTGTCCGAACTTTCCGGGTGCATGTCACGGGCGAAATCAGGCATCCGGGTGTTGTCATTATACCGGCAATTGATCGCGTCTCCGATGCCATCAACATGGCGGGCGGGCTCACAAAAAAATCTTCCCTTCGAAATATTGAAATCATTGGAAAAGACAATCTCAATCATCGTGTCGACCTTTTAGCGTACAAAAGATTGGGCAATCTTCAGGCAAATCCATTTCTGCGAGACGGGGATATTATTTTTGTGCCTGTGGCGTCTCATCGAGTTTCTGTTTTGGGGGCCATATTGCGGCCGGGTGATTTTGAGTGTCTGCCGGGTGAAAGTGTCGCGAATGTCATCCGGCTGGCGGGTGGATTGGCGCCGGATGCCGCAGCCGATTCAATCGAAGTGGCTCGCTTTCGGCCGGATGGGGTGACGATTCGGCGCTATTATATCACGACTTCCGATTCTTCGGCGCCCAATTTCTGGAAAAACTTCCAGGTTGTGCCGGATGACCGGATTTACGTGCGTAAAATGCAGCTCTGGCATAAAAAGAGAAGTGTCCGAATCACGGGGGAAGTGAATTACCCGGGACAATATCCCATCAATGAAGGCAAAATGCGTTTGCGGGATCTCATTGAAAAAGCCGGAGGATTTACACCTGAAGCCTCGTTAATCGAGGCAAAACTCATTCGCAGCAGCCGGGAGACCCGGCGAGACCTCGAATACGAACGTTTGAAGAAAATGCAGATATCGGATATGACGGAAATGGAATATGACTATTACAAATTAAAATCGCGTGAAATTCCAGGCCGAATGTCGGTTGATTTTGTGCGGCTGTTTTTATCGGATGACTCCACTCAGAATGTCGTGCTGCGAAGCGGCGATTTAATCGAAATTCCAAGAAACAAGCATTTTGTGCGGGTCTCCGGGCAGGTGCTTTTCCCTGGAAATGTGGAATACCATCCGAATTGGAAAATAAAAGATTATATTCGCCATACCGGAGGATTTAATTGGAATGCTCGAAAAAGCAAGATTCGTGTTATTCGAGCCAGGAGCGGCGAGTGGTTAAAACCGAAGCAGGTTAAGCGTCTGGAACCCGGGGATATCATCTGGATTCCTGAGAAGCCCGTGCGGGATTACTGGAAGCTTTTCCGGGAAATTATGCTGGCCGCTGCGCAGGCTGCAACTGTTTATCTGGTGGTTCGCAATGCAATGGGAAAATAGGTTCAATATTCTGGATTATTTAATTATCGTGTTCCGGCGGAAATGGCTCATCCTTCGCTGGGTTTTGGGAATGACCGTTCTCTTTTATGCGCTTAGTTATGGATTGCCCAAATATTACAAGGCGAAAACGAGTGTGCTGCCGCCTGCCGAGAGGAGTTCTTCAAGGTATTTGCAGGCCTTTTCGCAAATTCAGCTTGCCGGGATTTTTCCTTCTGCAAATACACAGCAGACCAAAATATTTTTGCAGATGCTCCGCAGCCGTACTCTGAAAGAACGGTTAATCCGTCAATTTGATCTGCAAAAACGATGGCACCAAAAGAGCCTTGAAAAGACACTGCGTCAATTAGCCGCGCAGACAGATATGATGGACACCCGGGACGGCATGATTATTCTTCAGGTGAAAGCCCGGTCACCGAAAATGGCTGCCGATCTGGCCAATTACTATATTCAGGAATTGGACCGGTTAAACCGCCAGAAAATGGTTTCCCGGGCCAGAAGCGCGAGAATTTACATTGCGCATCAATTGGATTCGACTCGAATTTCGCTTCGAAAAGCTTCCGAGGCATTGGCGAGTTTTCAGGAGAGTCACAAAACAATCAATCTCCCGGAGCAGATTAAGCAGGCGATTAAGCAGGCCGGTGAATTAAAGGCGAAAATTATTATCAAGCGGGTGCAGTTGCAAGTGCTCCGAAAATCAATGAAACAGGACAACCCGGGGCTTCAATTGCTGCGTTCGGAAATTACAGCTTTAAATCAGCAATACGAAAAAATCCAGTTCGGAGGGGATCAACCCCTGATCAGCCGGAAAGAGTTTTTTGTGGCCTTTTCGGAAGCGCCCGAAATCGGACTCCAATTGGCCGAATTAACAAGAAATGTACGGGTTCTGGAAACCGTGTTTCAGCTTTTAAATCAACAATATTATCAGGCCAAAATTGAAGAGGCCAGAGATACGCCGACGGTCCAGATTCTGGATCGGGCAGAACCGCCGGAACATAAATATTGGCCCAGCCGACTGCTGATTGCTCTCACCGGCGGATTCATCACATTTTTTGTACTCGTATTTGGCCTCTGGTTTCAACAGTATTTTAAAGATTTGCAGACAATCAATCCGGAGGAATTTCAACGCTGGGAGAACCTAAAGAAAGCGCTTCGGCTGACGCGTTCTCCGGGCAGAAAAAAGCAGTCGTAAAGGCGGCAAAAATCAAAAGTAAATCTGTCGGAAAGGGGTTAGGAATGGGATTAAAATTTGCTCAGATTGGAATCGGAAATTGGGGGAAAAATATTTTCCGAAATTTCTACAATTTAAATGAAGTGGATATGCTCGCCGTATCAGATCTGGATGATGGAATATTGAAGGGGCTGAAAGCCAATTACCCGGGCGTGGAAACGACCCAAAATGCACAACTCATTTTAAATAATCCGGCGATCGATGCCGTGGTAATTGCCACGGTACCGGAAACGCATTTTGAATTTGCACGTCAGGCATTGGAAAATAACAAGCATGTGTTTGTGGAAAAGCCGATGACGCTCAAATCGCAAACCGGCGAAATACTGGTGGAACTGGCGGAAAAAAACAGACTCAAATTGATGGTGGGACACATCCTTGAATACCATCCGGCGTATTTGAAAGTGAAGGCGTACCTGGACTCCGGCGAGCTTGGTGAGGTTCGGTATCTGTATTCCACGCGTGTGAATTTGGGTGTGGTACGGAAAAAGGAAAATGCACTCTGGAGCCTGGCACCCCATGATATTTCCATCGCGCTGATGCTTTTGGGGAAAAATCCTTCCCGTGTGGTGTGTACGGGACAGTCGTACCTCCAGCCGGGCATTGAAGATGTGGCGTTTGCGATGGTTCACTTTCCGAATGGAAAAATGGCCCAATTACACGTAAGCTGGTTGGACCCCCATAAAATTCGGAAATTAACCGTCGTGGGTTCTAAAAAAATGGTGGTTCTGGACGACATGGAATCCACGGAAAAAATCCGTTTGTACGACAAGGGAGTCGATTTAAAAGAAGATTTTACGGGCTATCAGGAAGCCCTGACACTTCGGGTGGGCGATATTCATATTCCGAAATTAACGATGCAAGAGCCCCTCAAGCTGGAATGCCAGCACTTTGTGGATTCGATTTTAAATGATACGCCGCCCAGAAGCGACGGGTTCGACGGCCTGCAGGTCGTCAAGATTTTGGAGGCGGCGGACAAATCGCTGAAAAATCACGGCGAGCCGGTGGAAATTTTGTAGTTCCGTTTTCAGACCTCTTTACCGAGTTGAACCGCTAATCAAAAGGAAGAAACAGGATGACAAATTTTATAGATGAAACCGCTGCAATCGGCGGAGGGACCACATTTGGCGCAAATACCGTCGTTGAAAAGGATGTCGTTATCGGCACCAATTGCCAGATCGGCCACAATGTCGTGATTCACGAGGGTTCGATTATTGGCGACAATGTGCGCATTGACGACCAGACCGTGGTGGGCAAGCAGCCGATGCGTTCCAAACGCAGCATTTTTAAGGATGAAAAGAAACTATCGCCCGCAAAAATTGGAAATGATTGTCTGATCGGAGCCGGCGTGGTGGTGTATGCCGGGTGTGAGATCGCCAATAACGTTTTGATTGCAGACACGGCAGCCGTGCGGGAAAATGTGACGGTGGGCGAATACACGATCATTGGCCGGGGCGCCACTGTGGAAAATTTTACAACCATCGGCAAAAAGTGTAAATTGGAGACAGGCTCCTATATTACGGCGTATTCGGTTGTGGAAGATTACTGCTTCATTGCCCCGAATGTGACCACCACAAACGATAATTACCTGGGCCGCACGAAGGAACGTTTCAAGCATTTTAAAGGGGTTACGGTGCGGAGAGGGGGCCGGATTGGCGGGGGTGCCGTGATTTTACCCGGATTGGAAATCGGCCGGGATGCCGTGGTTGCCGCCGGAGCGGTGGTGACTAAAAATGTCCCGCCGCGCCAGATTTGGGCCGGTGTGCCGGCAAATTATTTTCGGGATACTCCCGAAGCACAATTGCTGGAAAATCAGGGATGGGATTGATCCTTAAGCCCCGAATGCACGAATTAATTTGGATAAAGGGTTAATAAAATGGCAATAGAGCAGCTGGAAGAAGTGAAAATCAATAAAAAAATTGATATTGGTTTTAAAAAAACTTGTGATTGTTCGGAAAATCACTTGAACTGTTTAACGCCGAAAGAATGGCTGAAAAGCCAAATTGGGGTATGGCAATTCTATTATGAAAAGAGGGATATTCGGAATAAGAAATTACATCCGGCTACTTTTCCAATTGCTCTGGCACGGAAATGCATCGAGCTGTTTACGCATAAAGGAGAACTTGTTATCGATCCGTTTGTGGGCAGTGGGACAACCCTAGTCGCGGCGAGAGATACAAACAGAAATGCCGTTGGTTTTGATCTCAATAAAAATTACATTGATTTGGCCGAAGATCGTTTATCCCAACAATCTATTTTTAATGATACAAAGCAAATTGCAATTTGCGACGACGCAAGGAACATCCCTGAATATCTGGAAAGGGGAACAATTAAACTTGTTTTGACATCCCCACCCTATGCAAACCTTTTGAACAGAAAACGCAAGAATAAGAGCCGACGCGGTGATTTGCGCAGAAATGAACAATATGATCAGATTGAGCAATACAGTCAAGATGATAGAGATTTGGGTGTTTTAAGCCTGAATGATTATGCCAGGGAAATTTCTTCCATTTTTGCCGAAATACTTCCACTCCTGCGCCCAACAGGGCATTGTGTTATAAACGTGGGCGATATGTGGTTGGAAAATGAAAGGATCCCGATTCATATTTCGATTATTGAAGCGCTGCAAGCCATAGGTTTTAAATTTCGAAATACCATTATCTGGGATCGCACAAATATTGTAAATAGAGTTGGCATTTTTGGATGGCCGTCAAATTATATTACAATGGGAACCACTTTTGAATATCTCTTACATTTTATTCCAAACGAGAAGAGACTGTAAAAATGATAAATGAGCCTATTATTCGGAATCCATGGGAAAATGTTTATTGGTTTTCCAGGATGCTAATTAATTCTGATATGTATGCGGGCATAGGCAAAGAGTCTAAAACAATGCGGAATATTGCGGTTTCCATTTACACCGTGATAAATTCGGCTGAATTTAAAAAGGAGAATTCATTTACACAATTTGAAATTCTCACCAAAATTATTAAAAACGTACTGTTAGATCGGAAAAGAAAAAATACCGCCAAATACAGGGCTATTCAAAGATTGCTTGACGACCTGCTTCAGAAAATAGAAACCACGAAAGATTTTGAAATACTTGCGCTTACTTGCGATAAAATTATCATTCCAATAAATCAGGCACTGAGAAAAATCCCAAATGATGATACTATTTTTGTTGAATCGATTGCAAAAGCACTACTGGACACGAAAGGAATTAAAGGTCTGGCAGATATTATTGTCACTTTGGATGATATTGGTTCAAAGGGGTGTATGGCTTATGAGCGGTCTGAGATTGTGAGGGCTTTTGGAATTTTGCATAAGGAAATTAACCAGTTTCTAAAAGAAGATGAAATGAATATTGTGTTGACTGCATTTTCCCAGGAATTTGAAAGAAGAGTTGGACAGAAAAGGAAAGGGCGTGCCGGTAGAGGAATTGAAAATATAACTGGTATTATTTTGAATTATTTTGGCATTAGAACCACCCAAGCACCCGAACATTTCACCACCGGTTTAGAAATTGACAAATGGGTCAAAACAAGAGACGGATGGACAATCGGCATTTCTTGCAAAAGGACATTGCGGGAAAGATGGAAACAGGCGTACACCACGGATTTGGATTTATTAAATCGGCACAAAATTCGGGAATTATGGCATGTTATCGCATTTGATAAGGATTTATCTGATGACAAAATTACTGAAATTGGCAGCCACAGAGCCATTTTATATTTGCCGGATGAAAGTCCACGATTGAAAAGAGCTCTTGAACATCCGGGAATGAAGGGCTACGTGCGTCCGATGACTCGTTTTATCGATGATTTAAAGGAACTGATTTAATCAAATAGAAATAAAAAGAATAAATGAAGATTCTTTCCATCATCGGGGCGCGGCCCCAATTTATTAAGGCGGCGCCCGTTTCACGGGCCATTCGGAGAAAACATCAGGAAATTCTGCTGCATACCGGACAGCATTATGACGAAAATATGTCCATGATCTTTTTTGATGATCTGGGGATTCCCCGGCCGGACTACAACCTGGGAATCGGATCAGATTCACATGCCGTGCAGACGGCTCGGATGTTAGAAGGGATCGAAACGGTTTTATTCGAACAAAATCCGGATGTCGTTTTGGTGTACGGCGACACCAATTCGACCATCGCCGGTGCTCTGGCGGCGACCAAACTTCACATCCCGGTGGCGCACGTGGAGGCCGGACTGCGCAGCTTCAATTGGGACATGCCGGAAGAAATTAACCGCGTCCTGACCGACCGCATTTCCGGATGGCTCTTCTGTCCCACACGGACGGCAGTCGATCATCTCAAAAATGAAGGCATTACGGAAGGTGTTTACCTCACCGGGGATGTGATGTACGATGCCCTCCTTTATTTCAGTGAAATTGCGGAAAAAAGGGAATCGCCCCTGAGGAAATTCGGCCTGAGAGAAAAATCGTATTGTCTTGCCACAGTGCACCGCCCGGCGAATACGGACAATCCTGAGAATTTAAAGGCCATTCTTCGGGCCTTTATCGAAAGCGGGGAGACGATTCTTTTTCCGGTTCATCCCCGCACGTGGAAATTCATATCCGATTACGGTCTCGACAGGATCATCGAAAAAACACCCTCCGTGCGGCTGATCGAGCCGCTGAGCTACCTGGACATCCTCATGCTCGAAAAACACGCCGGGAAAATTCTAACCGACTCGGGGGGGATTCAAAAGGAAGCCTATCTCTGGGGAGTGCCCTGCATCACGCTTCGCGAAGAAACCGAGTGGACAGAGACGGTGGACGAAGGCTGGAACCGCCTGGTGGGCGCGCGGTATTCGGAAATTTTGGAAGCGATTTTAGACTTTCAGCCGAACGCGGCGCAAAAATTTTCGTACGGCGACGGGCACGCCAGCGAAGCTATTGTGAAAATTCTGGAGGAAACGCTTGCAAAGGATTAAGTTTTTGGTCGTGGTGATTCTAATCTTGTCCGGCGGCACAACGGCTCTTCACGCCCAGAGCCCGCCCTTTCCGACGAACCATTGGGTGTACGATTTTCTGGAACGGATGGAAGTCAAAGGCATTCTCACAAACATCTTTGACGGCACTCGTCCGATGAGCCGCGATGAAATTGCCGGTTATCTTTCCCAAATTCTTTCCGATCCGCAGAGTTTGACACGTTTAAATTCTGTTGAGAAGCGGCAGCTCCACTATTTGACGTTGGAATTTAGAGACTATTTAGCCCCGGAATTCAGGGAAAAGGCTTTAAAAGCGGCGCCTCGGTTAATGAAATACAGGCGTATGGGATTTTTATCCAAAATATTTCCGAATCACCTTTACACAAACGGAAGAAATCTCTTTCAATATTCGGAGGAAGATTTTCTGGCCGTTCTGGACCCGGTACTCTATCGCAGCGGATTCTGGGCGAAAACCGATACCGGCACCTCTGCCCGCAGGGATTTTCGGGATACGCACGGCGTCACGTCCTGGGGACGCTGGGGAAAGCATCTGTCGTTTTATTTCGATTTTCGGGATTCCAAAATTTGGGGAAGTCGAAAATATCCCGTGGGTGACAATTACAGTCTGCCTGGCATAGGATACACCCGCAGTTTCGGCAGTTACGTTGATTTCGACGAAACACAGGCGGGGATCATTGTGGGCGGAAAACATTGGCAGGTCACGCTCGGAAAGGAACGCAATGCCTGGGGGCCCGGCTACTGGGGAAGTCTGGCGATCTCGGACAACCCCACGTCCTACGATCAAGTCAAATTGCAAGTCCGGTTCAGGAAGTTCAAGTTCACCTCGATTTCGGGCATTTTAAGACCCTGTCCGAATTTGGTGGCTTATTCCTATTATACGGGCTATTTTCAACGAGACATCCTTTCTCGTAAATATATGGCGGCACATCGATTGGATGTAGCGCCGTTTCGGTTTTTGAAGATCGGGTTTCAGGAAGTCCTCATTTATGGCGAACGCAATCCTGAAATTGGCTATGTGAATCCCATCAATTATTATTGGTCGGAGGAACACAATCTGGGAGATCAGGACAACAGCACAATCGGAGCCACGTTTCAGCTTCTTCCCGGATTTTCTTCTAAAATCTACGGTGAACTTTTTATCGATGATTTGAAAACCTCAAAATTGGGAACGGGTTGGTACGGAAATAAATGGGCTGTTCTGGTAGGCGCTTTCCGTGCAGATCTCTTTTCCGTTCCCAATCTGGACGCTCGAATCGAATATGTGCGCATTCGTCCGTATGTGTACACACACCGGTATCCGGTTAACCGATTTGAAAATTTTGCAACTCCACTCGGTTATTGGACCGGTCCCAATTCCGAAACACTGACCGGTTTGCTGAGCTACCGATTTTCCCGCTGGGGAACCATCGGTGTGCAGTCGATGATCTGGAAGCATGGTGCGAATCCTCCCGGCCAAAATGCAGGGGGTGACCTTCAATTGCCGCACAGGGTTTTCGATCCGATTCAGGCCCGGACTCTGGGCGGCGACCTGGAAACCCGTATTCATACATCCGCCACCGTTTCATACGAATGGTTTCGGAATTTTGTGACGCGTTTCGAAATAAGAAGCATCCGGGAAAAAAATGTGGTTCTAAATACCGGCCGCAGAGGCGATATAAATACCTGGGGCGGATTTGTTGCGGTGGGGTTTAATTATTGAAAAGGAAGTTGCCACGAATTCACGAATTAAATCGAATTATTTTTGAGTTTATCCTCATAAATTCTTTGCAGATTTCGTAGATCCTAAGAGTTATTCTACAGATAATTCGTCATCAATTCGTGAATTCGTGGCAATAAAAAAATCGCAACAATAGTATATTAAAAATGACAGGTTTAAGAAATAAAGCCATGAATTCACGAATTAAAGAAAGAGAATTAATTTTGAGTTTATTCAAAAAGGTTAGGGTTTCCCTGTGGAACTAATTTACCCCGAAGAATCTTATAAAATCGTTGGTATATGTATGGAAGTACACAGGAACCTCGGAAAAGGATTTTTAGAAATTGTTTACAAAGATGCCATCGAATATGAATTTAGAAAATCAAAAATTGCATTTGAGAGAGAAAGAGAATTTGCTGTTCAATATAAAAATATTGTTTTACCTCATAAGTTCTTTGCAGATTTTGTAGTCCTTGGAAAGATTATTTTGGAAGTAAAGAGTGGGTCGATAATTACCGATGAACATATAGCCCAAACGTTGAATTATCTAAAAGTATCTGGACTCAAATTGGGACTTTTGGTGAATTTCGGTCAATTATCTTTAAAATACAAAAGAGTTGTTCTGTAGATAATTCGTCCTCAATTCGTGAATTCGTGGCAACAGAAAATTCAGGATAAAGGTTGTTAAAAACGGTGTGTTTAAGAAAAAAAGCCACGAATTCACGAATTAAAAAAGTCATCTATAAAATTGTGGCATCAAATATGAAACAAACCATCAATCTGGCACAAATCGGGGTGGGGTACTGGGGAAGGAACCTGCTCAGAAGTTTTTACCATTCAGAGTACATTGGGACACTGATTGCCGTTGATCCGTCTGAAAAGGCTCAACAATGGGTGAAAAAAGAATACCCCACAATCAAAATAAGAGACGGTTTCGAGTCTGTGCTGAAAGATTCATCCGTTCAGGCCATTGTGCTGGCCACACCCGCCAATACGCACTTTGCTCTGGCAAAGCAGGCACTTCTGGCCGGCAAACATCTTTTTGTGGAAAAACCGCTCGCCCTTTCGGTCAAAGAGGCGGAAGAATTGGTTGCGCTTGCCCGCTTGAACAGGCGAATCCTCATGGTGGGACACACGTTTTTGTACAATGCGGCCGTCCGGACCATTAAGTCCTACATTGAGGAAGGCTTGCTCGGACAGATTTACTACGTCTATTCGCAGCGCCTGAATCTGGGTCGGGTGCGTTCGGATGTGAATGCCTTGTGGAACCTGGCGCCGCACGATCTGTCCATTTTGCTCTATTGGTTTGAAAAGCTGCCGCTGCAGGTTTCTGCCAAAGGCGACAGTTTTCTGCAGGATTCGGTGGAGGATGTGGTGTTTTTGAATCTGGATTTTCAGGGCGGCGTTTCAGCGCATGTTCATGTGAGCTGGCTGGATCCCAACAAGCGGCGTTCCATGACGCTGGTCGGTTCAAAGAAAATGGTGGTTTACGAGGATACCAGCGCCGATGCTAAAATCAAAATTTACGATAAAGGCATCACGAAGAAAAATATTGACGACTCGCTGGGCGATTACGACAATTTCGGGAAATTTCAGCTTATTCAACGCGCGGGGGATTTGCTGATTCCCAAAATCAATTTTATAGAACCCCTGCGTGTGGAAACCAATCATTTTCTGGAAAGCATTACCACAGGCAAGCCGCCCTTAACGGACGGCGGACACGGTTTGCAGGTCATTCGCATTTTGGAAGCGGCGCAGAAGTCCTTGAAATCCAATAATCTGCCTGTTAAAATTTCCGGAATTTGACGGCGTTAATGAATATTCTGGTTATTACAGATTTTTTTCCCCATCCGTTTCGGCCTCACGAAGGGATTTTCGTTTGGGAACAGGTGAAAGAACTCAGTAAACGACACACAATTGCCGTGATTTCTCCGCGAATGGCGTATCCCCCGTTTAGGCGTTACAAAACGTACCGGTTTCCGGTTCGAAAAATACCCGGTAAAGAACATAAAAACGGCGTGCCGGTTTTCCGGCCTTTGTACCGGCAAATTCCGCTTGTCGGGGAGTGGTTCATGCCGCACTGGTTTTTCCTGAAGCTTCTCATTCTCGTTTCAAAAGAAGGATTGGCGGTCGACCTGATTCAGGCCCATTGGGCCTACAGGGCCGGCTGGTGGGCGGTTTTGCTGGGGAGATTGCTTCGAAAACCCGTGATCATAACTGTGCACGGCTCCGACGTCAATTACTGGCTGGATGAACCGGTTAAAAAAAAGCGGATTCGATGGGCGCTGCGGCATGCCTCCGGTGTCATTTTTATCAGCCGGAAATTGGCAGACAAAGTAAAATCCGCAAAGCTCAAATTGCGTAAGCAAATCATTATTTCCAATGGAATTCCTTCGGAAAAAATGCGGCGCTCATTTGCGAATAAAAATCAAGTTCATCCCCTAAAGCAGATCGTGTTCGTGGGAAACTTGCTCCCGGTAAAAGGAGCCGATATTTTACTGGATGCGCTTCATCATTTAAAAATGCAGGAATCCGGCTGGTGTGCCGTGATTGGCGGCGACGGCCCGGAGCGGGAAGTGCTTGAGCAGCAATCAGCCGCGTTGGGATTGACTTTAAAGGTCAAGTTTTTAGGGAGATTGACAAATCCGGAAGTGTTAGCGCTTTTACAGACGGCGGATGTGCTTGTGATCCCCAGTCGAAATGAAGGAGGACCTCTCATTTTGCTGGAGGCGCTTGGTAATGGTAAAACGGTCGCTTCGTTTGATGTGGGAAATGTGGCCGAGGTGCTTCACAGTCCGAATCTGGGATACGTCGTCAAAGAACGCACGCCGGAAGCGCTGGCAGAAGCGATTCAAAAAGCCTTGAAACAGCCGGTGAATCCGGCATTGGCCAAAAAGGAAGCGGCGAAATATTTATTGGAAAATACGGTGAAGCAGATAGAAACATTTTATTCGATAAAACTATCGAAAGGTGAAAATGTTTAATAACTTTATTTCAATAAAAGAAATATTTAATATGGCAGAGGAAACCGGATTTATAAAATTTAAAAAGATTCTCATAAAATTATTTAGTGGGAAAGAAGAGAGAATCAAAATAACTTGGCAAAATTGTAATGAAAACAAAAAAGAATGGTGGGCTATTCCTACAGTGAAAAAAAGATGGAATTACTTAATATCTGGCGATGAAAATATAGATTATAATCAATATGTTTTAAAAAAATATCTTTCTAAAAAAGATAATTTGAAAGCTCTTTCATTTGGTTGTGGTGCGGGGCAAAGAGAACTAAAATGGGCCGAAACAGGCAAATTCAAAAAAATTGATGCATTTGATTTGTCTGAAAAAAGAATAAAATACGCAAGGGAACAGGCAAAAAAAGTGGGACTTCAGAATATTACTAATTTCGAAACAGATGATGTCTACAATATTCCTATACGAGAAGATTATTATGATGTAGTACTTGGAGAACAATCATTACATCATTTCTCTCCGTTGAGGAAAATATTTCTTATTATTAATAAATTTCTTAAGGCAGATGGCTTATTTGTCGTCAATGAATTTGTTGGCCCTAATCGATTTCAGTGGACTGATAGGCAAATAGAGGTTACTAATGCTTTGTTAACAATTTTGCCTAAAAAATATAAACTTAAATATAATAATAATCATATTAAGAGAAAAATATATAGACCAAGCATTCTAAGAATGATTATGAGCGATCCGTCTGAAGCCGTAGAATCTTCAAATATATTGCCATTATTGGATGAAAATTTTGAGATAATAGAGCTAAAAGAATATGGAGGTACAATATTAAGTCTCTTATTTAGTGAAATTGCCCAGAATTTTAAATCGGACGAAAAATGTGTAAATCAATTTTTGAAAATATACTTCGAAATTGAAGATATGCTATTGAAAACAGGAGAAATTAATAGTGATTATATTTTCGCTGTTTGTAAAAAACGCAATATACAATAATAATCAGGACTAAACTATTGTGCCATTTGTAAAGAATAGTTTTATTACATTTAGTACCAGGTTGGTAATATTTGGTTTGCAAATTATAATCGGCCTTCTGCTGGCGCGGCTTCTGGGCCCCGCAGGCCGGGGGCAGTACGCCCTTCTGATTTTGGTCCCCTCGGTGGCAACCGTTATTTTCAATTTTGGCGTCAGTTCAGCCAATGCCTATTTTGTGAGCAGCGGGCGGGTTAAGGCCGAAAAAATGCTGGGAATTTCCCTTCTCCTAACCGTCATTTTAGGCGGAACCGGTATTCTTCTGATGAATGTTCTGGCGCCGGTTTACTGGAAGCTGTATCCCACGGTTTCTCACCCGCTTTTTCGTGTGGTGAGTGTGGGCGTGTTCTTTATGCTGCTGTTTAATTATATAATTACCATTTTTCAGGGACGAACCGATTTCCGCCGGTTTAACGGCATGAACGTTCTGAACCCCCTCATTTTTTTGCTCGCTTTTTTGGGACTGGTGATGGTATTTCAGCTAAATTTGCGCGGCGCGGTGATTGCCTTTCTTTCCGGATATGCGGCGGCGGCTCTGGCGGGACTCGTGGTTTTGCTTAAAACCGTTCGCCCGGATTTCCGCATTTCCGGGCCGGATGTAAAAAAACTCTTTGGGTTCAGCGCTCATGTGGCTGTTGGCGAAATTGTGACCTTTTTAAATTACCGGTTTGATATGTTTCTGGTGGGGTATTTCCTGAGCCCGAAAGCCGTCGGGTTTTACGCGGTGGCTGTTCTCATTGCCGAAACGCTCTGGTATCTTTCCTCTTCCGTCGGAAATGTCCTGCTGCCCTCGTTTGGCAGCATGGACAAAGACGCCCGGGCGGCTCTCCTGCAGAAGACGCTTCACCACATTTTGTGGATTTCTATTTTTATGATTCTTATTTTATTTTTAACGGATAAATGGATCATTAACAGCCTTTTCGGACGTGCCTTTCTGCCGTCTGTCACGGCGCTGCGGGGGCTCTATTTCGGCGTGATTGCGCTGAGCCTGGCGAAAATTATTTCCAGCTATATTCTGGCAGAGGGAAAACCAAACGTGACAAAAAATATTGCCATTGCGGGCTTTACACTGAATATTCTGCTGAATATCTGGTGGATTCCCAAAATCGGAATCCTGGGCGCCGCACTGGCCTCATCCATTGCTTATGCGGTGATGGCAGGTTTCGATTTTTACTGGTTGAAGCGAAACATCCGAATGAACTGGAAACTAATCATGATACCGTCGATGGATGATTTTCGATTTTATAAAAATCTCTTGTCGGGCAGTAGAGGAATGCGCTAAAATGCCGGGGGTGAAACGGGATTTTCGGGAAACGGCAGCAGGGCTTCCGGGTGTGTATCCCATCGATCTGTCGGAAGAAATCGAACGAATCGATTCCGGTACCTACGGACCGTTTGACGAACAGGGGCTGCCCCTGGTGGATTATGAGCAATGGTACCGAAAAAACGGACTGCCCACAAAGGGAAAACAATTCCCCATTGCCTATACACCGGTAACCATTGCACAGTTCGGACTCGGAAGTCACCAGCATTATACCGCGACAAAAGAGCCGGAGGATAAGCGCCGTTTTCTGGCGTCAGCCGCCTGGCTGATTGGAAATTTAAAGGAGGTTCCCGGTAAATTTTGGGTTTGGGAACACCATTTTCCCATGCCGGTTTACAGGTTAACGCCTCCCTGGCCTAGTGCAATGGCGCAGGGGGAGGGCATGTCACTCCTTTTAAGAGCTTATGAGGAGACCAAACAGACGGAATTTCTGACGTCTGCCCATCGAGCCTTTCAGGCATTCCTGTTTCCTCTGAATCAGGGGGGAGTGACCTATTTTGATGAAGACGGCCGCGTTTGGTTCGAGGAATATCCGTCCGATCCGCCTTCCCATGTATTGAATGGGATGATCTTTGCGCTGATTGGCATTTACGAGTTTTGGTCCGTAACGGCTGACCCGAGTGCCTGCCGCCTGTTCGAGAGCGGCATTCTGACACTCCAAAAAAGACTAAACGATTTCGATGCCGGATATGGGTCTCGATATGACCTGCTTACAAAGCGCGTGGTCGGAGAAAAATACCATCGCATTCACATTGCACAAATGCGATTGCTGTTTGATTGGACGGGCGAAGAATTATTTGAGAAAATGGCCAATCGCTGGGAAGCGGTATGGAACAATCCGATAGCCCGAGTCAAGCGAGCCGTTCTGCCGAGATTAACGGCGTATTGGATGCTGCTGCAAGTGAAACGGATGCTGGGAATTTAAGCAGATTTTAGAAAACGGCGAGGGCGTGTTTAAATATTCAATATCCAACAAGGAACATCCAAGGCAGAAGTTTTCAAAAAAACTGCTTAATTGAGCAGCCGAGTTAATTAGCGGTGTTTCCCTTCTAAATTGATTATTCCTTGTTGGATATTGGTTATTCAGAATTTAAAATTTTATTTTAGACAAAAATCAAATTCAATGAAAAAAGTTCTCATGATTGCCTACTACTTCCCGCCTCTGGGCGGCGGGGGAACGCTCCGGACGGTGAAGTTTGCCAAATATTTGCAAAAATTCGGCTGGGAGCCGATCGTATTGACCGTTAAAGCCGCGCATTACCTGGCGGAGGATCCCTGGCTGGAATCGCAGTTGCCGGAAAATTTGCGTGTGCTTCGGAGCAGGGCGTTTTTGCCAGGGCGATTTTTTCGGAAAACGCTCAATCACTCGTACACAAATTCAGCAGGCGGCCGGGAAACGGCTCTGAAACGGACAATGAAATCCGGTTTCCAATTTGGGAAAAAACTCGTGTACACATTTGCCTTTACACCCGATGAATATATTGGCTGGATTCCCTTCGCGGTAAAGGAAGGCCTGCGAATCATCGAAAGTGAAAAGATCGACGCCCTTTACACCACGGCCCCTCCGAACAGTCTGCATCTGATAGGGAAAAGATTACACCGGAAAACGGGGGTGCCCTGGCTGGCGGATTTCCGCGACTTGTGGAATCAATATCCTGAGAGCTACAATCCTTTTCGGTTGCGCTGGAAAGCCCGCCTGGACGACCGGTTTGAAAAGGGGGTGTTGGAAGCCTGCCAAAGGGCAATCGTCGTTTCGGAAACCATGAAACAGGAACTATTGACGAAATATCCCATTCTGCCGGAAAAGAAAATGACCGTGATTACCAACGGCTTCGATCCGGAGGATGCCCGGAATCTTCAGCCGAAAAGGCTTTTCCCGCAAAAGTTTACGGTAACCCATTCGGGGACCCTTTTTGCCTGGCGAAAAACGCCGGAATTTTTCGAGGCCATTCGGGCGTTAGTGGACACCAATCCGGAATTTTCCAGAGACTTTCAACTTGTTCTCATCGGAATCGTTCACGCGGCGGTTCAGGAGGAAATTCGGCGCCTGCAACTGGAGCATTGGGTACACCTGCTGCCGTACCGGCCTTACCCGGAAATGATGCAAGTGCTCAAAGGAAGCGACGTTCTGCTCCTGATTGTGGGCAACCAGCCCCATGCCGGCAATGTGCTCACGTTGAAATTGTTTGATTACATGAATGCCGGGCGCCCGATTCTGGCTGTTGCGCCTGAGGGAGAGGTTTGCCGTATTGTGCAAAAATTTCAACGGGGGTCTGTCGTTTTACCCGGCGACGGGAGCGGCATAAAGGCGGCTGTTGAACGTTATTATCAGGATTGGAAAATGAATGGCCTGCACGAAAAATCTGTTCAGGATCTGTCCGCTTATTACCGAAGGAATCTCACCCAAAAATTGGCGGATATCTTGGACGAGACTGTAAAAGAATGAGTGCGATTCGGAAACCACAATTTTTGTTTTTATTGGCGGCTGTT
This sequence comes from bacterium BMS3Bbin03, assembly GCA_002898015.1. Lineage (GTDB taxonomy): Bacteria > Zhuqueibacterota > JdFR-76 > JdFR-76 > BMS3Abin05 > BMS3Abin05. The sequence goes on along the minus strand of BDTM01000039.1, from coordinate 13,077 downwards.
TTTGCGCCTGTCATTTTGCTTTGGCCTTACCTGGCGATAGGCGTTTTTTTGCTGTTGGGCATGGCATTTGTTCTGTTGGTGAAACCGCCGCGGCTCGTCTCATTTTGGGTTGTGTTTTTAGCCGTCTTTTTCTTTTTCCCTTACTCAACAATCAATCCGATGGTGCGGTCAACGGGCACCTACTTCACTCTTTACCGGAAGATCGGCGGGCTCTTTAGCGTTTGGGATTTGCTGTTAATCGGACTGTTTATTATTCTCCTGCTTTTTAAAACTCAGCAGAAACATCTGGACTTCAGAGGATTTTCGTTTCCGGAACTCCTGTTTTTGTTAGGATTTGTGTTGTGGAGTTTTTTGTGGGGGATTCTTCACATTTCGGGGAACCTGCTTGCTTACGGTCCGACGGGCATTTTGAGAGCGATCATCATTTTACAGGTATTTCTATATTTTCTTGCTGTTTACCTGCTGACGCTCAATCTATTGAGCGATCAGTCTGATTGGCAGATGGCAAAAACATGGCTGGTTCGACTCACAGGACTTTTAGTACTTTACGGAATTTTGCGCTTGATCGGGATTTTATCGGGGAAAATCACAACGATGTGGCCCTTTGGCCTGCCTGTAATTCTTTACGATCAAATGCTGATGTTGTACCTGCCGATCTTCGCCTGGGTTGCCGGTAAAATTCTGGGCCGCAGAAATTGGAAAGGCCTGGGTGTGGTGGCGTTCGTCTCAATCATTTTTATTCTTTTAAGCGCCAGACGATTTAATTATATTTTGTGTGCGGCGGGTGGATTAATCACATGGATTTTGGCGGCCTGGTGGAACGGTGATTTTCTTAAAACCACCATTCGTTCAGGCTTAAAATTTGTGCTGGTTCTGGGGGCAGTTACGGCCATTCTATTTGTGAGTTTCCCGACGGTTGCCGATCGAATCACGGAAACGGTTCAGTCGCTTAATATTTACCGTAACGGCGAACAGGCCGCCGCCGGGAGCGACATCCGCCGCCAGGAAGTTGTAAATCTTTTCAAGAATTTAAATGCGCGCCCGTACGCTTATGCACTTGGTATGGGCCTGGGCACAAAATGGAAAGCCATCGCTTACCAGCCTTTTGACAGCTTTTCATTCACTGAAAAATATCTTCGCACGAGTTTGGGATGGTTCCCTCAGTTTCACATTCCCTACTTTAGTCTGTTGTACCGATACGGAATTTTAGGAATCATCATTTTCTGGGGGGGCCTGTTTCTTCTTCTCGGCCGGTTATTCATTAAACTAAAACCGTTAAAAATGTCCGGGGACGCGCCAATCCTGCTGGCGATGATCGTATTTTTAGCGCTTGTATTGCCCTCTTTTGGCGATTCTGTCAATCCGACCGGTTTTATTCTCTCCGGATTTTATCTGGGACTCCTGGAATTTCGATTGAATTTCTGGGAGAACAGGCGTGCCGATTAACCGCCGACCGAAAACTGCGGTTGTTTTGCTCAACTGGAACAGCACAAACGACACGTTGGCCTGTGTGGATTCTCTTTTAAAGGGGACTTACGGGCGGTTTCACATCTACCTTGTGGAAAACGGCTCACGGGAAGACGAAAAGCGGAAGCTTATTCAGGAGATTCAAAAAAGAGAGAAAGTAACGCCCATTTATTTGTCTGAAAATTCGGGTTTTGCCGCCGGAAATAATGTGGCTTTAAAATTAGCTATTCTGGAGAAGTATGATTTTTATTTGCTCTTAAACAACGACACCGTTGCGGCAGAGGATTTTTTGGAAAAATTTATTGCCTGTGCCCAAAACCATCCGGACGGAGGTGCCTTCGGTGCAAAGATTTTCTATTATGATCCGGCTGATGTGCTCTGGTACGCCGGCGGGGATGTTCGGCCGTTGAAAGCAAGCGTTGTGCAGCACGGATTTCGCGAGAAGGATTCCGAAAAATGGAGCCGGGAACGGGAAATCTCTTTTGTGACAGGGTGCGCCTTTTTGATCCCGCACAAAACGCTTGAAAAAGTTGGCTACCTGGACGACACATTTTTTTCCTATTTTGAAGATGTCGAATATTCCATTCGGATAAAAAAAATGGGCTATTCGCTCCGGTACTGCCCCGAAGCGCGGGTGTGGCACAAAGTGGGCGCAGGCGCTCAATCATTCACCTACACACCTTATTATTTGTATTACCAGACCCGAAATCGCTGGAGAGCGTTTGCATCTCAAAGAAGTATTTTTTTTAAAGGTTACCTGTTTATTCTGAATTTTTTTCTTTATTTTCTGGGAAGAATCGTCTATATTCTAACATCTAAATCCGAAAACAAAAGAAAGCAATTAAAAGCGGTTTTGCTTGGATATGTCCATGGTCTCATCGGAAAAAAGGGGAGAGAGCGCCAATGGGAAAAATCCGAAATGTGAGGGACTATCCTGGTAGGAAGCGGATTGAATTTAAAAATAGACTCCCACGAATGGCACGAATTTGTACGAATGATTTATAAAATCAGTAACGATTCAGTCGCAAAGAAAGGATAACCGTTTGATTTCATAAACCTGAATGGTTACTAAAATCAATGGTGTGATACCAATGAAAATACTCTTTTTGACATCCCGGTGGCCGGTGCCGCCGATTACGGGGGATCGTATTCGGGCATTTTACCTGCTGCGCCATCTGACACAAAAGCACGACGTAACACTCGTCAGCTTTTACGAGAATTTTCACGAAATTAAGCAGCTCAAAAGCTCCCAGCTAAATGTCCGTATTCGGCCGGTTAAATTCCCGGCCGGACTTTCATTGTATGCGCGATTGGGATCCGGATTATTTTCAAAGCTGCCCCTTCAGGTTCATTATTATTCGACAAAAAAAATAAAGCAGGTCATTCACGAGGAACTCAAATCGAATTCGTACGATCTCATATTTGTGCATTTATTGCGAATGGCAAATTATGTCATGGATTTGGCTTCCATCCCCAAAATAATCGATTTGACCGATGCGATTTCCCTGAATTATGAACGACTCCTACAATTTTCCGGATTTTATCAGAACAGGAGTTTCAACAAAATCTATTCGCTTGAAAAAGAGCGGGTTTTAAATTATGAGAAAAATATTCTGCGGAAATTCAACCGGACACTGCTGATTTCCGGAGTCGATAAAGATTATTTGCAGGCGCACTGTACGGTTGATCCCATGGCTGTGGTGCAAAATGGGGTGAATTTAGACTATTTTAAATATTTACCCAATGGCTGCGATTCCGACAAAATTGTTTTTCACGGCAACATGAACTACCTGCCCAATGTGGATGCCGCCCTCTATTTTTACCGGGATATTTTCCCGCTGGTCAAACAGAAACGGCCCCGGGCGAAGTTCTTTATGGTAGGGGTTCGCCCCAAAAAACAGCTTCAGGCGCTGGAAAAATATCAGGATGTCTTCGTGACGGGCAGGTTAAATGATTTACGCCCCCAGTTGCGGAGTGCGGCTTTGGCTGTGTGTCCGCTGCGCGCCGGAGCGGGGCTGCAGAACAAAATCCTGGAGGCCATGGCCATTGGAACGCCGGTCGTTACCACGTCCCTGGGTCTGGAAGGGATTCATGCCAGGCCGGGGAAACATCTTGAAGTGGCGGACACGCCGGAGGCATTTGCAGAGAAGGTGGTGTCGTTTATGAACAATCCCGGGAAGCGGGAGGAGTTTTCCAGGCAGGCACGGCAATTTGTCGAAGAAAATTATACCTGGGAAAAAGCTTTGGCACCGCTTGATGATATTTTAAATGAATTTGAATAGGATTTCTCTTGAGAACAAACATCGGCAAATTCACAAAAATAATTTTTCTTTTGATATTCATTTTGGGGAGTATTGTTCAATCTTCACCGGCCTCGGAAAAATTATTCACGCTGGAAAAAATTCAGAACGGCTACCGGGTCCATTTTAAACTGCCGCCGCTGCGTTTTGAAGTCAATCCAAATTTGCGCCGGCGAATACCTTTTTTTAACGGGGGACATTTGCTCCCTCAGCCCGGAAAGCCCATGCTTCCTGCGGCAGCCGTTTCATTGATTATTCCGCGAAATTCAAACCCGACGATACACATTCTGCAAAAAACAACGGAGGAACTGTCCAATATTACAATTCCATCGTTTCCGGATACGCTTGTTTCGACTGTAAAAACCGGACTTACATCCGGCCCGGTTCAGGACACAAAAGCGGAATGGTTTGGCGTTCCGGTTCAAACATTTAAAGTCTATCCGCTTGGGTACGATTCTCTGCGTCACACACTTCGCGTGATTAAAGAGATGGTGTTTGAGGTTAAAATCAATGCTGCAAATTTTACGATTGTGCCGGTGCCTCGCCCGCTCTCACAGGCGCAGGTAAATTTATTGAAGGTGGAAGCGCTCAATTTTAATCAGGTGTATTTCCAAACCCGGCCAAAGCCTTTGCGGAAGGTGCTTTCCGGCTGGTACAACCCGAATTTTCAATATGTTAAATTTTATGTGAGCACACAGAATATTTTTCGGGTGACCTACCGCGATTTAGTGGACAGTCTGGGGCTGCCGTCGAATATGAATCCGGAGAAGTTTAAAATTTTTTATAAAGGCAGACAAATCCCGATCGAAGTCATGACGCAGGATTCTTCACGATTCCAACCCGGCGACGGCTTGCGATTTTACGGGGACTGGAACCGGGGTGAACATGAATTTTATGACCTTTACACGGATACATCCGTTTACTGGTTTTCGTATCAGGGGGGGAAAGGCGAACGGCTGCCGTTAAAAAACGTTGCCCCGCACGGCGGGTTTACGGCGAAATCTTTTTACAGGAAAGCCCATTTTGAAGAGGATCACATTTATTATTTTGGCGATAACGATCTGTCCATTTTCAGCTCCGGTGTATCGCCGGGAGAAGGGTGGATCTGGGAGCGCATTTACGCCGGGGACGCTTATGCATACACGGTTCGGGCCAACAATTTAACCGCGGGGAATTGGCCGGATTCACTGGTGATCCGCCTGCGCGGGATTACCAACGATGCGCAGAATCCGGATCACCACATTCGGATTTATTTGAATGAAAGCCGGGTGGGGGATTTTACCTTTGACGGCCTGCAGGAATATTTGTTCAAGGCGGCAATTCCGGAGGGCTTGCTCAAGGAGGGCAGGAATACGGTTCGCATCGAATCGGCCGGGGACACGGGCGCCAGCAGGGATGCCGTTTATCTGGATTGGATGGAACTTTACTATCACCGGGCATACGTGGCTTCAGGCAATTTTCTCCTGGCGCAATCGCCACCCGGGGTAAAGGATTCACTCGTTTATTTTCAATTCAATAATTTTCACACGCCCGATATTATTGTCTATGATTTAACCGATTCCGTGCGGCTCGATTCGCTGAATATTGGGGCCTACGGCACGGACAAATATTATGTGGCGTTCAGCGATTCCATAACAAAGCCCAAACAATATCTTGCAGAAGCTGCATCTGCACTGAAGAAGCCCGACCGGATTATTTTGGACCGGCCTTCCGACCTCAAATCTGCTCAGCAGGGCGCCGATTATATCATCATTACGGCGGCGCCGTTTATTCGGCAGGCTGAACAATTAGCCTCTTACCGGGAGAGTCATAACGGCTTCCGGACGGCGGTGGTGGACGTACAGGACATTTTCGATGAATTTTCCTACGGCATTTTTTCCCCGCCGGCCATTCGTGATTTTCTGAAATATGCCTATTCCAATTGGGAAAACCCGCCGCCGTCGTATGTGCTTTTTTTGGGGGACGGCACGTGGGATTACAAGCATCATCTCGAAAACAGCGTGAACCGGAATTTTGTCCCGCCGATCGCCAATCCCGTATCGGATAACCGGTACGTGGCGTTTGACCCAAGTGATCCGCACGTGCCGCAGATGATGGCCGGCAGGCTGCCTGTAAAATCCGTCAAAGAGGCGGAGACGGTTGTCGGGAAAATCGTTCAATATGAAAGTTCGCCGCCGGCGGAATGGAAAAAACGGGTTACATTCTTAAACGGCGGCGTCAACGGCTGGGAACAGAGTATGTTCAAAACGGAATCGGAGTCCCTCATTCGCGATTATGTGACGCCCTCGCCTTTCGGAGGAAGCGCCACTCGCATCTACAAGGAAACCGAAGGCCGGCTTGTGGGTGAATTGCGCCCCGAAATCATGAGTGCCATCGATAAGGGCTGTCTTTGGTTCAATTTTATGGGGCACGCCGGCAGCGACACCTGGGACCTGATGCTTCAAAACGAAGACATCCCGCAGTTAACAAATGGGGAGAAGCTGCCGTTTATTACCAGCATGACCTGCCACACGGCTCGTTTTGCCAATCCGTTTCTGGATAGTTTCGGAGAATTGTTTGTCACCGTTGCGGACCGGGGGGCTATTGCCTTTTGGGGGACGACCGGTTGGGGATACATCTACCAGGATAATTTTTTACTCACCAGCCTTTTTCAGTTTGTGCTTCATGACACGCTTCTGGATTTGGGGCAGGCCACGACCCTCGCCCGTATTCGTCTCTGGCGGGAGTTGGGTAATGGGCCAACGAATCTCAGCAGTCTGGATCAGTACACCCTTTTAGGCGATCCGGCACTTCGCCTGAGTGTTCCGAAGGTACCCGACATCGCCGTTCTGTCAAAAAATATTGCCCGCACACCGGATGAAGTGACCCAGAAGGATTCGCTGTTAAATGTGCATGTGACGTTACTCAATTACGGGCTTTTTGTCGAGGACAGTGTTCGGGTGGCGGTACAAATCTCGAATGAATCCGGGCAGATTATTTCGCAAAAAACCATTTTGGCGCCGCCTTTCGGCTTTGCAGATTCTTTGCGAATAAAACTTTCATTGAGCGGCCGTGCCGGCGTTTTCCGGCTTCAGGTGGAGGCAAATCCGAACGGCCGGATTAACGAAGGGGATCGCACAAATAACCGTGCCGGGCAGACGTTTTCCGTCTACTCGACGGAAATTTCGATCTCCTACCCGCCGGATTTTGCGGTTCTGAACACTTCCGAGCCAAAACTGCAGATCAACGTGCCGGAGCAGCTTCCCGGGAATCAGGCGATTACGTACGATTTTGAACTGGACACAACCCGTCGGTTTGATTCGCCTGCAAAAATTTCGGCTGAGAATCTGGAGGGAAATTTTTTGGTTTCCGCCTGGCGGGTGCCCGTTTTGCTGAAAGACGGCGCCTACTTTTGGCACTCCCGAATGCGGACGGGGGAGACGTTTTCCAACTGGGTAACGGGCGTGTTTCAAATTGAACAAAAATTCAGCGGCTTCGGCTGGGGGCAGTCCTTCGGAACCGGGTTTGGGAATGTTCATCTTTCGGGGGTTTTGCCCATTCATTCGAGTTTTCAGCTCGCTCCGGATTCCAGCCGGGCGACCTACCTGGAGGTACAGTCTGCGGGGCACGATGACGGAAACCGCGCCTATCTGATTGTGAATTTTAGAGTCGTCAATAACGAGCACACGCGCGGTATCAATCTGCTGGCGCTCAACGGGCAAACCGGTCAGATGCTGGCCCCGCCGCGGGTTTATGACACGTATGCCTCCGAAGCGCAGTCCGACAGCCTGGCGGATTATATCGATTCGCTTCCGGAAGGGAGTGTGGTGTTGGCCGGCATTATGGATGATGGCACGTTTCATCTGACTGAAAAGGCTTATCGTGCCCTGGAATCCATCGGCAGCCGGTACTGCCGGCAGGTGAGGTTTCGGGATTCCTGGGCCATCATCGGGCGAAAGGGAGCACCGGCCGGCACGGTTCCGGAGAAGTGGGTTCCGGTTGGCGGCGGCTATGCCATTGTGCGTGACACGCTTTTGAATATTCGGGTGCAGCAGGGAAAAATGATTTCCGAACCGATAGGCCCCTCTTCCAAGTGGACGACGGCTCGTTTTTCAGGACAGTGGGGCCAAAACGGCGCCTCCATTCAGGTTCGGATTCTCGGCCGAAAATCTTTAAAAACATCCTGGGACACATTACTCACCGTACCGCTTTCGGACAGCACCCTTTCGTTAGCCAACATTTCTGCCGGCGTGTATCCCGTGCTGAAACTTCAGGCCGGTTTTGCCAGTGCGGACGGCCTTCATTCGCCGCGGTTGACCGCCTGGAAGGTTCGATACCGTCCGGTGCCCGATTTAACCACGCGCCCGAAATTTTTATCGATTCACCCGGACTCCGTTTTAGAGGGCGATCAGGTTGCACTTTCCGGGGAAATTTTTAATGTGGGCATGACGGCTTCCGATTCGGTGCAGATTAAAATCGGCGTAGCCAATAAAAACGCAGTGATCGACACGGTTTCATCCCTGTGGCTGCCGGCCATTCAACCCGGGGGAGAGGCCGATTTTTCTTCGAGTTTTTCCACGGCCGGCTATGTGGGGCCGCGAAAGGCGGTGGTGATGATCGACCCGGAACGGCATCTAAATGAGCTTTCGGCTGAAAATAATCGGTACGAGCTGAAATTCTTCGTGCGCAAAGACACGCTGCGTCCCGCCATTTACGTCACGTTTAACAATCGCGAAATTCTTCCCGGCGATTGGGTCTCGACGCATCCGAAAATTTCTATTTTTGTCGAAGATAACAGCCCGCTTGCGCTTGCGGATACGGGATTTGTGAAAGTATTTTTGGATGGGCAGCCGCAATATTACGCAAATCCTGCCGGCATCCTTGAATTTCGCACGATTGAGAAAAACGGAAAATCCGGTGCGGAAGTTTTTTTCACGCCCGCTTTGGGGGATGGAAAGCATTCACTCGATGTGGCGGCAAAGGATGCCACACTGAACACGAGCGCCGTGCACCTGGAATTTGTTGTGAAATCGGAGTTTGCGATTCAACGCCTGCTCAATTATCCCAATCCTACAGCCGGTGAGACGGATTTCACCTACTATTTGACGCAGCCGACCGACCGGGTGGAGCTCTCCCTGTACACGCTTTCCGGACGAAAAATCTACCGGGCAGAGGACCTGCCCGGACAGGTGGGGCCGAATATATTTCATTGGAATGGTCTCGATGCCGACGGTGATCCGCCGGCAAACGGGGTGTATTTGTACCGGCTGCAAGCCGGAAGGGAAGGAAAAACAATTACGGCACTTGGGAAATTGATTGTGATTCGGTAGGAAAATACATTGTTTGTAAAAAGAATTTTGAATGAGCCATTCTTTGATTATTTGTGGTTTTTTGTTTTAAAATTTTGTATATTGAGGCGGTTTTTTTTGCAAAAGATTTTAAAACCGCAAAGGTTACGAAATACGGGCGAAGGGCTAAGGCAAAAATATCTTTGTGAACTTTGTGCATTTCCAGTGCCCTTTGTGGTTAATTTGCGGCTTCGCCGCACCGGTTTTTTAGCGGCCCGGTCTTCGTTTTTTTTGCAAAAAATTTTTAACCACGGAGCGCACAAAGACCACAAAGGAAAAAAACTTTGCGAACCTTGCGATTTCTCCGTGCAGGGTTTATTAAAATTACAATTTGTCTCACGAAAATGTTTTCGTGAAAATTCGTGGGCGATCTTTTTGCGGTTTTGCTGCGCTAATGAAAGAATTTAAATTATGAAAAACGCCAAAGGAAATCTTAAACCTGTTCTGATTCTGCTGCTGATTTTGGTGGGATTTGAGCTCCTGTTTCTGGTGTCCTACGCACCGTTCATGCACAACCATCCGTTAAATCAGCCCGAGAAAGGAAGTTGTCCGGCCTTTATTATTGAGACCATGCTGCTGACACCTTCACCTCTCCTGCTGGTGATTGTTTTCCTTGTATTTCCATTTTTTCTTTTCCCGGTTTTCCCTGTCAAAAAAATTATCTATTCAACTGTCATTTGTAAAGCTTCATCGCCGCGAGGACCTCCTCTTTCTTTCTAACGAGATTTTCACAAACACAAAACCATTCTTCAAAATGAGTTTGAGTACCCCTTAATTCATCCCGCATGTGCCGGAATTGAGCCGGGTGATTTCTCATCTCATTTTGAGCAGGCTGAACAGTGACCGGTCTCGCTGGAAGAGCATCTTCCTAAAAGTGTTTATAATTATTTCTGAGTTTTAACTATTTCAACAAAAGGAGGAATCCGATGCGAATTTTATTCTCAATTGCATTCTGTGTTATCCTGGTGTTTGGGGCAATTTCGCTGCAGGCTCAGGAGCAGAAATTTCAGAAAATAAAACAGGATTCTACGATTAACGTTCTGAAATCAAAAATTCAAAATCTGAACAAACGATTCAGCCGATTAGAAAAAAAGCAGCAGGCAGCGGAGCTGCAGAGACTTTTACGGGAAGCGGAAACAGCCGCTGTAAAGCCAAGGCCGGAGAAAAAAACAAAGGTGTTTCGCGGCGGGCAGCGCGCCCTTCAGGCCATTAACCCGGAAATCAGCGTCACCGGCGACTTCTTGAGCCGCTACATTTTTGAGTCGCCGCACTATTCCGGTGAGGCACGCAGCGGGAACAGCTTTCGGGTGCTGGGCATTCATTTTCGATCCGATTTAGATCCCTTCAGTTTCACAAAAATTGCGGTGGAAATCCACCCGGACGGGGCCGAATTGGGCGAGGCGTACGCCGTGTGGTCGGGTGAAATACCGGGCTTGTCGTTCATGGTCGGGAAATTCCGGCAGCAATTCGGTGTGGTGAACCGCTGGCACGCCCATTCTTTGGATCAGATATTTTTCCCGCTGGCGATTCAGGTGTTGTTCGGGCCGGAGGGCCTCAATCAAACCGGTTTTTCAATGCGTTGGGACATCCCGCAGCTTTTACCGGTAACCCAATATCTGACGCTTCAAATGACCAATGGACAAAACCGGCATCTGTTTTCGGGTAAATATTACAGCCTGCCCTCTGTTCTGGGGCATCTCAAAAATTATTACGATTTATCCGAAAATACCTACATCGAGCTTGGGCTGACCGGAATGATCGGGGAAAATCATGTCGAAAACGTCGAAAATTTGACGCAGAATTCAGACAGCGCTCCGGGCCATCGAACCCTTGTTGGAGGTGCCGACTTAACTTACTTCTGGGAACCGGTCAATCGTGCCCACTACAAGAATTTCCTGTGGCGGACCGAACTTTATTATGTTAAAAAGGATCTCCCCGGGCAAAAAGAACTGACGGTACTCGGCGGCTATTCGTATGTTCAGAGAAAACTCAGTGAACGCTGGGTCGCGGGACTTCGCGGCGACTGGACACAGCCGTTTCGGTTGGATAATTCAGGACAAGCGGTTTATCAGATTGTGCCTTACGTGACCTGGTGGCAGAGTCACTGGGTCCGAATGCGCCTGGAATACCAATACAAAAACGGCAGTGTGTTTACCAATCCCCAAAACCGGGTTTTGTTTCAGCTTACCTGGGCGGCCGGGCCGCATAAACACGAGCGGTACTAAATTATCCGAATAAAGGCTTTGTATTAAAATAAAATATATAATAGGAGGAAAAAATGTTGAAATATAAATGGATTGTACCCCTGCTTTTGCTGATTTTTGGATTTACTTTCCAAAATGCATTTGCAAAAAAGATTAAAGTTGTGACGACCCTGCCGGATTATGCCTACATCGCACAGGTCATTGGCGGGGATAAAGTAGAGGTTACCCACATTGTTCAGGGTGATCAGGATGCCCATTTCGTGCGTCCCAAACCCAGCTACGCCATGCTGATGCGGCACGCCGATTTGTTTGTGACCACCGGTCTGGATCTGGAGCTCTGGGTCCCGTCCCTGATGGACATGGCCGACAATCCCAAAATTCGATCCGGCCAAATCGGTTATGTGGCGGCTTATGACGGCATCCGCTTGTTGCAGAAACCTTCTGCGCTGACCCGGGCCGAGGGCGGCCTGCACATTTATGGAAATCCGCACATCAATACGAGTCCGTTAAACGACAAGGTGATTGCCGACAACATCACCATCGGACTGTCGAAAGTTTCGCCGCAGAATGCCGCCTTTTTCGAAGCGAACAATCAGAAATTCAAGGCGGAAATCGACCGCCGGCTTTTTGGTGCGGAATTGGTCAGGCTGATGGGCGGCAAGATTCTGACACGATTAGCCCTTTCCGGGAATTTAATGCCTTTCTTGCAGACGAAAGAATACGGGGGCAAAAAGCTGATGAATTCCCTGGGCGGCTGGCTCAAAAAAGGGATGGTCTTTCGCGGGCAAAAAATTGTGACTTATCATAAAGGCTGGGTGTATTTCCTAAAATTGTTCGGGCTCGAAGAGGTGGGCACTGTTGAGATTAAACCCGGTATTCCGCCTTCGCCCAGGCATATCGAGACGCTGGTCAACGAAATGCAGGCGGATAATGTCCGGGTCATTTTGTCCGCCAATTATTTCGATGCGGCAAAGGTGCGGCGGGTTGCCCGGAGAGTTGGGGCTGTCCCGGTCATTGTGCCGTATTATGTGGGCGGTCTCCCCCAGGTGAAAACGGTATTCGATGTTTTTGATTACTGGATATCGCATCTCCGTGATGCCTATTTGAAAACAGCGCAGTAGAATGCTATTTCCATCTTCCCGGAAGCTTTAAGCTTCCGGGAAGTTTTGGATGTGAAAGCGTATCTGACCTTTCGGAGGTTAGATGAATAAAAACTTAAGAGGATTTTTATGCATTTCGATGTCATGGATATCATGTTGCCCGCTTTCTTCGAGTGTCTGGTGCTGGTGGGAATTCATTCGTATCTCGGGCTTCATGTCATTAAACGGCAGGTCATTTTTGTCGACCTGGCGCTGGCCCAAATCGCGGCTCTGGGGACGACGGTGGCCTTTCTCTTCGGCATAATGCCCAAAACAACGGCGGCTTACGGGTTCTCACTCGGCTTCACGTTTATCGGGGCAGCTATTTTCTCTGTTTCCAGATTCAGGGAAGGAAAAATCCCGCAGGAGGCGATCATCGGATTGGTGTACGCCCTTGCCGCCGCCATTTCAATTCTGGTCATGGACAAGGCTCCTCATGGGACCGAACACATTAAGGAAATGCTCACCGGAAATATCTTGTGGGTGAAGTGGTCCGCGATTGCGAAAGCCGCCGCGGTCTATTCGGCAGTGGGGATTTTTCACTACATTTTCCGGGGTAAATTTATGCTTATTTCGGAACACCCGGAAGAGGCCTATCGTCAGGGAGTTTCCGTCAGATTGTGGGATTTCCTGTTTTACC
>BDTM01000038.1 GCA_002898015.1 bacterium BMS3Bbin03 | reverse complement strand
TACAATTCCATGAAAATGATTCGGCATAATTTGATATTCATCTAATTCTATATTTTTAAAATGTTTTGGCAATCGTTGCCAATAATAATCGATCAATTTTCCAATCGAATTCAATTTCATTTTTCTGCTGATGATATCCCCAAATAACATTTCCCGATTTTGCGTGCAAACCGTCACAAAATACCACCCCGGTTGAGAATAATCGTATCCTTTCAGGCGGATGGATCGACGATGGTGTCTGTCGGGATCGTATTTCATTGTTCACACACTCCGCCCCTTAACCAAACGGTACGATTGTTCAGGTAAGGGGCGATGCATTCCCGGTGGAATCATTTGGTTCATCTGCTCTGTTTTGGTCGGAATGCATCGCCCTTACAATTACGCAGCCAGTGCTTCAAGAAGGGCGGCCAGCAGTTTATAAAAGCGCGCCACAGACGGAATATTTACCCGTTCTTCGGGAGAATGGGGATGTTCAATTTGCGGACCGAATGAAACCATATCCAGATTCGGATATTTTTCACTTAAAATGCCGCATTCCAACCCCGCATGGATGGCTTCCATTCTGGGTTCTTTTCCCACAACTTTCTGGTAGGTCTCTTTTGCCACCTTCAGAACAGGAGAATCTAAGTTCGGGGTCCAGCCGGGATAGCCTGCCGGCTGGTTGGCTTCCGCACCGGCCAATTCACACAAAGCTTTCAGCTTCTGGCTGACAAAATGCAAAGCGGAGTTAATGGAACTCCGGCTGCTCAAAGCCACTTCAATGACATCATCCGAAAACTCGATTTTTGCCAAATTGTTCGAGGTTTCCACAAGGCCCTGAATCTCGGGGTGAATCTCAAGGATGCCGTGCGGAACGGCTGTCAGGAAGTTGAGCAGTCGGTTTTGCAAGTCTGCCGCAATCGGTTTTGCGGACGTTTTTTCCGGTTTTGAAATATCCAACCGGATATTTTTTTCAACCGTTTTGTATTCAGTCTGAATATCCTGAAAGACCTTCTCAACAATCTGATTAAAGGTTTCGATCTGATCATCCGGGACAATTACTTCGGCGAAAGCCTCCCGCGGAATGGCGTTTGTTTTATTTCCACCGTTAAAATTAGCAAGACCGAATGAAATCCGGCGATTCGCCGTCCACAACATGCGGGTCAAAAATAGAATGGCATTTCCGCGATGCAGGTTAATATCCAATCCGGAGTGCCCGCCTTTTAAACCGCTGACCGTGAGTTTGAAACCGGAGCCGGAAGATGCAGAGGTGCCGGCTGTTTTCGGGAAGCGAGCATAAGTGTTTTCTCCGCCGGCGCAGCCGATAAAAAAGACGCCCTCTTCTTCCGAATCCAGGTTGAGGAGTGTTTTACCGGCGAGCAATCCGGGTTCGATATGGGACGCTCCGGTGAGGCCGGTTTCTTCATCCACCGTAAATAAAAGTTCAAGCGGGCCGTGTACCATTGAGTCATCTTCCAAAATAGCCAGTCCGGCGGCAATTCCGACGCCGTTATCTGCCCCCAGTGTCGTCCCCTGAGCCATCAGCCAGTCGCCATCCAGCCGCAGTTGAATCGGGTCCCGGGTAAAATCAAACTGAATGTGGGAATCTTTCTCACCCACCATGTCCATGTGCCCCTGCAGAATAATGACGGGAGCATTCTCCTTTCCGGGAGAGGCCGGAACACGGATAACGACATTATTCACGGAATCCCGTTTGTATTCGCAGCCGTGTTTTTTGGCAACGGAAACGATATAATCGGCCACCGCTTTTTCATCCCCCGAACATCTCGGAATTTTCCTGATTTCATCGAAATGTTTCCACAGATGTTTGGGCTCAAAGTCCGAAAGATTGACTTGCATTTTAGCCTCCAAAATTTAGATTGTAATTTCACCCAATTTCTCCGTAAATAGTACAAATTAAAATAAAAAGAATCAAGCTTATATTTCGCTTGATTGAACGCGGTATTTTTTATATTATTAGGCGTGACCCTCAGGACATACATGGGTTTCGGCACAAAATTAACTGAAAGGAGAACACGGCCATGTGGTGGGAAAATAAAATCATGCGGACCGTTCGCGTTCGTAATGCACAAAAACCCGGCATTATCGGCAATCTTTTAAAGGCCATCGGAGATGCGGGTGGATTTGTGGGGGAAATTACCACGGTTCGATTTTTAACCGATCATGTGGATCGTGATATTGTGCTATTTGCAAAAAATGAAACCCAGATGGAAAGCCTTCTTGAAATTGCCCGGAATGTTCCCGGTGTGGTGCTTTTGGAAGTGCGCGACGAGGTGCTTGAAATGCACCAGGGCGGGAAAATTGCCATCAGAAGCCGCTACAAAATCGAGACTCTAAGAGATTTGCGGCGGGTGTACACGCCCGGCGTGGCCAGCGTTTGTTTAAAAATAAAAGAAGATCATGCCCTTGCCCGACGTTTTACGGCGATCAAACATCTGGTGGCGATCGTCACCGATGGATCGGCCATTCTGGGGCTGGGGGACATCGGCCCGCTGGCGGGAATGCCCGTCATGGAAGGAAAAGCCAGCCTGATGGAAACCTTCGTGGGGCTCTCCGGTATGCCGATTCTGCTGGACACAAAAGATACGCAGCAAATTATCGACACGGTGACGCATATTGCCCCCACTTTCGGAGCCATTCAGCTCGAGGATATTTCGGCGCCGCGCTGTTTTGAAATTGAAGACGAGCTCATCAGACGGCTGGACATCCCCGTCATGCACGATGATCAACACGGGACAGGTGTTGTGGTGATGGCGACACTGATCAACGCCTCGAAAATGGCCGGGAAGGATTTGAATCAATCCCAAATTGGGCAAATTGGCCTGGGGGCGGCGGGTCTGTCTATTTCAAAGATGCTGATGCACCATACCGGAAAACCCGTTCTGGGTGCCGATCTTTCCGAGGATGCCGTAAATCGCCTGAAGAAAGCGGGCGGCATTCCGTCAACTCTGAAAGAAATCATGCAGAAGGCCGACATTGTGATTGCCACAACCGGCGTGCCCGGCCTGATTAAAAAGGAAATGATCCGGCCCGGCCAGATTATTCTGGCGCTCTCAAATCCGGTTCCTGAAATTGATCCGAAAGAGGCCCGGGCAGCCGGGGCAGCTTTTGCCGCCGACGGGACTGCGGTCAACAACATACTGGGTTTCCCGGGAATTTTAAGAGGCGCCGTGGATGCGAATATCCCCAGGATTACCACGGAAATGTACGCGGCGGCTGCGGAAACGATTGCCGGACTGGCGCCCAAAGGGGCACTGGTGCCGAGTCCGCTGAACAGAAAAGTGCATCATAAAGTGGCGCAGGCGGTGGCAAAGGTGGCGCTGGACTCAGGGCTGGCCCGGGCGGATTTAACCGATTATTTTGAAGATTGATCCTAACAAAAATAACCCGGCGTCCTCTGCGCACTCGGTGGTTTATAAATTAACCCGGTTAGAACCGGTGACACACCCGGTCTGCGGTTGGCGGACAATCCTTTACAAAGGAATTAAACGGGCCATTTTTGACTTGATTCTTAATATAAATAGATATAAATTGTACGAATTCTGAATGTACACGCAATTTTTAAAATTCGAGGCCTCATGTTTAATTTCTGGAAAAGAAAAAAGACAAAACCGGATACTGAATTCGAAACGGACGAAAATACGCTTCTGCCCAAACTCATCGAAGTGACGGATGTGCTGGATCTGCACGGTTTTTTCCCGGAGGAAATTCCCCAAATTATAGATTCTTTTATCGAGAATGCACTGGAGCTGAAGCTTTGTGAAGTGAAAATCATTCATGGAAAAGGCAGAAGCAAACTCAAGTGGATTGTTTTAAAAATGCTGGATTCCCATTCGGCCGTGGTTGATTACTACGATGCGCCTTCCAGTAACGGCGGATGGGGTGCCACCATTGTGGAATTGAGACCTCTAAATCGCAAGCCGGTAAAATTTTCAAATCGAATTGTTGCCGGTAAAAATCACACCGAACCAGAGCCGACAAACTCACCGGCAGAAAGTAAAACCACTCGATCAGACACGTCAGACAACCGCACAAAAAATTAAAGAAGAAAGTTCACCATGTCGCTTTCCGGGATTGATTTTTTTATTGTCTTGCTCTATTTAGGCGGAATGCTCTTTCTCGGGTCGTTTTTTAAAAAGTATGTCCATTCTTCGCAGGATTATTTTCTGGGCGGCAAGATGCTCCCTTTCTGGGCCATCGGCATGTCGATTGTGGTGTCCGATATCGGCGCGATCGATTTTGTAGGAGCCACCGGGCAGGCCTATCGCTACGGGCTGGTTGTGGCAAATTTTGATTGGATTGGTTCCATGCCCGCGATGATGCTTGCGGCATTCATCTTCATCCCTTATTACTGGCGCGCCGGGGTTTACACCATTCCCGAATATCTGGGAAAACGCTACAATGATTCCGTGCGAACGATCGAGGCACTCATCTGGGTTGTTTTCATGGCATTTAACCTGGGCATCATTTTCTGGGCTTCGGCCGTTCTGCTGAACACACTCATGGGATGGTCCATCGGTGTGTCTTTAATGGTAACCGCAATCGTCGTGGGCTTTTACACGGTTTCCGGCGGACTTTCCGCCGTTGTGATGACGGATGTCGTGCAGATGATCATCATGTTCGTGGGCGGATTCGCCGTTATTTTTCTCGGATTGTGGAAACTCGGCGGCTGGTCGGGTCTGGTGGAAAAAATACACGCCCTTGGTCCCCAATATTCGGCCCATTTTACCCTGTTTTTGCCGACAAACACAACAACCCCTTATCCCTGGACGGGTATTCTGTTTGGCCTGACATTTGTGCTGGCGCCCGCCTATTTTATCGGAAATCAGGCCATCGTGCAGCGCACACTGGGCGCCCGGGATGAGTGGAACGCCAAAGCCGGCGTCTTGTGGGGATCGTTCTTTAAGTTTTTCATTCCCGCACTAATCGTACTCCCCGGGTTAATCGCTCTGCCGCTTTTTCCGGGTCTGACCAACGGTGACGAAGCCTTCCCCATGCTTATCAGGCATCTCCTCCCCCCCGGTCTGACGGGGCTGGTGTTTGCCGCCTTCTTTGCGGCACTTATGTCCAGTGTGGATTCTTACCTGAACTCCGCCGCCACGCTGTGGACGAAAGACATCTACCAGAAATTTATTAAGAAAGATGCGGATGACCGGCATCTTTTGCGCATGGGGCGCCTGTTTACGGTTGTTTTTCTGATCATCGGTGTGGCCACGGCCCCGCTGAACAAACTCTTTCCGGGGATGTATGTCTATGTTCAGACGCTGCTCTCTTTTTTCCAGGGACCCACTCTGGCGATTTTGCTTCTCGGGATGCTCTGGAGCAGAATCACCCAATGGGGCGGATTGGCGGGATTGGGTGCGGGCGTGTGTTTTTCCGTCGCAATGTACATTTTTAAGGGAAATTTGTTTACGATTGACGATCCGTTTCTGTACATATCCTGGTGGTCATTTCTGGGGGCTGCGATTGTAACCGTTCTGGTGAGTTATTTTTCCAGCCCCGAACCTCTGGAAAAACTCCACGGTCTGGTTTATCGCCTGGTCACAAAAGATGATGATGTGCAGCAGTTGATCCAAAATCGTTTAAATCATGACTAATTGCATTAAAATGTCCGAGAGTGTACCATGTTGAATTTTAATTTTCTCGCAAATGTCCCGCTGATATGGGCCAAAGTCATCGTCCTGATCCTCTTTGCAGTCATTTTTATACTGGTCTGGCTGCTTCCGATGGATTATATTTATAAGGGTGCACCGGATCGAAAATTAATCCGAAATTTAAAACTCTGGGCCACTCTCCTGGTTATTTTATACGGCTTTTTGTACGTTCACTTTTAAATGGGAAGAAACCATGCCGGCGACCGACAATAAAGAGAAAATGGAAGAGGGGAAACGAGAAGAAATTGACGCTTTTTTCGTGATTGGCGGATTCCTCCTGATATTCGGATTGGCAATATTGGCGGCTGTTTTCTTTACGCCGACCTTTCATGGGAGAATTACAAATCTCATTTCGTCTATTGTGCTGTTAGGAATTGGATTGGGGGGCATTTTGAAATCGCAGCATTTCTCAAAATCCAAAAAAATAAAACAGCATCCTGAATCATAACCGGTATTGATACGACGCATCGAAAAAGAAGGAGTCAAAAAATGAGAAAATTAGGTCTGACAGTCCTCATAATTTTTGCTTTTGTAATCAGTGCTTTTGCGCAGGCCGTTCCAACAGCATCTCCGGAACAGGTGGGGATGTCCTCTGCGCGGCTGCATCAGGTGGACGGTGTCATTCAGAGGGAAATTG
The DNA here is from genome assembly GCA_002898015.1 of bacterium BMS3Bbin03. Classification (GTDB taxonomy): domain Bacteria; phylum Zhuqueibacterota; class JdFR-76; order JdFR-76; family BMS3Abin05; genus BMS3Abin05. The sequence continues at coordinate 13,211 of BDTM01000038.1, read as the reverse complement.
ACAAAAAAACCATTCCGGGTGCCGTCCTGCTGGTGGCTCGAAAGGGGAAAATTGTTTACCAAAAGGCTTACGGTTATGCAGAGGTAGTCCCCAAAAAGCGAAAAATGGAAGCGGATATGATTTTTGATCTGGCGTCCATTACCAAACCCGTGGCAACCGCCACATCGATCATGAAATTGGTTGAAATGGGAAAGATTCGCTTGCTCGATAAAATAAAAATCTACATTCCCGGTTTTTCCCGCTATCTCGAACCGGACGGTGAATATGCGCCGGATGTCCGGCTTTACAATTTGTTAACGCACACATCCGGACTGATCCCTTACGCCAACCCGAAATTCGTTTCCCGAATTTACGGAACACCGACCCCAACCGATTCATTAGTCAGGTATATTGCCCAATTGCCCAAAATAAGTGCGCCGGGCGAAGCCTTCCACTATAGCGGTCTGGGATACATCACGATGGCGGCTATTATTCAGGAGCTCTCCGGGGAAAACGTGGCGGACTTTTCACATCAATATATTTTCAAGCCTCTGGGCATGACGCACACCATGTACAAGCCGCCGAAGAACATTTTAAACAAAGTTGTCCCCACGGAGGTTGTGAACGGCATCCCCTTTCACGGCGTCGTTCATGACCCGCTGGCGCGCTTGCAGGGGGGAATTTCCGGGAATGCCGGACTTTTCTCCAGCGCCCGGGATTTATTCATTTTTGCACAGATGCTCCTGAACGGGGGGGAATACAACGGCGTCAGGATTTTGAGCCCTCTTACGGTTGAAAAAATGACGCACATTTACCCCAAGACCAAATTCTCAGGCAGAGGACTCGGTTGGGACCTGGCGTCGGATTATGCGTCCAATAAAGGCGATCTCTTCTCGGCTGAATCTTTCGGACATACCGGTTATACGGGAACGTCTTTGGTGGTCGACCCTGCCACACAAACCATTGTTATTTTGCTGACCAACAGGGTGCATCCGAAAGACACGGGAAGCGTCGTGCAATTGAGGAGCCTCGTTTCGAATGTGGTGGCGGCGTCCATTCTCAGCGAATAAGCGAAGGCCGAAAAACAAATAAAAAGCGGAAGATCCAACATGTGATCAAAACCTGCCCGGATATTCCTTCTGTTTCCGGCGGTTTCATGACGGTTCGCCGGTGTATGAAGGGTTCGGGATAGAAGGGTATTGTTATGAAATGGAAATCAATTTTAATCGGTTTTGCCGGAATCGGTTTGAGTGTTCTTTTCATCCGGTCGGCCGCTCAGGCAAAAGAAGATTCGTTGGCCTCTTTTTTCCCGGCCGAATCTCAAACAGCCCCCTGGAAATTAGATGGAAATTTTGAAAGATACGATGCCAGCCACCTTCAGGATTACCTGGACGGCGGAGCGGATATCTATCTGGAATACGGATTCCGTGCATTAGGGGTTCAATTTTATATGAACAAAGACCGCCGGATTCAGGTAGAAATCTTCCGGATGAAATCACCCGGGGCGGCGCTTGGGGCTTTTTCATACCGCCGGCATTCCCCTGCCGATACAAGTCTGCACGTGCCCAATGCATTATCAAAATACGGCATTCTTTTTCAAAAAGGAACGTATTTCGGCGCCATTACAAATATGGATGGAAGCCCGGAAACAGCCGGGGCACTGAAGCGATTTGCCGGCATAATTCTTCAAAAAATCCCCGGGAAAACAATACGGAATAATTTGCTGCAGAAATTGCAGCAAAAGGGATTGCAGCCATCGACGGCGATGATAATCGCCGGACCCCTTTCCATGAGAGTGCGGTGGCCTATCGGAAAAATTCACTGTTTTCATTTTGATAAAGGCACAAAAGCCGTTACGGCAAACTACAAATCGGGCCGGCTCAAATATACGTTATTCATTGTTATGCCCGGCAAAGATGCCGGTTTCTATAAATTGGCAGACTGTTTCAGGAATAGTCTCAACGCCGCAGTGATTGAAAAATCAGATAAAAGAATTGTTTTAAAAATGCGGAATTCCAAAAAGATCCTTTTTTTAAAAAAGGGAACCGACGTCTGGATTATTCCGGATCTTTTAAACGATTTACCTGTTTTAAAATCTCCGGGAGAAAAATAACCTGCGCAGGCCGCCCGGGCCTGAAGCCTGCGGTTGCCGTAAACGGAATGGTGGGTGTACCCTTCCCGGACGCGTTTTTTGTTTTCCCTTGCTATTATCGGAATTTTTAATTATTTTTTAATTATATAGTTAGCGGCAAGGGAGGAAATGCCGGACGTTCAAACAACGTAACGCAAAAAGGAACAGGAAATGGCGCAGTTTCTCCGGATTGCGCAGGCGCAGATCAACACAATCGTCGGGGATCTGACCGGCAATCGCGATAAAATTTTGGAGTGGGTTAAAAGAGCTGAGGAGACCGAAGCCGATATTGTCATTTTCCCGGAACTCGCAATTACAGGATACCCGCCGGAAGATTTGCTCATGCGGCCAAAATTCATCGAAGACAACCTTCGTGTGTTTTACGAAATTGCTTCTAAAATCGGATCGGCTACCACAATTGTCGGTTTTGCGGATCGAGAGGACGGCCGGGTTTACAATGCCGCCGGAATTTTGCATCAAGGCAGGGTGGAGGCCATTTGCCATAAAATTCAGCTTCCTAACTATGGTGTGTTCGATGAAAAACGCTATTTTCAGGCCGGCACCGAGGCGCTTGTTTTCGAGCGAAATGAAGTGATGTTCGGCATAAATATTTGTGAAGACATCTGGGTGCCGGGCGCTGTTATTGAAACGCAGGCTTTTCCGGGAGATTCGGAAGTTATTCTGAATATTTCGGCATCGCCGTATCATGTCGGGAAAGGGAACGAGAGGAAAGAATTGCTCAAAAAACGGGCAATCGATTCGTACGCTTATATCGTGTACACAAATTTAATCGGCGGCCAGGATGAATTGGTGTTTGACGGGATGAGTGTTGTGTTTTCGCCGAAGGGTAACGTGCTGGCCCAGGGGGCACAATTTAAAGAAGATTTGGTGGTGACGGATCTGGATATTGAGAGGGTTCGTAAACGGCGCCGCGAGGACCCGCTTTTTATGCATAAAAAATTTAAGACTCAGGCGGTGTTCCCAATTGAATTGGTTCGGCTGCCGGAAGTGAAAGAAAAAGCCAGGAAAAGACTGCCCCGGGGCAAAACAGAATCTGTTGAAAAACCGGAAGAAATTTACAAAGCCCTTATGCTGGGAACCCGGGATTACGTGCATAAAAATGGTTTCAAAAAAGTGGTGATCGGCTTAAGCGGCGGAATCGATTCCACTCTGGTGGCCGCCATCGCCGTAGACGCTCTTGGCGCCGGGAATGTGGTGGGCGTGGGAATGCCTTCTAAATATTCTTCAAAATCGAGTGTGCAGGATGCCGAAACACTTGCTAAAAATCTTGACATTCCCCTCATGATAATTCCGATCCAATCTATTTTCGATGCGTATCTCAAAACCCTAAAAGAAACTTTTAAAAATTTGCGCCGGGACATCACTGAAGAAAACCTTCAGGCCCGTATCCGGGGAAACATCTTGATGGCGCTTTCCAATAAATTCGGATGGCTGGTCTTGACCACAGGCAATAAAAGTGAAACAAGTGTGGGCTACAGCACGCTTTACGGCGATACGGCCGGTGGTTTTGCAGTGATTAAAGATGTGCCCAAACTGCTCGTGTATGATTTGTGCAAATACCGCAATCGAAAAGCGGGCCGTATGTTAATTCCTGAAAATGTGCTGTCCAAACCACCCTCGGCGGAACTGCGGCCCAATCAAAAAGATGAAGACAGCCTGCCGCCGTATTCTGTTTTAGATCCTATTTTAGAAGCATTTGTGGAACAGGAGCTGAGTCCGTCCGAAATTATCGCAAAGGGATTTCCGGAGGACGTGGTCATCCGAGTGGCGCAGATGGTGGATCACAGCGAGTACAAACGCCGCCAGAGTCCGCCGGGCATCAAAATCACACCGCGCGCCTTTGGAAGAGACCGCCGCATGCCCATCACAAACCGCTATCGTTTTTGATAAATGAAGAATCGCACGGGAAGCCAGGAGCTTCCGGGGCGATAACCCCATTTTGGGGGTCAGCCTCTTTCCTCCCAGATCCGTACAAGATTGACGATTGTCTCGACGGCTTTCTCCATATCCTGAATGGAAACCCACTCCAATTTAGAGTGAAAGTTGTGACCGCCCGTAAAAATATTCGGCGTCAGCAAGCCTTCATAAGATAATTTCGATCCGTCTGTTCCGCCGCGAATAATATTCAAATGGGGTTCCAAGCCGCTGCGTTTAACGGCTTCCAGGGCGAATTCAACCACTTTGGGGTCTTCATCCAATTTATACCGCATATTTCGGTAAGATTCCTGAACATTAAAATCCATTGTCGCACCGGAGAATTTTTTTAAGACCGTTTCTGAGATTTCTTTTAAAAGGTCTTCTTTCTCGCGGAGACCTTCCACGGTAAAATCCCGAATGAGAAATTTCACCGTCGTGGTTTCCACACCGCCCTGAATCGCATGCGGATGCACATATCCATCGCGCTTCTCGGTGGTTTCGGGGGAGAGATTGTCTTTCGGCAATCCGGCAATGATTTCGGCACCCACTTTGATGCCGTTCACCAGCTTGCCTTTGGCGTAGCCCGGATGCATATTAATTCCGTGAATCGTGATGACGACTGAATCCGCACAGAAAGTCTCATTTTCAATTTCACCTGCTGTTTCGCCGTCGATTGTGTAGGCATAATCGGCGCCGAATTTCTTTACATCAAAATGTTCGGTGCCGCGCCCCACTTCTTCGTCCGGCGTGACGGCCACCCGGATTTTCCCGTGCTTAATGTCCGGGTGATCGATTAAGACCTGAACGGCGGTGAAAATTTCAGCAATGCCGGCCTTGTTGTCGGCTCCCAGCAGGGTTGTGCCGTCGGTTGTGATAATGTCGCAGCCGATTTGATTCTTGAGATCCGGCGTATCGGAAAAACGAATCACTTGTGCGGGATCACCGGGAAGCGGAATATCGCCGCCCTGGTAATTTTTATGAATGACCGGTTTGACATGGGCGCCCGAAACTTCCGGTGACGTGTCCATGTGGGAGATTAAACCGATAACCGGCACTTTTTTGTCCGTGTTGGCGGGTAAAGTGGCGGTTACATAACCCCATTCGTCCATTTCGACATCCTGTAATTTCAGCGCCTTCAATTCTTCGGCAAGAACTTTGCCCAATTCTTTCTGCTTCATGGTGCTTGGAAAAGTCTCCGATTCTTCGGACGATTGCGTGTCAAACGACACATACTTCATAAAACGCTTGATCATTTGATCGGTGTATTTTTGCTCCATGATGTATTTCTCCTTTTTTGTTTGATGGGAAAATGTATAAAAATAATCGCAAAGATTCAAGGGAAGATTTTATGGAGTTGTCTGTTCAATCTTTTTTTTGGCGGGTCAAAATGATTTAAGGGTGTCACATTTATTGGATAAAAAAACAAAATTTTGTTCATCCTGTTTAAAAAGGACGATTCGGCGAATCGTCCTGCAGATGTTGGTCGAGACGCCGTCCCGACCGGGTGTTTTTTGCCATTTGCGGCTTATTTCGCAAAAATGCTTGACATTTCGTTTTTTCTTTTTTACATTCCGATGTCAATATAATTGTGGTTGGGCTCCTGAACGGATTGCGACAATTATTCCGACGCAGTACACCTGACGACCTCCTTTTTCGATTAGTTGAACGCAATCATGACCACCTAATGAGCTCTACTCCTCTTCTTTTCCATTAGTTCGATGTTGGTATTGATTCATGACGAATCATCCGTGTGCAGGGGTAGCGGGCTGGGGATGCCGGGGTGTGATGATTCATTGGCTGGAGGCATCTATCGGTGATGTTTTGTTTTGGTCAAAACAGGAGAAATGAAGTTTTCAAAAAAGAGAAAACCCGAATTGGGCGCAAAGAAGAGAAGTGCGGCTGGTTCGGGTTTTTTGTGCTTTTGGTAAGAGTTTCCATAAAATATAGGAATAGAATTAAACCAAAAAATTAAGAAAAGGAAACTTATTATGCAAAAAGCAATTCTTGTAATATTGGCAATTGTTATTTTGCCCATTTCTTTGGAAGCAAAATCACCTACTTACTTTAAATTCGGTGCCAATCTTTCTTACCTGAGGCACACAGAGGGAAAAAACAAACCCGGCATTTGCCTGGAAATTGACAAATATTTTTTTCCGATCCGTGCTTTTAATGGATTTGTTGGTGTTGGATTGGGTTACACCATAAAAAGATTGAAACTGGAAAATAAAACGTGGCCGAGTGGTATGGAACCGGAGTGGTCCGATGTAAGTATTGGTGATATTCCTCTTGATAGGTCATATTTCGATTTTGCTGCAAAAGTGGGATGCAGTTTTTCGCTATTTCGTAATAAGGCTTTGGTAGAATTATTTTCCGGAGCATCGTTATCTTTTCCTATCAAGTATTTATCTTATTTTGCGGACAGCACGATTTTTCTTAGTCCGGATGAACGAGGAAAGTATAAATTTGATTATTTGAGATGCGAATCAGAAGGAGCTGATAAATATGTTAATTGGATTTTGGGAATTGCCTTGATCTATAAGGACTTTGGTATTGAAATGCGATATGACCGCGCTGCGTCGGCACAAGAATGCATTCGCGGCTTGAACATCAATGATGCACTGGATTCGTTTCGTCTTTTGTTGCGCTATTGTCTTTGAGATCGGCTTGGAAACATTGAACATTAACCGGAAAGGAGATCCAGATGGTTTTTATCTTTTTTAAGTAGGCGCGTGTGTCGGGCAAATTACGTTTACACGCGCCTAAAAGTGATGGATTTGGCAAACTCAGGTAATTTTGTTTACAAGGTTCGGAGAAAAAAATGAAGAGGATTGCTTTTATATTCCTGATTATTTTGCCCTTATTTCCTGTCTCAACCGAAGCCGGGTTCTCGAAATATGTTGGCGTTGGATTGACCAGAGCGACGCTACGAGCTGAGGGAGGTAAAAGTGAATGGGGAAAATTTATAGGACTTGGTCTGGAATATTCCGGTCCATTTTCTCTGTTTTTTGCCACAGAGGCTTCATACGCAACCAAAAAAGTGACCCTGGAAAATAAAACATGGCCTACGTATATGGAACCAAAGTAGTCCGGTATAATTGTTGGTGATGTTCCTCTTGATAGAGCATTGATGGACCACTAGATTGGTTTCACGTTTTTTTGGGGATCCTTTTCAAAATTAGATTAAGAAGTTGAATCCGCCCATAATATTAGGGGCCATATAGGCAAAAATATTGGTGCGCAAGTTCAAGCAATAATTGCAAAACAAGGATATTTTAAAATTATTTTTTCATTTTATTTTTTGTGTCTAATGAACAACCAATGAAAGGAGGCTAATATGAATATGGTAGTACCTATATTTTTTGTCGGACTTGTTCTTTTTTCAATTCCCTTTCATTCAAACCCTAAAAGCAAATATTATTTTGAGGTAGGAAGGACAATTTCCAATCTCCGGCATGAAAAATTGGAATATAACGATGGACTTTTATTTGGCGTAGGTTACAAAAAGAGATTCGAGGGACTACCGAATGCATTCGTGGATTTCGAGGTACATTATGCTGAAAAAAGAGGAACATTGAGAAATAAGTCTCATCCTATCAGCATGTATGGTTATGGTGTTGTTTTTGACGATATTCATATATTTCTCGGCTATTTGGAATTTTTAGCAAAGCCGGGATTCAGTGTTAGGATTATGAATGGGAAAAGATTAAAAATATCCATGGGCCCTGAATTATCGACTCGTATCGTCAATAGAACATATTATATTGAGAGAAGGATTATTCAATTTCATAACTATGATGAACGTGAAAATTATAAATTTGATTATTACTTAGAGGATTATGAACCGCCCAATCTCCCGGGATATCTTGGATTTCTTAAGTTATTCTATAAAACAACGATAAATTTAAACGCAAGTGCGGCCATGAGTTTTGGTCCATTCGATTTGGAAGTTCAATATTGCAGAGGATTGTTAGAAGATAAACATTACACCAATTTGACCATCAATGATAAAATGGATTCTTTTTATTTTGGGATAAAATATAATTTTTGATTGAATAATGGGAGATATTAAAAATGAAATCAAAAAATTTTATTATTGTGTTGCACATATTTATCCTTATTTTAATTATGGGAAGTGTGGCAAAACCTGCTATTTGATTATCAGTAAAGGGCGTCTGCACTGTTCCTGTTCATACAGGGGATACGAGGCTCTGGATTTTGTGGACAGCCACCAGAGACAGACAACCCGTTTCAATGAATTTCTTTTTCAGCTTTGTGATCGGATGACGGTAATGGATGCCGCCAGTTTGATGAAGATTGACTGGAAACATGCCTACCACACCGATCGTCAGGGACTGGAACAATTAAAGGCTTCTGTTCCTCTTCCCAAGATGAGCTTTATCGGAGTAGATGAAATCGCTTTCGAAAGGCATCATCGCTATTTTACTATTGTTTATGATCTGGTTGATGACAATGGCACCCTTTATGTGGGTAAGGATCGCACCTCTGAATCGCTATCCGCTTTCTTCGTATCTCTAACCCAAGCCCAGCGAGACAGCATCCAGGCTGTCAGCATGGATATGTGGGATCCGTATATCCGAAGCGTGCGCCGCTATCTTCCCCACGCCGACATTGTGTTTGACCGATTTCACCTTAAAAAGCATCTTAACAGATGCCTCGATAACCTCAGGCGTGCCATTGTGCGTCATGCACCTTCCACAGAAAAACGCTTTGTGAAGGGCAAACGCTGGGTACTCCTGAAAAATGAGAACAACCACACGACGAAAGATAAAAAAGCTCTTGAACAGTTGAAACAGATCAATTCCCCCCTCTATGAGGCTTATCTTATCAAAGAACAATTTGATCGCTTCTTTACTCTCTCGAATAAGACCGAGGCAAAGCGATTTTTAAAAACCTGGTTTGAGCAGATACCTGAAACCATCAGGCCCTATTTCCGAATCTTTTATAATATGCTCAATCGTTATCTTTACGGAGTGCTCACGTACTTCACCTATCACATAACCAATGCCGTAGCAGAAGGATTGAACAACAAAATCAAAGTGCTTAAAAGAATGGCCTATGGCTATCGTGACCAGGCCTATTTCCAACTGAAAATATTGAGAAAATGTGGCTATCTAAAACAGGCTTCTCCGGTATTCTAATGCCTTTTATTCAATTACTACATATAGTAGTTTTTGCCGAAATTCGGAGAAGAGCCATTTTTATAACAGTTCCCTGTTTTCAAAAAAAATCTTTGACATTTTGCTTTTTTCTTTTTACATTTCAGTGTAATTTCAATTGGGGTTGGGTTCTTGATCCGACTATGAGCCTGTTTCTTCCGTACATGACGCAAAGGCCTATCGCTGAATATTCTAAATTGACGACCTGCTGAGCCCGCTCCCTTCTTTTCTCATGTTTTTTTGTTTTTTCACCTTTTGACGAATCATCTGCGTGCGAGGTGTCAGACGGGGATGCCGGGGGGATGATTCATTGGAGGGAGGATTCGATCGGTGGATGGAAGAACAAGATTTGGCTCAAATAAAAGAATATCAAAAAAAGAAAACCCGCATTGGGCGCAGAAGTGGAGTGTGCCCGGTGCGGGTTTTTGGGTTTGTGTTTTATGGAGGAAAGATGAAACGATCTAAATTAATGATCTTAATATTTTTTCTGGCTATGATTTTTTCCTGCCAGAGGGAGAAAAACCCGATCACACCGCCGGTTGGGGGGCACATTCACCCTCAGGTGGCGATCCCCTGGCCGAGTCTGGCAAAAAGCCCCTGGCCGATGTTTCATCACGATCCGCAGTCAACAGGGCGGAGTCCTTATCGTGGGCCGAGAAAAGGAAGGATTAAGTGGAGTTTTAAGCCGGATGGGTGGATTCATGAATCCATTGCCATTGGGCCGGATTCGACCATTTATTTTGTTTCTCTCTGGGAACAAAAAAGTGCGAAGAGTTCCTTATATGCAATAAAGCCAGATGGGCAGTTGAAATGGCGATATAAATTTGATCAGTCCGTCATGGATCCTGATCCATTGGTTGCTGCAGGTGGGACAGTATATCTTCCAGTGCCGGAAGGCGTATGGCCAGATTGGGCAATATATGCTATTTCTCCTGACGGTACTTTAAAGAAAAAGATTAATCCCACGGACGTTGAGCAGATAGCGGCCATTACGATGGGTCGGGATGGAATGCTCTATTTCACCTCTAATGATGGATGTTTTTATGCCATGGCGCAGGATGGCACCGTACTCTGGAAATTAACGACTCAGGGAGGATTATGGAGTAAGATTCCCGTTTTTTCGCCCGACGGCAATACTGTTTATCTATATGGCGGAAGGTCAACTCCAGGTTTATATGCGATTAACATTCAGAATCACACAATTAAATGGCATTTGACCTTTAAAGATTCTTTATACTATTATAGTGATATTCCAATGGTGGATAATGAGGGGAATATTTATCTTGGAATTGATTGCATAAGGTCAGCGGAAAATGGCAATGGATTTTATTCAATTTCCCCACAGGGGGAGATTAATTGGCATTACAAAGTATTAGCGTCTTCTTCAGAAGAGGGTACGATAGATCCGGAAGGGAATATTTATTTTCAGGCTGGTACCGTTGAAAATAGACTGCTTGCGGTCAATTATGACGGCAATTTGCGTTGCCAAAAAAACCTTAACGACCGTTGGACCTCTCTTCTCAGTGATAAGGATGGAGTAATTTATGTATTTCAACCTGATTTGAGTGCCTATACACAGGATGGTAATATACTATGGAATGTTCATTTTGAAGAACAATTTACAAGGATCACATCCGCAGCTATTGGATATAATGGGATACTTTATGTAGGGACTTTTGGGCCAAATAGTAAATTATATGCCATTGAATAAAAAATATAAAAATACAAAGGACTCTGATAATGAAGATATTAAGATGCTTATTGGCAATGCTATTTTTTCAAACCGCTCAAATATTTGCTCAATCCTATCAACCGCTACATTTAATAGAGCTTTCAGTTGAAACGGAAAATGCAGATGGCCATACTGTAATTTTTCACTTGGATAAATATAGCCCTAATTATATAGTATGGACTCCAGAAGGTTATATTACATATGACAGAAGAATTATTAATCCTGATGATGTGAAAATTGAGGGTAATTATTCTTATCCAGACAGAGGTTGGGATGCAAATTGTACTAATTTTCAAAATAATCCATTACCGTGGATGGGCAGAACCAGATATTATAAATTATGGGTGGATGAGAAATCTGCATCTGTAAAAGTAGATTGCTATGGCACTAATTTTCAAGGAGATGTTATCGTAGTCTATGATTATTTGAATGATATATTTAAAGTAAATGGAGATGCAGTTACGGAAGTTAATCTATACGATGATCCTTCGGGCTTACAGCCCACGCCGCCCCGGCATTTCATCTGTACGAATGTGTGGGGTGTGGGGCAGCACCCGTATTTCACCTGGTCGGCGCCTTCCGACCCAACCGGTGTCACGTTTTCGTACAATATTACCGGAATCTGGGGGCCGATTATTCAAAAATAAACAGCACTCCTATCACGGTTACCGGCTACATGGATACCGGAATTGAGATTGTAAGAAATGGTATCAGCACGGCCACCTATTATGCCACGGCGATGGGTTCCCAATCGCCGGAATCGGAGCCTTCGAACACGGCCGGCATTCAGACCCATATTGCCGAGAAAAGGATTTTGCCGGAAGGAGGCATGTCTGAAAATTCGGAAGAGAATGCACAAGGGCATTTTCTTCACCTATCCAATTACCCGAATCCGTTTAACCCGGTGACAAGAATCACTTACTTTTTGCCGGATGAGGGTCCTGTTCGGCTGTCTGTTTACAATATCCGCGGGCAATGGATGGCACAATTGGTGAACAGAATCGAACCGGCTGGAAACCATTCGGTGTATTTCGATGGTTCTGATTTATCAGGCGGCGTTTATTTTGGTCGCTTACAGTTCGAGAATCGATCTAAACTGAAGAAGCTAATTTTGCTGAAATGAAAAATGTGGGTCGACAATCTTTATCGATCTGCTATTTTTTAGACGGGATTAGCGGAGTAAAACTCAAATCCTGTTTATCCTGTCCAAAGGGCTATTCGGCAAATCGTCCACCGAAAGGATTCGACGCCACGACGCGAGGGAAAATATTGGTGAAAATTAGTGGGCCGCTTTTATTACTTTCAAAAAAGTTCTTGACCTTTCGTTTTTTATTTTTTACATTTCAGCAGAACCCAAATCAGGATTGAGTTCTTGATCCGGATTCCGGAAATTTTCCCTTCAGGTAGTATGCAGAACTGTTGATAATCCGTTAAAATAGTTTTCCCTCTAAAAGGACTCTGTTCCTTCTCTTTCTCATAGGTTTTTATTTTTTCAGCTTTTGACGAATCATCCATGTGTGGGGTGCTGCCGGGGAGGCCGGGGTGATGATTCATCGGATGGAGGGAGCCATCGATGATGTTTGGGTTGGTGCAAAATCGTAAAAAGAGAATTTTCAAGGAGAAACCCGAATTGGGCGCAAAGAAAAGGAGTGCGCCTGGTTCGGGTTTTTGGCTTGTCTTTTATCATCGGCCTATTTCGATGGCTCTGATTTATGGAGGAAAGATGAAAAAATCTAAATTAATGATCTTAATATTTTTTCTGACTATGATTTTTTCCTGCCAGAGGGAGAAAAACCCCGTCACACCGCCGGGTGCGGGGAAGGTTCACTCTCAGGTGGACATCCCCTGGCCGAGTCTGGCGGACAGCCCCTGGCCGATGTTTCATCACGATCCGCAGTCAACGGGGCGGAGTCCTTATCGTGGGCCGGGAAAAGGAAAAATTAAGTGGACATTTAAATCCGGCGGCACAATTTATTCTGCCGTGGCCATTGGGGCGGACGGGACAATCTATTTTCCCTTTTACAATGGAAGTGACAAAGAATTCTCCGGGCTTGTGGCTCTTAATCCGGACGGCACACTAAAATGGAAGCGTATTATTTTATTGCCGCCGGAGGCTCAACCTCTGGTGTCTGCGGATGGAACACTATTCGTTGCAGGCGGAAAGTCATTTCAATATAACTGGTTCACCCAACTAATTGCCATTCGTCCGGATGGCACTATAAAGGGTCGTTACGATTTTTCTTTTGAGCTAAGT
>BDTM01000037.1 GCA_002898015.1 bacterium BMS3Bbin03 | reverse complement strand
TCAGGGCCTGTTGAGTGCGGGGTTTTTTATAATTCGTGAATTCGTGGCTATTTTCATTCCGTTGGAATTAATCTAAACTTGGAATTAGGAATAAAAAGAAATCATGGAAGATTTGCGGCAATCATTCAAGGCTTGGGATAAATCGCCAAATCCTCAATGTAAATTGGCTCATCAAGTACAGAAGGATTAGTCTAAATTACGAATTACGAATTAGAAATTAGGAATAAAAAGAAATTTCGCGGCTATTTTCATTCCGCGGGTTAAGGGTTTATGAGGAAGAACATTTAATATATCTGAATTATTGTGGCCTGTTGAGTACGGGGTTTTTGAGACATAAATCATAAATCTGTAAATCGAAAATCTCTAAATTTTAAATGGCGGCAACACTTGTCACCGCCATTCAAACCGGGAATCAAACCGATTTTACAATCCCAGCGTGGCACCCAGCGTCATTCGGACATCCACATCTGTTGTATTACCCATAACCGTTTCATTTCCTGAATAATACGACGACTGATAGGTGGAGCCGCCAAGCTCCAGGCTTGCGTTTAACGAAAGTTTGCCTATAGCCAATCCGCTTCCCAGGGTAAACATTGTGCCAGAAATCTTGTTGTCCTCATCATCTTTCCAGGGTTTTGGCGCCGTGTAAAACCCGAGGCGCAGCGGGATGGCTAATCCGCCAAAAGGAACGACAAATTCCATGCCCAGATGAATGGAATTCACATTTTCAAATCCAAGATTCACGTCTTTACCGCCGGATGAAACGGTGGCTTTAGACCAGGGCCTTGCCTGGTAATCAAACGCAAGCGTTAAATTGTCCGAGACGTGAAGTGCGGTACCCACTGAGAAAAATGCAGGTATCTTGATATCCGTTTCTTCTTTTTCGTTTTTAATTTTTAAGGTGTAGGGCAATTTAAAATTGGCGCCCACCGAGAGTTGATTAAAACCGGCCAGTACACCAATTTCAAGAGAGGTGCCCGAATAATCTTCCTTTGACGGCGGAATATAGTTGACATCATTGCGATCAATAGAGTGTTCACTGCTTCCGGTCAGAATATTAAATGTGCCCCCCACGGAGAAATTGGGTGTGAGCTGCATCGCTGCACTCGGTGAAATACCCCAGACGCCGCCCTTGTTTTTATCGGTCATTTTATCATCCGTAAGCGGCCATGTGTACGTTATGTTATTGTTAAAGTCAAAAATATTTCGATAGGCGATGCCTGCGACAAGATTACCGGCCCCCATTGAAAGAGGAAGCACAAAACTGGCAAAATTCAGATTAAAATCGGATGCGCGATCCACCTTATAGTCCGCCCCTTCGATGGCCTTGCTGCCGGCGCTGACCCGTCCGATAATCGACGCCTCAGGCGACAGCAATTGGGTTAAACCCGCCGCATTCCATGAAATGGCCGTGGCATCATCGGCAATGGCCGTAAACGCGTATCCCATGGCAGAGGCACGCGCCCCGCTGCCGGTCAAATTCAGCCGGTACTGGGCATTGGCCGTAGAACCGGTCACTCCCAGTGCCATTAACAGGATCAATAATCTGTTTAATTTTCGCATAAATCCTCCATTTTTTATTTTAGTCCTATTTTGTCAGGAATTTATCTCCCACTTTGATCATTCCGCCCGACACCGAAACGGGCTGGGCAATACTGTATTTATCAAAGGTCTCTCCAACCAGCACTTCACCGACGATCTCGGTCTCTTTTCCCAATATTTCTCCGGTAATCGGATGCCGAATCTGCCTGCCTTCCCGGTAAATAATACACTTCATTCCGGGCTTGAGGCCGCTGCTGGTCCCCTTATCGAGCATGATTTTACCGCCATTCACCTGAATGACAAATCCATCCACCAGGCGTAAATCTTCCGTAATGGCCCGGGCGATATTTTCAACCATATTTTTCACACTCTGCATGTCCGAACTCCCGGAATACCCGTCGCGCGCCGTGATGATTCTCGCCGACTCCGTGTCGATAACGCGCGCATCGATACTGACAGATCCGTTTTTCGTGAGCATCACACTTCCCATTACAATCGCATCGACGCCGATTCCCTTACCGATTCGGGCGGCGGTCGCGGCATCCAGAATGCCCGACATTCCTAACTTTTGTTCTGCCAAAATTTTACTTAATTGGGCGCGTTCCATCACTTTAAACCGGTGTTGATTGACCAGAACGGTTATCATCTTATCCAGAACAACATCGCCGAGATCTTTGCTGGCACCTTTATTTTCAAACGGAAGAACGGCAATTCCCATGCGCTCACCCACCAATTTGATGGCCTTGTTTCCGACAATGAGCTGTTCGCCCCTGACAGACGGCTTTTGTACGGTTTGTCCCTTCGGCTTTTTCTGAACCGGGGGTTTCAGGGCTGCGACCGGGACTTCTTCTCCCGCCGCCCTGTTCACCAGATCCAGAAATTTAGTGGCCCGAAATGAGGGCTCCTGACTGATCGATGTCCGAAGTTCTTCCCGGGCTAATTTATATTTTTTCAAATAATAATAAGCGACGCCCAGCTCCCGGTGCGGGAAATAAGCCTCAAAATGCATGCCGTATGTGCGAACCCGTTTGGAATCCTTCGGATGTGACCGAATCGAAAATAAAAAATGTGCGGCCGCCTGTCTGTATTGTCCGGACGCCAGGGCGCGCCGGCCCATTTGATATTGCTTGTACCAGTTGGATTGGGCCTTGGCCTGAACCCCGATCAGGCCCAGAATGATAATCATAAAAACAAGTCTTTTTTTCATAAGATCGTCTCCCTAAAAGGCGCTGATTTTTTTGGATTAGGAAAATAAGAAAGGTGAACCAACCATTGAAAAATTTATATTAAATAATAAGGATAAAATAGAATTTTGTCAAGGAAATAATGTCGAGATAAAAATAAATAAAGGGGCAGATTCAAAAATCTGCCCCTTTAGGATCGTCCGGGTCGACGCTTTTTGCGTCCCCGTCAGTTCACAAAATTTTGTTCGTGTCTTCGGCTTTTCATCACCGGACCTGCTACTGTTTTACCGTTTTTTCCGGTGCGTAGGGAATATTTTCACGCCGCTTCACATCGGCCGGTTGTCTGGCCAGCCGGGCCGGTTCGACCTCTTTGCCGAACTTGCGAGCCGTAATTTCGCGCTTAAACAGTTGAATGGCAAACGCCGGATCCACACCCTTCGGGCAGGCTTCCGAACAGGCACCTGCAAAGTGACAATGCCATACGCCGTGCGAATGATCCATCACTTCCAGCCTAAGCTTGAAACCGTCGTCACGGGTATCGACGGAGTAGCGATAAGACTGAGTCAGCGCCTGAGGCCCGATAAATTTTACATCGGCACCCGTTACCGGACAGGCCGCCAGACAGGCACCGCATTTAATGCAATAGGAAAACTGAAGATATTCTTCCAATTGATCGGGTGTTTGGTACAACTCACCCTTCGGATTCACTTCAACCTTTTTGTCTTTTCGAAGAATGTAAGGTCTAACATCGGCATGTTTTTCGATCAAAGGCGTCAAATCGGGGACCACATCCCGCAGTACCGGGTAGTTTGCCAGAGGTTTGATCACGACCTCTTTCGACCGCAGCTCGGAAATAACCTGAGTTTGACAGGCCAGGCGCGGTTTTCCATTAATCTCCATGGCACAGGAACCGCAGATTCCCATTCGACAGGAAGCCCGGTAGGAAACGGTACTATCCAGATTCTCCTTAATGTACATCACGGCATCCAGCACCGTCCAGCCCTTTACAACCGGAACGGTGAAGGTATCGAAATGCGGCTTCGGGTTCACATCGGGTTCGTAGCGAAATATTTTAAAAACAATATCTTTTGTCTCGGTAAAGTTTGTTTTATAGCTATCAGTTGTTCCACTCATTCGTCATTCCTCCTAAGCGTTTGCGAGCACGAAGCCGGCAATGATGACATAGCTGCCATAAATGGCCAATCCCAAACCAAACAGGAAAATAGACCAACCGACCACTATTTCACCGGCTTTTGACATCTTATCGGACATCTCTACAATGATTGACCGGAGACCATAAAACCCATGGTACAATGCAAACCACATCAACAGTAAATAAATAACCAGATAAGCCACCGTTTTTGCACGCACCAGCACTTCCGCGTACGAACGCACATCCCCTGCCGACATGATGCCAAACATCTGAAGGATTCCTTCCAGGTGCATCACCCCAAAATGTATACTGAGCACAATCAAAATGACGATAGCGGCCATTAGATGCCAAAACCAAAACATTGAATCCCGCATGAGCACCTCCTTATTAATGCATTAGGAAAAAGTCAAATCCGCCGACAGCCATAATAATGACGGCTAAAATCATCATAATCCAGGTAAACACTCGAATTCTCATATTTGCAGATTGATACGGATAAATGGGCCGTTTGGGTTTACCCAGTATCCAGCCAAATTCACTCAGAATCAATCGGATGCCGTTCATCGCATGAAAAGCCACCGCCACAAACAGAAGATATTCGCCGATATAAAACCAGGTTCCTCCCACGCTTCCCATGACGGCGTCCCAGGCTTGTTTCCCGTTAATTTTTTGGCCTGTTATAAAAATGTGAAGTATAAAATAAAGTAAAATGCTCAAACCGGCGATTCTGTGCAGGATGAACAGATACCGCTCCAATCCGTAGCGGCCTCCGTAAGCCCACCCACCAATGCCCAAACGGTGAGGAAGCGTTCTTTTTTCCAGGGATACGGTTTTCATGGTTATCCTCCTAATACTTGCGTTCTATCGGTTTCCATGTGGTAATCGTCACATCAGAATATTCAAATTCAGGACCGTCCGGCGTGTATTTTGCGATCGTATGTTTCAACCAATGCTCATCATCACGTTTCGTGTAGTCCAGACGCGCGTGTCCGCCGCGTGATTCTTTCCGCCGCAGACCGCCTTCAATTAATACTTCCGCAACATCGATCATAAATCCCAATTCCAATGCAAAGACCAAATCCGTGTTGTACGCTTTGCTTTTATCCCGAACCGTGATATTTTTATAACGTTCCTTCACTTCGCGAATCCGCTTCAGGCCTTCCTCCATTTTTTCGCCCGTGCGGTAAACCGACATGTGTTTATCAATAATATCACGGACTGCGGCCCGCAATTCATACACGGATTCTTTGCCGTCTCTTTTCAACATGTCCTTAAAGAGACGATCCTTTTCCTTTTGAACCGCATCTTTACTGAAATCCCGGAGCTCTTTTCCGTCGATGTACTTAAGCGCTTCGTTTCCGGTAATCCCGCCGTAAACCAGACATTCGGCTGTGGAATTGGTTCCCAATCTGTTGGCACCGTGCAGGCTTTCACAACCCGCTTCGCCGGCCGTCCATACCCCTTCAACACCGGAGGCTTTCCCGTCGATATTCGTGTCGATGCCTCCCATCAAATAATGCAGTACCGGCCGGATCGGGATAACCTCGTTCACGGGATCAATGCCCACAAATTTCATGGTCAATTCACGAATGAAACCAAGACGTTCGTTAATCATTCCTTCCCCGAGGTGGGTTAGATCCAGGCTGACATAATCCAGGTCATTCGGTCCGGGGAAGCCGCGGCCTTCGTTGATTTCCGTGATAATCGAACGGGAGATAATATCGCGCGGGGCTAATTCCATCCGGCTGGGCGCATACCGTTCCATAAACCGTTCGCCCTTGCTGTTGCGCAAATAACCGCCCTCCCCGCGGCAGGCTTCCGTTATCAAAATTCCGGTCGGAATAAGGCCTGTCGGGTGAAACTGCACAAATTCCATATCCTTTAAGGGGATGCCCGCACGGTAAGCCATGGCGACGCCGTCGCCCGTCACTGTGTAAGAATACGTGGTAAAACCCGAAACTCTGCCGATCCCGCCGGAAGCGATAATGATGGCTTTTGCTTTAAATATGTGAAATTCCCCCGTCGGTATATCGATAGCCGTAACCCCTTTAAACACACCGTCTTCAATAATTAAAGACGTCACAAACCATTCATCGTAGCGGGTCACGTTGTCGTATTGCAGCAGCGTGTCGTAGAGGGTTTGCATCTCAAAAAAACCGGTTTTGTCCGCCGCAAACACCGCCCGCGGGTACCCGTGCCCCCCAAAAGCGCGTTGATCGATCCGGCCGTCCGGTTTCCGGCTCCAGGGAATTCCCCAGCGATCCAGACGGCGGATTTCATCGGGCATTCTTTTAACAAATCGATACACCACATCCTGATCGGACAAAAAGTCACTCCCCTTAATCGTATCCCAGGCGTGGAGATCAAAGCTGTCTCCCTCTTCCGGGCGCATCACGGCCGCCGTTCCGCCTTCGGCCGCCACGGAATGAGAACGCATCAACTGAAGCTTGGAAATGATTCCCACATCCACTTTTCCATCGCTTTTCATGGAAATTTCCAGCGCCGCTCTTAATCCTGCAATACCTGATCCCAAAATCAATATATCATGTGTGAACATTTCAGACATTTAATACCTCCATTCAAGAAGCGATATGATATTTTGCGACACCCTCTTTATAAATATTGCCTCCGTAACAATCCTGTGCTACAACGACAGGAAAATTTTCGACTTCCAATTTACGAATGGCTTCCGCGCCGAGATCTTCGTAAGCCACAATTTCAGCATGTTTAATGCTTCGGGCAATTAAAGCAGCCGCACCCCCTGTGGCCGCAAAATAAACGGCACCGTGTTTTTTCATGGCTTCCGCAACATTCTCGCCCATTTCACCTTTCCCGATCATTCCTTTTAATCCTTGTTCAATCAGATAGGGCGCATAGGGATTCATTCGATAACTTGTGGTTGGACCCGCCGGGCCAATGGGTTTTCCGGGATGTGCCGGTGCAGGCCCCACGTAGTAAATAACCTGTCCTTTCAGCGGAATCGGAAGCGCTTTGCCTGCGTTAAGCAAATCGACCAATCGTTTATGAGCCGCATCGCGGGCGGTGTAAATCGTCCCGGTAATAAGCACATTATCACCCACCCGCAGCGTTTTGACAACATCATCCGTCAATGGCGCTATAATTTTTTTTTCATGCATGTGCATCACCATCCCTTTCTGCTTAAATCACCACGCTTTTATGTCGGGCGGCATGGCATTGAATATTGACTGCAATCGGCAAGCTGGCAATATGGCAGGGGTATGTTTCAATAAAAACGCCCAATGCCGTCACACGCCCGCCCAGGCCCATCGGGCCAATCCCCAGACGATTAATCGCACGGAGCAATTCTTTCTCCATTTCCGCATAGTACGGATCGGGATTGAATTGGCCTAATTCTCTTAAAAGCGCCCTTTTGGCGATTAACGCAGCCGTTTCGTACGTCCCGCCGATACCCACGCCAACCACAATCGGGGGGCAGGGATTTCCGCCGGAGCGCCTCACACGGTCGATCACAAAATTCTTCACACCCTCCGGTCCATCGGCCGGTTTAAGCATTTGTACTTCAGACATATTTTCACTTCCGCCGCCCTTGGGTGCCACCGTAAGGTGCACCTTTTCACCGGGTACAATGCGCAGGTGAATCACAGCCGGGGTATTATCGCCCGTGTTCACACGATGCAGAGGATCTTTGACAATCGATTTTCGCAGATACCCTTCCTGATAGCCCTGCCGGACGCCCTCGTTGACCGCTTCGGTTAAATCGCCGCCGGTCAGGTGAACATCCTGACCCAGGTCAATAAAAACCACCGTAAAACCCGTATCCTGACAAATGGCCATTTGCTCTGTCCGAGCAATCTCTTGATTTTCAATAATTTGCCCAAGAACACTTTTCCCGACCGGAGATTCCTCTTTGTCCAGAGACGCCTTAAGCGCTTTGACCATATCTTCGCCCAGGAAATAATTGGTCTCCATGCTCAGGCGTTTAACCGCTTCCGTAATCTTTTTTACATCAAATTCACGCATGGCTTTATCCTGTCGTTTAAAATTTAGATGTTTAACAGGTTTGTTTAGAATGCAAAAAAAATCCCTGTCAAAAACAGGGATTTTCATGATTACACAGTCAGTTTGTCGATATTCACCTTGACGTGATCAGCGGATATTTTCAAAGCGGCCGACTCTTCGTCCGTCAGGGGCAGTTCGATAATCTCTTTGATGCCGTTCCTCCCTAACTTCACCGGGACTCCGACAAATGTGTCTTTAATGCCGAATTGACCGGTCAGCCAGGCGGAACAGGGCAAAATTCGATTGCTGTCTTTGGCAATAGCTTCCACCATTTGAGCCACGGCCGCTCCCGGGGCATAGTAAGCGCTGCCGGTTTTCAGATAACCGACAATTTCACCGCCGCCTTTTCGTGTCCGTTCAATAATGGCATTTAGTTTGTCTTTTGAAATGAAATGGGTGACCGGAATTCCGGAAATTGTGGTGAAATGCGGTAAAGGCACCATATTGTCACCGTGTCCGCCGAGGACCATCGCCTGAATGTCTTTCACGGAGACATCGGCTTCCAGGGCGATAAAAGAACGGTAACGCGCCGTATCCAAAATACCCGCCATGCCGACCACCCGGTTCGGCTCAAATCCGCTGACTTTCATCACGGTGTAGGCCATGACATCCAGCGGGTTTGAAACCACAATCACAATTGTACGGGGTGAATATTTGGCAATTTCTTCCGTCACGGATTTCACAATGTTGAAATTTGTATTTAACAAATCGTCACGGCTCATGCCCGGCTTCCGGGGAACACCGGCCGTGATAACCACGACATCCGAATCTTTTGTGTCCTTATAATCATTTGTGCCCACAAGGCGGGAATCAAAACCTTTAATGGGGGCAGATTCCCACAAATCCAATCCTTTGCCCTGCGGAAGACCTTCGACAATATCAGCCAGTACGACTTCGTTGGCAATTTCCAACTGTGCCACATTCTGGGCAACCGTGGCACCCACATGACCGGCACCAACCACACTCACTTTCATTTTTGCCTCCTGCCTTAAATAGAAATCTTCTCTTTCCAGTTATATGATAATACTCACAAATTTGCGTTTCCCCTGCCGTGTGTTGAACTTCACAACGCCGTCTGCAGTGGCAAAAAGCGTATCATCTCTTCCCCGGCCGACATTTTCTCCGGGATGAATGCGTGTGCCTCTCTGGCGAACGATGATGCTTCCTGCCGTCACGCGCTGTCCGCCGAATCGCTTTACACCCAGCATTTTCGGATTACTGTCGCGCCCATTTCGGGAGCTTCCAACCCCTTTTTTATGTGCCATTAAATAAACACCTCCTTTAATGTTACAGAGCTATTTTATCAATTTTTATCTCTGTAAATTGCTGACGATGGCCGTTTTTCTTGTCGTGATTTTTTCTGGGAATCTTTTTAAAAACAATCACTTTCTTTTCACGGCCGTTTTTGATGACGGTGGCTTCAACTGAAGCACCTTCCAAAACAGGCGTTCCGATTTTAATCTCTTTCTCATCAGAGGCGTAGAGCACCCGGTCAAATGTAACGGGCTCACCCTCGTTTTTTCCGAGAAAAGGAACTTTCACAACTGTATTTTCTTGTATTTTAACCTGTTTTCCTGCAATATCCACAACTGCGATCATAAAAATAATGCCTCCTTACCGCTCTTTCTTATTTTACTTATTTTAGACATTTACAAATATAAGAAACTCAACAGATTTTGTCAAGACTTTATTGGAAAATCCTGCACCCTGCGAAATTAATTTATCCGGCGGCCAAACCCGGAGAAACTCACGGGCTGCCATTCTGGATGGCACCCAGACATTCTTTTGTAATGTCTTCGCCCGTTTTTTTCAGGATAATCCGGAACTGGCCGTAGTGAAGCGTTTCATCTCCTGTTATGTTAATGGTCAACATATATTTCAGCATTAATTTCCGTGCACGATTCCACAGCCCGTCCATGAGATACTTCTTCATTTCCGGATGAAGAATAAGCTGAATACGCCTTTCTTTTCTTTGCGCACGGAGGCGGCGAATGGCCTGCTCAATTTTTGCCGCAACCGTTGGGCTGGAGGGCACATAACCAACCCCTTCACACACCGGGCAGGTTTCTAAAAAATCAAATAAAAGACTGGGCCGTACACGCTCGCGGGTCATTTCAATCAATCCGAATTCACTGAGCTGTGAAATACTCGTTTTGGAGCGATCTTTTCGCAGTTCTTTCTTGAGCTCCGTGTACACCTTCATTTTATTCCGTTCGTCGTGCATATCGATAAAATCGATCACAATAATGCCGCCCAGATCACGGAGGCGAAGCTGGCGTGAAATTTCTTTCACCGCTTCCAGATTGATTTTTAAAGAACTCTCCTCATGTTCGCCCCGGCTGACGTATTTTCCGCTGTTCACATCGATGGCCACCAGCGCTTCCGTTTGATCGATGACAATATAGCCGCCGCTCTTTAACCAGACCTTTCGGGAAAGGCTTTTGTTGATTTCCTTTTCAATATTGAACTCATCGAAAATCGGCTTCATGCCTTTGTAGAATTCCAGTCTCGGCATCAGATGCGGGGCCACATCTTTCAAATAGTGCATCACTTCCCGATTCAGCTTTCGTGAATCGACCACAACCCGGGTCACATCCTGAGTAAACAGGTCGCGAATAATAGAAGACACCATGCCCATCTCTTTGTAAACCAGCACCGGCGCTTTCTCTTTTTTGGCATGTTTTTCAATCTTTTCCCAGGTGCGAAGCAAATTATCCAAATCCGCTTTGAGAACCGTTTCATCCTTCTCTGAGGCAGCCGTTCGGATAATGATGCCGAAACCTTTCGGACGAATCTTGTACGCGATCCTTTTCAGGCGCTTCCGTTCACGGAAATTCTCTATTTTTCTTGAAACACCCACATGGTCGTATCCCGGCACCAAAACCATAAACCGCCCGGGAATAGAAATTTCCGATGTGACGCGGGCGCCCTTTGTGCTGATGGGTTCTTTTGCCACCTGAACGAGAATTTCCTGCCCGGTTACAAGCGGCACGCCCTTCCGGGCTTTTTCCTGGTCCATGGCCTTCCAATAGGCGCCGTCCTCGTCGTCTTCCGACAGAATCGGCCCGTAGCTGTCAAAGAAATCCCCGATATCCGAAAATCGCAGGAAAGCATTTTGCTCGTGACCAATATCGACAAAAGCAGCCCCCATCCCCTTAATCACATTCTCCACAACCCCCTTATAAATATCCCCTACCATTCTCTCCTGCTCAGGACGTTCCACAAACAACTCGGCCAATTGTCCGTCTTCCAGAATGGCCACACGCGTCCCCGTAATGGTGACGTTAATAATGATATCTTTTTGCATTTTTTACTACTTTTCCCTCGTAAAATTAAATCAATATGAAGCCCTTTCGAATGAAAATTCAGACTTCCGTTAAAAAAAATTAAACTTCCATCGGAGTCAACCGCTTCCCGCTGCGCAGCGCCCACAAACCCGTCCGGATGACGGTCGATTCCGCAAAATAGTCGGGCCTTTCCGTAAATAAAGCCGAAAACAGTTCTTTCAGCTTAACCGTTTTGCCGTTTATAAACCGGGTTTCCACCCGCAAACTTTTTGTCTTCTCATCAAATTGCAATGCTTTCACAAAAGGACGAATATCCAGGCGTTCGCTCTTTTTCTTATGAAATCGAATCACCTCAACTTCGGCCCGATTCATAAAATCCGAAAAAACGGACGGGTCGCTCGGAAATTTTTCGCCGAAATAAATGGTGTAGCCGGTTTCATCCAATAGTGAAGCGATGGCTTCTGGCCTCCCTGAAAACTTTTTGACGGCCAAAAATCTGAGTCCTTCCGGCAAAATGCCGTTCAGACTTTCCGGCAAATTTTCAAATTCTTCGCCGGTCAACTGCACATCAAGATATTCCGCCAAACTTTCAAAACCCAGTGCCAGCGGCGGTCCGGGTGAAATTCTCGGATGCGGCGAAAAGCCCCGGGAATACACCAGCGGCAGTTTCAACCGGCGAAAGGCTCGCAGCACCATATTTAACAGATCCAGGTGCCCGAGAAAACGAACCAGCCCGCGCTTTTCATAAGAAAGGCGGTACCAGCAGGCTTCACCAATCGGTTCGGCTCTTGAGGCCGATGCGCGTCCCGCCTCAGAATTCTCCGGAATATCCTTCTTCCAGTGGTAAATGGGGTGCAGCGCCCGGTCAATCAACATTTCGTCCGAAGTAGAAGCCGTCTCTCTTGTGCCTCGTTTCAAAACGTCCCGGCAGCCGGGCAAATGCATCAAACCGCAAAGATTACAGACTGTGTACTTGCAGTCCGCCGTGATGGCACCGGAAAGGGCGCGCACATACTCCTGCCGAAGATATTTCTTCGTAATGCCTTTCACAATATGATCCCACGGCAGAGGTTCATCCTCACGCCGCTCCCGCGTGACCCTTTCGGGATCGATGCCCGTCTCTTCGAATGCCTTTTGCCACGCGCCCCAATTAAAGTGATCGGTCCAGGCATCAAACCCGGCGCCGTTTTGCCAGGCTTTCACGATCGCCGTCGAAAGTCTGCGGTCGCCTCTCGACAAAACGTCTTCAAGAAACGACACGCGCGGATCCCGGTAATTCATTTTCACATTTTTTTGCGGCAAATTGTGTATGAGAAACCGGATCTTTTGCTCAAATAGTGCAACGGAATCCTGCGCCATCCATTGAAACGGCGTGTGCGGTTTTGGTGAAAACGGCGAAATAGAAACCCGGATCCCCGCCGAACCGTATTTTTTCCCAATCTGCAAAATTTTCCGAACCAATTCCACAATTCCCGCTAAATCCCGTTCGGTCTCCGTCGGAAGTCCGATCATAAAATAAAGCTTGACCCTTCGCCAGCCTTCCTGAAACGCCGTTTCAACCGCACGAAGAATATCTTCCTCCGGCATGAATTTATTGATGACGCGGCGCAGGCGGTCGGTCCCGGCTTCAGGCGCGAGGGTCAGGCCGCTCTTCTTCTCCGCTTTAAGAGAACGCAGCAGTTCCGGTGTAATGGTTTCGGGACGCAGAGAGGGCAGCGAAAGGGAAACGTGCCTTTTCTCCAATTCCTTTTTCAGGGTGAACCACAATTCACCCAATGCCGAGTAATCCGACGTCGAAAGTGAAACCAGAGAAACTTCCTCGTACCCGGTCGCATCCAACGCCTTCAGGATGTAATCGACCAATTCTTGCTGGGACCGTTCACGTGTGGGACGGTAAATGAACCCGGCATGACAAAACCGGCACCCCCGTGTGCACCCTCTCATCACTTCCACAGACAACCTGTCGTGTGTAACGCGAATAAGGGGTACCACCGGTTTTTCCGGATAATTTTTGGGCTCGAGTTGGGGAAGGACACGCGCACGAATCGTTCTGGGGATTTCCTTTAACAAAGGCTGAAGTGCCTTAAAACGCCCCCCTTCATCATAAAAATCTTGATAAAACTTTGGAACATAAATCCCCGGAATTTTTGCCCATTTTAATAAAATCTCTTCCCGTGCGGCGTGATGCTTTTTCCCTTCCCGATAAGCATCCACCATTTCCGTCACAACCTCTTCCCCGTCACCAATCACAAAAGCATCCACAAAAGCATAAAAAGGCTCCGGATTGAACACGCAGGGTCCGCCGGCAATGACAAACGGATCGGTTTCCGTCCTTTCACTGGCGAATACGGGTACCCCGGATAAATCCAGCGCGTTCAAAATATTGGTCGCGTGGAGCTCATATTGCACCGTAAAAGCAATTATGTCAAAAGAACAAAGGCTTGTTTTAGATTCACAAGAAAAAAGGGGAACGTTCCGGCTCCTCAGATGGGCTTCAAAATCGGGCCAGGGAGAAAATGCACGCTCCGCCAGGACATACGACATTCGATTGAGAATGTGATATAAAATCTGAAATCCTTCATAAGACATCCCCAATTCATAAACATCGGGAAAAACCAATCCTATGCGAACGTCGACACTTTCCGGATCTTTGACAATTGTATTAAATTCATGTCCGATATATCGGCCCGGACGTTCCACACTCTTGAGAACACCCTCAAGCTGCTTAAAATCGATTATCATCTATTAAAAATAAAGCCCCTGAAAAAAAGGGGGCTTATCTCTGCCGGCCTTTTTTCACAACTTTTGATTATTCAATTCATTAGACAATCTAATAAAATAATTCCGGAAATTCAAGCCTAAGTTTTTGAAAAATGAAATGCCGGCTATTCCGCCGTCGCCGGAGGCATGTAAATCCGGGTGCCCAATTCCCGGTCTATCAGGAACAAACCATGACCGGAGTCACCCATTCGTTCCAGATCTTCCACAATTTTTAAAGCATTCGCTTCTTCTTCAACCTGCTCGGTGATAAACCACTGTAATAAAACAACCGCCGGATAATCATTTTCACTCTGAGCCAATTGATACAATTCATTTATTCTGGATGTGACAAACTGCTCATGCTTGTAAACCGCCTTAAAGACATCTAACGGAGATTTCCAATCTTTCCGAGGTCCGGATAATTCCGCCAATTCCACACGGCTGTTGCTTGTAATCAGAAAATCAAAAAACTTTGCCGCATGCGCCAGCTCTTCCTGTGTCTGAACGCGCATCCATTGCGCCATGCCGCTGAAGTTTTCTGCGTGGAAATAGGCTTCCATTGCAAAATACAAATAGGCAGATTCCAGTTCATATTTGATCTGTTTATTGAACTCTTCTAATAAATGCTCGCTTTTCACTTTTTTCTCCTTTTCGGCAAAAATTTTGTGGATTTATAAATTAAGAATTGTTCTTATTTTTTAAGATAGGAAAACACCTAAATAAGTGCAACTTTATTTAATTCTCCCACTGCGGGCGCACAATTTTCCCCGCAAACAAAATTGTGTTCGAAGCGTGTTCCCGAATGACAAAAAGGAACGGCCGGTTCACAACCATTAAAAATCCTCTTGGCCCGACGCTGGTGACACCTATTCCAACGGTTGTGACGGCAGCCGCTTCCGTGCCCTCTTCATCGACTCTAACGAACGTGTTGTGTTTAACCATGCCGATGTACACATTCCCCTGCTGCTGAATTTTCAGCATTCTTGTGAAATCAGCCCTCTGAGGATTAAAAGCGATTTCCATTCCCAGTTTTTGCAGCACATTGTTTAACAGGATGTCATAATGAATCTTAAATTTGGGCAGGAGAATTGTTCCGGACTGTTTGCTGAATTTGGCCATCCATTGCCGCCAGGCAACCGGGGTTAACTGCGCAATTAACGAATCGATATCGACGCCCTCCCGGGGGAGAAAAACCGTCATACTGTAGGCACCGTCTCCGTAAGGCAAATCAATGGCCTCGAATCGGCCGGTCGAAAAATATTCAAAATCGCCTTTTTGATTCATCAGTTTGCAGGAATCCTGCGTGCCGTCAGATAAATAAAAAAGATCGCTTTTTGTATAATCCTTGTTAAAACGGTACGTCCATGTGCCTTTAAAGTAAATTGCATTGATCAGGTACATGATCATGTCCGACGGGATATTATCCAGAATCCGTGTGATTTTGCCGTTGGTATGGTCTTTGGCCCATTGGTTAATGATATCGACTGTTTTGGGGTCACTGAAATTCAGACTTTTTACTTCCGCCTGAAAATACGTCCGGGTTTTGTTTAAAAAGTCCTGTTCAAACGAATACCCCTGTTTGCACCAGATGGAATTGGCGAGCTGAAAAATCACATTGGGATCCAATTGTCTGAGCAATTCAATCAGACTTTTGTAAGATTGATCCATTTCCGTCTGGGACATATCCCCAAAGCCGAGGGTTGATTTCATGGCGTTTTCCGTTTCACCGGCAGCCCCATTTACCGTCATTCCAAGCGCCACGGAAACGCTCAACGGCGAGATGAAGATGTTTTGATCCGGATTTTCCACCACCGCTTCTTTAAAAAGATTCCATCCGAAGGTATTACTGGACTGCACCAGTTTCTTTTCAAGAGGCGTAAGCGGGCGGCTATTTCCGGGCCGCACGGGAGAAGTATCTCTGGAGCATTGCCAGAAAGCCAGGCTTAATAGCAAAAAAAGAACCACAAGAATACTTTTTTTCACGATTCTCCCTCCTACAAAAAAGATACGCTAATTATTTGTTATTAGATAACCTCTGCCTTCCCGGCGGCCTCCGCGGTAAATTCGTCAGATGATATTACCGGTTATTTATATAATATACCGTCTGCCGCCCGAAATCAACAAATAATTAAAAAAACCGCGCTCTTTCTCGGTCACCCGGATTCGGACGGTGCCTTCAAAAATGGAAATTCTACTCTTTCATCACCCGGACTAATTCGGTTAACATTTTTTTTGCATCTCCGAAAAGCATCATCGTTTTATCTTCATAGAACAGCGGATTATCTTCCCCTGCGAAACCGGGTGACAGGCTCCGTTTAATAATCATGACCGTCCCGGCCTGATCCACATTCAAAATGGGCATTCCATATAAAGGACTGTCTTTTTTAGTGCGCGCCACCGGATTGGTGACGTCATTTGCCCCGATGACCATGGCCACATCCGTATTTCTAAAATCATCATTAATGTTGTCCATTTCAAACAGGAGGTCGTAAGGGACGTTGGCTTCAGCCAGAAGAACATTCATGTGCCCCGGCATCCGGCCGGCCACAGGATGAATGGCAAAACGCACTTTCTTGCCTCGATCGATTAAAATCTGTGCAAATTCCGCCAGAACGTGCTGTGCCTGCGCCACCGCCAGGCCATATCCGGGGACAAAGATGACCGATTGTGCGCGCTCTAAAATCACGGCGCCGTCTTCCGCTGTGAAACGGGTCACGCGCTTTTGTTCGGTTCCCGCCGGACCGCCGCTCCCCTCTTCGCTTCCAACCGCACCAAACAGGACATTCAGCAATGAGCGATTCATCGCTTTACACATGATATCCGACAGAATAATCCCTGAGGCGCCCACCAAAGCACCGCTGATAATCAGCACGCTGTTCTGAAGCGCAAAACCGGTAAAAGCCGCCGCAATTCCTGAATAGGAGTTCAAAAGCGAAATGATCACCGGCATATCTGCTCCGCCGATCGGAATGACGGACAACACGCCCAAAAGGGTGGAAAGCATCACAATAATGAGCAGAAACCACCACGCGTGAAGGGGATTTAAGACGGCAAGAACCCCAAGAACAATAATGGCCAGCAAAAGGAGTGCATTCAGGGCCTGCTGCATTTTGTAGACAATGGGCGCCCCCCGCATAATTCCCTGAAGCTTGGCGTAAGCGACAAGGCTTCCGAAAAAGGTGACCGTCCCCACAAACAAGCCCAGGATTAAGGCGATAAATGTATCCAGCCGCGGCGCACCGGTCATTCGCGAATATTCCGAAAGGGCCACCAGGGCAGAAGCACCTCCGCCGAATCCGTTGAAAAGCGCCACCATCTGAGGCATCTGGGTCATCTTCACAACTTTCGCAGAGTATAACCCAATCGCAGCCCCGACAATTAAACCAATGATAATATATGTAAAATTAATAATTTGTTTATCAAAAAGGGTCATCACAATGGCAAGCAGCATGCCGATCATTGCCAACTGGTTTCCGCGGCGGGCTGTTTTAGGCGAACTGAGCAATTTTAGGCCGAGGATAAAAAATATGGCAGCCACAAGATAAACCAGGTTTGTTATCGTTTCCATAACCAATTTCCCTTAATTTATAATTGATTCGATTTCGGCGAAAGTTATTTCTTTTTTCCCTTTTCCTGTTTAAACATTTCAAGCATTCTGTCGGTCACCAAAAATCCGCCCACAACGTTAATGGTGGCAAAAGCGACCGCCACTGTTCCGAGAACGGTGCTGATGACGGTCATTCCCGCGCCCGCACTAATGAGCGAGCCGACCAGTGTGATTCCGGAAATGGCATTTGCCCCGGACATCAACGGCGTATGTAAAAGAGGCGGCACTTTTGTAATCACCTCAAATCCGACAAATATGGCAAGCATGAAAATCGTGAGTGATGTGACGAGTGATACACCCATTATATTTCACCTCCGGTTTTTAATAAATTTTTGACAAAATCGTTGATGATTTCTCCGTTGTATGTGATGCAGACTCCCTTTGTAATTTCATCTTCAAAATCGAGACCTTTCTCAGGATCACTGTAAAGATGCTGGAAGAGATTAGTGACATTCTTTGAATACAGTTGGCTGGCATGAATGGGAACGGCGGCCGGCAGATTAACCGCACCATAGATGCTGACGTTATGTTTTTCAACAATTTTTCCGGGTTCCGTCAGCACACAGTTTCCGCCCTGTTCGGCCGCCAGATCCACAATGACAGAGCCGGCCGGAAGCTGCTGCACCATCTCTTCCGTGATTAACAGGGGCGCCTTTTTGCCGAATATCTGCGCCGTTGTGATGACCACATCGACCATGGGAAAACGTTCTCCGATAACCTTGCGCTCCCGGTTCAAAAATTCCTCCGGCTGTTCTTTGGCATAGCCATCTTTTGTTTCCACATCTTTTAACACTTCCAGCGGAACAAATTGAGCACCCAAACTCTCCACCTGTTCTTTGACCGCCGGCCGGGGGTCAAAAGCCTGCACTCTTGCACCCAGGCGTTTTGCCGTGGCAATTGCCTGGAGTCCGGCCACACCCACGCCCAGAACCAGAATGGTGGCGGGCGGAATCGTCCCTGCGGCAGACATGATCAATGGGAATATTTTCCCAAGCTGATTGGCTGCAATCAGTACGGCTTTGTAGCCGGCAATCGTGGCCATCGAACTCAAGGCATCCATGTTTTGTGCCCGGGAAATCCGCGGGACAAATTCCATCGCAAAACTAGTGATTTTCCGGCCGGCCAGTTTCCGAATGGCGTCTGCATTGTACGCCGGGGACAAAAACCCGATTAAAGCCGTCCCCTCTCTTAACATCTCAACTTCATGCTTTTTGCTTTTAGGATGAAGCGTCGGCGGCTGAACCTTAAATAAAACATCTATCGATCCATACAATTCAACAGGATCTTTGACAATTACGGCACCCGCTTCACGGTACTCATCATCTGAAAATGAGGAGCCTTCGCCGGCGCCTGACTGAACAAAAACCTCATGTTGGTTTTTGATAAATACGGAAATCATGGAAGGAATGACCGCCACACGCGTCTCGCCTTTCACTATCTCCTTTGGTATTCCGACTTTCAATGGTACCTCCTTTTGATTACACAGGGCTTAATTCATTAATTACGGTAAATCTGTTGAAACTTAACGGTTTTCTCAATAAAAATCAAGTTTTTTTTGGCAGCTTCACAACCGGGGAAAAGTCGTTGAAATGGGGTCTACCGCACCGGTGTATCGGGCAGGGTTATCTATTGCCTCAGGCCTCTCAGATTCCATAGGTAATGGTAAAACGGCGCGAGACGATTAAACCCGGACATCAGATCGTCAATTAATTCTTTGTCGAATAAACGCGCATCGATCTTTCGATTGCATACCAGATAAAAGCTTTTTCTCTGATACCATTCCCGGATTTCCGGAGATTTATTCTGATTGATGATCCTTTTGTATCGCTCGCCTTCCAGCACAAATACGTTCTGGTCGGAATAAAATGAGATCGCTTTTAAAAATTCTTTCGGATTCGCGTCGATTGCACCTCGAAATTGACGCATGGTGTCGGGTGACGCACTGTAAAGTCCCATTCCGAAACGATAGGAATGAGGAGAAATCTCGAAGAAATAGGCCGGTGCATCTTTCCAGTCCTTATTCGGTCTTTTAAATGTGATCCACATGCTGGTTTTAAACGGCAATTTACTCCTGGAAAATCGTGTGTCTCTGTAAATCTTCGAGATTGTTTTGTTGACGGCAGGACGCACTTCAAGATAGGGGTCTATCATCAGCATAAAGCTGCTCAGATCCATAACCAACTGTCTAAACGGTTTCAACAGAAAAGTCTCATACTCTTGTCTGTGCCGTTCAAACCACTGCTTGTTATTATGTGTTTTCAGATTTTTTAAAAATGCACCGGTTTCTTCCGAAAATCCGGTAAACGCTTGCTCTTGATTCATCGCCGACAGCCCGATAGTTTAGTGTTGAAAATTAAAGTAATGACGGATCTGCAGTCCCCGGCACTGTTCCGTGCCAAAAATTCAGCCCGGTCTTTTTGCTTTTCCATTTTTTTAGAATATAAAATACCCGGTTTATAGAATCAATACAAATAAAATCAAATTGAAAAAATTAAAATCACAATTTAAAATCCGAAGCACAAAATAGGAAATCCGAAACAAGTTCGAATGACCGATTTGACTTGCCCCGATTTTTAAATCGGGGGTTTGGATTTCACACAAAAATCCCGGCCTTTAGCACCTCTTCCCATAGCGTTGGGGAAAGAGATGAAACAAACCTGTCTACAACACGCACCAGATACTTGGAATCGATCAACTCTTCCAGACTGGCGGAATTATCAATTTATTCGATGGAATGGAACGGTTGGGGCGATGCATTTGCTGGAAATGATTTGCCCATTTGCCACAATTTCGCCTCAGAATGCATCGCCCTTACGCGGCCTATTCCGAATCTCATCGATGGGTTTGGTCACGGCGGATTTAAAACCCGTCCCAATTGAACCGATTGATTTGGAACGGGGTCCAGGTTTTGCAGGGGCTGTATCAAAAGTCCCGAAGTACGATTGTAAAGCACGTTTGTCATTAAGGTCGTGTCATTGCGAGCGGAACGGAGTGGAGTGAGGCTATCTCTTTATTTACATTCTGTTACGGGATTGCTTCGTCGCTCCTCGCAATGACAAATACCAGACTTAGTAGTGACACCAAATGGACTTTTGATACAGCCCCCAAGGCAAATAGAATTTGTTCCTGGCTCTTCACGAAAATGCGTCCATTTTGATCCATTTTTAAAAGCGATTCTAATCACAAATAAAATCAAATTGAAAAAATTAAAATCACAATTTAAAATCCGAAGCCCAAAATAGGAAATCCGAAACAAGTTCGAATGACCGAAATTTAAAAAACCATTGGGTCTGTGTTTGAGAAATTAGGCCATTTGAATTTTAGATTTGTTTCGATTTTCGATATTTGAATTTTGGATTCATTTTGATTTTTTCATTTCTTTCCGATAAGGGCTTAAAATACCTGCCTTTCCTTTTCAGCCTGGTGACTTTGCGGCCGAACCGTTACGCATTAACGTTCAATTCAGCCTAAAGTTACTGCCCGAATATGCCGATATTCTATTGTATTTTATCCCTATTGCGAGAAATCAAATATGACACGGCAGAATATTTGCGTCAAATATTGTCCTAAAATATTCATTCCATTTCTTGCGTTTATCCTATTCTGGCAGATATTTAACGGCAGCGGTGCCGGCCAGACCTTGAACATCCAAACGTACAGTGTGGAACAGGGTCTTTCACAATCCCAGGTATTGACCATTGTGCAGGATCACGAAGGCTATCTCTGGTTCGGCACATTAGATGGACTTTCCAGGTTCGACGGACAATCATTTGTTTCATTTAACATAAAAGACGGCCTGGCTGGAAATTTCATTACCGCCAATCATTTGGATAAAGACGGCAACATCTGGTTTGGACATGAACGAGGCAGAATTTCAATTTACGATGCCCAGACGCATTCCTTTCATAAATTCCAGCCGAAAGAGGACCTGCCCAGCAAACAAATACAATTCATTTTTCGGGATCGATCGGGTGATCTCTGGTTCGGGACCCGCGGCGACGGCCTGTACCGGTACAACAATAAAACGTTACGGCATATCACAAAAAAAGACGGTTTAAGCAGCAATAATATTACCTCTGTTTGTCAGACAAAAGACGGCATGATTTATCTGGGCACATCGGAAGGCATTACCAAATTTTTCCCGACAAAAAATCTCACAAAAAAATCTTTTTCTTTCATTACCACTCAGACCGGGCTGAACAGCAATTTTATTACATCCATCCTGGCAGACCGCCGCGGGAATATCTGGATGGGCACGCGCGGCAAAGGCGCTATTATGATGTCATTTCTGTATCAAAACAAAAATCCATATCAAACAAAAAAAAAGAGGACGTTCAAATATTTTACCCTGGGCAGTGATCCTTCACAAAATTGGATTCAGACCCTTTATGAAGACAGAGAGGGCAATGTTTGGTTAGGCACGTTCGGCGGCGGCAGCGCAAAATATATTCCACCCTCCTATAAAAATAAGACAGGCCGGTTTTTCACCATTAACACCCAAAATGGATTAAGCCGAAATCAAGTCACCGCCATCTTCCAGGACAAAGAGGGAAATTATTGGTTCGGAACATCGGGCGGCGGTGTCAGCAAATATCGAGACACCGGGTTTGAATTTTTCACGACGAAAGACGGTCTTGTCGGCAATTCGGTTTGGGCGATTCATGAAGACGGACGGGGCAATTTCTGGTTTGGCACATCAAGAGGCCTGACGGAATGGATATTTCCCAAATCGGATGTCAATAAGCCTGTTATCAAAAACTTCACGACCGCAAATGGACTGCCTGCAAATTATATAATTTCCATGTTTGAAGACCGGAAAGGGTATTTGTGGATCAGCACTTATTCGGGTGGTGTTTCCCGGATCGATCCGCAGACCGGGAAAATCCGAACGTTTACGGACAAAAACGGGCTCACCAATAATTTCATTATGTCCATCAATTCAGATAATAAAGGGCACCTCTGGTTTGGTTCTCACGGAGCAGGCGTTTCCAAACTGGATCTTAAGACATTATCTTTTAAAAATTTTACGTCGAAAGAGGGCCTCGCAAACAATATCGTTCGATCGATCCTGAAAGATCAAAAGGGGAATCTCTGGTTTGCCACAGACAGCGGACTCACCTATTACAACGGCAAAGGTTTTAAATATTTCGGCAAAGAAAGCGGGTTGAACTTTCTGGCTTTGACCTCTCTGACAGAGGATAAAAACAATCATTTGTGGATAGGGACCATGGGCGGAGGGGTCTTTAAATATGACGGAAAGACGTTCAAAAACTACACGTCCGACAACGGATTAAGCGGAAATATCGTCTATTCTCTTCTTTGTGATGACCGGAATAACATCTGGATTGGCACAGGCAGAGGGGTTGACCGGTTTGATCAATCCGATTCGACAATTACACATTACGGGAAATTGGAGGGATTTTGGGGGATCGAAAATAATCAGGGCGCCGCTTATAAAGACCGCGAAGGGCGATTGTGGTTCGGAACCATTTCAGGCGTGAATTGTTATGCCCCTAATTCTGAAATGGCCAATAAAATAGCGCCTCAGACTTACATCACCGGGCTGAATATTTTTTTTAAAAAGGCTTCGCTTCTTCCGAATGCAAAACTGGGCTACAACAAGAACCGCTTAACGTTTGATTTCATCGGAATCAGCTTTGCCAATCCTTCTCTGGTGCGGTATCGATATTTTTTAGACGGTTTCGATAAAGGCTGGTCGCCTGTCACAGCCAAAAGAGAAATCACATATTCCAATTTGCCTCCGGGAAAATATACGTTTAAAGTCAAAGCCTGTAACAACGACCGCGTTTGGAATATTAAACCCGCTTCCTATTCTTTTGAAATTCTGTCTCCTTTTTGGAGAACCTGGTGGTTCATCCTGATATCCATTTCGATTTTGAGCACGGTCATTTTCTCATCGTACAAAATTCACATTAAAAACATCGAATCCGAAAAGAAATTATTGGAAACCAATGTGCAGGAACGCACAAAGGAATTATTTAAAGAGAAAGAAAAGGTTAAAAAGACGTATCTGGCACTGCTCAACAGTGAAGAAAAACTAAAATTTCTAATGGCAAATGTGAACGCCTATCTCTGGAGTGCAAATGTGGATGAAAACAAAAATGTCACCCACACACTCTACACAGAGGGTGTTTATAAAATCACCGGCTACCGGGCGGAAGAATTTAAGGGGTCTGACGGTATCCAGTGGATTAACCTGGTCCACCCTGCGGATATTAAATCTTTTCAGAACACCGTTAATAAGTTATTAGGCGGACAAACCATATCCAACAGTTACCGAATCCGGAAAAAAGACGGGCAATTACGCTGGGTGAACGACAATGCCACGCCGATCAAAAATGCCGACGGAAGGGTGGTCCAGATAAACGGCATTTGTACCGACATTACGGAAATTAAACAAGCCGAATTGGCGCTGCAGGAAAGTGAAGAAAAGTTTCGGACACTGGCTGAAACAGCCACCAGTGCGATTTTTATCTCCAAAAAAATAATTCAATATGTCAATCCGGCGGCTGTTGAGATATCGGGTTACAGCGAACAAGAACTTCTGAAAATGCAATTTCTGGATATTGTCCATCCTGATTTTAAAGAGATTATTAAATCCAAGCGAATCTTCCGGCCGGAAGAAAATTCCGAGCCTTTTAGATATGAAGTAAAAATCCTTGCCAAGGACGGAACGGAACGATGGATCGATTTAACCGCGAAAGCCATTTTATTTAAAGGAAAAACGGCTGCCCTCGGCACTGCATTCGACATCACGGAACGGAAATGGGCCGAAAAAGCGCTCATGGATGAAAAGGAACAGTTGGCGGTTACGCTGCGGTCTATCGGAGACGGTGTTATCACAACCTCGACCGACGGACGAATCATTCTGATGAACAAAGTGGCTGAAAAGCTCACGGGACAGAAACAAGAGCAGGCGAAGGGGAAACTCTTTTCTGAAACATTCAGCATTATCCGGAAAAAAACCGGCGAACCGTGTGAAGACCCCGTGCAAAAAATAATCGCAACAAGCGGGACCGTTGATCTGGCCAATACCCTCATTTTAACCGCAAAGGACGGCACGCAGCGGACGATTGTCATCAGCGGGGCGCCGCTTCGGGACGAAGACAGCAGGATCATCGGCGTCGTGATCGTATTGCGGGATGTTACGGAACGGCAAAGACTTGAAGAAGAGCTCCTGAATGCGCAGAAATTGGAATCTCTCAGCCTGCTCGCGGGTGGAATTGCCCACGATTTCAACAACATTTTAACGGGCGTTCTGGGAAATATTTCACTGGCTAAAATGGAAATCGAGCAGGACAATGAAGTCTTCGATATCCTCACGGATGCCGAAAAGGCCTCTTTACGTGCAAAGGACTTAACCCAGCAATTGCTCACCTTTTCCAAGGGGGGCGCGCCGATTAAAAAAGCCACATCGATAGAAGAAATCATTAAAGACACGGCTCATTTTGCCTTGCGCGGTTCAAACGTATCGATCCAATTTTTGTTTGACAACGATTTATGGCCTGCCAATATAGACGAAGGACAAATCAGCCAGGTGATAAACAATCTGATTATAAATGCACAGCATGCCATGGCCGGTGGAGGGGAAATTTATGTCTGCGCCAAAAATACAATATTGGCCGGCAACAATGGAATCTCTTTGCTTCCCGGAAGATATATTAAACTGATCATCAAAGATGAAGGAATCGGCATTTCGCCCGAACATCTCAGAAAAATATTTGATCCCTACTTCACAACCAAACAGAAGGGCAGCGGCCTGGGGCTGGCAAGCGCCTATTCCATTATCAAGCGCCATAACGGGCATATCGCGGCAGAATCAGAATTAGGAAAGGGGACAACCTTTACGATTCACTTACCGGCTTCCGAATTGGAGATTCCAAAACAAAAGGAGAAATCGATGAATCTGCGGACAGGCAAAGGTAAAATACTGGTGATGGACGATGAAACCGTTATTCAAAATGTGGTCTCCCGAATGCTGCGCCATCTGGGATATGACTCCAAAACGGTCGGGGACGGGAAACAAATGCTCAAAACATATCAGGAGATGAAACAGGCCGGCGTTTCTTTCAACGCGGTCATCATGGATCTCACGATCCCGGGCGGCATGGGCGGAAAGGAAGCCATTCAAGAACTCTTAAATTTTGATCCGGATGCAAGGGCCATCGTGTCCAGCGGCTATTCCAACGATCCGGTCATGGCCGATTACAAAAAATTCGGCTTCTCGGCATTAGTTACCAAACCCTTCAATATTAAAGAATTGAGTAGTGTTTTACAAGATGTTTTAAACAATTCCTGTTAAGGACCAAATCCATTTATTAAATCCCGCCTTCTTGAACAAAAATCGGTGTAAATTCTTTTTATCCGCCCTTTCATGTGTTTCATTTTATTGTTGGCGAAACAAAACGATTCCATGATACGTAAAAAGTATCTTGGGCAATTAAAAGCCGAACCAATCGAAAAATCACCCAATTGAAATGGAGAGGAAGCCAATGAATAGAAAACGACTTTGCCGAACGCTGAAGGGACTATCCTTATTGGCAATGACGATTCTTTTTACGGGATCGGCAGTGGCAAAACCCGATGTGGGCATGTGGACATTTGACAATCCGCCGACGAAACTGCTTCAGGAAAAATACGGATTCACGCCTACCAAAGCATGGTTGGATCACGTTCGCTTATCCAGTGTCCGCTTTATGGACGGCGGCTCCGGGTCATTTGTCAGCCCGAATGGTCTGGTCATGACCAATCACCATGTGGCTATCGGTCAACTGCAAAAAAATTCCACAGCAGAAATAAATTACGTCAAAACAGGTTTTTATGCGGCCGCCCCCGGCGAGGAAATGAAGAGTCCCGATCTGCAGGTGAATGTTTTAGTATCCATGCAGAATGTGACAAGCCGGGTCCTGTCTGCCGTTAAGAAAGGCATGAATGATCAGGCGGCCTTAAAAGCGCGCCAGGCGAGGATTGCTAAAATCGAAAGAGAGAGTCTGAAAAAAACGGGGCTGCGATCCACTGTGGTAAATTTGTACCACGGCGGGGAATACTGGCTTTATCGCTACAAGAATTACACGGATGTGCGTTTGGTGTTTGCCCCTGAACGGCAGGCCGCCTATTTTGGCGGTGATTCAGATAATTTTACGTATCCGCGCTACGATTTGGATGTGGCCTTTTTCCGCGTGTACGAGAATGGAAAGCCCATTCATTCCCCGGATTATTTTAAATGGAATGCAAAAGGCCCCGGGGACAATGAGCTGGTATTTGTCTCCGGAAACCCGGGTTCCACCGACCGTCTTTACACGGTTGCCCAATTGCTTTACCAACGGGATTACCGTTATCCGCGGGTGTTAAATTACATTAAATCCTGGATTAAAAATCTCAGGGAATATGCGAAAAGAGGGCCCGAACAAAAACGGCGGGCGCTGGTTCTCACCTTTGGTCTCTCCAATGGCGAGAAAGCCATGACCGGTGAATATGAGGCTCTGAAAAATCCGAAGATCATGGAAATACGCAAGACTCAGCAGGAAACCTTTCGTAAAAAAGTAGACGGCAATCCTACATGGAAAGCAGAATACGGCAATGCATGGAATATTATTGCAGATGTCACTAAAAAACAGGAGATCGCTTCAAACAAGCAATGGTTCGAGAAAATTATCGGCTCCCGTCTGGCCGGGCTTGCCACAGCCATCGTTCAATATGTGGTGGAGGTCAAAAAGCCCGACGCCAAGAGACTCGACGGTTACCATGTGTCTCAACTCAGGAGCCTAAAATTCAGACTGCTCTCACCGGCCCCCATTTACG
>BDTM01000036.1 GCA_002898015.1 bacterium BMS3Bbin03 | reverse complement strand
GTAAATTAGTGAAAAATCGGGGCAAGTCAAAAAAGAATGGGCAATTTCCGAAAAATAAGAAATTCAATATTGGGTATGCTGATTCTTGCGGTTTTTATTTTAGAAGAAAGAAATTATTATTGACTTGTCCCGAGCTTCAGCTCGGGGATAAGACGATGTAAAACAAATCAGGGCTTCAGCCCGGTGAATTGAAGGATCAAAAATGCTTTTATTGGGTTAAAGCGTAATTCGGTCACTTCGACAGGCTCAGTGACCGAGAATTCAAAAAGCCTTTTTTGGGCTGAAGCCCGGGAATTATCGGGGAAATTTCGGGAACCCCGATTTAAAAATCGGGGCAAGTCAAAAAAGAATGGGCATTTTCTGAAAAATAAGAAATTCAATTTTTGGGATGCTGATTCTTGCGGTTTTTATTTTAGAAGAAAGAGATTATTATTGACTTGCCCCGAGCTTCAGCTCGGGGATAGAGAAAGCTAAAAAAATCAGGGCTTCAGCCCGGTGAAATGAAGGATTAAAAAAAGCATTTATTGGGCTAAAGCCCGGGGATTATTGGGGAAGCTTTTGGAACCCCGATTTAAAAATCGGGGCAAGTCAAAAAAGAATGGGCAATTTCCGAAAAATAAGAAATTCAACATTGGGTATGCTGATTCTTGCGGTTTTTATTTTAGAAGAAAGAAATTATTATTGACTTGCCCCGAGCTTCAGCTCGGGGATAAGACGATGTAAAACAAATCAGGGCTTTAGCCCGGTGAAATGAAGGATTCAAAAAGCCTTTTTTGGGCTAAAGCCCGGGGATTATTGGGGAAGCTTCAGGAACCCCGATTTAAAAATCGGGGCAAGTCAAAAAAAAGAACAGCAATTTCTGAAAAATAAAAAATTCAATTTTTGGGATGCTGATTCTTGCGGTTTTATTTTAGAAGAAAGAAATTATTATTGACTTGCCCCGAGCTTCAGCTCGGGGATAAGACGATGTAAAACAAATCAGGGCTTTAGCCCAATAATTGAAGGATTAAAAAAGCCTTTCTTGGGCTAAAGCCCGGGAATTATTGGGAGAAATTTCAGGAACCCCGATTTAAAAATCGGGGCAAGTCAAAAAAAGAATGGGATAGCTCCCACAAGGCAAAGAAGGCATATTTTAAAGGCAACGGTTTTGAAGATTTTGCTAAAAAAATAGGTGCGAAACAATTTTGACTTGCCCCGAGCTTCAGCTCGGGGATAGGAGGATGTAAAACAAATAAGGGCTTCAGCCCAATAATTGAAGGATCAAAAATGCCTTTTTTAGGCTAAAGCATAATTCGGTCACTTCGACAGGCTCAG
Source organism: bacterium BMS3Bbin03 (assembly GCA_002898015.1). GTDB lineage: Bacteria > Zhuqueibacterota > JdFR-76 > JdFR-76 > BMS3Abin05 > BMS3Abin05. Next base: position 66,503 of record BDTM01000036.1, on the reverse strand, counting down.
TGACCGAGGATTTAAAAATCGGGGCAAGTCAAAAAAGGATGGGATAGCTCCCAAAAGGCAAAGAAGGCTTATTTTAAAGGCAACGGTTTTGAAGAATTTGCTAAAATAGGAGTGTCAAATGGAACTTTCTGAAGAACACGTGATGCTGCAAAAAATGGTGCGTGATTTTGCGAAGAAGGAAATCGAACCGGTTGCGTCTGAGATGGACGTGACGGGGGAGTTCCCCTGGGAAATTCTTCACAAAATGGCAGACCTTGGGTTGATGGGAATCCCCTTTCCGGAAAAGTATGGGGGTGCCGGAATGGACACGCTGGCGCTTGCCATCGCCATCGAAGAAATTGGTCGTGTGTGCGGGTCAACGGGTATCACGCTGGCGGCACACACCTCTCTGGGAAGTTACCCCATTTATGTATTCGGAACGGAAGCCCAGAAGCAGAAATACCTGCGTCCCCTGGCCGAAGGAAAATCTGTCGGTGCGTTTGGATTGACCGAACCGGAAGCCGGTTCCGACGCGGCCGGTGTAAAAACATCCGCCAAAAAGGCGGGTGACCGGTACCTTCTCAACGGAACAAAAATGTTTTGTACGAATGGCGGCAAGGCGGATTTCATTATCGTTTCTGTCCGAACCAATACCGATGTGGAACGGCATAAAGGCATGAGCACGTTCATTGTGGAGAAAAAATTCCCCGGATTCAAATTGGGAAAAGCAGAAAATAAAATGGGGCTTCATGCTTCCAATACGCAGGAGTTGATTTTTGAGGACTGCGAAGTGCCCGCCGAAAATCTCCTCGGCCATGAGGGTGACGGCTTTAAGCTGGCTGTGGCCACCCTGGATGAAGGGCGGATCGGGATCGGCGCGCTGGCACTTGGGATTGCGCAGGGCGCCCTGGATCACGCTGTCAGGTACGCCACAGAGCGGACCCAATTTGGAAAACCCATCGGTCATTTTCAGGGGATTCAGTTTATGCTGGCGGATATGGGGACGGAGGTGCAGGCGGCCAGACATCTGGTATACGATGCGGCCCGGCTGAAAGATGCCGGAAAGCCCTTCACCAAGGAAGCCGCGATGGCTAAACTGTATGCGTCGGAGGTGAGTACGCGCACAGCCAACCGTGCCATTCAAATTTATGGCGGTTACGGTTATACACAGGATTACCCCGTGGAGCGCTTTTACCGGGATGCCAAGCTCATGGAAATTGGCGAAGGAACTTCCGAAATTCAACGATTGGTCATCGCCAGGCGGATGATGGCCGAGATTTAGAGAAGATTCAAAAAGGAGAACAATAAATGGCAGCATTACACGAAACAGTGATCGTTAGTTCCGCGCGAACACCCGTCGGTTCTTTCGGCGGCGCATTGGCGCCGGTTTCTGCGACCCGGCTGGGTTCCATCGCAATTGAAGAGGCTGTTAAGCGGGCCGGCCTGGAAAAAGATCAAATTGACGAAGCCATCATGGGGAATGTACTGCCGGCCGGTGTGGGACAGGCTCCCGCGCGGCAGGCGGCGCTCGGAGCCGGGCTTCCTGTGCGTGTGGAGTGCATGACCATTAACAAGGTCTGCGGTTCGGGGTTAAAATCGGTTATGCTGGCCGACCAGGCCGTCAGGCTTGGCGATGCCAACGTGGTTGTGGCAGGTGGGATGGAAAGCATGAGCAGCGCTCCTTACCTGATTCCCCGCGCGCGCTGGGGCTACCGGATGGGCAACGGAGAGTTGGTCGATTCGATGGTCAAAGACGGCCTGTGGGATGTTTACAATGATTTTCACATGGGCAATGCGGCTGAACTGTGCGCGCGTGAAATGAAAATCTCCCGGGAAGCGCAAGATGAATTGGCGGCGTGGAGTTATCGCCGGGCATTAGATGCCATGGACCAGGGTCGATTTGAAAAGGAAATCGTGCCTGTTTCTGTCCCCCGGCGCAAAGGAGATCCGATTTTGGTGGCGGAAGACGAGGAACCGCGCAAGGTTAATTTTGAAAAAATTCCCAAATTGCGGCCGGCTTTTCAAAAGGACGGCACCGTAACCGCCGCAAATGCCTCCAAGATTAATGACGGCGCGGCGGCGGCGGTCGTTATGTCTGCGGAAACGGCCAAAGCGTTGGGTGCGAAACCGCTGGTGCGGATAATTTCCCAGGCTTCTTTCGCACAGGATCCGGAGTGGTTTACCACGGCGCCGGCGTACGCCATTCAAAAAGTATTAAAAAAGGCCGGCATGGAAATCGGTGATATTGATTTGTTTGAAATTAATGAAGCCTTTGCGGTGGTACTGCTGGCCGCTCAAAAACTTTTAACGATCGATCTTGAAAAAGTAAATGTGAACGGCGGTGCCGTGGCCATCGGGCATCCCATTGGTGCCAGCGGGGCGCGGCTGCTCACAACCCTGCTGTACGCAATGGAACAACGGGAAGCGTCCACGGGTCTGGTAACCCTGTGCATTGGGGGCGGGGAGGCCGCAGCAGTGATTGTGGAGAGAGTCTGAAAAATTGAAAAAACCCGCGAATTGTCACAAATTCACACGAATTTAATGCTTAAATACGGGAGGCAATGATGTCAAATAGAGAGGCGGCTGTCATTGGAGCCGGAACCATGGGAAATGGGATCGCCCATGTGTTTGCCCTGTCCGGGTTTGAAGTGCATTTGGTGGATGTCGATCAGAATTATCTGGATCGGGCCCTGGCAACCATCCGGAAAAACCTGGAGCGGCAGATTAAAAAAGGCATTCTGACGGCTGATAAAACGGAAGCCGCTCTGAAGCGAATCCATCCGGCGACGTCGATAGAAGACGTCAAAAATTCCCGGGTGGTCGTGGAAGCTATCATAGAAAATCCGGAGGCAAAAAAAGAGGTGTTCAAGAAATTAGATGCGATTTGTCCGGCGGAGACGCTGCTGGCATCCAACACCTCGTCCATTTCGATTACGGAATTGGCGGCGGTAACCCAGCGCCCCGAAAAGTGTATCGGCATGCATTTTATGAATCCTGTGCCGGTGATGACTTTGGTGGAGGTGATTCGAGGATTGGCCACCAGCGATGAGACCTTCAGCGCCATCCTGGATTTAAGCAGAGAATTGGGGAAAACACCGGTGGCCGTGAATGATTATCCGGGATTTATTTCAAACCGCGTGCTCATGCCCATGATTAATGAAGCTGTCTTTTGTCTGATGGAAGGCGTGGCGGACCGGGAGGCCATTGATACCGTGATGAAACTTGGAATGAACCATCCCATGGGCCCGCTGACTCTGGCTGATTTTATCGGCCTGGATGTGTGTCTCCATATTTTAAACGTTCTTTATGACGGGCTGGGCGATCCGAAATACCGGCCGTGCCCGCTTTTAAAGAAGATGGTTGCCGCAGGATATCTGGGACGAAAGACCGGGAAGGGATTTTATGATTATGGGAGATAAAAATACGAATTAGGAATTAGGAATTAGGAATTACGAATTGGGAATAAAGAATTAGGAGTGAAACATTAAAAAATATGAGGGAATGATTTATGAATTTTCTATTAGATGACGATCACAAAATGGTAAGGGAAACGGCGCGTGCGTTTGCCGAAGAAGTGCTGGCGCCGGGTGCCGCTGAACGGGATGAGAAAGAGATTTACCCTGCCGAAGCCGTCAAACAAATGGCGGAATTGGGATTTTTGGGTGTGACCGTCCCCGAAAAGTACGGCGGTGCAGGCATGGATTATCTGGCATATGCGCTGATCATGGAAGAAATCGCCCGTGTGGATGCTTCGGCAGCGGTGGTCATTGATGTGAACAATTCTCTTGTTTGTGACACCTTCCAGATGTTTGGAAATGAAGAGCAGAAGCAGAAATATCTGGTGCCCCTTGCAAAAGGAGAAAAATTAAGTGCGTTTGCCCTGACAGAACCGGGTGCGGGATCGGATCCGGCCTCGCTCATTACCGGTTATCGTCAAGAGGGCGATTTATACATTTTGAATGGGACCAAAAGATTCATCACGAATGCGGCTCATGCGGATGTGTTGATTGTCTTCGCCACAAAGGACCGTTCCATGGGGTACAAAGGCATTAGCGCCTTTATCGTTGAAAAGGATTTTCCGGGCTTCAGCGTGACCAAAAAGGAGAAAAAGCTGGGTATTCGCGCCTCGGACACCTGCGAATTGGCCTTTGAAGATTGCCGGGTTCCCGTGGAAAATCTGATCGGCCCGGAAGGGAAAGGCTTACGAACGGCACTTTCCGCCCTTGATAACGGCCGGATTGGAATTGCGGGACAAGCACTCGGAATTGCCCAGGGAGCCTTCGACGCCGCATTGGCCTATTCGAAAGAACGAAAACAGTTTGGGAAAACGATTTCGGAATTTCAGGGAATTCAGTTCAAGCTGGCCGAAATGGTAACCGAATTGGAAGCTGCCCGGCTGCTCACTTACCAGGCGGCCTGGAGAAAAGACCGCGGCCTGGATTATGTCCTGGAAGCCGCCATGGCGAAACTGAAAACCTCCGCTGTGGCTGTGAAATTGACAAATGAGGCGGTTCAAATTCACGGAGGCTACGGTTACATTACCGATTTCCCGGTGGAGCGATTTTTCAGAGACGCAAAAATTACGGAAATTTATGAAGGGACGTCCGAAATTCAAAAAATTGTCATTGCACGGAAACTATTAAAATAAAAAATTGTTTTTTACTTCAGAAGTTTTTAAATTAGAATAAATATTAAAGGAGGAAATATGTCTGAAGTGCCCCCTAATGGGAAAATATGGTTTGACGGTAAAATTGTAAATTGGCAGGAAGCAACCGTTCATGTATTGTCTCATGTGGTCCATTACGGCTCCAGCGTGTTCGAAGGGTTGCGCTGTTACCGGACAAAACAGGGTTCGGCCATTTTTCGTTTGCAGGATCATATCAAACGTTTGTTTAATTCGGCGAAGATTTACAGGATTCAGATTCCGTTTACACCGGAAAAACTGGAACAGGCGTGCAAGGAGATCGTTCGTGAAAATCATTTGGAAGACGCTTACTTGCGTCCGATTGTCTTTCGCGGATACAAGACACTGGGCGTGGACCCCACCGGGACACCGATTCACGTGGCGATTGCAGCTCTGACCTGGGGGAAATATCTGGGCGACGAAGCCATCAACATTGGGGTAGATGTGAAAGTTTCTTCCTGGAATCGTCTGCCGGCAAACACGATGCCTTCTATCGCCAAGGCCGGCAGCAATTACATGAATTCGCAGCTCATTAAAATGGAAGCCGTTCTGGACGGCTATGCGGAAGGCATCGCACTCACAATGGAAGGTTACGTCAGTGAGGGCAGCGGCGAAAATCTGTTTATGGTTCGCGACGGCAAATTATATACACCGCCGATTTCGGCATCTATTTTACCCGGAATAACGCGTGATTCTGTCTTTAGGATTGGAAAGGAATTGGGCTACGACGTCATCGAGGAGATGATCCCGCGTTCGCTTCTTTATTTGGCGGATGAACTTTTCTTCACAGGCAGCGCCGCAGAAGTCAGTCCGATTAAATCTGTGGACCGCATTCCGATTGGTGAAGGCAAACGCGGCCCAATAACCGAAAGAATTCAACAACATTTCTTTGGCATCCTGTCGGGAGAAATCGAGGATAAGTACGGGTGGCTCACGCGAATCTAAAATTTTGGTTTAACTAAGGACATGGGGAAATGGTAAAAAGTGGACGCCGGTTGGCGAGAGAATATGCCTTACAGACTCTTTATGCGTATGAAATGACCCATAATCCGATAGAGGAGGTCATCGAGGATGTGGTTAATTCCGGGATTGAAGATAAAAAAACCAGAAGATTCGCCGAAACTCTGATTCGTCAAATAGTGGATCATCAGCGCGAAATTGACCGGATGATTCGCAAAAAAGCGCTTAATTGGGACTTCACGCGTATTGCCATCATTGATAAACTGATTCTCAGAATGGGGATTACCGAATTTCTCTATTTTGAGGACATTCCCCCCAAGGTTACGATTAATGAATCGATCGAAATTGCGAAACGGTTTAGTACCGAAAAAAGCGGAAGCTTTATTAACGGCATCCTGGATTCTATTTTGAGCGATCTGAAAGATGCCGGAAAGCTTCACAAAAGCGGCAGGGGACTGCTGGACGTCAAAGCCGATTCCTGATTTTAAAAATAATTGGCAAAACCAAAAATATCGTATTATTTTTAGGGATAAGAAAAAGATAAATGAACTTTAATAAAAAAAGGTGATGTGAATCAGATGTTAGGTGATTTTGTAACAAAAGTTTTTGGCAACAAAAACGACCGGGAAACCAAAAAGCTGTTTCCGGTAGTGGATGAGATTAATGAGGCTTACGAAAAACTCCATGACCTGTCCGAAGAAGAGCTCAAAGGACAGACAGAGAAATTCAAAAACATCATTCGTGAGCGTTCGAAAGAAATAACAGACAAAATTAAAACCCTGAAGCAAGAATTGGAAGAAGGCTACCAAAATCCGGAGAGTTCAATCGAAGAACGGAATGAAATCCGTGATCAAATTGCCGAATTCGAGGATAAGGAAAATGAGATTCTTGATGAGGTTTTAGATGAGCTTTTGCCCGAAGCCTTTGCCACAGTGAAAGAAGTCTGCCGCCGTTTCAAAGAAGAGAAACGTTCCTGGAATGTTGTGGATCACAAGATGGTCTGGGATATGGTGCCTTTCGATGTCCAACTTCTGGGATCTGTTGTGCTTTACCAGGGTAAAATCGCCGAAATGGCAACCGGCGAAGGAAAAACACTTGCCGCTACCATGCCTTTATATTTAAAGGGGCTGACCGGAAAGGGTGTACACCTGGTGACCGTAAATGATTACCTCGCCCGCCGTGATGCGGAGTGGATGGGTGAAGTCTACAAATACCTGGGCCTTTCTGTGGCCTATATCACAAATGATATGGACACGGAACAGCGCAGGCGGGCTTACGCCGCAGACATTACGTACGGGACCAATAATGAATTTGGGTTCGATTATCTGCGTGACAATATGTCGATTTCCATTGAAGATTGTGTTCAGCGCGGCCATTATTATGCTATTGTAGATGAAGTGGACAGCGTGCTGATTGATGAAGCACGAACCCCGCTCATTATTTCCGGCCCGGTGGGACAGTCTAATCAGAAATACAAAGAAATGAAGCCGATGGTTGAGCGGTTGGTACGGAACCAGATGCGTCTTGTCACTCAATATATTTCGGAAGCCGAAAAATTATTAAAGGAAGGCAAAGAGTATGAAGCGGGAATTCGTCTGCTGCAGGCCACTCGCGGAGCGCCGAAGAATAAACGCCTTATAAAATTATTGCACGAACCCGGGTTACAAAAGCTCGCGCGTCGGGTGGAGAATGATTTTATTCGGGATAAACGTCTGCATGAAATCGATGATGATCTTTACTTCTCTATCGATGAGAAGAACAATACGATTGAACTGACCGATAAAGGGCGTGAGGAATTGTCTCCGAGTTCGCATGATATGTTTATCATTCCGGATATCGACGAGGAAACCACACGCATCGAGGAAGATGAAAGTCTTTCAAAAACGGAAAAAGAGCGGCGGAAAGAAAAACTCATTACCGAATACGCCGAAAAGAATGAAAAACTTCACAACATTCAGCAGTTGTTAAAGGCTTATTCGCTCTTCGAAAAAGACATAGAGTATGTGGTGTCCGACGGCAAAGTGATGATCGTGGATGAATTCACCGGGCGGCTCATGCCGGGCAGGCGTTACAGCGACGGCTTACACCAGGCACTGGAAGCGAAGGAAAATGTAAAGGTCGAAGGCGAAACGCAGACTCTGGCCACGATTACGCTGCAGAATTATTTCAGAATGTACTACAAGCTCGCCGGTATGACCGGTACGGCCGCCACCGAAGCGAACGAATTCTGGGAGATTTACAAGCTCGATGTGCTGGTGATCCCAACCAATCGCCCCGTCCGCCGTATCGACTATCATGACCAGATTTACCGGACCCGCCGCGAAAAATACAATGCCGTGGTCGAAGAAGTGGTCAAAAACCACAAAAGGGGACGTCCTGTGCTGGTGGGAACGGTTTCGGTAGATGTTTCGGAAACTCTGAGTCGAATGCTGAAGCGGCAGGGGATTAAGCACTCGGTTTTAAATGCGAAGTATCACCAGCAGGAGGCGGAGATTATTGTCCGCGCCGGTGAGCCGGGCGCCGTCACAATTGCCACAAACATGGCAGGCCGCGGTACGGATATTAAGCTGGGGAAAGGGGTTGTGCGGTGCAGCGAATGTTTTCTGATCGATCGTGAAAAAGAGGCGCCGGATGACATCGACATCAGCGCCTGCAGAGCGAATGTGCCCTGCGGTCTGTACATTATCGGAACGGAACGCCACGAATCCCGCCGGATCGACCTGCAGCTTCGCGGCCGGGCGGGACGTCAGGGAGATCCAGGCGCTTCAAAATTTTATTTATCTCTGGAAGACGATTTAATGCGTCTTTTCGGCTCGGAACGCATCGCCGGGGTGATGGACAAATTGGGTTTGACGGAGGGGGAAGTCATCACGCATTCCATGATCACAAAATCCATCGAGCGTGCGCAGAAACGAGTTGAAACCCAGAACTTCGGTATTCGGAAACATTTATTGGAATACGATGACGTCATGAATCAGCAGCGTGAAGTCATTTACGACCGCCGGAATCATGCCTTGCGGGAAGAAAACCTCAAAGACGAAATTATGGATATGATCGACGATTTTGTGCATGATAAAGTTGAAGAATACTGTGATGCCGACGTTTATGCGGAAGAATGGGATTGGGACGGATTAAAGTCTGAAATCATGCGGGTTATGATGATTAAGCTTCCGTTCAAGGAGAGCGAAATCATCGATCTGAGCCAGGAGGAGGTGATTGAGCGGATATATGAAAAGGCCGTACAGGCTTATGCCTATCGCGAGAAAAAATTTGGCCCGGATTTGATGCGGGAAATCGAGCGAATTGCCACGCTTCGGGTGATCGATGAGCAGTGGAAAGAGCATCTGTACGAGATGGATTTGCTGAAAGAGGGCATTGGGTTGCGCGCCTACGGTCAGAAAGACCCGTTGATTGAATACAAAAAAGAAGGCTTCCGGATGTTCTCCGAAATGCTTAATAAAATCAACGAGGGTGTTCTGCAATTTGTATTCCGTGCACAGCCGCAGGTCATGCCGCGATTTGAACCCAGACCCAAACCGCAGCAGATGTCCACCATTCACGAATCGACGACGGGCATGGGCTATCGCGGGGTTCCGGAGGCTGTGGCCGAAGAAGAAGTGGCTGCCAGACGGCACGGCGGAATAGAACCCTCTCAGCCGAAGCAGAAACCCATTCGAGTGGTGTCGAAGGTCGGCAGGAATGATCCGTGTCCGTGCGGAAGCGGGCAGAAGTACAAATACTGCCACGGCCGCAAAAAGTAAATGAAATATGAAATTGTTGTAAAATAACTTGACATTTCTAAAAATAGTATTACCTTTTAATATTTCTCTGGGATGAAGAAAGTGTGAGGCAAAAATGAACGAACGCGTTGTTGAAATTCTGGTCTACTTGATGAGCCAAATTCGTGCCGATAATGATAAAATCGATCGAATCGACGGGATGTCCAAGGAACTGCGGAATCAGGGATATACTGAGAATGAGATCAATACGGCATTTTCCTGGCTTTTTGAAAAAATACAGACGAATCAAGAAGAGATTTTTGACGAGCCTCAATTTGAACTGCGGCACGGCTTTCGCGTGTTGCACGAAGCGGAAAAAGTGGTCATTCACCCCGAAGCGCATGGCTATTTAATTCAATTGAAAGAACTGGGCATCATTACCCAGTCTGATATGGAGCAAATTATTGAGCGCGCCATGATGTTGGGTGTAAGTTCCGTCACGGACGATGACATTAAATCGATTGTGGTATCCCTGCTTTTTAATTCGGACGATGCCGATGATCAGCTCTTGGGACGAACCATTATGGATAAAAACGGAACGATTAACTAACGAAAACGGCTTAGTTTAAAAATATGCCAAAATCTCTTGTCATTGTTGAATCGGTGGCTAAAACCAAAACGATTAATCACATTCTCGGCAAAGATTATGTGGTTAAAGCGTCGGTGGGTCATGTGAAAGACCTTCCCAAAAATCGTCTTGCTGTGGATATCGAAAATGAATTTGAACCCGATTATATTACCATTAAGGGGAAGGGAAAAATTCTTCAGGAGCTCCGAAAGCTTGCAAAAAGCTCCGATCAAGTGTATATTGCCACAGACCCCGACCGAGAGGGAGAAGCGATTGCCTATCACCTTGCGAATGAACTGAAGGAAAAGAACGGCAATGTCCGTCGTGTTCTCTTCAATGAAATTACGAAATCAGGGGTAACGCGCGCGATTGCACATCCCACGACCATTAATTTAAAAAAAGTAAATGCACAAAAAGCCCGCCGGGTGTTGGACCGGCTTGTGGGGTACAAAGTCAGTCCCGTATTGTGGAAAACCGTTTACCGCGGATTGAGTGCCGGCCGGGTTCAAACCGTGGCACTTCGCCTGATTTGCGAGCGGGAAGAGGCTATCGAAGCCTTTGTCGCAGAGGAATACTGGTCGATAAAAGCCGAATTGAAGGGGGAAAAGACCGAGCCGTTTTTTTCTGAATTGGTCAAGATTTCCGGGAAGAAAATCAAAATTCCGAACGAAACTTCTGCCGCTGAACATGTAGAACACATCCGGCAGGCGCATTTTGTTGTCTCGAGTGTTGTGAAAAAAACGGTTAAGCGGTCCCCGTCCCCGCCATTCACAACCAGCACCCTTCAACAGGAGGCGGCGAGACGATTTGGTTTCTCTTCCGCTCGAATTATGGCCATTGCCCAGCAGCTCTACGAGGGGATCGAACTGGGGAGCAAGGGGAGTGTCGGGCTGATTACGTACATGCGGACAGACTCCACTCGAATTGCGGAAGAGGCACTCGAAGCGGCACGGGTTTACATCGCAGATAATTACGGTTCCGATTATGTCCCCGACAAGCCGAGACGATTTAAAACCAGCAAAAACGCACAGGATGCCCATGAAGCCATTCGGCCGGCTTCGATGGCGCAGGAACCCAAAAAGATTGCCCGTTATTTAACCCGGGATCAGCGAAAACTCTTCGAACTCATCTGGAGCCGTTTTGTGGCATCCCAGATGGCGCCGGCTATTTTGGATCAAACCACCATTGAGATTGAGGCGGGGGAGTATCTGTTTCGCACAACCGGCTCTGTGATGAAATTTCGCGGTTTCTTACAGGCGTATGAAGACTCAAAAGAACCGACCGACGAAGAAGAGAAGAAAAACGGGCATGTGCCCGGCAACCTTAAAAAGAATGACCGGCTGGAACTGCTGGGACTGACGCCCGAGCAGCATTTTACAAAACCGCCCGCCCGATTTTCGGAAAGCACCCTCATTAAAGAATTGGACCATCTGGGCATCGGACGTCCCAGTACGTATGCGGTGATTATCAGTACACTGCTTAACCGGAAATATGCGGAGAGAGAGGCGCGAAGACTCTTTCCGACCGAGTTAGGGCGCACGGTTAATAATATTTTAATTCAGTATTTTCCACAGATTTTCGATGTCCATTTTACGGCCATTATGGAAACAAGGCTCGATTTAATTGAAGCCGGGAAGCGCAAAACGGTGGAGGTTTTGCAGGAATTTTATGACTCTTTTGAGAAAGCCTTAAGCGAGGTTGATCAAAAAATGGATCAGATTAAAAAATCGCTGCAGGAGAAAACCGAAGAGACCTGCCCGGAATGCGGAAAGCCGTTGGTTGTAAAATGGGGTCGAAACGGGAAATTCCTGGCCTGCAGCGGCTACCCGGAGTGCAAATACACGCGTCCCTTGAAAGAAGATGAACTGCAGACGACGGATGAAAAATGTCCCAAATGTGAATCTCCGCTGGTCGTAAAAGTCGGTCGTTACGGCCGTTTTCTGGCCTGCTCGAATTATCCGAAGTGTAAATTTACGAAGCCTTTCACACTGGGTATCCCCTGTCCAAAAGAAGGATGCGTGGGTGAAATTGTGGAACGGCGCACCAAACGGGGCAAAGTCTTTTACGGCTGCAGCCGTTACCCGGAATGTGATTTTGCAAGCTGGCACAAACCCCTGTTTAAAAAATGTGCCAACTGCGGAAACCCTTATCTGGAAGAGCATTACACAAAATCAAAAGGGAATTTCTTAAAATGTCCCAACTGCAAAGTTGAGTTTGCCTTTAGCCCTGAAACCGAAACAACCCTCAAATAACATTGTGCAGCAGCAAATTCAACAATTTCTTCGTGTCTTGGACACGGAGAGAAACTTTTCTTCATTTACCGTCGATGCGTATCGAATTGATCTGAAGCAGTTTATTGAATTCCTGTCGCTTTCCTATCCGGAATGGTCTGACAGCGGCAATCCGGACTGGATAAAAAAGCAGCATGTCCGCGGCTTTTTGGCCTATCTTTCGCAGCAGGGGTTGAGCCGGAAGACAATCGGACGTAAACTGGCCGCTGTCCGGTCGTTTTTTAAATTTCTGATGCGGTCCGGAAAGATCACCACAAATCCCGCGGGCGGGATTAAGACGCCAAAGGCAGAAAAAAAATTGCCTGCATTTTTAAGCATTCAGGAAGCATTTGATTTGCTTGAGCTTCCGGACAAAAACCGGCCGGAAGGCATTCGTGATCGGGCCATTCTGGAAATATTTTACGGAACAGGCATCCGGCTTCGGGAGTTAATTAAGATAGACATCGACGATGTCGATTTTCATGAAAATCTCATTCGAGTGCTTGGAAAAGGAAATAAAGAACGATTGGTACCGATGGGAAAAAAGGCGACGGTGAGTCTGAAAAATTATCTAAAAATTCGCTCTCAATTATTCTCCGGAAAAGCAGAACAAAGTGAATCACTCTTTCTAAGCAATCGGGGCAGAAGAATTTCACCGAGGAATGTTCAAGCCCGGGTTCAAAAATACCTGCAGCAAATCTCAGACTTGAGTTCATTAAGTCCGCATTTATTACGACATACATTTGCAACCCATTTATTAGATGCCGGAGCCGATTTGGAAGCCGTGAAAGAATTGCTCGGGCACGCCAGTCTTTCGACCACACAGATTTATACACACGTCACCATGGAAAAATTGAAAAAGATTTACGATCAGGCTCATCCGCGCGCATAATTTGTTCTTTATCATGGAAAATAAATGACACGGCGATATTTAAATAGGCAGAATCAATCGATGAACCTAAAATCAAAAGGAGTTGCCTTATGAGAATCTCAGTCACTGCCAGACATTTCAAAGCTTCAGACCAATTACGATCTTACGGAGAAAATGAAGTCAAACGGCTGAAGAAATTTTTTGATGGAATTGTCGACTGTGAAGTGGTGTTAACCCAGGAACGAGCGAATCGAATTGCCAATATTTCTATCAGCGTTAACAGTCACAAGTTTGTGGCGGCAGAATCGTCCGAGAATTTTTATAAATCGATAGACCTGGCGGTCGTTAACATGGAACGCCAATTGAAACGATTCAAAGAAAAATTGCGAACCAAATCACACCGGGCTAAAGAACAGGAAGTTGTCTCTTCTGAAGTTGAGGAAAACGAATTTAATGAAGAATCATAAATCCTCCCCTTTGAAAGAAGAAGTACGGAATTTTGCATTATTTTTCTTTAGAAAATGCTTATTCCGGATTTAAGCGCATTTTGGTGTACGCGAAACAGAGAAACCATCCCCAAAGGATGGTTTCTTTTTTGTAACTTGTGTGATTTTGCTCTTGATTTTTTGCAGGAATATATTATGTTTATTTAGATCATCGATCACAAAAATCCATAAAAAAAGAGAACAAATTGACCAGGAAAACGAACCACATTACAGTTGAACAGTTTTTTAAAGAAAACGAAAAAGAACTCAGGTTAAAGATAATTGTCGACGAAGGCGGGTTCAGTCGTCGAATTACCGAGACGGAAATCCACCGTCCCGGGCTTGCTCTGGCAGGATTTGTGGACGTATTTTCATACAATCGCATTCAAGTTCTCGGAAACACGGAAGCCGCCTATCTGAGATCACTTCCGGAGGAAGTCAGAAGGCGGGATTTACAGCGGTTGTTGGAATTTGAAATTCCCTTATTTGTGGTTACGAACAAAAATCCGGTGGATGAAGAACTTGCCAAACAATGCCGGGCGAAAAAAATTCCTCTGCTGCAGTCGGAACTGGTTTCAACCGAATTTGTCAGATATCTGAATGAGTACCTGTCGGAGGTATTTGCCCCCAGAGTGGTGGTTCACGGGACATTGATCGATGTCTACGGAATCGGTGTGCTGCTTACCGGCCGGAGCGGAATCGGGAAAAGCGAAGTCGCTCTTGATTTAGTGGAGCGGGGGCATCGTCTTGTCTCAGACGACGCCGTGGAGATTATCCGCAAGGCCCGCGGCATATTAATCGGCCAAACCAATAGTCTCTTGAGGCATCACATCGAACTGAGAGGGTTGGGAATCGTCAATATCCAGAGCATGTTCGGAATTCGAGCCATACGCGTGCAAAAACGAATTGAGATCGAGGTTCAACTTGAAGATTGGAATGAGAAAGAAGATTATGAACGGTTGGGCGTAGAAGATAAGTTTGCGCATATTTTGGGCGTCCGAATTCCGCTGGTGCGTTTGCCGATTTTCCCGGGCAAAAATATCACGGTCATTGTTGAAACTATTGCGCTCAATCAGTTGTTGAAGATTCATGGGATCAATCCTGCAAAACGATTTAATGAACTTTTGATGAAGAGAATTCAAGAGAAAAAAGAGGTCACACAATATCTTAAAAATGATTTTGAGTAAATTCCGGATGTTTAAACAGGTTGGGAGATGATAAACGGTATTGTTCTGACACACAGTGATTTAGGCAAAGCTTTTGTCAATACGGCTTTTCGGATTGTGGGGCCGGCAAACCGTATCGACAGTCTTTCCAGTGCAGGATTATCTCCGAAAGACTTGAAAGTTCGTCTTGAGAAGATTGTCGAACGTGACGATAATGATGATAAGACTATTGTTTTCGTAGGCTTAAAAGGGGGGAATCCCTGGCACGTGGCATGTCGCGTCGCAAAAGAGCGTCCCAATATATCGGTAATTTCAGGCTTAAATTTGCCCATGCTGCTGTCGTTTTTAACCAAACGAGATGAGTTGCCCCTGTCCGGACTTCTTGAAATATTGAAAATAGATGCACTTCGGGGCATCGATATTTTCCCGGGAGACGCTTAAACATGCCTTTTGTGTTGGTCAGGATTGATGATCGTCTGATTCATGGTCAGGTCGTGGTGGGGTGGGTACATGCTCTGCAGCCGGAACGCATCATCCTTTGTAACGATGAGGTGGCGAACAGCGGATGGGAAAGGGATCTTTACTTAAATGCTTATTCGGATTCGGATTTAAAAATAGATGTTATGACGATTGAACGGACGGAAAAATTTAGTCAATCGGAATTATTTGAGCAGGAAAGAATTATTTTGTTGGTGGAGTCTCCTAAAGACGCCTGGAAGCTTTTGGAAGCAGGGGTCTCCTTTAAGGAGATAAATGTGGGGGGAATACACTATAAAGAAAATGCAAAAGAAATCGTTTCTTATGTGTTTGTTTCGGATGAAGATATTTACTTTTTTAAAAAACTCTGTGAAAAAGGCGTGAAAGTTGAGGCACGCGACGTGCCAAATGGCAGACAAATAGACATCATCAAACTTTTAAATAAAATGAGTTAAAAAATGAATATTAAAAGCCCTGAAGTTGAAGTCGGACTATTTGTGGTGCTGGGGTTGTTTATTCTGTTTTTTGGGATCATCTGGGCGAAGGGTTACAGCTTTAGCGCCAACAAAAACAGCATTAGTATCGTGTTTAACAATGCGTCCGGTCTGGAAGAAGGCAACCCGGTCACCGTCAACGGTGTTCGAAAAGGAAAAGTGAAGCAGATCGTTTTGATGAAAAACCAGGTGCTTGTTAAAATTTTACTGAGCAAAGAGGTGGTTCTTTATCAAAATGCAAGAGCGTCGATTGAAATGACGGAATTAATGGGAGGAAAGTGTGTTGAAATTTCTCCCGGCGATCAGGAACCGCCTTTGGATCTGAAACATTTAAAATCGCCCCTGATCGGGGCCTATACGCCCTCCATCCCGGAGTTGATCGGCCTGGCCGGCAGTCTGGCCAAACAGGCGCATGAGGTGCTCGGCACATTCAAAACAACGCTTGATTCTACAATCGGAAATTCCAATATACAAAAGTCTTTTCGGAATAGTGTTCATAACATCGAATACGTCTCGAACCAATTGTCGGATTTTGTGAGAAAAAATACAAAGGAAATGCAGATTTCCGTAAATCGTTTAAATGAGAGTGCAAAACGAATAAACAATCTTGTCGTGGTTCATACGGCGGATATCGACACCACGCTTACACAACTCAAGCAGTTTTCGCTGCAATTAAATACTTTTACAGGTTCACTCAAAGACTTAACGAATCAGCTACGGAACAAAAAGGGCACTCTGGCCAAACTTATTTATAATGAAGACGTGTTCAATAAATTTCAGAGCTCCGCTAATAACCTGGATTCGATTTCAACCAATCTCAAGCATAACCTCGGTAAATATTTACAGGGGGCAAATTTCCAGCTATTCAAAATCTTCTAAGTTGAATGATTCATGCACCGATAAACCACGATTAAATAACCGGATTAGCGGTTAAAAGATAGGGGTTTATTCAGTTTAATTCATGAAAATTATCGCTGACGAAAATATCCCGTTTGTGCGCGAAGCCTTCGCCGGGTTCGGAGATGTGCTGACTGTTCCGGGGAGGAAAATCACACCGGGAATGGTTCGAAGCGCCGATATTTTGCTGGTGCGTTCGGTCACAAAAGCGGATCGAAATCTTCTGAAAAACAGCCGGGTCAAATTTGTGGCCACCGCCACGACGGGTACTGATCATATCGATTTGGATTATCTGCGCCGGGAGGGAATTGGTTTTTCAAATGCCGCAGGGAGCAACGCCAATTCCGTCGCAGAATATGTCTTTGCAGCCTTGTTTGATCTGGCGCTCCGATTTGGGTGGACACTTTCTGATAAAACACTGGGGGTGATTGGGGTGGGACACATCGGCAGTAAGGTGGCCGCACGTGCCCGGTCTCTTGGAATGGCCGTGCTTGAAAATGATCCGCCCCTTAAACGGGAAACCGGCGATCCGCGTTTTCTGCCTCTAAAAGAGGTGCTTTTGAATGCCGACATCCTCACGTGGCACGTGCCCTTAACATTTGGCGGAATCGATAAAACATTTCACTTAATGGATGCCAAAAAACTGGCGTGTCTCAAATCGGGTTCTGTTTTGATCAACACCTCCCGCGGGCCAGTGGTGGACAATGCTGCCTTAAAAGAGAAATTGAAAAAAGCCGGGCTTCAGCCGGTGGTTTTAGACGTCTGGGAAAATGAACCGCACATTGACTCAGAATTGTTATCGCTTGTCACAATCGGCACGCCGCACACCGCCGGTTACTCATTTGATGCAAAAGTCAACGGCACCCGAATGATTTACGATGCAGTGTGCAAATTTCTGGGAAGAGAACCCGCGTGGCGCCCGGAAAAATTAGTGCCGCCGCCGGCAGTGCCTGAACTGATAATAAGGGCGGGTGAAAAACGGGATGAAGAAATCATTCAGAATATTATACAAAAAGTGTATGCCATCCGTGAAGATGACAGACGGCTTCGAAAAATAACGGCTCTGCCTGAAGCGGAGCGGGGTGCGTATTTTGATGCCTTGCGCAGGGATTACCCGGTACGAAGGGAATTTTCAAACACGCGAATCAAATTAGAAAACGGCAGAGATTCGGTCGTAAAAAAATTGTGGGCGCTTGGATTTCGGGTTTCTGCCTAACGGACTTTTCTTTGAATCATCGATCCATCATTTTGGGTATTTCAAAATAAACTTTTATATTTTGAAAATATTCATTGTAATTTTAAAATGAAATGCTTAAAATAAGATTGGCACGCCTGAAAATGACATTAAAGGAAACCAAAAGATGGGACAAACTTTAAGCAAAAGAACAATTCGCGATTTAATTTACAGCAGTTTTGAGGCATTCCCGGACCAAAATGCGCTTGCAATGGTCGGTGATACACCGTTCACCTACTCGGATATTAAAGAGCTTGTTCATCAAATTTCTAAAGTGCTGCAGTGGAAAAAACTAAAAAAGGGCGACCGTGTCGCCATTTTAGCGGAAAACAGCCCGCTTTGGGGAGCCGCCTATTTTGCAATTGTGACGTCAGGCCGGGTCGTTGTCCCGATTCTGACTGAATTTCACCCCACGCAAATTCACCACATTATCCGGAATTCCGGAGCCCGGCTTCTCTTCACCACGAAAAAAATGGCTTCAAAATTAGAAGACGGCAAATTGGGACAGTTGGAATGCATTCTGTCGCTGGATGACTTTGAATTTCGTGTCGACGGTTGTGACAGCAATACATTGACAAAAGCCGTTGTTGCCGCTGAAACCGGTGTAAAAAAGTTCGAGGAATATCCGCGTGAAGAAGACGATCTGGCGTGCATTATTTACACTTCCGGGACAACCGGTAATTCCAAAGGAGTTATGCTGACGCACAAGAATATTGTCTCGAATGTGTTGAGTGTGTCGCAGATTATTTCTGTCAGTACGGAAGATCGCCTCCTTTCGATTCTTCCTTTATCGCACGCTTATGAAGCCTCGATGGGCTTTTTGGCCGCTTTGTATTTCGGTGCCACCATTTATTATATCGAAGGCCTCCCGACGGCGATGACGCTTCTTCCTGCCATGCAAAAGGTCAAACCCACGATTATTCTCTCTGTCCCGCTTATCATGGAGAAAATCTATAAAAAAAAGGTGCTTGCAGAAATTAATAAAAAACCGCTGACGCGTGAGCTCTACAAGTTTTCGGTCTTTCGGAAGTTATTAAACAAACTGGCCGGCAAGAAATTATTAGAAGCATTCGGCGGCGGAATACGATTTTTTGTGTTTGGCGGAGCGGCCATCTCCCCGGACGTGGAGAATTTCATGCGGGAGGCAAAAATTCCTTACACAACCGGCTACGGGCTGACAGAAGCCTCTCCGCTGCTGGCGGCCAATCCCCTGGAAAAAGTGAAAGTCTCTTCGACGGGGCCTGCCGTGCCGGAAGTCACCCTAAAGATTGTGGATCGGGATCCAATCACCGGAATCGGTGAAATCTACGCAAAGGGACCCAACATCATGCCGGGCTATTTTAATAACCCGGTGGTTTCCAAAGAAGTCCTAACCGATGACGGCTGGCTTATTACAGGTGACCGAGGCTATCTGGATGAAGAAGGCTACCTGTTTATCAAAGGGCGGTCAAAAAATGTGATTGTGGGATCGAATGGTGAAAATATTTACCCGGAAGAGATCGAAGAAATTTTGAATGAGTCTTCTTATGTGATGGAATCTCTGGTTTTAGGAAGAGATCGGAAAATAATCGCAAAAGTTTATCTCGATTATGACGTCCTGGATCTTGAATTTTCCAAAC
This sequence comes from bacterium BMS3Bbin03, assembly GCA_002898015.1. Classification (GTDB taxonomy): domain Bacteria; phylum Zhuqueibacterota; class JdFR-76; order JdFR-76; family BMS3Abin05; genus BMS3Abin05. The sequence goes on along the minus strand of BDTM01000036.1, from coordinate 47,020 downwards.
AGAACCTGACCGAATCAGAAATACGCACCCGAATCAATAATCTGCTGCAGGATCTCAAACATGTAGTAAATAAAAGAGTTGCAGGCTTTTCAAAAATTCACGAAATTTACGAGCAGCCTGAACCGTTTCAAAAAACGCCGACAAAGAAAATAAAACGCTATTTATATAAAATTTGATTAAAATTTATGTTGCTATTTTCTTTAGAAAATTATATATTGCTGGATGGTGAAGATTGTTAAAGCTTGCCATTAAGTTTGATAAAACCCTGGAAGGAGGTGGCGATATGTTTAAAAAAGTAATGGTGGTCGCATTATTGGTTGCTTTACCAACGCTGACGTTGAGTGTTGGCTGCAGCAAAAAGAAGGAAGCCGGTAAAGCTACTCAAAAGATTGAACAAAAAACGGCTCCGGCCGGAACTACTGCAGTTGAAACAACCAAAGTTGAAACAACTGCACACGATACATCAGGCGCAAAGTAAGAATATGGATAATATTTGATCCCGGATGGCAAGCTTTTAATTGAAAGAGATCGCTTAAGCGATCTCTTTTTTTATGGCCAAACGAAAGCCTCCTAAAAAATTATTTTTAAAAATAAATGCTTGCGTATTAAAAACAATTTTATTATAATTTAATAGTTATTCTTTCCAGAATTTTTCAACACTTAATTTGACTCCTGAGAACGACACTTTTTTATCAGCAATCGAGATGTTTAATCTGCCATTCGGTCTTCGTAATGATAGTTCTTTATAAATGAACCCGAAATGAGAAAATTAGTTTACATGGAGTGTACATCTACATTTAAGAATCCCGTAACTCCAAAAGTGCTTATTGTTCGCGGAAAACGCTTTCCGGTGAACACAATACTTCAACGCGCTAAAATGCAGGCTGTCCGCACACCGTCGGCCACGCATTTGTACTTCCAGCTCCAGTTAAAAAATCGGCAAATTGTGGATGTTTTATACGACGAAAGCAAGAAGGAATGGTATTTAGACGATTATGAATCTTTTCAATTTGATGCGTAAGAGAAGAAAATGATTACGGGCTATCGCTTTGGAAAGATCGTGATTGACGGAAAGCCGTTTACCCACGATCTTATTTTAATCGGGAATGAAATAAAACCCGATTGGTGGCGCACAGAGAGCCACCGGCTCGATATAGAGGACATCCGTTCCGTCATCGAGGAGGCGCATCCCACAATTCTGGTTTTGGGAGCCGGCAAATTCGGAATGATGAAAGTGCCGGAAGAAACGAAGAACTGGCTCACGGCACAGGGAGTCCAGTTGATCGTTGAAACGACCGGTAAAGCCGTTAAGATTTACAATCGTTTATCTGAAACCCAAAATATTGTCGGAGCTTTTCATATATCCTGTTAACATGCTGTAAACGAATATCGACTCGAAAATTCTCAGGAAATTGTCTTCATCGCAAAGAAGTAATACGCATCTTATGTCAATGATCTGACACAAAAGGAAAGGAACGCAATTTTGTCAGAACAACACGCTGAAACCCTGGCGGGTATCCGTGTAGGATGTTGTGGATTTCCGGAAGCTCGAACTCTTTATTACAAGCACTATCCGGTGGTAGAAATCCAGCAGACATTTTACCAGTTGCCCCGGAGCGAAACGGCTTACAAATGGCGGAGAGACGCTCCTGCAAATTTTGAATTTAACATGAAAGTGTGGCAGGCCATTACGCATGAAGCCACCAGCCCGACTTATCGCCGGATGAGGGCCCCCATTAACTATATGCATAAAACGGATTACGGCTTTTTCAAACCCACCCGTGTGGTGTTTAAAGCATGGGAGGAAACGAAAAAAATTGCCCAGGCCATGCAGGCGCGTATTCTGATTTTTCAGTGTCCCGGCAGCTTCACCCCGACTGAAATTCATATCAAAAATTTGCGAAAATTCTTCACATCCATCAATCGCGGGAATTTCCAATTTTTATGGGAACCCCGCGGAAACTGGGATCCCCATCTTGTTAAAGAGCTATGTTCGGAATTGAATCTTGTCCATGGCATCGATCCGTTTAGAGGCTCGCATCTGGCGGGAGATTTTTTCTACTTCCGGCTTCACGGACGCATCAGTTACCGGTACCAGTATCCTGATGAAGATCTCCGGAAACTGCTTGAGCATGTGCTTTCCCTGGATAAACTCGGTTATGTCATGTTTAACAACTCAAATATGAAAAATGATTCCGCAAGATTCATGAAATTGCTTCAGGAAATCAACGAAGCACAATCATCCTGATGTAAAGAAGGCGTAAAGATTACGGAAGCGCCCATTCTGGTCCCTTTGCGTCTTCTTTGTGCCCCCGGCGGTTTGTAAGTTTGTGAGGTCGTTGGACCAATCCGAAAAATGCGTTCAAAAAAACCTTCCTTCCCCCCTCATTTTTACCCATTTTTTGCCGATAATATAGTCTGGAAATAATGGAGTGTGAAATGCTGACATTAACACATGTTCAAAAATCATATTCAAGCGGATTAATTCCTAAAAAAGTTCCGGCTCTGAAGGATTTAAATTTAGAGATCAAAAAAGGCGAAGTATTTGCATTTTTAGGCCCGAACGGTGCCGGAAAAAGCACGACAATTAAACTTATTTTGAGCGTTATTTTCCCGGATGCCGGTGAAATTTTAATCGACGGCGTTTCGCATCTTGAAAAAAGATCGCGGCAAAAAATCGGCTACCTTCCCGATCAGCCCTACTTTTACGACTATCTCACGGCAAAAGAATTCATGGCTTTTACAGCACAGCTTTATAATTTGTCAAAATCAGATTACAGGGAACGAATTCCCGAATTGTTAAAGCTCGTCGGACTGGACGGAAAAGAGAAACTTCAGCTCCGAAAGTTTTCGCGCGGCATGCTGCAGCGGCTCGGATTGGCTCAGACCCTCATTCACGATCCCGATCTGCTGATCCTGGATGAACCCATGACCGGATTGGATCCAATGGGGCGGAAGACGTTCCGGGAAATTATTTTGTCACTGAAAAACCAGGGGAAGACCGTTTTCTTTAGTTCTCACATTCTGTCGGATGCAGAGGTCATCAGCGACCGGATCGGGATTCTGAACAACGGGCAGTTGGTTCGTCAGGCCTCCATGTCGGAGCTGTTTGAAATTGAAGTCGATTCCATCGAAATCATGTGCCTCTGGAAGAAGGCCGTGCCCGCCAGTCCGGAGGTCTCTCCCTGGACGATGGCGGCACAGGATCACCGGAGTACTATTTTTACGAAAGATGAACAATCGGCAGAAGAAGCCATCCGGTGGATTTTAGGCAACGACGGCCGGATTTTAAGGGTGAAACCGCATCACAAAACTCTTGAAGATATTTTTATGGAGGAAACGAAAAATTGAAAGCGATCTGGGTGATTGCAGGGAACACATTTCAGGAAACAATTCGTGACCGGGTGATGTACAATATTCTATTTTTTGCGGTTTTTATCATCGGGATTTCGCTGGTGATCGGCAGTTGGTCGCTTAATCAGCAGGTAAAATTGGTTAAGGATTTCGGCCTGGCCGCCATGTCCATTTTTGGGCTTTTGATCGCCGTTTTTATCGGGATTCGCCTGATTTACCAGGACATCGAACGAAAAACCATTTATATGCTGGTCACAAAACCTATCCATCGCTGGCAGATTGTTTTAGGCAAGTATGCCGGCCTGCTTTTGACCGTTTTTGCGAATATTTTTGTGATGACCGTCAGCTTACTGGTGGTTGATCTCCTGATTGAACACCATGTCGATTTGGGCTTGCTCCCGGGGATTTTGCTTATTTTATTTGAAATTATGTTAGTGGTGGCCTGGGCGCTGTTCTTTTCTTCATTTACTTCTCCCATGTTGAGCGCCGTGCTCACCGTCCTGATTTTTATTGCCGGACATCTGAGCCCGGGGCTGAAACTTTTTACGCAGCTCCATCCCGAAAATGCGTCCAATAAAATTCTTCTGTTTATCTATGCGGTTCTCCCCAATTTAGAAAATTTTAATATTAAAACGGCGGTTGTGGAGCATCTCGCCCTGCCGCCCCTCACGGTTCCCAATGCGGTTTTATATGGAATAGCCTATTCCGGGATTTTGTTGATCGCCACATCCCTTATTTTGGAAAAACGGAATTTTAAATGAATCGCAAATTGTACATTTACGCAGGATTGTTGTTGGCGATTGCGGTATTCGGGGGGATTATTCAGATCACCCGGCAAAATCTGGATGTTTATCGTACCCCTGAAAAAGCCCTTCAGGATTTGATTTATTTGCCCGACGGACATGTTTTGCGCTGGGCTTCCCTTGGATACACAAGTTTGATGGCGGATTACCTGTGGATTAAAAGTGTTTTGTATTACGGCCGGCACACCGTGGATGAAGATAATCCTTTCTACAAAATCATCAAGAAGAAATTTAATCTTTCCGGGGACAATGGTTATTTGCCGGAGTCCGATTCAGGGCGAACGGCTCAGGCCTCTTCAAAAAAAGATTTTGATTTGAGCCGCGATCGGAGACTCCGCGCCATCTTTTTCAACTTTAGAAGCCGGGGTATGGCACCGTTTATTTACCCGTTGCTCGAAAGAGTGGTTATCCTCGATCCTCATTTTATTGAACCCTACATTTTTGGCGGCCTTTATGTGATGATGGATACCGGACGGTTAAAAGAGGCGCTTCATCTGCTCCGGCTGGGGTATAAAGAGAATCCTAACCGGTGGGAATTGCCCTATTATCTGGCGTTTTTAAATCTTTTCTATTTAGGCGATTCGGAAGCGGCACTGGCGTATTTGAAAAAAGCGGTTCTTCAGCCGGGAGCCCCGCCGTTCGTGGAAAATCTTTCTGTGGTCCTCTCCAGACGATTAAACAAAACACAAATTGTGATCGATTATTTAATGGGCATCTACAACTCCACCACCGATCCGAACGTCCGGGATAAAATATTAAAAGTGCTGCATGAGTTGGCGAAGCGCTGACGATACAACGGTTTGGTTGAGGGAACCTCTCACAGCGACCCCGAAACGCTTTGCACAATAATTGCAGTAAAGTAGTACCGTCTTAATTTGCTGACCCAAAAAGAAAGTCTTGATTTATGAGTTAAAACCTCACTTACGGGCGGGTCGCAAAAAAAAGACTGCCATCTCACAAATAAATTTCTTATCTTTTCTATATGAAGAGATTATTAACGCGATTAAAGCGAGAGATTAACCCGAAAGAACTCGCACAAATAAAAGCTTTATGAGGAGATTTCATGAAACGGGATTTAAATCAATTAACCCAAAAAGAGTTTGACATTGTCCTGGTCGGAGGCGGTATTTACGGCGTGATGACCGCCTGGGATGCCGCACTGCGGGGTCTTCGCGTGGCATTGATTGAAAGCGGAGATTTTGGCGGTGCCACTTCTTCCAACAGTCTGAAAATTATCCACGGGGGGCTGCGCTACATTCAGCATGCGGATATCCGGCGCATGCGGGAATCCATCCGGGAGCGGCGAATTATGATGAAAATCGCTCCGCACCTGGTGTATCCTCTCGAATTTGTTATCCCGACGTACGGCCATTTTATCAAGGGGCCGGAGGCCATGTTCGTGGCTCTGAAAATAAATGACCTGGTTTCATTTGACCGCAACACCCTGCCGGATTCTCAAAAACACCTGCCCGCCGGCAAAATTATTTCCAGAGAAGAATGCCTTCGCAGAATTCCGGGTGTGGACGAGGAGAATCTCAGCGGCGGCGCCGTCTGGTACGACGCCCAGTTGTACAATTCGGAACGCATGATTTTTTCCATTCTTCATTCGGCGGTAGACGCGGGAGTTGCGGCGGCCAATTATGTGGCGGCGAAAGATTTTATCCGAGAAGAGAATCGTGTGGCCGGCGTTTTGGCGGAAGATCAGCTCTCCGGAGATCGATTTGAAATTCGCGGGAAATTGGTGGTCAATACAACCGGCCCCTGGATCAACAAGATGCTCAATCGGCTGAAGAAGGGAACACATCCCGGAGAAGTCACGCTGGCTAAAATGATGAATATTGTGACGAAGCCATTGTTCGACGGCTACTCGGTGGGTGTTTACAGCAAGTACGAATACAAAGACAGGGATGCCGTGATCAGCAAAGGCTCCCGGCTCTATTTCATCACGCCCTGGCGGAATCTTTCCCTGATCGGAACGGCTCAAATGGCTTATGAAGGCGATCCCGACGAATTCCGGATCACGCATGAAGATATTGAAATTTTTATGAAAGAAATCAACGAGGCATATCCGACCGCGAATCTCACGTTTAAAGATGTGCGCTTTTATTACGGCGGTTTGCTGCCCATCAAGGCAGATTACAATGATCCGCGCAATGTCACACTCACCAAGCATTACCGGTTCATCGACCATAAAAAGGAGGACGGCATCGACGGGCTGCTCTCGGTCGTTTCTGTGAAATATACAACGGCCCGGGACGTTTCGGAAAAATTGGTGAATTTGGCCCTGCAGAAGTTGGGTCTGAAAAATCGGCCTTCAAAAACGGCGGAAACACCGGTTTACGGGGGAGACATCGACCATTTTAAAGCCTACTTGCAGGACGTGCTTGAGAATTCGCCCGATGGGTTCAGCCGGGATGTCATGCGTCATTTGGTCATCAATTACGGAACTGCATACAGGGACATTTTACAAATTGCGGAAGAAAACGCTGCCGCAGCCGGGCCCCTGAAAGGACAGACTGAAATTTTAAAGGCGGAAGTGGTGCATGGGGTTCGGGAAGAAATGGCACAGCATTTGGGAGACGTTGTTTTCAGGCGAACGGAATTGGGGCCGTCAGGCCTGCCCGGAGAAGCCGTTCTGGCGGATATCGCAGCACTCATGGCGGCCGAACTGGGTTGGAATAAACAGCAAGTGAGAGACGAAATCCAGGCGGTTAAAAAAGTGTACGAGCCGCTTTTGCCGGAAGATTAAATGGCCGGGGGGCGAGCTGATTTTAGGCGGGAGAATATTCGTTCAATTGCCGGAGTGCCGCTTCATCCTTCTTTTTGCTGCATTCCAGAAGGAGCTTCATGGTCGAGGTGTTTACATTTTTTTCGAATGTTGCTCCCTGTGCCTCGAAATCAAAAAACCCGTCGTTCCAGTCGGCCATTTCATAAACGGCTTTTTCTCCCTCTGATTTTTCCATTTTGGCGTAATCGATCTCGCCGTGATTAAAAAAGACCACGCCTCTTGAAAACCCTTTGGAAAGCCACAGCGAACCTGTTTTCTGGTTCATATTAAAAAGTTGAATGAGATCGATCAGTTGGATATCCCGAAGGGACCCGGAGAAAGAGCGGCAAATCAGCGAAAAGTACCCGCGCATTTTTTGGTAGCGGGTAATTAACGCGTCTATTCGAACGCTTAAATTTCGGATCGAAACCGGTTTCAAGAGAAAAAAGTCGACACCGGAACGGTACGCATTCAGGCGGACCTCTTCGTCGTCTATTGCGGTCAGGATCATAAAAGGGATAAGCGGGTGTTTCGAGGCGGAGCGAATGTGCCAGCAAAGCTCAATTCCGCCGCCGTTTTTCAATTTCACTTCCGAAAGAATTAAATCCGGTGCCTGTTGGTCGATTCGGGTTAAGGCACTGGCGTAGTCTGCGGCTCTCAAGACGCTGTAGCCGGCCCGGGTTAAATCCGATTGCAGCGCCTGCGCATCGGCCGGGTTGCCGTTTACGAGCAATATCTTTTTTGCAGCCATGAAATGTCCTCAGGATTTATATTAAACACATGGTTTTTCGACTATCACCACGCGAACGCCTGTGGCTGAAAGTCCATCCTTGAAAGCCATTTGCAAAGCGTCGGAATCGTCCGGATTCACCACGCGAAAAAAGTCCACGTTGGATGCGAACAGAAAATTGTCTTTTTCAATCCGTTTGGATTTCGTCCCCCGGCTGTCCCAGCCCGATCCCGGATTCGGTTGAAATCCGGTCTGCGCCGAAAGGCCGTTGTCCAGAATTAAAACAAATAAATCCTGCCTCATGAAGACGGCGTTCAATAAGTTCTGAATCCCATTTTGAAAAAAACTGGTGTCTCCGGTGATGGCGATGGCCGCCCTTTTTGTCTGAGCGCCGGCCAGACCCGCGGCCACGCTGATTGCGGAACCGGAGGAAAGTGTAATATTAACAAAATCCGGAAGATGAATGGCTTCCCGAAGCACACACCCCGAATTAACCACCACGATCGGTTTTTGATTCCCGTAAACAGTCCGAATCGCACGTTGAAATTCTTCCATGACGTCGGAATAGGCGCACCCCTCACAAAAACCTTCCCGAAGAAGACGATCCTGCTGTTCCTGGTAGGGAAAGAAAGAATCTTCCGTTTCAAATTCAGGTTCCCATTGTGTTAGGAGTTCTTCGATTTCCCATTTAAAAATCTCTCCCTCACCCGGAATTTGCTGATTTGTCTTTCCCAGAAATTTCCCCTTCCAATTCAATCCTGCCATTTCTTCCAGCACCTGCTTCTCGACCAGCGGATCTCCCTCTTCTAAAATCATGAGTTCATCCACGCGCTGAATAAAATCACCCACGGCTTTTTCCGGAATCGGGAAGACGGAGGAGATGGACATCAGAGAGAAATAGGGGTCCAGTTTGCCGCCGGTGACTTCCAGCACTTTTGAAAACAAATAACCGCTTGTGATGATGCCTTTCTTGCCGAGGCCGAACGTTTTGGCGAGATGCTCAAGTTCGACGGCATCTTTGACATCCTGCAGGCGCTTCCGCCAGTGGGTTTGGTTTTCGAGCACATTCTCGGGGAGTGAGAGTGCAGAGCCGCTGAAATGAATGCGTGTTTTCCGGGGATGACGGGTAATGTCGGCATCTTCTTCCCAGAATTCGTCCTCCTGCAGATTGAGTGCCGTGGTGTAACGAAGCACGACCGGCAATTGAAAGGATTCCGACCATTCAAATGCTTTTCGTACGAGAGGGAAACTGTCCTGCGCCCGCTCTAATTCGAGAACGGGTAAGTTGGCGGCCGCGGCCAATTGGCGCGAATCCACATTATTGTGAGAAACCCAGGCCGCCGGATCGTCTCCGAGAATAATGATCAGAGCACCCCGTGTGCGCACCAGGCTGAGTGTTTGAAGACTGTCCAGAGTGGCGGCGAAATCGGGGCCCCGGAGGACAACCGCCACCCACAGACCGGAAAGCACCATCCCGATGGCCGTGTCGACGGCGGTTCGGCTGTTCACACTCCAGTGGACATATTGTTTTTTTCCGAGGGTGGTCTTCCGGATGAGATAATCCATTAAATCTCTGCCGGGCAGCCCGGGAACCGAAAGGACAAAAGAAGCCCCCGACCGGTCGATGCCCTCCGCCAAAAATTGTTCTCCGATCAGTGTTTTGGGCTTGTGTTTTTTCGTCGATTTTTGTTTCCGTGTCATCCGGTCTTCTTTAACAAAAGGGTTAGATCATCATTGCTTTATCTCAAAAGAGCTTTAAAAACATAAATTAGTTGAGGGAGTCAGATTGTAGTTTAATATAGAAAACACTTTTAAAAAAATCAATTATTTTGTGAAGACGGCTAAATTTGTGAGAGGCATGAAAGCTGCAATTGCATGAAATTCATTCATTCGCGGCGGGGGCAAAAAGCGGGAGACGTCCCCATTCAATGTGGATCCCTTTTACCCCTAAAAACTAAACCAGTGATTCAATTTGACAAGAATCGTCTGTTCACCCGGAGCCTGCAGCAGGCGTTTCAGATCCCCGGACAGATGTAAATCGCCTTGCTGCTGAAAATCTGTCCGGCCCTGCGACCAGACCAGAAAAAGCGTGGATCCCAGTTTATATTCCCAGCGGATGACCAGGTTGGAACGGAATTGTTTAAAATTGAAATCGATGGGCGTCCTGTAATCGTAAGTGGAAAAGCGATCTGAGTAATCTTCGGCCCGGGGATGAGTCACTCTCTTAAAGTGAGAATATTTGCCCGCCGAAATGTACGGCTGGCCGTAAAACTGAATGCTTAAATCCGGTGTGAGCGTGAAATTAATCCGTGTGGTTAATGTAAGCGTATTTTGGTGAATCCTTCCTAAAATGTAATCGGTTTGGCCGGATTTGTCTGTTTTAGCGGTAATGTACTGCAAATCGTCACGATTGGGGTAGTATCCCAGGGAAACTTCAAAATTGAACCGGCCTGACGGCCGCACCGAAACCCCCGGAGAAATTTGTGCATCCCAAAATCCTCTGTCATTCTTGCGGATCCCCCCATGCAAAATGAAGGAGACCGCTCTGCGATCATCCGAATACAGCCCAAACCAGGAGGATGTACGTGCCGGTTTTAAAAGAGCGGGGCCGCCGCGCAGGGCTGTGAAGTCCAGAATTCTTGATTCGCGGTCGATGCGCAGGTAGCCCTCCCAATAATTCATAAATCGAAAGTGGGTGCTGATGTTTGCGCCGGTCACTTTTCGCGCGCCGCCGTAATTCACCGTTGTCCATAAATTGTGCGTGACGGCGTAGTTTCTGAAAATTTTTCCCGGGGTGTATTGAATGTAACTGGCCCAATAAAAAGCCGTCAGAAAATCGGCGGTACGCATGTAGCCGATGTCGTTGGCTTCAAATCCGGGCGTTCGGGTGACGTAGCCGACGCCTCCGCGCCAGTGTCCCCTGGCAATTTTCCCGACGTAGAAGACGGAAGCCAATCCCGATAGAGAAGTACGATTGGGATCATAGTGCAGGTGTTTGGCATCCGGGCGCTGGAAATAGTGGGCCGACGAACGCTGTACCCATTGCAGCGCTTCCTTGTGTCCCGAAATAAAGCTGCCGTAAACAGAGAGTTTCAAAGCGTACGTGTCGTTTCCCCAGCGGTGGTTGATGTCGAATCCGCCCGTGGTCGCCTGTGTGTTCAAAAAGTAAAAATTTTTATTCGGGAGATTCCGGTAGACATTCGTGAGGATTGTACCAATCGTGGTTCGACCTTTACGATAATCCTTCTGCGTTCGCACAACGGCATAGTTTGTTAACGGCTCCACAATTTCGCGGTAACGGCGGCTTCCTTCCTGAATGACGGCCTTTTCAGCATTGGTGACGGCGTCCAAAATTCCCAGACTTACCCCTGTTGAGGATTTCCCTGTAATTTTGGCTGCACTCAAAATGTGCGTTTGTTCGGGCATTTTGATATGGGCGCCGGGGGCCAATCGAGGGGTGTACCGGGGGGACCGGCCGATGCGTCTGGAATAAAAAAGGTTTTCGGAGTAGGTGGAATTACCGCTCAGCGCGAGGTTTGCCTGGAATAGATTTTTCCCTTCTACAAAAAAGGGCCGCTTCTCTTCGAAATAGGTTTCGTAGGCGGTTAAATTTAATTTGGACGGGTCGGCTTCCACCTGGCCGAAATCCGGATTAAACGTGGCATTTAAGGTAAAATTGCTGGTCATCCCGTATTTCAAATCCAGGCCGGTGTTGATATTGTGCGAGAAACCGGTCGCTGCAAACGGGTTGTCCGGCTGTTTTGGGCGGGCAGTTTCCGAAACAAGGCCGTAAGGCAGGAGTTCCAGATTTTTGGGGGCGGGCAGATTTTTCAATCCCCGCAGTTCACCGAAATTGGACACAATGCCGGCGGCATCTTTTGGCTCGGGATTCCAATAATCGATTTCATTTAAACGGCGAATTTTCCGGCAGATCTGGAACCCCCAGAGCTGATCTTTTGAGGAAGAAAATCGCAGTTGACTAAATGGGATTTTAAATTCTGCATTCCACCCGCGTTTGTTCCGAAACGTAGCCACCTCCCAAACAGGATTCCAATTGAGGTCTTCGGAATCACCGTCATTCGTGATGAGCTTGTCGATTTTAACGCCGCTCGGATTGACCGAAAAAGAGAAGGCTGTGCGGTGATCGTCGTAACTGTCGATCATGACGGTCAGCCAGTCGGAAGCCGACGGATGATCCCGGCGGGTAAGCTGGCCGATGATTAAGCCGGGTTGACTGTCTGAGGCGTGCAGGGCAATGAAAAGCGCGTGTTTGCTGTAACCCACGCGTATGGTTGTTTTTTCGGAGGGCGGCTGATTTTCGAGAGGATCCTGTTGGATGAAATTGCCATAAGCCGGAAGCTTTTTCCATCCGGGGTCGTTTAATTTTCCATCGATGTTAATACTGCCCGAAGCAATGAGCGTGGCATAAATGATCTTTTGCGAGGGCGGTGAATTCTGTGCGCTGCTTTTTGAAGAAAAAAGGCTGACCAGGAAAAAGACCATAAAGAAAGACACGGTTAAATGCAAATGAAATCTGGAATTCTTCACATCTGCTCCGGTGAATGAGTTTAAAATCTATTAAAATCCCCTAATAATGTAATATATTTTTTGAGAATTTCAAAGAGAAAAATTTTGGATAGGGTAAAACCTTATTTACGGCTGGGTCGTGAAAAAAGACTGACATTGGTTTTGTTATCTTCCGGTGTTTTTCATTTATTTTTTTTGAATAGACTCAATTAGAGTTAATCAACTTCTAAAATCAGCCTGTCCCGCCTGGGCGGGATTAATCGATATTCGGTGTTCAATTTATGAGTCAATTCTTAAAAGATATTAGCCACTAATTCACGAATTTTTACGAGTTGATTTTATTGAATTTAATTTGATCGAAATTCGTGCAATTTAGCGATTTTTAGAGTACACTCATTTATCGTTTGCTTTTTTTGACTTTAAGGCTACCCCGAGGTAAACCTCGGGGCTAAGAATTGAAAGGACGCTAAAGCGTCCTGCAGCGGCAGCGTCCTTTAGGGCGCTTGCAATTTTTTAGCCTGATGGTTTACCCTCAGGAAGATATTTACCCCGAATCAACTTCTAAAATCAGCCTGTCCCGCCTGGGCGGGATTAATCGATATTCGGTGTTCAATTTATTGTTCGATTTTGACTTGACTTGAAGATAACGCACACAGATAAAAGCTTTTATCGAGACTAAATCATCTTTTCGCCGATGCGCCTTCGCGGCCCCGGGAGATCGCTTTTGCTCCGATCAGAATCAGCACAGCGATTAGTTTGGGCGTCACCTTTTGTTCCGGAATGGCTTTTAAAAAGTCATAAACGGAATTTAAAATGGGATTTTCTTTATCGCTGAAATGCTTGTAAAAATCTTCAAGCTGGTTGACGGCGAGACTATTCTCCTGAAGATGATTCGCGATCCTCTGAAGTTGTTGAAGATAGACAGGCTGTGTCCTTAATTGAGCTTCAAGAGATTCGGAAAGCCCCAAGGCTGCGGTTTTCATCGAGTTCTGTGAAAGATTATAAAACCGGTAAAACGCTTCACCCGCATCGGCGATTTCTGAAATACCGTACAAGAGTTCGTTGGAAACCTGTTCATCCATTGGCGTGGAAACAATCTTATTCAGAAGAATGCCGATATGTTCGGGCTTCTTCATCAGCACAATGGCACGGACGCCGTAAATCAGGATTCTGGGATTGCCGGTATTCTGGAAAATATGGATAATATCCGGGAAAGACGGCTCATCCTGCAGCCGTCCAAGGGCTAACATCGATTTGCCCTGCAGGAAAAGATCCTGGGAGTGCAGAGTGTTTCGGAGAAATGGAATGGCTTCTTTTATTTGATGGTCGCCTAAGACTTCGGCCGCAAGGTAAGCCGTCGTGAATTCTCCTGTCTGCAGCTCCTGAATGATTCGTTTGGCGGTCTCCGGTGAAAAGCGGATTTGGCCGAGTGCCTGAAGGGCTTTCCCTCTTATCGTAAATACCGGAGAAGTCAGATAATGAACCAATACATTCTCCCCCAGATCGGAGCCTATCTCCTGGAGCTTTGTGATAATGTTCATATCCTCCGATTCCTGTGTGGGGTGCACAAATTTTTGCAGGGTGTAAATGGCACGCCAGTCTCTGAAGGAAAAAAACATGCCGAGCACATTAAAAATACGGCGCTCTTTTTGAGAAATGAGTCGAACGCTGCTCCAAATAATAAACAATTGGGCGATGGCCACGATTCCAAAATACGATTTGTAAACCGTCATTCCTTGGAAAGACAGGCTGTGAAGAAGTTTCAAAATCCCGCCTGCGAGGATGGAACCCGCCAACCCGGCAATGAACCCGGACGCCATATTTATGAACATCGAGGCAGATACTCTTTTGGATGGCGGCACCGCATTCAGGAAATAATGGAGGAGAGAGATTTGACTGCCGGAATTTGTCACTCCGATTAAGAAAAACAAAATTCCCAGATAAATTCCGAATGGTCTGGCCGGCGCAAGAATCCACATCAATTCGACGACAATGAATCCGACGGCGCAAAGAATAATCATCGGCCGGGACCCAACCTGGTCTAAAATCAGCTTGCTTGTGTAGGACGCATAAATACTGCCTAAAAGCTGAATCACAATAAAAATCAGCACCTGATGATCTGAAAAGGAATAGCCTTTTTTCAATGCGAGAACGCTAATCGGAAGGATAAACATCATTCCTGTTGTTAAGGCAATCCAGGTGATTAACAGCCGGCGAGCCGTAATATTTTGGGTAATGTGTTTGTAAGCGGATGAAAGTTTTTCCTGACCGGAAAGCCTGGCGTATTTTGATTCCGGGACTCTGTAAACAATAAAACTCGACACAATTCCGGTCACAACGCCGAAGAATATGATCGACTGAAAGGTTCGAATGCCTTTAAATAAACCCAGGACTATGGTGATTGTGATCAGAAAGAGCAGATAAAACAGACTGAAATTAAGCCAAACCCGGGAAATATAGGTGCCCCGGTCCTGATCGGAGGTAATCTCCCCCATAAGAGGGGTCATTGCCACACCGCCGATACTTCGGAAGGAAAAAAATAAAAAGGCCGCAATAAAAAGCAGCTCGAGTCCGGCAGCCTGAGAGAATTTAATACGGACAATGGGGACAAGGATCATTAGGGCGGCGGCCACATTTCGGGAAAACCAGGCGGTTCCGAAATTTTTAGCGGCTCCCAATTTTCCGATTAAATGTTTCCCAACCATTGTAAAGGGGGAGGTAAAATACACAAGAGAAGACAAAACGGCAATAAACGGATCCCCGGCACCCAGCTTTATCGCGTAAAGGATTAAAATGCTGTCTGCCAGAGCGGCGTAAGAGAGCGCATTTAACCGGTTGAACCAGAGATAAGCGCGCTGCCCTTTTTTCTTTTGCGCTGGGCTTAATTCTTCTGTGTCTGTAATTGCAATCATCAATTTTCAATGTAATATTTTTTTAGAAAATATCAAATGTAAAATGGGGAGAAAAGGTCCGGAGGAAAATCAAGCCGTTTTTCTCTGCACGCGTGGTTTTATAAACTGAGCCATCGATTCAGCTTAATCAGGAACACATTGTCGCCGTTTGTTTTTAAAAGAGATGTAAAATCTCTTGAAAAATCAAAATTCCCGTTGTCCGATACATTTGTTCGACCCTGCGACCAGACCAGAAATAAGGTGGAGCCGGGCCGATATTCCCAGCGAATGACTAAATTAGATCGAAATTGTTTGAAATTGAAATCGGGAGAATTGTTTTCGGCAAGATAGTCATACGGAGCAAACCGGTCGGCATAACGAGCCGCCCGCGGATGAACGACTTCCCGGAAATTCGAATATTTCCCTGCGGTAATAAACGGCTGTCCGTAAAATTGAATGCTCAGGTTTGGGGTCAAGGTATAATTGATTCTTGTGGTAAATGAAACAATATTTTGATTGAGATGACCCATGATGTAATGATTTTTTCCGGTTTGATCTTCGATGGTCGTCACATATTGCCGGTCATTATGGTTTGTCGAATAATTTACGAAAAAACTGAAATTAAAATTGCCCGCGGGCCGGACGTGCAGCCCCGGAAAGATACCGGCATTCCGGAAACCCGCGTCATCCCGGCTGACATGCGCGCGTACAAAGAGGGAGACCGGTTTCCGGTTGTCGGAGAAAACTCCAAACCAGCCATTGATGCGCCCCGGCACTTTTAGGGCTGGTCCCCCGCGGAGCGCCGATACATTGAGGGATTCCATCTGCCGGTTGAATCCAAAAAATCCGCCCCAATAATTCAGCAAACGAAAATGCAGGTTAATATTCATTCCGGTGCCTGCACGCTCTCCTCCAAAATTCCAGGAGGACCACACACTTCCATTCAGGCCATAATCCCGAAAGACCTTTCCCGGATTGTATTCACGGTAACCAAACCATAAGAAATTGGTAAAATAATCCGCAGACTGCATGTACCCGATATCATTGGCGTCGAAGCCCGGTGTTCGCATCATGTAGCCGGTGCCTCCCTGCCAGTGCCCTTTTGCAATTTTCCCGATTAAAAAGGATGAAGACAATCCGGATAGAGACGTGCGGTTCGGATCATAATGAAGATAGGTGGCATCCGGACGCTGGTAGTACCGTGCCGATGATTTTTGTGCCTGCTGAATGGCCTCTTTATCTCCGGAGATAGTACTCCCATATAAAGAAAACTGAACGCTGTAGGCATCGTTTCCCCAGCGGTTGCTGATGTCGAACCCGCCTGTGGCGGCCTGTTTATTTAAAAAGTCGAGGTTTTCATTGGGGATTTCACGATACACATTTGTGCCGATAATCCCGATAGTGGTTCTTCCCTTGCGAAAATCCTTTTTTAGCCGTAATACCGAAAAATTCGTGTAGGGCTCGACGATCTCTTTGTACCGCCGGTTTCCATCTTGAATGGTGGCCTTCTCTTGATTGGTCACCGCTTCCAGCATACCAATGGACCATCCACCGGCAGTTTTTCCGGTAAGCTTTCCCGCCCCCAGAATATGGGTGACTTTGGGTTCCTTTACGTAAGCGGAGTCCGGTACGTCGGGATAGTAATGAGGCCGGCCGCCGATTCGTCTTGAATAAAATAACCGTTCGTTGGCCATGTCTCCATCGCCTACATTAAGAGGCGTGCCGAAAATCTCATTCCCTTCGACAAAGAAAGGCCTTTTTTCGGGGAAAAAGGTTTCGTAAGCCGTGAGATTGAGTTCCGAAGGGTCGGCTTCCACCTGGCCGAAATCGGGGTTAATCGCGGCGTCCAATGTGATGTTGCTCGTCAAACCATATTTAAAATTCAACCCGGCGTTCAATGTACGCGAAGCGCCGGTTCGAAAGGGGTTTCCTTTTTCCTCGGGGAATGTCTCTTCAGACCCGGTCACATAGGGGAGGAATTCGAAGTCTTTGGGTGCCGCTATCTTCTTAAGACCGCGGAGTTCCCCAAAATTGGAGACAAATCCTGCGGAATTTCGCGGCTGCGGGCTCCAAAAATCCAGCTCGTTACGCCGATAAATGCTTCGTATGGCCTGAAAGCCCCACACCAGGTTCTTTCCGGAACTGAAACGCAATTGACTGAACGGAATCTGAAATTCAGCAATCCAGCCTGAACTGTCCCGGCTTACGCCGACTCTCCAGACCGCGTTCCAGCTCGAGTTTTGTGAACTTCCATCGCCCGACATCAAAAGGTCTCTTTGAACCCCCACCGCGTTGACTAAAAAAGAAAATGCGGTTCGATGATCAAAATAGCTGTCGATGCCCACACCCATCCAGTCCCCATTGGAATCCTGGTCTCTTCGGGTCAGTTGTGCATAAATGCTGTCCGGATGCGTGTCGAAGGCCCGCATGGCCACGTAAAGATTGTGGGCGTCGTAGGCCACTTGTATAGTGGTTTTTTGAGAGGCAGGTTTCCCCTCATCCGGCCTCTGCTGAGTAAAATCATCCGATGCAGGGGCTTTTAACCAGGCGGGATCATTCAGTTTCCCGTCAATTTTTATGGAGCCGTCCGCCGTCCGGACGGCATTTATGATTTGGATGGCTTTCTTTTTGGGCGGTTTTTGATTTTTTGAGAAAATGCCGGGCGAAGCCCATCCGGTTTCAACAGGAATGATACAAAGTATTAAGGCAATTTCCAAAAATTTCACCGTTCGTTTCATTTATTACAACTCCCTCTTTGTTTCAATCTAATGTGCCTGATTTTTTATTCCTTATTTATTTAGACGTAAAAATTGAGAAATTGTTGAGGGGAAAATTAAAATTATCGGACAATCACAGGACAAAAAATCAGGAAAGATTTGTTTGGATTTTTAGTCACGATTCCGGCATAGGTTTGCCGTAAAGTCATGAAGGCGCAAAATTCAGAAAAATCAAATTATTATCCGGGCCATTTGAACCATCGCCCTGATTTATCCGGGGGATTCAGCAAATCCGGGGGAGTTGTTCGCCCACCAGCGTGTCGACAATTCTCCAGCCTCCGATGTGTGTTCGCATGATGACCATTCCCGGTTTAGCGGCCAGCACCTCGCCGATTATTTCCGAATGTGCGCCCAGAGGATGGGCGTGCATGGCCTCCAGGACTTTTTCCGCCCGGTTTTTGGCCACGACAGCCACCAATTTTCCTTCATTTGCCACGTAGAGCGGATCGAGCCCCAGCAGTTCACAGGCGCCGGAAACCGGTTCCTGGATGGGGATTTTCTCCTCATAAATCTGAATGCCCACATGAGACGTCTTTGCGAATTCATTGAGCGTGGCGGTTAACCCGCCGCGGGTGGGATCTCGAAGAGAGTGAACGGCCTCCTCTCCCGCATCAAGAATGGAAGTGACCAGGCCGTTTAAAGACGCCGTATCACTTTCAATCGGAACCTGAAAGGCCAATCCCTCGCGCTGCGAGAGAATCGCAATGCCGTGTTCGGCGATGTTTCCGCTTAAAATGATTTGATCGCCGGATTTTAAATTGCGGGACGATGGGACAAAATTTCTCTCAATTAAACCCATTCCGGTTGTGTTGATATAAATTTTATCGCCTTTGCCTTTATTGACCACTTTGGTATCGCCGGTCACAATTTTTACACCGGCGTGATCGGCGGCGGTCCGCATCGACTCCGCAATTCGGCGCAGCTCATCCAGTGAAAATCCTTCTTCCAGGATCATTCCGACACTCAGGAACAGGGGCCGCGCTCCGCTCATACTGATATCGTTTACCGTTCCGTTTACGGCCAGCTCACCGATGTTGCCGCCGGGAAAGAAGATGGGATCGACCACAAAAGAATCGGTGCTCAGCGCAAGCCGCACGCCGTTTAGGTCTAAAACGGCGGCATCATCCATTTGGCGCAGGAGCGGGTTATCGAATGCCCACAGAAATAATTTGTCGATTAAATCACTCATCATTTTCCCGCCGCTGCCGTGCCCTAATTGAATGGTCTCGTGCTGTCCGATCGGCAGGGGACATTGTGCAAAATCTTCGGGTGCCAGTTCTTTTTTCATAAGCATTTTTCTCACTATTTTATGACGATCATCCCGTTACGTTTCAGGCGTGCTCTTTACGATACTTTTTCACATTGCCGAACGATGCCGGTAATACGTGTAATAAGCGGCACACGCCCCCTCTGACGAAACCATTGTGGCGCCGAGCGGCGTTTGCGGCGTGCAGGCTTTGCCGAAAGCGGGGCATTCATACGGCTTTTTCAATCCCTGTAAAACCTCGCCGCTGATACACGCAGCCGGTTCATTGACTTCCAACTGTTCCAATTGAAAGATAATATTGGCATCGTGTTCCCGGTACTCCGGACGCAGGCGAAATCCGCTGTCGGGAATTTCTCCGATCCCGCGCCATTTCCGATTGGTTTTTTCAAACACACGATTGATACGTTCCTGCGCGGGCAGATTGCCCGCTCGTTTCACCACCCTGGAGTATTGGTTTTCAACTTTCGCCTCGCCGTGTTCCAGTTGTCTGACGACCCTCAGCACCCCCTCCAGGATGTCCAGGGGTTCAAAACCGGTCACCACAATCGGAACATGATATTTTTCCGCAATCGGCTCATACTCCTTGTAACCCATTACCGTGCAGACATGTCCGGCCGCCAGATATCCCTGAACGCGATTTCTGGGTGAAGCCATCAGCGCTTTGATTGCGGGCGGCACCAGCACGTGGGAGACCAGCAATGAGAAATTCTTGAGCCCCTCTTTGTGAGCCTCCCAGACGGCCATCGCATTGTTGGGAGCTGTAGTTTCAAATCCCACGGCAAAAAACACAACCTGTTTATCCGGATTTTTTCGTGCAATCTCCACCGCATCCAGGGGGGAATAAACCACGCGGATGTCCCCGCCCTCCGATTTTACCACAAAAAGGTCTTTTTTAGAACCCGGCACCCGCAGCATATCACCAAAAGACGTGAAAATGACGTTCGGCTGAGATGCAATTTCCACCGCCTTGTCGATCAGTTCAAGCGGTGTCACACAAACGGGGCAGCCGGGGCCGTGAACCAATTCGATCTCTTCCGGCAGAAGCCGGTCGATGCCGTTTTTGATAATGGCGTGGGTTTGGCCGCCGCAAATTTCCATAATGACCCACGGATGGGCCGCCGTTTTTCGAATTTCACTTAAAATTCGACGGGCCAGAACAGGATCCCGAAATTCATCAAGATATTTCATAATTTCACTCACCTATGACTGAAGTTGATAACGATTTACAGCCTCAGCAGACAGAAGGGATTCTTTTTTAATTTTGATCCGGAGCGTTTCTCAACGCTTCAGCATCTTCCTTCTCAACCGCCTCCACCAATTCTCTCCATATTTCCAGCGATTTTTGGGCATCTTCTTCATCGAGGACACTGATTGCAAAACCGGCGTGCACAATGACATATTGCCCCGGGTCCACTTCCGGAACATATTCCAGGCAGGCCGTCTTAATAGTGCCGGCGTAATCGATGCGGCCCATTTTAATATCGTGTGTTTTAAAGATTTCCACCACTTTTCCGGGGATTGCAAGACACATTTGATTTCCTCCCAAGTTTGTTTGGAATTTTCACTTTTGATTCTGAGATCATTTGAAATTTGAATTTTGGAATTCAAATTGCGGGCGGTTTTTCTGATTTAAACGTAAAATTGCATCGGCAATAACCACCTGTCCCAATGCCAGTCCCCCGTCATTTGTCGGAACGGCTGTGTGTGTGAGCACCTCAAAATTCTGCTGCTGCAGCCGGTGCAGCAAGCCTTCAAAAAATTTTACATTCTGGAACACACCTCCGCTCAACCCAACTCTTCGGATGCCGTATTTTTCCCGTGCAAATTCGGCCGCCTGCAGAAACAGCTCCGCAAGGGTCCGGTGGAAACGGGCTGCAATGGCTTCGATGGGTTTCTTCCCCAGGAGGTCCGTCACAATTGCCCTGATGAGCGGTTTGACCGGAATTGCGCCTCCCTTAAAATCTTCCAAAAGCGCTTTTTTGTAGATCCCCTCTTCGGAATCAGCCGCTTTCATCTCAAGCTCGATCGCGGCCTGGGCTTCATATTGGACCGATTGACAGATGCCCAACAGGGATGAAACGGCGTCAAACAGACGGCCGCAACTGGACGTTTTTGGAGAATTAATCTTTCGCTGAATGAGTTTTAGGATCACGTCGAGTTTATCCCGCGGGATGTTTTTGATAAAGGGAATATCCGGCATCAGGTTCTGTGCCCCAAAAGTCTCGTAAAGCACGGAGACCGCCGTCCGCCACGGTTGAAGAATGGCAGCCGTTCCTCCGGGAAGATGAAACGGTTCCAGCCACGCGCAGCGGTGAAATTCAGCCGCGTCGCCGACCAGGACCTCGCCGCCCCAAATCGTCCCGTCGGTGCCGAAGCCGGTCCCGTCCAGGATAATCCCGATGGTGGATTCAAAAACCCCGTTTTCAGCCATGACGGAGGCCAGATGCGCGTGATGGTGCTGGATGCCGATCTTCGGCAAACCCGCTTGCTGCAGCGCCCATTTGGTTGAAAAATATTCAGGATGATAATCGTAAGCAATAACCTCCGGCGTAATTTCCAAAATCTCCTGCAAATGACCGATCGTGTTTTTAAAAAAGTCCAGGGCGGCAGGATTGTCAAGATTGCCGATATGCTGACTTATGAAAATTGTATTTTTCCGGGAGAGGGCGACCGTGTTTTTCAGCTCGGCGCCGCAGGCCAAAATGTGTTTATGCGTCGGATGCTCGAGCAGAACCGGAGCCGGGACAAACCCGCGCGCCCGGCGGAGCACACGCGCTTTTCCTCCCATGATTCGCATGATGGAATCGTCACAGCGTTGCAAAATCTCTCGATCGTGCAGTAAAAAGTAATCGGCCATGTGAGAAAGCCTGTCAAGCGCTTCTTCATTTCCGATGGCAATGGGTTCTTCGTAAAAATTGCCGCTGGTCATGACAAGGGCATCAAAGTGATCCCGTAAAATCAGGTGGTGCAGCGGGGTGTACGGCAGCATAAATCCTAAATAACGATTTTTGGGTGCAATGGATCGGGCCAGTCCGTTTACGGATTTTGCCCGCAGCAAAACGATCGGGCGGGTCTGCCGCCGGAGCAATTTTTCTTCTTCCCGTGAAACTTCACAAAATTTGCGGATACTCTCGAGGTGGGGCGCCATCAGCGCAAATGGTTTTTCCGCCCGTCCTTTTCGGCGCCGCAGCTCCCGGACGGATGCCTCGTTGGCAGCATCCACGGCCAAATGGAATCCCCCCAATCCGCGAACGGCGACAATTTTGCCGCGGTGCAGGTATTCGGCAGCCGATTCGATGGGATCGGCTGTCTCGATCTTCTGTCCCCGACGATCGAAGAGTGAAACCTGCGGGCCGCAGACGGGACAGGCGTTGGGCTGTGCGTGAAATCGCCGGTCGGCGGGATCATGGTATTCCCGCTCGCAATCCGGACACATGGGAAACACTCGCATCGAGGTGTTCGGCCGGTCATAAGGAATCTTGTAAACAATGGTGTACCGCGGGCCGCAATGGGTGCAATTAATGAACGGATACCGGTACCGCCGGTTGCTAAGGTCGAACAGTTCGCGCAGACAATCCTCACAAAGACCGATATCGGGAGAAATGAGTGTTGTGTTTTTGGCGTTTTTTAGGCTGGATCGAATGATAAATTTTGTTTCATCCTTGAGAGGAATTTGGGTGATATTCAAATCCGTGATTTCCGAGACGGGCGGCGCCTCGGCTTTCAGCCGTCCGAGAAAGGCCTCCAGTTTATCGGGGTTTCCTTCAATTTCGATCAAAACGCCCTCACCGCTGTTGTTCACAAATCCGGCCAATTCATAATTTTCCGCAAGACGGTACACAAACGGACGAAATCCAACACCCTGAACAATGCCGTTTATTTGAATTTTATATCGAATGGTGGTCATGTCATTGCTTTATCATCATTCATTCAGAATATTTAATTCTGCGTGACGATGGTTTTCAGCCACGCATACCACTCGTCCAGTCCGTCGCCTGTGCGGCAGGACGTTTCAAAGATACGCAGGCCGGGGTTGATGCCCAAGGCA
Organism: bacterium BMS3Bbin03; assembly: GCA_002898015.1. Taxonomy (GTDB): domain Bacteria; phylum Zhuqueibacterota; class JdFR-76; order JdFR-76; family BMS3Abin05; genus BMS3Abin05. Next base: position 23,856 of record BDTM01000036.1, on the reverse strand, counting down.
TTTTTTTTCACGCGGTCCATGTCAAAATCGGAGGTGCCCAGCAAATCGGTCTTGTTAATCACCATGACGGAAGCGCGCCGAAACATGGCCGGATATTTTGCGGGCTTGTCATCCCCTTCCGTGGTGCTGATGAGGACCACTTTCATATTTTCACCCAGATCGTAGCTGGAGGGGCAGACCAGATTCCCCACATTTTCAATGAAAAGCAAATCAATTTTATCAAGATCAAACTCCGGGAGAATCCCGGAAATCATATTGGCTTCCAGATGACAGGCGTCGTGAGTCACCATGGGTTTAACCATCTCGCCGCCTGCGCGAATGAGACGATTGGCGTCATTCTCGGTCTGAACGTCTCCTGCGATTAATGCGATTCGAAGTTGATCTTTGAGTGCGCCGAGTGTCTTTTCGAGTAGACTTGTTTTCCCGGATCCGGGTGAACTGACGAAATTCAATGCCGTAATGTGATGGGCCTTCAGTTGATTTCGAATAGCGGAAGCCAACCGGTCATTCTCAGAAAGCACCTTTTTTTCCAATTCAATTATTTCTGTCATTTTTAATGGATCTCCCTGTTCGATTCTTTGTGGTTTGACTTATTTCACCCTCAAAACGAAGACTCGACGAACCATACGTCAGCGATCGTTTAGGTCTGCGTCCTCTATTTCCAGATAAGTGATGTCCAGTTCCTCCCCCTGTAAAAGGGTAACATCTACCGAATGACAAGCCGGGCAAAAGAACGCAATATTTTCCACTTTAAATTGCTTCCCGCAGAGGTTGCATTCTGCAAGGAGCGGCACGTGTTCGATGATCAGCGCTGTGTCTGAAAGCGGCGTGTCCCTTGTGATTGCTTCGTAGCTGAACTGCAGCGCTTCGGGCATCACGCCGCTGAGCGTCCCGATTTTCACACCGATAGATTTGACGCAAGTGATGTTCCGCCGTTTCATCTCTTGGAAAACAGTGGTCATAATCGATTGTGCAATGGAAAGTTCGTGCACGGTTCTCACATTAATTTAAAGAATTATAAAGCTATTGCCAAAATACGAGCTGCGGATGGGTTATTTGAACCATTTTACAGGTTACTTTTTATCAATTTATGAATTCCTTCACTGGAAATCAAGAAGAAAACTCAAATTCTAATAATATGAATCACCGGTTAAAAATCATTTACTTTGTCCCGAAGAGCCGGTCCCCGGCATCGCCGAGTCCCGGAAGAATGTAGCCGTTTTTATTCAGCCGCTGGTCTTTTGCGGCGGCGTAAATATGCACATCCGGATGCCGTTTGTGAAGCGCTTCGATCCCTTCAGGCGCAGCAACCATGCACACAAATTTGATTTCCTGAACGCCCGCCTCTTTAAGCAGATCCACGGCCGCCACGGCGGAGCCGCCGGTGGCCAGCATGGGGTCCACCAAAATCACGCCGGTCTCGGCGATGTTTTCCGGGAACTTTTTGTAATATTCCACAGCCCGCAGTGTTTTTTCATCCCGGTACAGTCCGACGTGCCCCACTCTTGCCGTGGGTACCAATTCCAGAAGCCCGTCCAGCATGCCCAATCCGGCCCGCAAAATCAGGACAAATGAAATTTCTCTGGCCAGTTTTTTCGCCGTGGTCTGCATAAGCGGCGTCTCTACGGCCACTTCTTTTGTGGGGTAATCGACCATCACTTCATAAAGCATGAAAGCGGTGAGTTCTTTTGTGAGTCTCCGGAAGGTGTAATGGTCCGTCTGTTTATTGCGCAATTGAGTCAATTTGTGCTGCACCAGCGGGTGTTGAATAATGGTCAGATTGTCCATGAGTGAGATTCCTCATTCAAAAAGTTATTGAAGTCGCCCGGGTGTTCTTCAGAGAGCTTCCTTCTTTCAGCCCGCTGCTTTCGTGCCGGGTGATGCTTGAAGCACCGGCTTTTTTGGAGAAGAACCCCCAAAATTAATTTTCCCCCGCCAGAAAATCAAGAACCGCTTTCATCACCCGGGTCTGCGCTTCCTGTCCCAGAATGGTTTCAAACGGAAATCCGAACACCACTACGTTATGGCTTCCCTGCCAGGCAATTCCGGCGCTGAATCGATTTTCAGAATAGCGCAAAATGGTTTTTGCCCCGTTTGCCGGGACGATGGCGTCCGGGGCGTTCACGGTGTATATTTTCGGATTGTAGGTTGTGTTAAAATCGAATGTTTCTATTTGAGGCAGGAAATCCGGATTGGTCGAATAAACTTTCCCGATGCGGGCGGCGTGGTCGGTGTCCCATTTAAACTTTAATACGTTTCGGGCAAATTGGACATCGGAGTCGCCGGGAGCCTTATTGGCAAACATATCCGTTCCCACATAGGCGCCGGAGATGAATAAATTTCCGCCCTTTTGGCAAAAGTCCCGGATTTTTTCCTGAAATTTTTTGGGAAATGTTTTGAATGACGGACTGTAAAGCGAATCGGTAACCGCTTTCGGCCAGGGCGTCTCGCGTTCTTCACCGAGAATGAGGTCCACAATTTTATAAGCGGAAATATCCAGTTGTCCGTCCGTGACGGCCAGCCTGCTCGCGGATACAAAGGGGAATCCGCACGCCTTAATGGATTTTCCATGAACGGCGGGGAAATCGAATGTATTTCCCGGAACGATTTTGGTTTCAAAATCCGAATGACTGGCGCCGAAACCCGGGGCGTCATTTGTTCGATATTTGGACATTGGGAAAAAATTGTATTGTGCTCCGGTAAAGTTGATGTCGTAACGGTCCGGCACGCCCCTGTCCAGATTGTCCAAAAATCCGGAAAAAGAGGGTGCGGAAACGCTCGCCGGCCCCGACGTGCGATCGAACCCATTTATGATGAGCACGGGAGGCTTTTCGGTGTCGAGCCGGCAGACCGCGAGGATTTCAGACGGAAAGCTCTCACCGCCGCGATTGAGAGCGGTCACTTTAAAACTGTAAATCACACCGGATTTCAGGTTTTTAATAATCGCTTTGGGCTGATCGACCACTCGTCCGTTGTTAAATCCGCCGCTGTCTTTCCGGGTGTAGACCACGTAGCGATTGGCTCCGGCGGTGGGTTCCAGCGGATCCTGCTCCGGCTGCCAGGTGAGCGTCACTTCCCGGGCGCCCGAAAAGACGGCTTGAAAATGGGAAACAGGCAGAGGTTCCACAACATAATCCCTTCGGTTCTGTGTGGCAATGAACTTGAGCATTCCTTTGTAAATGGCCCGTGCCACGTCGAATCGAAACCGGGGATCCAGCTCGAACTTTGCATCCAGATAATTCTGATGTGAGAGTAACTCCAGCAAAGCGGCCGGGACGTTGGGCCGGACGGCTTCGCTGTATTGGGCGTCCATTAAAGACCGGCGGCTCCAGATGGGGTCCCATTTGGTACGAATGTCGTTCACAATTTGGGTCTGCAGAATATCGGCAAAATCACGGTTCGCCAGCCGGGACATGCTGTCCGGAAAAACAAACTGAGAGTCCGCATCCATGATGCTGTAAATAGAAAGTGTCCCGACGGTCGTATCGCTTCTGTCGATGCCGGCGTCCGTGTGAAAGGCAAGTGACAGGTCGATGGGGATTCCCAGTCCCTTCACGCTGCGGTCTTTATTCGGGCCGGCCGGTGCACCCACCAGATAATTCACATATTCCGCCCGTCCCTGGTAGTCGTCTTTATAATCGTTTGTGTCGGCATTAAAATTATAGACCAGTGTGTCCGGCATGCCGGCATATTGCATGAAGTAGCGGGCGCCTTCTTCAAACCTCGCGCGGCCGCTGGTGCGCCCGTGGCGTAAAATGTCTCCCATCCCTCCGCCGAAGCGAACCGCATCCGCCGTAATGATTTTGCCCGGTTCGCCGGACTGATTGACCAGAACCACTTTACCCGAGTCGGGATGTGTGCCCTTGAAAAATTTAAAACGTCCCAGGTAAATCCAGGTTTCACCCCCCATTTGCTGATTAACGGAAAATTCCGTTTTCCCGCCGGCATGATAAACGGTGTAGCGGGCATCGGGTACGTTTTGGCCCGAGTGGTGATACGAAATGGATACCGAATAAATTCCCGTTTCCGGAATATCGGGAATCCAGATGGCCCGGGCAGAGAGGGAGGTGTCTGAAAGGGTGATGCGGTACGTGCCCTGGCGGAATGGATTGAAGTCCACGGGGTAGGGGGGATGCCCGTACGCGAAACCGGCGGAATCTCCCGTATGCCAGCGGTGCAGGGAATCTGCGGCAATCTCCCTGTAAACGCCGGACAGCCTGTTGGCAGAAGAGGTGTCATTGTCGATAACCACCTCTTTCTTTTGGATATCACGCGCACGGGGCACAAAAACGTTGGCGCCGGCGTGTTCCAGCATCGGAATCAGATACGGGGTTGTAAATGAAAATGGGAGCAAATCTTCCACCGTCTGAAAAAGCCGGGGGCGCTGCCATTCCCAGCGATCTTTTTTGCGATTGTAGTACCACCCGTGGCTGGGCCAAAGAGCGATGTTCCGGTCGTACAAGCCCTTGTCCGCCCGCCAGGATTGATTCCTGTTTTCAACGATCGGGCGCGGGCGTTTCGCGGATATTTTCGGCAGCCGGGAAAAATCATACCGGCTGGAATCGGGACGAAAAAAATTAGGAATCAGTTGTTCAATAGGCTGATTGAGTGTCCGGATGGAAATAGAGTACTTTCGAAATTTCCGGCCGAGGATTTTTTTCATTAATTTGTACGTCTGCGCCACGTTTTTTTCCCGAAACGGGACGTATGAAAAGGGTTTGTTAAAATAGACCGTTAGTTTTTTTTGTTTTTTTTGAACCACGACGCTGTCTATTCTGACCGCAGGGGAAATTGCAAAAGGCGCCCGGGTTTCCCAGACGATATTCACGAATTTCTCCACCCGCTTGTGCGCCTTTTTCGTGATTTTATTCATTTTTGAATAATTGTATCTCGGGCCTTTAATCGCCACACGGGGCGCACAGGATGCCACAACAATCAACGAAATTGCGAGTACTCCCAGACTAACATTTCGAACATTCATCTTTCTCTCCGGTGAATCGTTTATGCAGGGATAGATTAAAAATACTTGTCAAATAGCCTTCCCCTTCCTTTTGTCCTTGTTCGGACACGACCCTCTTTTAATTTGTGTCTGTTTTTGCAATAGTCTAATATAAGGAATTGAAGGGAAAAATCCAAATGTCAAATGAAGCTCAAAATTCAAATGTAAACCGGAATTAGGATGAACCGGAAAACAATAGTTTGAAATAGGGAATAAAGTGAATTTTCGTGTGATTGAGTTCGGACGTGGTGTCCAGAGACAAATTCACCACCCAGGCGCTCTTGGGCTGGTATTTTTCAATAAAGGTTCGCATGGAACGCAAAATGGAAATCTTCTTTAGTGAAGCGTATTTAATTCCAATCGGAATAACCTCATCAACTTTTTCGAGAACGAAATCAACCTCTGCTCTTTCTTTTGTTCGCCAGGAATGGAGACGCCCGCCCAATTTATCAGCCTTCTCTTGCAGCAGATTGAAAACAAAATTTTGAAAAGCAAACCCGTTTTCAGAAACAGCGACCAAATTACCAAATCGCCCCAGGGCAAAATTTCTCAGTCCCAGATCAACAAAATAAACAGTTGGTGATTTGGTAATTTCCTTTTTGATGTTTCGATAAAATGGCGTAACCATTTGAATAATAAAAGTATTTTCTGCGTACCAGAGGTATTTTTTTAAAGTCCGAACTGCGATACCCAGCGACGAAGCCAGATGGGAATAATTGACCAGTTTGCCCGAATGAACGGCCAGCAAGCGAATGAGATGAACAAAAATTTCCGGCCGGTCGACTTTCAGAAGGTAAACAATGTCCTTTTCGAGGTAAGAATGGAAAATTTCGTCCATCAGAAGTTTCTTTTCATCGAGTCGAGCTTCTGTCACGATGCGGGGATAGCCGCCAAATTGAAGGTACTCCTCCAGCAAAAACCGCACGTGCTCACCTTCAACGGCGAGAAATTCCGGTAATCTGTCTTCGTATTTGTACTCCGTGTGGTATTGGAGAAATTCTTCAAAAGAAACAGGGAACAGTCTAAAGAGTCGTTTTCGTCCCGTGAGGGATTCTTGAATATTAGCCTTTAATTCCAGACTGCCAGAACCGGAGATAATCAATTTGTAAGGAAGATTGAGGTCGTAAACTCCCTTCAAAAATAGACCTGCGTTTTCTTTCCGTTGAATTTCGTCAATACAAACATACCCCGTGGCCTCTCCGAATTCCAATTTGAGTTTGTTCAGGAAGTGTTGCTGGGATTGGAAATAGGTGGCATCCGCTTCAAAATCCAGATTGAAAAAAAGCGTGTTTTTGCCCTTCTGATCCAGTTCTTTCTTGAGAACCTGAAGGAGGGTTGTTTTTCACACCTGCCGCGGCCCCACAAGAACCGTAATTTCCTTAGCCTGAAGGTGGCGTCGTAATCGATTTAAAATGCTTCGTTTGATCATTTGAGTTTGCCATTGCGAAGGCTTAAAACCTTCGCAAGGTTACTTATTTAATTCGTAAATTCGTGGCTTCTATTAAAATATAACCCGAGAATTCCGAAAGTCAAGTTTTAAAATTCTCGGGCTAAAGCAAAACACCACTTATTTTGCGGCTACTCAAAAGTCACTTTTTCCATACGGGCAGCTTGAAATGGTCCCCTTTTAATTTGATCACGTCGCGCAGCCAATCTTGCGGGTATCCCACGGCCTGAGGGCGGCCTTTTTCATCCTTCACATACCCATCGTTGTATTTGACCAAAAGCGCCTCGCCCAATTGTTTCCAGCGCTGAACCGTCTGCTCGGCATGGCTGACGGAATAATCTGTCAGAAACTGTTTCATCAGGCCGGGATTCGTTTTGGAAAGCGCCACCGCTGTTTTTTCCACGGCCGGCTGCAGGGCGAAAAAATTTCCTTCCAGCTCTTTTTGGACTTTCTGAATGTCCTGAATCATGTAGACGTATTTCAGATTGGCGATGTTGGCCACAAAATTAAACACCCACCAGGCGGAATCCCATGAAAATTTCTGCATGCTTCCAATGGTAAACGATTCCGGTACAGCCGTAATCCCGCAGTAGAGCGGCACGTAGCTGGTGGTGTACGTGTCGTCCACGCCGTACCAATAGATTCCGCCCACGGCGTTAGGCAGCCAGCTCCGTGCCTGCGACACAAATGAAAACGCGGTCTGCTGGGTGGAGATGGGGCGTTCCCAGGCGTATTTGACGCTGTCCACCGTCCAGGTGATGGGCCGCCAGCGGTTGGGTGTGCCGAAGGGTCCGGCATCCACGCCTTTGGTCATGTCGAAGGGGGTGCCTTCGTAGTGATCGCGCATGAGGGCCATCACGTCCTGCACACTCAATTTGTGGTCCGGTTTGATCCAGAGGGGATAGGGTTTGGCACCGGCAACGCCTCTGCTGAAATCCGGGGAAAAATGCCGTGAAGGCGCGCTCCGGCGAAAGATACTCCACACCCGGGTGGCACAGTAGCGCAATTTCTCCGGTGTGCGCGGATCGTAGGCCCGGTGGAAATTAAACGGTTTACCGGATTTGGGACCGTAGTAGCCCTGCTTCACTGCAAAAGAAATCAAATTTTTGGCGTACAGGCAGTTTTTCGGATCATGAAGCGGGACTTCACCGATACGCGACATATTCGCGTGCGCAGAGATGTACCCGTCGGGGATGCGGCGGGCCACCCAGAGGGCTCCCCTGCCGCCGGGTCCCGGACCGATCATTTCCATGATCCAGGCCTCGTTGGGATCTGCGATGGAAAATGTTTCGCCGGTGCTGGCGTAGCCGTATTCAGCCGTCAAACCGGCCATCACCTGAATGACCTCCCGCGCCGTCTTTGCCCGCTGCAGGGCCAGATTCATCAGCGTCCAGTAGGGCAAAAGTCCGCCGGGGTTTTGTAATTCTTTCCGCCCGTCGAAAGTGGTTTCACCGATCGAGACCTGAAATTCGTTCATCAACCCGACGACGGCGTATGTGTGTGGCACTTGCCCGATCTTGTGAAGTTTGCCGTCACGGCCCCGTATTTCAATGAATTCGTCCGGGGCGTGATCCTTAGCCGGTGTGTATCGAAGATGGGGCAAAAACTCACCATCACAGGAATAGGTAATCATGACGGAACCGTCTTTGGAGGCGCCTTTGCTGACCAGAATATTGGTGCATGCCGCGGCCTCCGAAAAAAGACCGCCTATCGCCAGAGCTACAAAAACCACCGTAATTAGAATTCGTTTTTTCATGATAAAAGCCTCATTTTTTGTATTTAATCGGCGGGCCATTTTTTTTCTCCCGCAAATAGACACGAATGGACACGAATGAACACGAAAAAAACAAGGGTATTAAGCAAACCCTGTCCGTCAACCGAATGGCCTATTTCATGAATAGGATAAAAATGACATGTCGTCCGCCGGAGGCGGGCTTAAGCTCTTTGGACCTGGCATTTCGCTATAAACATTGCGTCCCTACGGGACTTTCAAGAAACCTGACCCATAAATCTATCTTGAAACCAAACATGTCTGCATAAATTTTCTCCCATAAAATTAGATTCGCTGCTTTTACGAATCTCCGGCAATATAGAGCCGCTTCATTGAACCGGTAGAGTCTTTGATGCTATTTCCATTATCCGTGTCCCGTTAGGGACAAAATGTTTATAGAAAAATTTCTCTGTCCATCTTGAGTGCCGTTAGGTACGAAATGTTTACCACGTGGCAGCCAAAGCCCATCCTCAACACAAGTGTTTGGGAATATTTCATTAAACCGGTAGAGTCTTTGATGCCATTTCCATTATTTCAGGACCTTAACGCCTTCGTGAAAACGTAGAGAAAAATAGGGGAAAAATCAAGTCGAAATTAATTGTGTTTTTAAAAATTATTTTTGCTACATTTAAAAATTGTGCAGTGTTTAATTTAAATTGTTCTAATAGGTGGATGAGCGATGAAATATGCGAAACTTGGAAAAAACGGGCCGTTGGTTTCAACGATCGGATTTGGTGCGTGGGCTATCGGCGGAAGAGATTGGGGAAAGACCGATGACAGGGTGTCGAAGCGTGCCCTGCATGAAGCAATTGACCGGGGCGTGACTTTGATAGACACGGCCGATGTGTACGGGTTTGGACATTCGGAGGAGATAATTGCAGAGGTCCTGCGGGAGCGCGGAGACAATACTGTAATGGTCGCCACGAAAGCCGGGAATGATTTTTACCATGGTACAAAAGCCGATGACAAAGGGTACGGCCCCATTCGCCAAAATGCGGACAGGGATTACATCATTTTTGCGGCAGAGCAGAGTCTGAAACGCCTAAGTGTGGATGCGCTGGACCTTCTCCAATTGCACAGTCCGGACACCGAAAAACTGAATCGGGATGATCCCTGGGAGGCGTTGAGAATTCTAAAGGATCAGGGGAAAATCAGACGTGCCGGCTGGAGTGTTCAATCGTTTAAAGAAACGGAGCAGGCGTATCTGCTGGATCGCTATCATGAATTGATCGATGTCATTCAGGTGCGCTACAATCTGCTTGAAAGAGAGGCGGAGGTGGCACTTTTTCCAAAAGCGATTCAATACGGCATTGGCGTCATCGTTCGAATCCCGCTCCTGTTTGGTCTTCTGACCGGGAAATTCTCGGTTCGGACAAAGTTCGAAGAGAACGATCACCGGCGATTCAACCTTTCTCCTGAAAAATTAAAGCGTTATTTAAAACGCCTGGATAAAATACAGCCCTTGTTTGACGGGTATCCCGGGCAGTCGAAAGCACAGGTGAGCTTGAGATTCTGCATCTCTCATCCCGCCTGTCAAACAGCCATTCCGGGGGCAAAAACACCCGAACAGGCTGCCGAAAATTGCGCCGCCTCGGATTTCGGTCCAATTCCCCGGGAAGAGATTCCTGAGAATTGACGCACGCAGAGCGGTTTAGCCGCGCTATTTCTTTACCACTATTTTCAGCAAGGTATTGGCTTGAATCGTATCGCCTAATGATCTCCCGTTTAAAAGGGCTGTTTTTATTAATTCACCGGCGGGCACGCCCAATAACAGCAGGGCTTTTCTGACGGTCGCCGTTCGGGTTACTTTTCGAATACGGATCCGATCCGGCTTCACATTCAAACGTAAAGGATTTTTCATTTTATTAAAATGGTACATGGTTGATTCGAAAACTTTTTGGTAACGATTATATAACGCCAATGTCGTCATTCCATAAAATGAGTAAACTTGCTGCGCTTTTTGAATAAAAAAGGCCATCATCCGGGTATTGGTGTCGTCGGACACAAAATCGACGACGACGCGATAGGCAGGATAACCGTACAGCCGCATCGCATCGGATGAAATGACTTTGCCCTTCGTATCCCCGATATATTTTTCAGCAGCAGCCGCGGGTGTTTTAGAATTCGCCAGTGTGAAAATAATGGCTGCATCCTTTTTAGGGCTGACCATCTGCACTTGTGAAGGGGTGTTGGTCAGCTTCCAATTTTGGGGGATGGGAAAGTAAAATTGCAATTGCGGATGATAAAAAACGCCCTTTTCTACAAAGCCCTGACGCGGATCCTGCCCGTAAACGAGTCCGTTAAGTTTTTGGAGATAAGCGCTGCGGTCGATCTTCCATCTCCTTTTTCCAAGCTTTTGCTGCCATTCCAAGGCTATTTTGCGAACCACCTTGATTCGATTTTTAGAATTTGGGTGCGTTGAAAACCAGTCGGGCAGGCCGCCTGTTTCTGAAGACGGATTCAGACGATCCAGCGTCACGAAAAAGTCAGCCATCTCCAGAGCGTTGTAGCCGGCCTTGGAGGCATACGCCACACCCAGGGCGTCGGCCTGGCGCTCATCATCCCGGCTGAATTTAAGAAACAGCAGGCCCGCACCAAATTGAGCCAAACCGGCGTATTTCCGAAAATCCTCTGAAAATGCGGACGCCAGTCCCAGCCCAAGCTGGGCCACTTGAGCCTTGCTGTACTGCTTTGCAGAATGCCGTGCCGCCACGTGCCCGATCTCATGCCCCATCACGGCCGCCAATTCGGCTTCGTTGTTCAGATAGGCCAGAATGCCGCGCGTCAGATACACGTAGCCGCCCGGGATGGCAAAGGCGTTTACCACCGGTGTGTCCAATACCCGAAAATAAAACTTCAACTGCGACCTGTGGGAGACGCTTACCAATTTTTGTCCGAGGGAATCAAGATAGGCCGATAAGTTTTTATCATTGTAACTTCCATACGTTCGGAGAATGTCTTTGTCGCCCTGTTCTCCCCATTGAATTTCCTGAGATTGGCTCACGAGCATGAGTTCCTTTTTTCCTGTAACGGGATTGACGGCACAGGAGACAAACCAGGCAAAAAATGCAAAGATGGAAATGATACATGCCATTTTTAAAAAATGATGTTTTTCCATTAAAAGCTCTCCTTTTATCCGTTAAAATTAATCAGGAATATCGCCGGCCGGCATGGGGCGTGTAAACAATCTCTGCCATTCCAATTTAATTTCCAACCGTTTAAATATCAATAAAAAAATGTAAATTTTAAAAAAGCCCAATAAATCACTTGATTTTTTATGTGAACTTTTTAATTTTTAATATATATAAATAACCAAGCACGGCAAAGCCGCGAATGATGAACACTAAGCACGCAAAGTTCGAAAATTAACTATGTTATTTGTTTATCCTACAGGCATTGTTTCGTTTTTTCAATCACTCATTCCTTACAGCTAATCTGTATCATGACATAGAAAGTATTATCTCAAATTGCCTGAAATGTGAGAAAGGAGACATCATGACCGTACCAGAACTTTTGGAGAGAGCCGGTTTGAACATACCGGACAAAGAAGCCATTGTGTATGGCAGCAAGCGCCTGTCATACCGCCAATTTGATGAACTTGCCAACCGGATGGCGAATGCCTTAATCAAACAGGGCGTCAAAAAAGGGGACAAGGTGGCCATGTGGATGTTCAACTCGGACGCTTTTGCCGTCGCCTATTTTGGAATTTTAAAAGCCGGTGCCGTCGCCGTTCCGATCAATTTCAAGCTCATCCCGGCAGAGGTTGCCTATATCGTGCACAATTCCGACGCTGTGAGTTTCATTTACGATGATGTGTTTCAGGAAGGCGTGAACGGATTTGAAAAGGACACGCCGAATGTAAAAACAACCGTTTGCGCGGGAGAGAAATGTCAGCCCGGCAAAGCTTCTTTTGTTTTTGAAGAAATTCTCGAAACGTCTTCTCCGGACCATCCGGGCGTGAAGATCGACCGGTTTGATCATTCCGACATCATTTACACCTCCGGAACCACCGGCCGTCCCAAAGGAGCGCTTTTCATGCACGACAACCTGGTTATGGAAGCGGCGCATTTCATCCCGGTGGTCGGGTTAAACGAGGAGGACCGCATTTTGCATGTGGCGCCGCTGTTTCACTCCGCCGAACTGCATTTGTATTTTGTGCCGGGTATTTTTCTGGGCTCGACACATGTGATTCTGCATGATTTTATCCCCAACAAAGTGCTGGAGACCATCCAGAATGAAAAAATCACACAATTTTTTGGTGTGCCCACGATGTATCTCTATCTCATGCATCTGCCGAATTTTGACGATTATGATCTTTCCAGCATGAAATTTTACGGATACGGCGCGGCACCCATGCCGGCGGAATCCGTTCGACAGATGATCAAGAAATTCAAAACCGAAAATTTTTTCAGTCTCTGCGGATTTACCGAAGCCGGTCCGGGCGGCGTGGCTTTGAAGCCGAAGGATCAAGTTCGTAAAGCGGGTGCCGGCGGCGGGTATATTCACGGAATGGAATTTCAGATTGTGGATGATAATTGGAATCCCGTTCCGACCGGCCAAATCGGAGAATTTGTGGTACGCGGCCCCATGACGATGAAGGAATATTACAAAAGTCCGGAGGCCAACGCGCAAACGGTCAGTCCGGAAGGCTGGATTCGCTCCGGCGATCTGGCATTTGAGGATGAGGAAGGCATTGTCACATTGGTGGACCGGAAGAAAGATATGATTATTTCCGGCGGGGAAAATGTCTATTCCAAGGAGGTGGAAGATGCTATTGCGCTTCATCCGGCTGTGATGGAATCGGCGATTATCGGCGTGCCCCATCCGGTCTTCGGAGAAACCGTCACCGCGATTATTGTGCTTAAACCCGATCAGACACTGACCGAAAAGGAGCTGCTGACGTTTCTCGAGGACAAGCTTGCTCAATTTAAATGCCCGCGGATCCTGAAGATTGTAGAATCCCTGCCCCACAGTGCTTCCGGCAAAGTGTTAAAGCGGGAACTGCGGGAACAGTACAAATCTCTGGGAAAGAGTAAGTAAACGCCTGTACGGGAAGGCGGGTCCGCTGAAATTTTCCCGGCGGTTCGGCTTCCATTGTTTATGGGATTCATTCAATTTAAGGATTTGCAATTGGCACACAGGAGGAACACATTATGATGAATTATCCGTTAACCTTGACGAATCTGCTAAAACGGGGTACGACTCTTTTCCCCCAAAAAGAAATTGTTTCGCGGGAATTAGACGGCACAATCGTCCGGCTCAATTACGGGGAGTTTTACAGGCGCACCGCGCAGTTGGCAAATGCGCTGCGGGAATTGGGGATCACAAAAAATAAGCGCGTGGGCACGCTCGCCTGGAACACCCACCGCCATCTGGAATTGTATTTTGCCGTGCCCTGCATGGGCGCCACCTATCATACCGTTAATATCCGGTTATCACCGAAGGACATTATTTTCATTATTAATCACGCCGAAGACGAAATTCTCTTTATCGACGGCGATCTCCTGCCGCTGCTGGAAGCCATCAAGAATCAAATTCAAGTGAAAACCTTCGTGGTGATGGGCAATCAAAAGAAATACAACACAACGCTTTCGCTGATCAATTATGAAGATCTGATTGCAAAGCAGCCGGAAAATTATGACTGGCCTGAGCTCGATGAATGGGATATTGCCGGAATGGCCTACACATCCGGCACTACGGGTGAGCCGAAAGGAGTGCAGTATACGCACAGGGCTCTGGTGCTCCACAGCATCGTGGCCGGATTGCCCGACATTATGAATATTTCCGAGAGCACCGTGATGCTGCACATCGTTCCGATGTTTCACGCCAACGCGTGGAGTATTCCGTTTGCGACGGTCATGACGGGATCCAAGCAGGTGTTCACCGGACCGCGGGCCACGCCCGAGGATATGATCGGTCTGATCGAGCGCGAAAAAGTGACGTTTACAGCCGCCGTGCCCGTTATTTTCAGAATGCTGTACGAGTATTTGAAAGCCAATCCGGGCAAGGACATCAGTACCTGGAAGAATTCTGTCTGCGGCGGTTCCGCGCCCCCGCCGAGTCTGGTCAAGGCGTTTAAAGAAGATTTCGATATGGAAATCTACCACGCCTACGGATTGACCGAAACCACACCCCTGATCACGTGGAATGTGCCGAAGAGTTACATGAAACTGGATGATCAGGCGTTTTATGATCTCAAAACAAAACAGGGCCTTTTGGTACCGCTGCTGGAAATGCGGATTGAGAAGAGCGACGGTTCGGAAGCCAAATGGAACGGCGAAGAAATGGGCGAACTTCTGGTCAAAGGGCCCTGGATTGCAAAAGAGTATTACAAAGATCCGGATGAAACCTTCCGAAAGATGACGAAAGGCTGGTTTCGCACGGGGGACATTGTGACCATCGACAAAGAAGGCTACATAAAAATTGTGGACCGCATTAAAGATGTCATCAAAACGGGCGGCGAGTGGATTTCCTCGGTCGATCTGGAAAATGAAATTATGGCGCATCCGGCGGTTCTGGAGGCTACGGTCATCGGCCTGCCCCATCCGAAATGGGATGAGCGTCCGCTGGCCTGCGTGGTGCTCAGGCCCGGGATGAAAGGGAAGGTGTCTGAAAAAGACATCGTGGATTTCATCACGCCTAAATTTGCAAAATGGTGGCTTCCGGATAAGGTCATTTTTATCGATGAGATTCCAAAAACCAGTGTGGGCAAATTTGACAAAAAGGTTCTGAGGGCACAATTTGAAAACCTTTATCAGAAGGATCAGGAATAACTGAATCGAATTGAAGGGAGAAATTCAATGGATTTCAATTTGACCGATGAGCAGATAATGCTTCAGGAAATGGCGCATAAATTTGCGGTGGCGGAATTCACACCGATTGCCAAAGAATGTGACCGGGAGGAGCGGTTTCCGCGTGAAGTCTGGAAAAAAGCCTGCCAGGCGGGCCTTATTGGTGCGATGATTCCGGAAGCCTACGGCGGTGTCGGCGCGGGGTTTTTGGAAAATGCGCTGATTACCGAACAATTCACCCGTGTGGATATGGGAATCGGTTCCATTGGTGCCGCGACTTTTGGATCGGAAAACATTGTTCTCTTCGGCACGGAAGAGCAGAAGAAAAAATATCTGCCCCCGCTGGTGCGCGGCGAGGCCATTTCGGCGGGTGCTTACACAGAGCCGGATGCCGGAACCGATGTGGCAGGGATTAAAACCACAGCGAAAAAAGACGGAAACGACTACGTGATCAACGGAAGCAAGATGTTCATCACAAACGGCACGATTTGTGACTTTATGGTGGTGCTCTGCGTGACCAATCCCGAAGCCGAGAAGCGGCACCGGCGGCAGAGTTTGATTATTGTGGAAGCCGACCGGCCGGGGATCACGCGCACCAAAATTCACGGGAAAATGGGCATCCGGGCCAGCGATACCGCCGAAATTGTGTTCGAGGACGTTCACGTGCCCCGGTCGAATTTGATCGGGGAAGAAGGGAAAGGCTTCTATGAGGTGATGCAGTTTTTCGATGTCACCCGAATTATGGTGGCGGCACAGGGTGTGGGCGTGGCTCAGGGGGCGCTGGAGATGGCGATCAAGTATACGCAGGAGAGAAAAACTTTTGGCGCCCCGATCATCGCCAATCAGGCGGTGCAGTTCAAATTGGCAGAAATGGCCACCCGAATTGAATTGGCAAGAACACTCAATTACAGAGCGGCCTGGCAAATCGATCAGGGAAAGACGGATCCCAAACTGAACGCCATGGCCAAATATTATTCGGGGGAAATGGCGATCTGGGTTACAAATGAGGCGCTCCAGCTTCACGGCGGCTACGGCTACATCGATGAATATGACATTCAGCGTTTTTATCGGGACGCCCGCATTCTTGAAATCTACGAAGGCGTCCGTGATGCGGAACTCATGACGATTGCCCGGCGCCTGTTCTAAATCTGTTCCGTGAAGCAACGGCCGACACTCAAAATCCAAAACGAGAGACCGATGTCGATATTTGGATTTTCTGATGGCTCCAAGCGGGAATGAAACGAGAGAGGGACATGATCTCAGAAAACATACGTCAGTATCTTGAGCCTGATTTTTACATGGATTTTGACCGGCCCGAAATTGCGGAGAAGGTGGCGGAAATCACGGCCGGTGCCCTGAATCGAAGGAAAGCAGGCATCGCGCTGTTTAATTTCGTGAGAGACCGAATTGTTTACAATTTTGCGCCGGATCTGAAAGATGCCTCGGAGATGAAAGCATCCGAAACACTAAAGCGGGGAAATGGATTCTGCACTCAGAAAGCCATTTTGCTGGCGGCCATGATGCGCAGCATCGACATTCCCTCCGGAATTGTTTTTCAGGATCTGCGCGATTACAAGCTGACCCAAGCCTACGTGAATTACCTGGGATCCGACATTCTGAAAATGCACGGATTAACAAAAATTTATGTCCGGGATCACTGGATCCGGATCGACGGCACTTTGGATGCGGAATTGGTCGAACGAAACGGGTACCGGCTGACACAATTCGATGGGGAACACGAAGCGCTGTTTCCTGAAACCGACAGGGCCGGGCATCCGCATTTTGATGTTTTGAGGGAATATGGATTTTCTCACACCCTGGAAAAAGATAAATTCGACTATTATTGGAATATCTTTCACCAAAAAGATTATTCCAAATGGAAGAGAATTGTCCATACGAAAAATTTATCGATGTGAAATTTGTAAATAATCCTGTGACATAAAAACAGGAGACGATTCTGTTTGTCCTGTTAAAAAAATGAATTCGGAGGATTTAAACAAATGATTGGAATCGAAAAATATGGTGTTTATTTACCCGTAAAACGGTTGAAACACAGCGATATTTATGCGGCGATTGGGCTGCCGGGACGCGGCGGGGGAGAGCGAACGGTGGCCAGCTTCGATGAAGATGCGCTGACGATGGGTGTGAATGGATTGTACCGGGCCAAAATTCAGGAAGAAAGCCATCTGAACGGCCTGTTTTTCGCATCCACCACAAATCCCTATCTTGAAAAATCTTCTGCGGCTTTAATGGCGGAGACGCTTCCGTTCGAACCCAAACCGGATTTTACAGTGGATTTTTCCAATTCGCTGAGGGCATGCTCGAATTCGGTGCTTCTGGCCGGGCACACAATCGCCCGGACCGGCAGGAAGATTGCAATTGCAGCGGCCGACATTCGGGAGACGAATCCCTTCACGGCCGATGCCGTCGGCATCGGCGATGGTGCCGCCGCCATTGTTCTGGCGGAGTGCGACCAGCCTGTGGCGGAACTCAAATTTGAAACGACTTTTTCGTTTGAAATATTAGACACCTGGAGAAAGAGCGCGGATCAGTTTTTGCGAATGACCGAGCCGCATTTCCGTTTCAAATACGGATTTTCGGATGTGGTGACGAAGACCTTCACAAACTTTTTGAAATCCGCCGGAATGACGCCCGATGCGGTTCATCATATTGCGATCAATGCCCCCAACGCAAAAATGCTGCTGGGAATGCTCAAACGGGTCAATTTATCGCCGGCACCCAATACGCTGCGGTTGTATAATGAAATCGGGAATACGGGGGTTTCATTTGGCTTGCTGAATTTTTTGGCAGAATTGGAGGCGGCAAAAATCGGCGAAAATATCCTGTGGCTGGATTACGGCGACGGCGCCAATAGCCTGCTTTTTCAAAAAAAAGCCGAAATCGATGTCCCGCAAATTGAAAAGGCCCTGAACGAGAAGATTTATTTGAATTCTTATGATCAGTACCTGCGTTTACGGAACCGGGTGAAAACCGAAGAGGCAGTGTTTGAGCCGTTTACATCCGCGGTGATGAACTTCCGTGAAAAGGCGCAAAACTACGCACTGATGGCGCAGCAATGCAAAACCTGCGGCGACGTGATTTATCCCCACGAACGGATCTGCAAAAAGTGTAATACAAAGGACAATTTTGGGTTGGTGCCCATCGGCACGGAGGGAAAAATTTTCACCTTTACGAGGGAATATCTTTTCCCGTCTCCCGAAGGTGTGACGGCTGCCGCGAGCGCCGATATGACGTCGGGGGTGCGGCTTTTTCTGCAGATCACAGATTCCGATTATGACAGAATTGCCGTGGGACAGACGGTTGAACGCACCTTTCGCAAAATGCACGATGCCGGCGGATTTCATAATTATTACTGGAAATTTCGGGTGATGGGGTAGAATTAAATCACCCCGATTTGCCGGGGTAATCATTCAAACGGCCTCATCGAAAAAAGGCATTTCCCAAAATTAGGAGGGATTATGAGTTTAAAAAATAAAGTCGCCATTATCGGTGTGGGATGCACCAAATTCGGGGAGAATTTTGATCTGGACTACAAGGATATGCTGGTGGAGTCCTACACGGAAGCGCTCGAGGATGCCGGGATTGGGCCGAAAGAGATCGATGCCGCCTGGCTGGCAACGGCTTTTCCGGATATGGCGCATTATGAAGGAAACAGCGGAAGTTCGCTGGCCGATCCGTTAAATTTGTTCGGAATCCCCACCACACACGTGACGAATTACTGCGCCACGGGGATGGATGCCATCCGGAATGCGGCCATGGCAGTGGCTTCCGGAAATGCAAGATTTGCCTACATCGGCGGGGTGGAAAAAATGCGGGATGTGCCCCCCCGGGACAGCCTGATTGCGCAAGTGGTGAAAACCGGGCATCCGGTTGTCGGGAAGGGCGCCACGGCTCCGGGGATGTTTGCCATGCTCGAAACACGCTACATGGCCGTCCGCGGGGTAGACCGCACGCCGTTCGCCGAAATCTCCGTGAAGAACCATTACAACGGCAGCCTGAATCCCAAAGCTCATTTCGGCCGGCCCGTCACAATCGACGCCGTCCTGAATGCGCCGATGATTGCCTATCCTCTGGGTCTGTATGAATGCACGCCTGTGAGCGACGGCTCCGCTTCGGTCATCATTACGACGCCGGAAATTGCAAAATCGCTCAAAAAGGATTCCATTTTGATCAAAGCCCTTACTCTGTCGATCGATTCCGGCTGGAATCCCCAGTTTGATAAGTCCAACCAATTTTTGGGGTTTAAATCCACACAGAATGCGGCGGGGATGGCTTACAAAGAAGCCGGCATTAAAAATCCGCATGATGAAATTGATTTTGCGGAAGTGCATGATTGTTTCACAATTACAGAAGTGGTAAATTACGAAGATCTGCAATTTTGCCCCCGCGGCGAGGGGTGGAAATTCATCCATGAGGGCCATTCCACGCGGGAAGGCGAACTGCCTGTGAATGTGAGCGGCGGGCTGCAGTCCAGCGGACACCCAATCGGTGCGACCGGTGTGCGGATGGTTTATGAATTGGTCACACAGCTTCGCGGAAAAGCCGGGAAGCGGCAGTTAGAAAATGTGCGTGTCGGACTCGCCCACAATTTAGGCGGTCCAGGATCGGTCGCCAGTGTGGCCATTTTAAGCCGCGCGGATTAGGAAGAGGACAAACGCACCGGGGCGGCGCTGTTTCTGCCGGGACGCGGCATTCCCGGGTGGATTTTAGAATCGATTCGAAACAATCCTGTCCGGAAAACATCGCCGTAAACATTAGAACAGAATAGGGTTCATCCGAAAAAATTGTTGTTTTTCAAACTCACCCCCTGATTGGTAGAAAGACCAACGTTGAAGGCTAGAATTTCCCCCTCTCTACGCGTGGAGAGGGGGAACAGGGGTGAGTTTCAAAATCAAAAAACAAAAACGAATATTTTTAAGAAGCATGTACGCATTATAGGATGAACCAAAAAGAATAAGAAAAATTATAAGGAACTTCTTATGGAATTTTCTCAGACGGATGAGCAGAAAGCACTGCAGGCGATGGCCCGAAAATTCGCTGAAAAAGAAATCACGCCCATTGCGGCGGAATACGATGAGCGGGAGGAATTCCCGTTTCAGGTGGCGGAAAAGGCGCACGAGACCGGATTAATGAATCTCCTGATTCCCGAAAAGTACGGCGGCGGCGGTGTGTCCCTTCTGGACACGCTGATAATTCAGGAAGAATTGGCGTACGGGTGCGCCGGAATAGGGTCCATGCTGTTCATCAACAATATTGCCTTGGCGCCGCTCATTTTTGCCGGAACAGAAGCACAGAAGCGGAAATTCGTGAAGCCGGTTTGTGAAGCACCGAAATTCGCCGCCATTTGTATCAGTGAGCCGGGTTCGGGCTCGGATGTCGCCGGTATTTCAACAACGGCCCGAAAAGACGGGGGAAATTATATCATTAATGGAAACAAGATTTTCATCACTGCCGGCGGTCTGGCGGATTATTATACGGTACTGGCTTATACGGATAAATCCAGGCGCCATCACGGCATGAGCTGTTTCGCCGTGCCGCGGTCCACCCCCGGAATTACCGTGAGTAAAAAATTCGATAAAATGGGACAGCGGGCGGCCGACACCGTGGAAATGTCGTTTGAAGATGTGGTGGTTCCGGAGGAAAATCTGATCGGAAAAGAGGGCGAAGGATTTAAGCTGATTATGCAGACGTTTAATGAGAGCCGGCCCGGGGTGGCCATTTCAGCTATCGGGATTGCGCGCAGAGCTTTTGACGAAGCCCTTTTCTACAGCCGCACGCGCCGGCAGTTCGGGACGCCGCTTTTTGATTTTCAGGCGCTGCAATTCCTGCTGACCGGCATGGCAACCAAAATCAATGCAGGACGCTGGCTGGCTTACCACGCCGCCTGGCTGTTCGATCAGGGCAGACCCAATGCGATGGAATCCGCCATGGCAAAAGCCTTCTGTGCGGATGCCGTCATGGAGATCACCACGAATGCCGTGCAGATCTTTGGCGGTTACGGCTACATGCGGGAATATCCGGTCGAAAAACTGATGCGTGATGCGAAAGTGGTTCAAATTTATGAAGGCACCAGTCAGATTCAAAATGTGCTGATTGCAAAGGCGCTGGAAAAGAGATAGGGGCCCGTTTAGCCGGGCTTCGCTGTTCGGGTTTATTGGATTAATAAAGGAGGCGTTACATGAATTTATTAAAAAATAAAATTGCGTTAATTACAGGATCGGGCAGGGGAATCGGAAAGGCCGCCGCGCTGACATTTGCCCGGAACGGTGCCAATCTGGTCGTCAATGATCTGGATGAAGATGTGGCGAATCAGACGGCCGAAGAGATCCGCAAATTTGGCGTGGAGGCGGCTGTGTGTGCCGGAGATGTGACGGCGGCGGATTTCCCGGAACGCTTTCTGAAAACGGCGCTGGATGTGTTCGGCGAGATCGACATCATCGTAAACAACGCCGGATTTACCTGGGATGCCATCATCTACAAAATGACCGACGAGATGTGGGATGCCATTCTAAACGTACATTTGAAAGCACCCTTCCGGATTTTACGGGAATTCGGAAAATATTTGCGCCTGAAAAGCGAGACTGAAAAACCGATGAACGCGCGGAAAGTGGTGAATGTCACGTCCGTGGCGGGTTTGGGCGGTAATTTCGGGCAGTCGAATTACGCTTCCGCCAAATCAGGCGTCGTGGGTCTGACCAAAACCCTTGCCAAAGAGTGGGGGCGGTTCAACGTCACCGTAAATGCCGTGGCGTTCGGTGCTATTGAGACCCGCCTGACCATGGAGAAAGAGGGAAATGAAACGGCGGATATTCACGGCATTAAGATTCCCATCGGCATCCCCAAAAATGTGCGGGATATGTTTATCAAAATGATTCCGATGGGGCGGATCGGCAAACCTGAAGAAGCCGCCCATTCGATTCTGTTCCTGGCGTCCCCGTTGTCCGGCTACATTTCCGGCCACATTTTGGAATGTACGGGCGGGCTGGTATTTTAAACGCGTTTTTGAAATCAGGGAGGCATGCCATTGCCGTTAAAAAACCTTAAAATTCTTGATCTCTCCCGCCTGCTTCCCGGGCCTTACGCTGCGATGATTCTCGCCGAATTTGGGGCGGAGGTGATCAAAATCGAAGAGCCGGTGACCGGAGATTATATTCGACGAACGGGGCCGGCAATCAACGGCGAGAGTGCTTTTTTCCTGAGTCTGAATCGGAATAAGAAGAGCCTGACCCTGAATTTAAAATCCCGGAAAGGGCAGGAAATTCTCCGAAAATTGGTGCAAAAGAGCGATGTTTTAATCGAGGGCTTTCGGCCGGGCGTGATGGAACAGTTCGGTTTGGGCTACGAATCGCTGAAAGAAGTCAACCCGCGGCTCATTTATTGCGCCGTCACCGGCTACGGACAGCGGGGGCCTTATGCCCGCAAAGCCGGACACGATCTGAATTATATGGCGAGAAGCGGATTGCTGGACAATTTGAAAACAGACGGCGGGCCGATTGTCCCCCGGCTTCAAATTGCGGATGTGACGGGCGGGACATTGCAGACCGTGATTGGAATTCTTCTGGCGTTATTGCATCGGGGGAGAACAGGCGAAGGGCAATTGGTGGATGTCTCCATGTTTGAGGGTGCACTGATGTTTCTTCCGCTGCTTTTGGCCAATTTGGGAGTACAGACCCCGCCGCCCAATCCGGTGAGCGGCTATTTCGCCTGCTATGCCGTGTACCCCACGCAGGACGGACGCTTTTTTTCGGTGGCCTGCTACGAAGAAAAATTCTGGCGCGAGTTCAGCCGTGCACTGGCACATGAAGAATGGATCCCCATTCAATATGAAAAGGACGCATCCGTTCAAAATCAATTAAAAAAAGAAATTACGAAGATTTTCAAAAACAAGCCCTTCCTCTATTGGGAAAATTTTTTTAAGCCGATGAATTGTTGTGTGGAACCCGTACATCATTTGAAGGAAGTGCTGGCCGATCCGCAAATCAGGGCCGGCCGGACAATCTTTCAGAAAAATGGAATTTTAAACCTCAATTTTCCGGTTAAATTCAGCAATATGACCGCGGCAGCAGAAGCACCGCCCCCGCGCCTGGGAGAACATATGGCCGAAATCCTTTCGGAACTTGGTTTTTCCCGAAGCGAAATCGAGCGGTTAAAATCAGATCATGTCATTTAGGAGGAGTCCGATGATTTTTAAAAAAACAGGAAAATATTTTGAAGATTTTAAAATGGGAGAAGTGTTTGAAACATCCGGCAGAACCATTACGGAGACGGATATTGTCAATTTTACCACTTTTTCCGGAGATTTTAATGCCATTCACACCAACGAAGAGTTCGCGAAAACCACAATCTTTAAACGCCGGATTGCCCAGGGAGCGGCCGTATTCTCAATTTTGACCGGTTTGCTCTACCGGGAAGGTTTTATGGAGGGCACCGTCATCGCGTTTCTCGAAGTAAGCGATTGGAAATTCCTGATACCGGTTTTCGCCGGCGACACGATTTACGGCAGAGCCACTGTGGAGAAATTACACAAATCTTCCAAAGGGAAAACGGGTATCGTGACATTTTTTGTGGAAACGATCAACCAGAAAGAAGAAATCATCCAGAAGGGCACATTTGTGCTGATGTTTGAAAGCCGGGAATAGGAGTCTCCCCGGAAAATGCTTTTCTTGGGCTAAAGCCCGGGAGTTTTTGGGGGAGATTTCGGGAACCCCGATTTAAAAATCGGGGCAAGTCAAAAAAGAATGGAATGGCTCCTAACCTGTTTAATTCATAAAATTTCAGAGAAACACAACAAATCATAAAGAAATAATGAGTGATGGTTTTTCCTGAA
>BDTM01000035.1 GCA_002898015.1 bacterium BMS3Bbin03 | reverse complement strand
ATAAAAATATAAGGTTCATCCTAAGTTTTTTGTTTTAAAAATTAGTGAAAAATTCGTGCACATTCGTGGGCCTTTTTCTTCCCACGAATTGACACGAACGAACACGAAAAAAAGAGTCCGCATTTTGATGACACCAAATACCAAATTCAAAAACGCCGATGTCCAATAAAATCTTCACCCCGTTAGATAAAGTATTTGCATTTTTTATCCATAGTCAGACACCCTTCTGTTTCTGAAAAATCATATTATCCTGTTCAGTATCTAACGGGGCAAGAACGACTCAATAACAAAACCTATTATTTCTTCTTTGGACGAAGAACAGAGGAAAAAGTAAACGTCAATTCCTGAGCTTCCTTTCAAATAGTGCTGCCCTTTCCTCTAAATCATATTTCCGGTTTGCATTTGAATTTTGAGCTTCATTTGACATTCGGATTTTTTGATTTGACCTTAACGGTTAATGGCAGCACAAATTCACAGATTTCCGGCAATCAATATCTCATTTCACTTTGATCCGGATCACCCGGGTTCACCAAAACCTTCACCTGTACAGCAAATACTTCTCCCGTTTTCGTTTAAATTCCGTCAGGCTTTTGGTCCAGTGGTTCACAATTTCCTTTGGAGGAACGTTCCTTAGAATTTGCTCCCGCAGTTTTGGCGTTCCGGCCAACCGGTCAAACCCTTTTTTAAAGGTGAGCTTGTCCGGGTACAATTTATGAAGCGCACTGAGGAGCTCTACACCAAAGGAAACGGAACGGAAAATATTCCGGTTCACAAGTTTAAAGGAAAGCCCGGAGCACAGCTCATTTTCATATTTCGGATGAGGGGCCATCCCCGGAATGGGTTCGGGTGTAAATTCTGTGGCCGAAAACAAAACCCCAAGCGAATGGAAACCGGATAAAACGGTCTTCAACGAATCCCCGTTTATCCAGGGTGCTCCCATTTGCCTAAACGGCGCCTCCGTGCCCCTGCCTTCCGAAACGTTCGTGGCCTCTGTCAGACACATCCCCGGGTAAAGGATTGCCGTCGTTAAATCGGGCATATTCGGCGATGTTTTAATCCATTTGAGGCCGGTTTGATCAAACCACATCGGACGCCGCCAATGCTTCATCGGCACAACCGTTAACTCGGCCTGAATCCCATTCGCCAGCCAGCCTTCGCCATTTATCATCCGGGCCAATTCGCCAATCGTCAATCCGTGGCGAATCGGAATGGGATACATGCCCACAAAGGACTTCAATTCCGGTTCCAGAATGGGCCCTTCCACAATATCGCCGGTGATCGGATTGGGCCGGTCCAGCACAATAAACGGAATTCCTTTTTCCGCCGCCGCTTCCATCGCCAATCCCATCGTGCTGATGTAGGTGTAAAACCGGGCACCGATGTCCTGAATATCGAAAAGCAGCACATCCACGCTGTCCAGCATGGCCGGTGTGGGTTTGCGTGTTTTCCCGTAAAGGCTGTAGACGGTGATGCCGGTCACGGAATCCACATACGATTCCACATACGCCCCCGCCGACCGGTCCCCGCGAATCCCATGCTCCGGGCCAAATAAAGCCGTCACTTTTACGCCGGGAATGGCGGTAAGGGTATCGACGATCGATGTACCGTTTCGGGTAATGGCCGTCTGATTGGTAATAATGCCCACCCGTTTGCCGTAAATAAGATTCAAACGTTCACCCAATAAGACATTCAGACCGGGAACAACGGGTTTGTAGTTTGCGGTGCAGGACAAAAAAAGAGAGCTGAGCAAGAGAACTAAACTAAATCTACCCCAAACATTTTTCATTATTTCTTCCTCCCAATTATTGCACGCCTCGTAAATTCAGAATTAACACATCACGCCGCCCCGGCAAAACCGTTGAAACGGTTATCGTTAAACGGCCGCAGCATTGAAAAGCTACCGGGAAACGGCTGCGTCCTGCGTGTTTTCTTCATCCGGAATTCTGTCCACAACTTCAGGAATCACAATTTTGTCCCCCGGATGCAGCCGGAACAAATCGTGGCCGCCATTGTAGCTTTTAACCAGCCAGAAAGGAAGTTCGTAAACGGAACTGCAGAGAGACCAGATATTTTCACCGCGGCGAACTTTATGAATTTTCATCCCGGCAATTTTATAATTCTGAAAGAAATCTTCTTCCAGGCTCTTGTGATACTCCAGGCGCTTTTCCTCAAAATCAGACACAGACACCGTTTCAAATTTCAGCTTGATCCGCTGACCAATCTGCAAATATCTTCCATAAGACAACCGGTTCCAGCGGCGGATGCGCTGGGTTGGAACACCCAGCCAGTCGGCATAATGCCCAAGCGTTTCATCCGGTTCCACCCGAATCCAGCCGGCTGCTTTTTGCGAACGGCTCGTCAATTGCACATCGTAAGCGGGTAATGTGCGTTCAACCGTGTCCCGCCCGACCGGCGCGGCGGCCGGCGTATTATCCACAAACGGGCCGTAAACATCCGAAAAGTTTTTCTCCGCAAGCATCACCGGCTGTTTTATAGCCGTATTCTGCGGCATCTTTTTTTCAACAATCTTGGCTGTTTTATTCCCGGCCGGCTTTAATGGATTAGCAGAACGTTTGCGGCTTCTGTTCACCAAAACCGCCCGTGATTTCAGGAAGGCCCCGGACGGAATATAAAGCACCGCCCCTATGCGAATTCTGTGAACATTCCGAATGTTGTTTGCCAGAACGACATCACGCGTCCGAAGATGGAATCGCCTTGCAATCCGGGATATGGTATCGCCTCTCCGCACCCGGTACCATTTCAGGCGTTTCTGCCGTGTGTACAACTGCTTTTCCGGAATCGTTGCAAATAAACCCGTGGGATTTAAATCTTTTGGAAGCCGGAGTTTGTATCCTTTCGGCAGATATTTATTGCCGACGAAAACAGGAAGGCGTAACGCCGGATTATATTCCTGAATCACATATTCACTCAGCCCAAAATGTTTTTCCAGTGTTGAAATTGAAACAAATGCCGGCAATTTAAATTGCTGGAATTGAATGGGCGGATCATAAATGACCGGGCCGAAGTATTTTTCATAGCTTTCAACCACTTTCAAAGCGGCCAGAAATTCGGTGTAAAAATTGCGGGATGCAAATTTAAATTTCCGGCTTCTATATTTCTGAACGATCACGGCAATGTCATCCGTGTGCAATTGTCTTTTGGCACGTTTCATCCCTTCCAGCCCATGATTGTAAGCCGTAATGGCCAGAGGCCAGTTTCCGAGTACGTCGTAGTTTTTTTTGAGTAATTCAGCCGCGGCCTGCGTGGAGAGGATGGGATCCAGGCGTTCGTCCACTTCGTAGGAAATATTTAGAAACAGCCGGCCGGTGTGGCGCGTAAATTGCCAGATGCCCGCCGCACCCACCCGGGAATAGGCGCGGTACCTGAAGGAAGATTCCACATGCGGAATCACCGTTAATTCGTCGGGAAGTTCCATTTTTCTAAAAACTTTTTTCATATAAATTAAATACCGTCCCGAGAGCTGAACCCCTTTTCGGAAACGCTCTTTTTGCCCTCTCTGTGCGCGCACATGGCGTGACGCGATTCGATACAGGCTGTGGTCGCGTTTCCTGCCCCAGGCGTCAAAGGCTTTCTGCTGGTCGCGGGTCAGATGGTCGAAATTGACCCGGTGCGATGCCAATTGGCGCAACACCGACTTCCAGTGGCGCCTTTGTTTATTCATGTACCGCAGCGCCGTCCGGTAGCTCACTTTCCGGCTGCCGAAAATGTCCCGGATGTCAAACACCTCGTAAATAACGGAAAGATTTCGGGAATCGTGAATCACCTGTTGATTCAAAGAATATTTTGAATAAATTTTAATCCAGAAATTGACCTGAGGTTCAAGAGCCTTTGGAATCGGGAAAAGCGCGGCATCGTGCGAAAAATAAAGTTCATCCCGAACCGGCCCATTCGTGTCTGCGTGCAAAATCGGATTGGGGACTAAAAAAACCAAAAACGCAACTAAAAATAATCTTCGAATCATTCAAACCTCATTCATTCTTTGCTTTGCCAATGCAATTCGTTTTTTAATTGACGGGTGACTGTAAAACAGAAATTCGATCGCCGGGTTAGGCTCTTTGTCGCTCAGATTTATTTTAGACAGCTTCTCCATCGAAGAAATGAACGCCTCCGGCTTTTGGGTGATGTCCAGCGCATACGTGTCCGCCTGGACTTCATGTTTCCGCGAGATGCTGTTTTGAATCGGCATCACAACCAAATTGAAAATGATAAAGAGCAAAAAGAATAACGGAAGGGCTTCAATCTGATCGACGGCCTTGTAGCCCAATGCGGGAATTGTCCAGCGATAAAAAACAGACGTCACAAACAGCCCGGTAAAAATCATAAAAAAACCCAGCAAAATGCCCTTCCTGATGTGCCCTTTCTTGTAATGCCCGAGTTCATGCGCAAAAACGACTTCAATTTCGTCCGCGGAAAAATTATCAATCAGGGTATCTCCCAGAATGATTCGCCGGGTCTTCCCCATTCCGGTAAACGCCGCATTGGCTTTTTTGGTCGTCTTACTCAAATTGAACGCGAGAATATTGGAAACTTTCACCCCTGCCCTGTCACAAAGCGACAAAATTTTATGCTTCAGATTTTCATCCTGAACGGGTTTAAATTTATAAAAAAGGGGGAAAATAAGCACGGGAGCCACTCTTGCCATGAGTATCGAAAAAAAGAAAATAATGAAGCCGACCGGTACCCACCACCACACCTGAAATTGATGCAGAAAATAGTAGAGCACGGCAATTAAGGGGATGAAAATAACGAGCCCTACGAGCGTGCCTTTTACGCCTTCCCAGAGCCATTGTGGAATAGTTTGGTTGGAGAGACCATATTTGTGTTCCAGAATAAAGCCGGAATAAAACTCGACCGGAAACAAGAGGATTGAATTTCCCAGTCCGGCCAGCAGTACAAATACAATTAATTTGCCATACACGGCGGAGGTGATTGCCTGAGCCGCATGACCCAACCGGAAACTGCCTCCGGCAAAAATGAGCACCAGAAAATAGGCAAAAGTGATCCCGAAATCAACAAGGCTTAAGATTAAATGTGTGCGTGTATATTTTCTGGGAAGATTCTGCTCGTTTTTCGCCAACTCTTTTTGAGTTTCTTTGACAAAAATTTCATCAATGGGGTCTTGCATCATTATCCCAGACTCTCGCACCGGGTCCTTAACATTTTTTAATTTGAAGTCTTATTATTTCTGAAAGATGATGAATAATAATAGCAAATTTAATAGGCATTTGCAAGCGGAAAGTCTGAAATTTCATATTTAGATGAATCACAACATCGATTGCACTACGCCGTTTCAACACCGCTCAAGGTGTGCCTGACCATTCGGGCGACGACAAGTGCGCTCGATCTCCGGGACGAGAGGCGGATTCTCTCCAACACCCGGTTTGGGATGCTGTCGAATGCTTCCACAATTTTGGGATCAAATTGTTTACCGGCCTCTTCTGCCAGAATGGTCCTGGCTTCATCCATCGGGTGTGCTCTTTGGTAAACTCGATGACTGGTGATCGCATCGAACGAATCCGCCACGGCGAAAATTCGAGCTCCCAATGGGATGGCTTCGCCCGAAAGTCCTTCCGGGTAGCCTTTGCCGTCCCAGCGCTCGTGATGGTATTTCACCACATTCATGGCGGGCTTCAGAAATTTGATTCCTTTCAACATGTGGTAGCCGATTAACGTGTGCTGCCTCATAATGGACCATTCTTCATCGCTTAACGGCCCCGGTTTCAATAATATGCCGTCCGGGATTCCGATTTTCCCGACATCGTGAAGCAAGGCGCCTCTTGTCACGCTCGTCAGTTGCGGCCCTCGAATGCGGAGTTTCCCGGCCAGAAGGCGCGTATACTCTACCACGCGTTTTGAATGCCCGCCGGTACTCTTTTCCCGCACATCCAGCGCCGTGATAAGCGCTTCCAGAGTTTTTTGATAAGTCAGTTCGATCTCTTCGTAGGCCCGAAGCAGTTCCAGTGTCCGTTCCCGCACTTTTATTTCCAATTTGGCCTGATAATTTTGCTTCTCCAACAACAGAGATTTTCGCTCGTGGGCACGGTCAACGGCAATTCGAATTTCTTCCACATCAAAAGGCTTCACAATATAGTCGTAAGCCCCCAGACGTAAACAGTCCACGGCCTCTTTTGTATCATCCATCCCAGTAATCATGATAACCGCCATATTCGGATCTTCATTCAAGATTTGTCTAAGCAGCCATTTGCCGTCGTAATCCGGCATTTTTATATCCGTAATGGCAATATCAAATTTTTCCTTCTGAAAGGCCATCAAGGCCTCGTGCGCATTGGAGACGAGTGAAACCTCATAATTCCTGCGTGTAAAATACCGGCCAATCAAATCCCGAATAATTGGCTCATCGTCAACAATCAGAATTTTCCTGGAATGACTCATCTATTCCTTCTCCATCGATCTATTAGAGATATGTTCTTTTAAATACAAACTTCAGGGGATCGCCCTTTTCATTATCGGCCATTCCAATGACAATATTCAGCCTCTTTTTTAAGCCTATTTCCAATTTCAATTAAGTAAGAATTAATTTTAAATCAAAATTTATTATAGATGTTACAAAAATATAATAATTATTTCATTCAAAAAATATTTCCGGATACCGATAATATTATAAAAATACTTGACAAAGGCACTTTTTTTTTGTAAATTTTTACAATTGTTTCGTATTGTGTATTATTTTTAATGATACAATAAATTTGAAGGAGATTACTTCAGACACGTTCGCTAAAGGTTTGTGGAAATTGGAACTTTTTTAAAACAAAAGCAAATAAACTTATTGCAGAGTATTTTTCCATTTACTTTTAAACGGACGGTAATCTCCACAAATTAAGCATTTTAGCCGAATGTTTAAAGGTGGATTTTTAAATACCCTTGGCATTCGGTTTTTTTATTTTTAGGAAATGGGATCATTTACTCGCAAAAGAGGAGGTTCTTTTATGAAAAAAGTCGTCGTTTTATCAGCAATTCTGCTAGTATTATTGGCAGGCAAATCCGTTCAAAAGGCTCATGCCCAGAGCGAGGCGGGCGTCTTGTTTCTACTGATATCGCCCGGTGTCCGTGCCGACGGAATGGGTGAAGCCTTTGTAGCACTGGCCAATGATGCTTCAGCCGTTTACTGGAATACCGGCGGGCTCGCCTTTCTACAGGGCCGTCAATTATTAATCATGCATTCAAACTGGCTGCCGCAATTGGGGTCGGACATGTTTTATGATTATGTCGCTTATACTCATCACCTCAAGGGGCTGGGGACATTCGGCGCCAGCGTGACCTACCTGAACATGGGCACACAAAATGTGACGCTTGAAAACAGTCCGCAGGTGGTGGATCATTTCACAAGCTACGATTTTGCCATATCCGGTGCTTTCGGAACCCTGTTGAACGAACACACCGGAGTCGGGATCAACATGAAAGTTATCCGCAGTAATTTGGCACCCTTTGGCGCAGGCAAGGAAAAAGGCAAAGGCCAAACCTGGTCTTTTGGTGTGGATCTGGGTATCTTGTACAAGACACCCTTTTTAAAGAATCTGAATTTGGGCGCCAACCTGACAAACCTGGGGCCAAAAATCAGTTACATCGATGTGGATCAGGCAGACCCACAGCCGACAAATCTGAAAGTCGGATTGGCTTACCATATTATTAACAGCAAGTACAACAAATTAACTTATGTCCTTGATTTCAACAAGCTTCTTGTAAGACGCTACAAAAACGGGACATCCGATCCGTTTTACAAGGCGATCTTCACATCCTGGGGGGACCAGCCTATTAATCAGGAAATGAAAGAAGTGATCACACACACCGGCCTGGAATACTGGTACAGTGACTTGATTGCCCTGCGCGTGGGGTATTGGTACGACGAAATCGGAAATGTAAAGCCCTACACATTTGGCGCCGGGCTGAAGTATTCCATTTATCGTTTTGATTTCGGATACATCGCCGCCGGACAGGGTCACCCATTATCCGATACGATGCGTTTTTCATTAACGATTGGATTTTAGGCTGAATTTAAATTAAACAGCGTTTTTAAATTTGCGAAAACCGAGGTCTTCCGATCTCGGTTTTTTGTAAAGGTACCTCTAAAATTCCGGAAACAATGCATGAAAAGCAAAGCTGTTATGCTCTTAATTTTATTGACCTGGACCGCCCATTCTGCAAATGCCCAAACCCGAAAAGTCTATTTCACAAAGCCCAAAATTACCGGAGTTTCGGAACAGCAATTGGTTCCGAACGGTTATTTTGAGTCTGAAAACGCCCGGCCCGAACAGACAGGGAAAACCGACACGCTCCGCATTCTGGCGCTGCGGGTTTCTTTTAAACCGGACACCATTTCCGAGACCACCGGAAACGGGACCTTTCAGCTCGTTAAAAATGATTCTATTATCATCGATCCGCCACCCCATAACCGGGCCTATTTTCAGGCGCAGCTTGTCTCTCTGGCCCACTATTATCGATCGGTCTCAAAAGGAAAACTCATCCTGACCGGAGATGTGTACCCGTACGGTCAAAACGACAGTTACCGGCTGCCCCACGAAATGGCGTATTACAATCCAAACACAACGGAAGCGGAATTGGATCAAAGGCTTTCCGAGCTTTTAAAGGATGCGCTCACTGCAGCCGACGCCGCGGGCCCCATTCCGGCAAACAATTATGATGTGATTCTCATTTTTCACGCAGGCGTCGGACAGGACGTCTCTCTCGATTTTGACCCGTCTCCCCGGGACATTCCGTCGGCATTTTTGAATTTCGACCATTTGAAAAAAACCATCGGTAAAAACGACGCAAATTTTCAGGGTATTCCGTTTGAAGGAATTAATGTGAAAGAAGCGCTGATCTTGCCTGAGACGGAGGTTCAATCCACCGACGTTCAAATCGGCTTATTGGGCACGATGGCTTTAATGATGGGCCATCAATTAGGCCTGCCGTCTTTATACGATGTCAAAACCGGGCGGTCGGGAATCGGCAAATGGGGTCTTATGGATCAGGGATCGGGAAATTACTCCGGACTGATACCCGCCCAGCCGTGCGCCTGGTCGAAGGTTTTCATGGGATGGGAAAAACCGGTGGAATTGCCGCCGGGGACCCGCGTCCGGGTGGCGGCTTCCCGGGCAGTCTCCGCACCGTACATTTACAAAATTCCCATCAATTCTCATGAGTACTTTTTAATTGAAAACCGCATCCACGATTTTAACGGAGACGGCATGGCCATCGGAAAAGACCAGTACGGCAACCGGGTTGAGTTAGATGCCAACGGTCAAATCAAAGCGCAGGATTCGCTCGGTGTGATTATTCAGGTGGATGACTATGACTTTGACATCCCGGGATCGGGCATTCTGGTCTGGCACATCGATGACAACATCATCCGCCGCTACTACAGTTCCAATACCGTCAACGGCAACTCTGAGCACAGGGGTGTGGCGCTGATGGAAGCGGATGGCTCACAGGACATCGGACAAAATTTCGGATTTTTAAGTCCGGGCAGCGGCAGTGAACTGGGAACAATGTACGACCCGTTTTATAAAGACAACGAAGTTCACCTGTTGGCCAACCACAGCCAAACGGTTGAATTTGGACCGTACACGGCGCCCTCTTCCAAAAGCTGGAACGGCGCCAACACACACATTTTACTGAACCAATTTTCAAAAATAGACACGGTGATGTCGTTCAGTTACACCAATGACACCTTTCATTCCGGGTTCCCGCAACTGGTGGCGAAGCCGGCATCTCTGATTTTTCCGCCTGTTATTTTCGATGCCGATCGGGATGGAACAGCGGAGATTTTTGTCACCACCGGCGACGGGAAGCTTTTTGGCTGGCACGCGAACGGAACAAAACTCATTGCCAACACCGATTCCTTAAGTCTGGAAACCGAACCGGGCAAACGACGGGCTTACGCCATTGCCCAATTAGCCGATGTAAAAGACAACCTGGCGGCCCCGCCTTTGTTTTGGTGGAATGCCGATCGTTCGGCTTATGATGTTTTCCTTGTGGGAAAATTCGGAAAATACTGGGATTTTTCTCCTGTCGATCAAAATGGAGACGGCGAAGCGGACCTCCGGTTCTCCGGAGATTTGAACGCTTCCATTACGGCCTCCATCGAAATTGGCCCGGTAAAAGCGCAGACAGGAGGCGCCCCTGAAGCCGGGACAATTGTTCTGGGAGATTCAGCGGGAAAGCTGTTTTTCTTGAAAAAACAGGGAGATGTCATTCAAACCCGGGAAACCCGGCCGCAAAAATCTTCCGTGGCCGGATTCTGCCGTTTTTCAAAACTTCCTATTACATCCACTGCCGGTACAGACACATTTGCCGTCTTATTTCAAAATGGGAAACTTTTGCAAATCACATCCGATTCGAATATCCTTGATTCCGCCCGGGTGTCCATTCAAGGGCCATTTTTCCCGCCGGTCGCCGGTTACGTCGATCGGGAAAAAGGACTTCAAATCGCCGTGCTTTCAAAAAACGGCACGCTGATTGTTTTGACCAAAAACGGTGAAACAGCAGATGGATTCCCCGTAAGCCTGGGTTCGGCACCGGTCACACGCCCTGTTCTTGCGGATATTAACGGAGACGGCAAGAATGAGATTTTGGTCAGCACGGAATCCGCTTTGTTTTCTTTCAACTTTAATGGTGTCCTGACGGATAACTTTCCGAAAATTTATCGAACGCCGATTTCCAAACGGTTTGCCCGCTTTAATCAATTGGGGGTGGCTAAAACAAAAGAGTCGACGGATCCGTTTATTTTTATCGGGAACACGGCCGGTCAGCTCAAAGCCTTCAGCCGGAAGAATTCCAGATTATTCGATTATCCGCTGAGCGGCGGCGCAGGTTTCCAATCGGCTCCCGCAATAGGCATTCTTGAGCCGGGAGCACCGGCCGTTCTTGCGGCCGTTTCACAGGACGGATTTCTGTACATCTGGAATCTGCCCGGCAATCCCATTTCGCAAAAAAATATTCTCTGGAGCCAGATCGGAAATTCGCCTTTTCAGACCAATCTTCAGTTGCAAACCGGGCATGCGCCGGCGATCCTTTCTTCGGAACTGACCGGCCCCAATTGGGCGTACAATTATCCGAACCCTGCGCATGACAATATCACCACGATCCGGTACCATTTGAATCATCCGGCGAAGGTGTCCATTAAAATTTTGGACATCTCCGGGAATTTAGTGGATCGATTCTCCGGACCGGGGCTTGGTCCGGCGGATAATGAAGTCCGGTGGAATTTGAGTTCAATCCCGAGCGGTGTGTACCTGGTGCGCGTCGAAGCCGAAGGTGTCCATCAAAGCGCCGTCACTTTTTTCAAGATTGCCGTCGTAAAATAAGGATGTACATTCATGGTTAAACGATTCATACAGATTGGTCTTATCCTGACGATTGCTGCGCTGTTTTCAACACCCCCTGTTCAGGCGCAGCCCGAATCGTACAATCACCCGGAACTCAAATGGTACACCATCGAAACGCCCCATTTCTTCATTCATTTTCACAACGGCACCAAACGGACGGCATTCGCAATCGCAAAAATCGCCGAGAACGTTTACGGACCGGTCACAAAACTGTACCGCCACAAGCCGGACGGAAAGGTTCATTTCATCGTGAGAGACACCGATGATTATTCCAACGGCGCCGCTTATTATTATGAAAACAAAATCGAAATCTGGGCCACACCGATGGATTTCGATTTGCGGGGCACACATCCCTGGCTTCAAAATGTGATCACACACGAATTTACACATGTGGTTTCGCTGCAAGTGGCTATGAAATTTACCCGGCACATACCGGCCATGTACGTGCAGTACATGCATTACGAGAAAGAAAAACGTCCCGATGTAATTTACGGATTCCCCAACCGGATTGTCTCATTTCCCATCGCAGGAGCTGTTTTCCCCCCCTGGTTTGCCGAGGGAGAAGCCCAGTATCAGGCGCCCAAAAAAGCCAATGATTTCTGGGACACCCACCGCGATATGGTTCTGCGAACGGCGATTCTGGCCAATAAGGAACTCTCTTACAAGGAAATGTGTGAGTTCGGAAAAAGCAGTCTCGGAAACGAAATGGTTTACGACCATGGATTCGCACTGGTCAATTACATGGCTGCCAAATACGGTCCGGACAAAATCCGCCAGATGACGAAGCGCATGAGTGCGCCGTGGAGGATTTCGTTCAATTCGGCTTTCACAGGAACGTTCCACAAATCCGGCAATGAAATGTACCGGGAGTGGCTGACTTTCCTGCGCACCTGGTACAAGAGAGGAATCTCAAAAATTAAAAAACACCTGGCCAGGGGGAAACTCATCGAAGCAAAGGGCCTTTCAAATATGTACCCGGTCTGGTCTCCGAACGGCAGACAAGTGGCGTACATCAGCAGCAAAGGCAGAGATTATATGTCGCAGACAAGCCTGTACGTTTACGATGTCGAAAAGAAGAAATCAAAATTGGTCAAAGGCGGCGTCCGGTCGTCCGTAGGCTGGTCCCCCAACGGCAGATTTCTGGCGTATGCAAAAAATAAAAAGGCCAATTTTCAAGGGAGTCATTTTTACGATTTGTATTTGCTCGATGTCGAAAAGAAAAAGGAAAGACAGCTCACGAAAGGGCTCCGTGCCCGAAATCCGGCTTTCTCACCGGACAGTAAAAAACTGGTGTTTGTGATCGGGCAGGACGGCACAGATAATCTGGCCATTTATCATTTTAAGACTAAAAAGGCCGTTCAAATCACCCACTATTCCGACGGGCGGCAAATTTTCCGTCCCGTTTGGTCGCCGGACGGGAACACACTTTTGTTTGATCTTTCCACCCGAAACGGGCGCGATTTGGCCGTGATCAATACCAATGGGACGCATTTCCGCTATTTACTCAAATCGAAGGGGGATTCCCGCAATCCGGTATTCAGCCGTGACGGCCGGTTTGTCTTTTTCTCCTGGGATAAAACGGGTATTTTTAATATCTACCGAATGAATCTCAAATCGAAAAAAATAAAGGCGCTCACCAACGTTGTGGGCGGGGCGTTTATGCCGTCGGTGCATCCGAAAAGCGGGCTGGTGTACACACTTTACACCGCAGACGGCTTCAAAATTGCCCGTTTAAAGCGTGCGGCGCCGACCGCGATTTATTCCTATCTTGCCAAGGGAAAAATTCCCCGCTCCCACCAGGTGTCTCCCCTGCTGAAGCTGTCGTCTGCAAAAAGCGGAAAGAGCCGTGATCCGGACAATCTTCAAACTAAAGTAAGCCCCTATCGCGACATGTACGCCCACATTGAATTTCTGCCGCGCCTGCTCTTCGATTACGGGACCACCAAACTGGGAACGTATTTTTACTCCAGCGACATGCTGAACAAGTACAATATTTTTGGCGGTGTGGCTGTGAACCGCCAGTTGGATTGGGATGTGTTCGGAATAGTCACCTATCGTAAATTTTGGCCGACGCTCTTTCTGGAAGTCTACAATCAAATTCGCCATGTGAATGCCAAAAACAGCTCGGACAAATTTCGGTACAATCTGCTGGAAACCGATCTCGGCACCGAATTTAAACTGAATGATTCCAATCTGCTTCGCACCGGATTTGTTTACAGCCGCTACAACGGCAGGATTCAGACGACCGTTCAGGGGCAGGAAATTAAATTCGGCTACACGTATTTGATCGGAAAAGATTACATGCTCCAATGGCGCTATAAAAAGGTGCTTCACAGCATTGGCATGCAGGCCTTTCCAAGATCCGGACAGCGCCTGACGCTTCGGTACGATTTTGAAAACAACCAATTCATCAAAGGATTTAAGGTCAGCAGTCAGTACGGCACCCTTGTGGAAGTGTATAAAACTTACCGGTATCACAAAATTCAGATGAATTACACGCATTATCTGCAGCTGCCCTGGAAGCACACGGTGGAGCTTCGGTTGAACGGCGGCTACATCGACCGTCCCGTCGACAGTTTTTTTGACTTCTTTGCCGGCGGTCTGGTAGGTCTGAAAGGCTATCCCTTTTACAGTATCGAAGGCCGAAAACTGGCATCGGGGACATTGATTTACAGATTTCCCATCAGTCAGCATTTGAATATCCAGTTTGCCCCCTTTTATCTGGACAAACTCTACGCCGGTCTATTTGTAGATTACGGCAACGCCTGGAATAAGGGAAAGGCACGATTTCAGGATTTTAAAAAAGACGTGGGCATTCAGCTTCGTTTGAACACGTTTACATTTTATAATTACCCGACCATGGTGTTTTTCGATGCCGCTTACGGGCTGAATGACGTCCGCAACATGGGACAAACATACGGTAAAGAATTCCGGTTTTATTTTGGCCTCTCATTCGGTTACATGGATTAGCAGATGTTCGAATCGTGAAACGATTGGCTGTAAATTTATCACGGAGGGGGTTTAGCTTTTCGTAAAATAAACCGATATTAAGTTGATGTAAAATTAGAATATAACAATTTAAAACTTGTAAAGAGGTGATCAAAAATGAAGTCAATTTTCAGAATAATCGGTTTGTTTGTACTTTTTTCGGCGGGATTCGTCTGGGCGAAGGAACCAACTCAATCCGTTGTACTCAGGCCCGGCTTTTGGGGGAAACCTTTTCAGAGTCAGGGACTGTCTGCGGAAAATGCCCTTAATTTTAATGATCAGAAACCGGCCCAACCAAAGGCAATCCGCAAATCGCCCAAAAGGGCGCTTCTGTTTTCTGCCATTCTGCCGGGCGCCGGTGAGTTTTACGCAGAATCCAAATGGAAAGCGGCCTTTTTTGCCGGTGTGGAAATCGGGAGCTGGGCGGCTTATTTTTACTATCATAAAGACGGGGCGAATTTAGAAAACAAGTTTAAAATCTACGCGGATCAAAATTGGAGCAAAGAACGGTGGTTACAATGGTTCAACGCACTGCCGGCGGAACAGAAACAGACTTTTGCCCACGCATTGCCCAACACAAAAACCCAGCAATATTACGAGATGATTGGGAAATACATGGAATTCAACGCCGGCTGGGACGATGTCAAGAATCCCGATCCCGACATCGTCAAGCAGGACACATCTAAAAAAAGTTTGTTTTATATGGAATTGCGGGAACGAAGCAACCGGGCACTAAAAGTGGCCACCGCAATGACGGCAATCGTACTTGCAAATCATGTGATCAGCGCCATGGATGCCGCCTGGACCGCTAAAGTTTTCAATAAAACAGTGAAGCAAAAAGTCCAAATGAAATATATTTATTTGAACAACCGGCCGGTTTTTATGGCGCAGTTAAAGACGGAGTGGTAATGCACAAATTCGTTTCGATCTTGGTGATGTTGACTTTTTCCGGAGGCACAGGCCATTTGCTCCTGGCGCAAAAAACAGAGGCGGTCTCTTTTTTCCCTGAGAAACCCCTGCTTGTGACACTTTCTTCACCATTGCTGTTTAAACAGGAATCTACACTCTCCCGCAAACCAATTCCTCCCGGAAAAGCTTTTTTACAATCGCTGCTGCTGCCCGGGTGGGGCGAGTGGAACGCCGGTGCGAAGAATCATGCCAGGGCTTTTTGGGTTTCCGAGGGAATTCTGGGCGCTGCGCTCGCCGGATTCCAGTTGTACGGGGCTATGAAAGCAAAAGATTACAAGGCATTCGCAGCGATTCATGCCGGCGCCCTGTTTAAAAACAAACCCAAACGGTTCGTCACAAACATCAGTTATTACCAGGATATTCTGGAATACAACGAGTACCAGCGCCGGCTGCGCCGATACGACCTCACCTACCCTTTGACGGAAGAAAACTGGTGGGAATGGGATTCCGGGGCATCACGAAAAAAGTTTAATCAATTGCGCATTCAAAGTGAAACCGCTTACCGCAACGCCGTCATTACTCTGGGCGTCGTTTTTATGAACCATGTCATCAGCGGCATCGATGCCATCTGGACCACACGGCAGCACAACAAGAAGCTGCAGACCGGTGTTTTACCGTGGAAATTTGAAACCGTCTTCAATACTGCAGAAGGAAAATTGTGGGCAATTCAAATTCAAAGGCAATTTTAAATTCATCACGCCCGGGCAAATGAAAAAAATCCTTATTACGGGCGCTTCGGGCTTTCTGGGAAGTGTGCTTCTCCGGAAAGCCGCCGAAACGTGGGAAACAACAGCCCTCCATTTTGCCCATGCTGCTCAAAATCCGGCGCATTCAAGGCTTTTGCGAGCGGACCTGACTTCCGGGCCGGATGTCGAGGCCCTTTTCAAGAATTTCCGCCCGGATGTCATCATCCACACGGCGGCACAAACACAAGTCGATGTGTGTGAAGCCGATCCTTCCGCCTGTCGTTTACTGAATGTTGAGGCCACAAAATTCCTGGCGGAAAAGGCCCAAAAGATTGGAAGCCGGTTCATTTACATTTCAACCGATCTGGTTTTTGACGGCAAAAAAGGGAATTATTCAGAAGAAGATCCGGTCAATCCGCTCAGCCATTATGCCAGAACAAAAGCGGCCGCCGAGCGGGTCGTGTTGGAAACCTGTTTGAATGCGGTTGTCCTGCGGATCGCCATCCTGTATGGAAAATCGCCGCTCCATCGATATTCCTTTTCAGAGTGGCTCCGGCAATCCTGGGAGAAAAAACAACCCACACCCCTGTTCGCCGATCAATTTCGCACACCCATCTGGGTCGAAAACCTGGTCAATGCCCTTTTGGAGCTGGCTTCTTCCGAATTCAGGGGAATCCTGCACCTTGGAGGATCTCAGAGAATCGATCGCTACTCATTTGGAAAAATCTTGGCCAATATCCTGGGGGTTTCGGACGATTTGCTCATTCGGAAATCCATGTTTGATCCAAATCCTTCTGCCCAGCGGCCTCAGGATGTCTCTCTGAATATTTCTCTTGCCAAATCCATTCTAACCACCCCGCTTTTGACTGTGGAAGAGGGCCTCCGTCTGGCATATCGCCGCCAATAAAGAGAACACGCCCCTATCCGCCTGAGATAATTGGCGTCAACCTCTGGATCCGATAGAATATCTTGTTTATCATTTTTTAAATATTTGGACAGGATTATGGAATTAAAAGGATTGGAGGATTAAAATAAAGTTAATGGTAAAAATAAGAACCGGTAAATTAAAATTTGGTTCATCGCGAAGACAAATCTCCGTTACCTCGGCGGCTCACCCCCCTGCTTTACAGCAGGTACCAGTCCACAAGTTTTTCTGCCAGGGGAGCCACACCGGGGGCTTTTCGGTTGGTCAAAATAATCACGGTGAAATGATCGTCCGGGAAGCGCTGAATGACGTTTCGGAATCCCATGGTGCTGCCCGTGTGATGAATCCGCCGGTGCCCCTTGTACCGGTCAATCCGCCAGCCGCAGCCGTAGTGCTCCAGTTGCGGCGTGAAGGCGTAATTCTGTGTTTGAAAGGAAAGAAGTCTGTTCCCGTAGAGTGCCTGATCCCATTTGAACAAATCGTTAATGGAGGAATAAATGCCGCCGTCACCCAATACGGCGCTGTAGGTGCTCTGATCCGTCAAGGCAATGGAATCGCCTTCCACTGTGTATCCGAACGCGCGATCGGGCACCGTCGAAATGCCCTTTTCGTAAGCCACGGTTTGGGTCATTCCCAGAGGCTCAAAAATATTTTGACGCACAAAATCCGCATAGGACAAGCCTGAAACCTTTTCAATCACCATTGCCAGAACAGCGTAGCCGGTGTTACTGTAGCGGTAGGCCGTGCCGGACGGAAAGTAGGTGCTGTCCTGCCGCATCATGAGCGCCAGCACATCCCTGTCCCTAACCTGCTTTTTGACGGTGTCCGGGATGATGTCCTCGTAGGCCAGAAGCCCGGAGGTGTGGTGCAGCAATTGATCAATCGTGATGGTTCGGCCGTATGCCGGAAAATCCGGAAAAAGCTCACCCAATGTGGTGGAAAGTCTCAACCGGCCCCGCTCCACCAGCATAAGGATACTCATGGCCGTAAACTGTTTGGTTACGGAGGCCAGACGAAAATTGGCGGCGGGGCTCACCGGAATTTTTTTCTCAAGATTGGCCATGCCGTAGGTTTTGGTCAGAAGGGGATGACCATCTTTGATGATCATCACAGCCGCACCGGGCCGGTTACCCTGGTAATCCCGAAATAAATGATCCACTTTAGCTCCTTTGTTTTGGGAACACCCCCAGCCTCCGGAAATGAGCAGCAATCCCGGTAAAATCCAGCGAACAGAGAATACTTTCATCAGTTACTCCAATAAGTGAAAAAGATTTTAACAGAATCGAAACGCATTTTGATTTTTTTAAATTAAATAATTCTCCCGCCATTATCAAGGGATAAATAGAAGAATGGGAAAAGGAACCACAATTTTTTATTCATTAGATATTCTGGAAAAGAAATTTATAAACCGGCAAGAAATTGTTACATCACAGACAAAACAAAACAAGCGTAATAAGAAAGATTCACCACGTTTTCATAGTGAATGGATTGTGTT
Organism: bacterium BMS3Bbin03; assembly: GCA_002898015.1. Lineage (GTDB taxonomy): Bacteria > Zhuqueibacterota > JdFR-76 > JdFR-76 > BMS3Abin05 > BMS3Abin05. Next base: position 102,378 of record BDTM01000035.1, on the reverse strand, counting down.
CCGCGAGCTTAAGCTGACGGCTATTACCTGTGCGGTGAAGTTTCTCTGCTAAGGGCGGAGAGCTTTCCCTTCGGCCAAGAGGGGTGTGTGTTCAATTCCCGCCCGCCTGCGGCTATTGGCGTCAACCTAATTGCTATTTAGAGTTTTGTAAACGCAGTATTTATAAATAATTGCTTCGCATTTTATAGTATTCCTGGCTAATCTTGCTCTTCAGAAAACAAAAATAACATGTCGTACCTAACGGCGCTTTCATTGGGTCGGTATCAAGCTATTCATAAATAACGAGTTACAACACAGCCCCAGCGGGGCGAAATGTTTGTAGTACAATGATACCAAAATCGCTTCAAATCCCGTAGGGATGATATGTTTTTTGTTTTTAGGAAAATTCCGCCAAATTACAAATTTAAGTTGACGCCAATGGCCTGCGGCGGGAAGGGACTTCGGCTGGGTGCCAAAAATTAAAAGGGTCATCAAAGGATCATTGTTAACGGACGACCACAATTTTACGGGTTTGTGTTTCGTTTCCCTGGGTCAACACACAAAAATAGACGCCGGCAGGTACAGGACGGCCTTCGTCGGACCAGGCACGCCAGGTGCGTTCGTGGTAACCGGGAGGGATTTTTCCGTCCACGAGGATTCGCTCGATTTGCCCCAGTGAATTGTAAATCTTTAATTGAACATAATATTGGCTGTATTTTGAGCGCGTCCAGAAAACGATTATTATTTTTTGTGAGGATTCACCCGCATAAAACGGATTCGGGTAACTTTGCAGGAGCCGAAATTCCTCCGGCGGATAGAGTGTGGAAAGATTGTACAGCTTCTTCAGTACAAATTGATTGGGATCAAAAACAACTCGACTGGGAGCTCCATTGAAGGTGAAGTGAAAATTTTGCTCATCCTGATTCACATGGATCGTTTTGATAAAAGTCGTGTCTTCAAAATCAAATCCGAACTGGATCGGCATTCGGAAGAGCGGCGCCTTGGTTTGAATTTGCCGAATGTTCAGAACAACTTCGGTTCCACCCGGATTGGCGGGTTTCGCCTGCCACCGAAACTGATAAATCGGATAGCCCGCTTCAAAAAGCCATTCGTGAAAAAACCAATCCAGATCTTCCCCGGAAACGGATTCCGCCGCCTGCTGAAAATCTGCGATGGTGGCGTTGCCGTACTCAAAAGATGACCGGTAAGACCGCATAATCTCAAAAAAAACGGAATCGCCCACAACGCCGCGCAGCATGTGCAGCACCCAGGCCCCTTTTTCATAAACCGTGGCGCCCCACATTTTTTGAGGATCATAAATCGGAAACCGGCCCACCGTGTCATCTTCACGAAAATAAAGTGCGGCAAAGCCATCCATCTTGGCGCGAAATGCCTTCTCACCGTAAGCGTGCTCGGTGTACAGCGCATCGGAATAGGTGGCAAATCCCTCATTGAGCCAGATGTCCCCCCAATCGGCCAGCGTGACGCAATCCCCCCACCACTGATGTCCCAGTTCATGGGCAATGATGCCTTCGTAACGCCGGTCGCCTGTGATCAGAAAACTACTCAGAGTGGTAAGGGTTTGGTGCTCCATCGCCCCTCCCATAGGGGCTTCCAGCATGCCGTATTTTTTAAAGGGGTACGGTCCAAATTTTTGTGAGAAGAAGCGGATCATGTCCGGTAAATTTTTAAAATCTTCAACGGCTTTTAGGCTGTCTTCAGGATAAACAAAATTCTGAATCGGCAGCGTATCGCCCGAAGCATTCACATAAACCTGGTTGAATCGTGCAAACTTTGAGATACCGATGGACATCAGATAGGGCGCAATCGGAAAATCTTCCTGCCAGACGAATGCATCGGTTTGATCGGAATTGTGAATGACTTTAACCAGCAGCCCGTTGGAGCCCACAATGTTTCCGGACGGAACCCTGACCGTCATTTTGAGCAGTGCCTTAGCATCGGGCCTGTCTACGGAAGGAATCCACCGGCGCGTCATGGACGGCGGCTGCGTGTACAGGCCCTCACCCACCGTGTAAATAATGCGCTTTGTCGCAAAATATCCGCCGAATGAATCGTTTGTCGGGTAGCCTTGATAAACAATCGTCACAGAAACCGTATCTCCGATTTGAAATCCGGTTGGCGATTGCAAAAACAGCAGACTATCCTTCTGAAAAAACGCCCACGATCGATCTCCGGAGGTCACGGAATCGACCTTGAGATTCACCAGATTTAAACGAACCGTACTGTCGGGAATGGCATCTGTTATTTCAAAAGTGAGTGTGCATTTCCCGTAAAGAGATTTCGTGAGAAACGACGGTTCCAAATAAACACTGTATTTTAATATATTAATTCCCCGCCCCGCCCGATCGTCAGGGCGATTGCCGGGAATAGCCGGGCTTGCAGAACGGACTGGTTTTTCAAGGGAAGAAACAGAAATAAGCCCCTGAGCAAATAAAAAGGGCTGCTTCCAGCAAAGCAGTAAAATAAGCGATAAAAGGATTGTAAATTTTCTATTCACGAAGCTGCGGGTCGGTAATGGTAAAAATGATCAACAGCGACACACCGATCAACCCGCCGTACAAAAGAATGACAAAAATCTGCGGCCGGGTCCGAAAAAGCAATTCAACTAACAGCCCAATTGTCCCCAGTACAATGAAGATTGTCCCGCGAATCGCAAATCGATCTTTCAATCGTATTCTTTCAAAATAGTTCAATCCAAATTCCTTCCGATTAGGGAATCTCAAGAAAAAGGTGCGTCGTCTGGTTTCCGCCCTGAACGAGAAAAATAACGACATCTCCGGACTTTGCCTTCTTGAGAATTTTCTCAAAGTTCCTTTTCGTTTTCAGCGGTTGATGGTTTGCTTCCAGAATCAAGTATCCCGGACGAAACCGGGCATCGAACGCTTTGCTGAACGGCTCGACCGAATCCACAATGACCCCTTTTTTCTGCTTTATCCGGAGTTCTTTTCGATCCTTTTTCGTCATGTTCCGGACGGTCAATCCCAAACTTTGTTTTTCGGTTTCCTTGTTTTTCCGAGCATTCTGGACAAGGGGTACAGATGTTTCCCGCTCACCCAGAGTCACCGGAATTTTCAGAATCTTGTGATCCCGATATAGTTTAAGTGTCACCTTATCACCCGGACGATGGAGTGCGACGTAATTTTGGATCTGATTGGGAGAATTTACTTTTTTCCCATTAATGGCCAGGATAATGTCTTCTTCCCGCACACCGGACTTGCCCGCAGGCCCGTCCCCTAAAATATTGTCCACATAAACGCCCACCGGCTGTTTCAATCCGTAGGCTTTTGCCCGCAGCTCGTCCACTGTACTCATGGCAATGCCAAGGTAGGCACGAATGACTTTACCCGTTGTGATCAGATCCCGGGCAATGACTTTTGCCAGATTGATGGGAATCGCAAATCCATATCCTTCATAAAAACCGCTTTTTGACGCAATAGCGGTATTGATTCCAATCACGCGTCCGTTCAAATTCACGAGCGCCCCGCCGCTGTTCCCGGGATTAATCACGGCGTCCGTTTGAATAAAATTTTCAATTCCGAAATTATCCTGAATAATTCGCATCTGCCGTCCCAACGCACTGACGATGCCGGCGGTAACCGTAAATTTTAATTCCAATGGATTCCCAAAAGCGAGTACCCACTGCCCCACCTGCACGTTATCGGAATTGCCGAGACTGGCCGGCTTCAGGCTGTCGGCTTTAATCTTAACCACGGCAATTTCAGTCAGCGGATCCAGTCCGACAATTTGCGCCGGATACGTGCGTTTGTCGTAAAGCGTCACTTCGATTTCATCGGCATCTTCAACCACGTGTGTATTCGTCAAGATGTACCCGTCTCTGGCGATAATAATACCCGATCCCGAATATCCCTGACGAAATTGTTTCGGCGGATTCTTGCGAAAAAATTTCTTGTTAAAAAATTCCCAAAAATCTTTGTTTTTTCCATGGAACTTCCCCAAGTCTTTCATTGAAACACTTTTTGTGATGTTGATATTCACAACAGACGGCTTTACCGCCTGCGATATTTCAATAAAAGCATTTTGAAGATTTTTCAGGGCAATGGAGTTGGCCGGAGGTTTAGCGGCCGGTTCTTCAAAACGAAAGTCCGGTTTCAGGGCCGGCTTAAATTCGTTCGCCTTGCTGGAATTGGTGAGGTCCAATCGAAGCGTCAAAGAGACACCAACGATCACACCCACTAAAATAAAAATAATATATTTCAAATAACGCAATTTTCGAGCGGCCATAAATCAAAACCTTTCCTAATTTAAAATTAGACAAAATTTTCATTAAAATATATGATTATTTTAAGCCTATTTCAATATTTTCCCATCTGCCGGCGGCCATAATAGTCAACCCAAAACAATATTGTGAAAATCTGATTGATTTATTTGACTTGCCACGCTCTTTAGAGCGTGGATACCGAATAAAAAGCAAATCTAAAGGGGGTTTTAACCCCGATTCATTCGATCCTTGGGGGTTAAAACACCGGAAAACAGGAGATGGATTGTGATCCGCGAGCTGAAGTTCACGACAATCCGCCTGCGGCGGAGAGCTTCAGCTTGGGTTGACGGCGATAGTCACAGGCGGAGCTCTCCGCCGCAAACCATAGCCGTTAACTTAAGAGTTCAACGATTTATAATGGCAATTACATTTCGTCCCTACGGGACTTTAATCGTGTGTTTATTAATCTTCTATAAACATTTTGTCCCTAACGGGACATAAAAAATGGAAATAGCATCAAAGACAATATCTTTTCAATAAAGTGGCTCTATCATGTCAGAGATTCGAAAAAGCAACAAATCTAATTTTACATGAAAAACATTATACTGCCGTATTCGGTTGTAAGTCATATTTGTTTGTCAAATCTCTTGAAAGTCCCGTAGGGACGGTATGTTTATAGCGAAGTGCCAAATCCAATGATTTGAAGTCCTGTAAGGACGATATGTGATTTCTAGCAAATGGATGAAATTGGCCATTCGGTTGATGCCAATTGTCTCCGGCGGAGAGGCGTGTGTGTTTTCAATTCCCGTCCGCCGGCGGTCATATGGCACAAACAGAGGCAGACGTAGCACTACTTAACTGTCATCTCCATCTTGTATGTTTTTTCGTAAATATTGAGAAATAAAAATCCAAATCCCCTTTTTCAGCGCGGATTTCCCTGGTCTTTATGTTGACGGCCGTAATCGCACAAATCCCAAACGGGACATTTATCACATTTCGGTTTTCTGGCCAGGCAAATTGTTCGTCCCAGCCTGAGCAAATTGATGTGAACGGAATAGGCTTCCTCCGGCGGCACCCAATCGCCAAGAATCGAATGGGCCTTCTCGGCAGATGTTTTTTCTGAAATCAGTCCCAGCCGTTTCGAGATCCTGTGAATATGCGTATCAACCGGAAATACATTTTTTCCGCAGGCGAACATCAAAACGACACTAATCGTTTTGATGCCGATGCCTTTAAGCTGAGTAAACGTCTGAATCACCTCATCAATATCCCAATCACAGATAAAACCAATATCGAGTGTTCCATATTCATTTTCGATCCATTTAATAATATGTTGAATCCGCGGCGCCTTCTGTCTCGCCAGGCCGGCGGGACGAATGGCTTCTTCGACGGATTCAGCAGGGGCTTTTTCCGTCTCCTCCCAGGTTGGAAAGTGCTGTTTTAATTGTTTAAAGGCAATATCCCGGTTGCGATCGTTTGTATTCTGGGACAAAATGGTCTCAATAAGCACGTCAAGAGGATTTAGGCCATCCGGCCGCTCCGGTTCGCCAAAATAATCTTTCAACCGTTTCGACAGCTCGGCAAACAATAATCGTCTATCTTTCAATAGCGCTTCTCCTTCAGAATTTTTAATTCAGGTATCCACATCGATCCAAATCAGTGTAAAAAAGAAAAACAAGAATTGCAAGCAAATTCTGTTTCAGTTGAAGACATGCTTTAAAATGGTTGCGTCGATTCGTGACAATCGTTGTTAAATAATAAAATAATGCGGGATATTTGTTCTTAATAATCAAGGTGTTAGCCTATTTTGTCGTTTCGTGTTTTTTGGTATGATTTTGGCAGTCGTTATCCGAAAAATGTTCTTTTAAAAATCTCCGCACCCGTTAAAACCGCAAAAAGGAAAACCATGAAGAAAATACTTATTTTGGGCAGTAATCAGGGATTCGGTCAATCACTTTCAAACAAAATGAAAAACAAGGGTTATAAAATTAAATGCACACGAAATATAAAAAAAGCTCAGCAATATAAGGAAGAACAAAACCCGAATTTTATTCTCTTTACGGGTAAAATGGGTATCAATAAAGACGGCACATTTTATTTCGAATTTTAAGAAATTTGTTTTCCCTCCCGAAAACTTCCCTTAATCCGGGATCGGGCTTCGCTCAGGATGCTTGGGTATACTCAGAGAAGAACTGCGAAGCCCATTTTTTATTGTTAAACCTCAGGTTTTGCTTTTTATTTTAGAAATACCTTGCTTATTTTTCCAGAAAATCCTAAATTGTTTGGATAATGATTATCTTTATTCTGACAATTTTCCTCATTTATTTGATCTGGATTTTATTTCTCATAAAAGGTCTGTTTTATTCATTCGAAAAAACAGACCGGCTTCCGCATTTTATTTCGGTTATCATCGCGGCACACAACGAAGCCGCCAATCTGCCGGCTTTACTGGAATCTTTACAAAGCCAAACATTTCCGCAAAACAAATTTGAAATTATAATTGTCGATGACCGGTCGTCGGATGATTCACCGAAAATTTTAAATGAGTGGCAGCAAAAATTGCCCAATCTGCGCGTCATTCGAATCGAAGAGACATCCCTGAACATGCCCGCCAAAAAATTTGCTCTCAGCCTGGGAATCGAAAAGAGCCGGAGTGAAATTTTACTTTTCACCGATGCGGATTGCCGCCCCGCTGCCACCTGGATCGAAGCAACCCTCCCCTGCTTCACGCGTGAAACGGGCATTGTGGTCGGATTCGCCCCGCTTCAGGCACAAAAGAACGGCTTTCTTCAAAAGTTTACGGCAATCGAAAGCGTGTTCGATAACCTGGTTGCCAAAGCAGGACTTGCCTGGCAAATTCCGATGACGGCCACGGGCAGAAATCTGGCCTACCGAAAATCCGTGTACGAAAAAGTGAACGGCTTCACTCCGATTGCGCACTCCATTTCCGGTGACGACGATCTGTTTTTGCACCTGGTGCGGAAGAAAACGTCTTACAAACTGGCCTTTGCAGATACCCCCAAAAGTACTGTCGTCAGCAGTCCGCCAATGTCATGGAAGCATTTTTTCAGCCAGCGCATTCGCCATTTTTCTGCCGGGAAATATTACAATTTCCCTTCTAAAATTCTGTACGGCCTGTTTTATCTGAGTCACACTATTTTACTTCTTCTTCCGGTTCTTTTGTTTTTTGGAAAGCACTCTTGGCTCATTGCCGGTTTGTTTGTAACAAAGCTTTTGATTGATTTTACTATTTTTACAACAGCACAACGAAAATTTAAATTTGATCTCCCGATGAACATGATGTTTTTCTGGGAATATTTTTACCCGGCGGAAGTCTGGATTATCGGCATTTTAAGCTTCTTTTTACCCATTCACTGGAAAGAAAATTCATCTGTGGAATCTCATGATCAGTAAAACGGCTTTTCGGGGCATTAAAATCGCACTGGCGCTTCTCATTTTAGGCGCACTCATCTGGACAATCAGGCCGGCACAAATTGGTCAGGCCTTTCTTACGGCGGATTTGTCGCTCATCATTCTGGCTTTTATCCTGATGCCGGTGAATCTGTATCTTCAAATTTACAAATGGCATTACATGGTGAGGTGGATTCGTCCGGCGTCCACTTTCTCAGAAGCCATGCGTGAATTTCTGATCAGTCTTGCAATTGGATTTACGACTCCGGGCCGGATCGGCGAATATTCCAGAGCTTTTTTCGTCAAAAAAACCGACTGGGTCATCGCCATGGGGGTTGTGGCGGTTGATAAAATTTACACGATGCTCATCGTAATCGGCATTGGCGGGTGGACAGCCCTACTATTTCTTTCCGAATTTCCGTTTATCGCCACGTTAAACGGCACGATAAAAATTATTCTTGAACTGTTTTTTACAATTCTTCTCATTTCTCCCATATTTCCCGAACTTTTTAAGGCATGGGTACTCAAGATCGGAGGCCATTTTCCACAGGATCATCCCCTTCACCGTTTAATTTATGGTCTGGAAATACTGAATAATCAAAGAGGCCGGAAAGTTTTTCTTCTTTCATTTGCCGCTTACTTGATTTTTTCATTTCAATTTTATATTTTAGTAAATGCCTTTGAGAAGGTGCCCGTTCAGGCCGGTGCCATAACAATTCCGACGGTATTTTTTATAAAAACAATCCTGCCGATTTCAATCGGGGATCTTGGTATTCGGGAAGGGGCTTCGGTATTTTTTTTCAAAAAATTTTCCGTCTCTTCTGCGGCGGCATTTAACGGCCCCATTCTTTTATTCGTAATCAATTTATTAATTCCGGGTCTGGCGGGGCTTTACTTTTTGATTAAAGAAAAACATCCCTTGAGAGGAAGGTCATGATTATTTTTTTTGCAGGACTGCTTTTGTTCCTGATCCTTTTTTATCTCATCAAAATCAGCGGTTATTACAGCGGGCTGCTGCGCCTCAAGCCGGGCACATCCGAAGCAAAGCCGTTTTTTCAGATTTTGATTCCCGCCAGAAATGAAGAAGCCAATATTACAATTTGTCTAAATTCTGTTCTTAATCAAACCTATCCGCCCGAATTATATAAAATTGCCGTCATCGACGATCATTCAACCGATCAGACGGCAGAGATTGTCCGGACATTTGAGAAACGTTTCCCCGGCCGTGTTCAATTGTTTCAATACCGGGAAAATCACGCGCAGAAGGCATATAAAAAGGCAGCTCTTCAATATGGAATCGAGCACACAGAAAGTGAAATCATCGCCACCGTCGATGCGGACTGTACGGTTCAGCCCACCTGGCTGACAGGACTTGCCAGGCACTACAAACCGGATGTGGGTGCGGTTTCCGGGTACATTCTTATTCACCCCAAATTTGAAAAAACACTCTTCCACAAAATCCAATCCCTGGAATTTTTAGGGCTGGTCACCGCCGGCGCCGGCGCTATCGGCAAAGGCAAGCCCGTCATCAGCAACGGCGCCAATTTAAGCTACCGCCGGTGCGTTTTCGAAGAGGTGAGCGGCTTTCATGACATCGACCATATCCCGTCCGGAGATGACAACTTGCTTGTGCAGAAAATTCACAATCTGACCGACTGGAAAATTCGATTTGCGGTTGAAAAAAATACGAATAATTTTACCCGGCCCGTGAAAAATTTAAAGGCATTTCTCAATCAACGAACGCGCTGGGCCAGTAATAGTCCCCACTACCTGAATAAATCGATCGTTTTTTTTCTAATTTCGGTCTATTTATTTTATTTGGCTCTCTTTCTCTGGCCGGTCTGGCTGGTGCTCGGATTTCCCTGGTTTTATATTTTGATTGCTTTTTCCGTAAAATGGGGTGTCGATTTTCAAATCGTTTACAAAGGCGCCGGATTTACCGGAAGAATTGATTTACTGAAATATTTTCTTCTTGCCCAATTTTTCCAGATTCCTTATATTTTATGGGTTAGTCTAAAGGGATTAAATGGAAATTACGAATGGAAGGGCAGGTTCAATCGCGGATAGATGAGGCAGGGTATTATAAATGAATGATTCCGTTTTTTTCTCCCCGGCAGAAAAAATTTTCCCTTGGGTTTTGTTTCGGGTCCCAACAGAGGCACGCATTGTCTTTCTCACGTTCGACGATGGTCCGGATGTCCATTCTACGCCGCAAGTCTTGTCGATTTTAAAAGATTTTCGTGCAAAAGCCTCGTTTTTTATCAAAGGCGAAAAAATCCCTGCGGCGCCCGGACTTCTCAGCCAATGCACACGGGAAGGCCATTCAATCGGGAACCACGGCTTCAGTCATGTGCCTTTATGGCTTCGCAAAAAATCGTTTATTTCGGAAGAAATTCAACGGACCAATGGACTCATTCATCAAGCCTGTGGTTTACAGCCCCTCCTTTTTCGGCCGCCTTACGGACGCTTTCGTCCGGCCATGAAAAAAATATCGGAAGCGCAGAACCTTCAAATGGTGCTGTGGAATGTGGATTCCAGAGATTACAAGGAAAAAACATCTGCCCAAGACATCGTTCGGAATGTACTGACTTCCGTGAAACCGGGATCGGTGGTTTTATTTCACGATTCAGGGAAAAATGTTTCGCAGACGATTCAAGCTTTGCCCGCCATTCTCAGGCATCTTCTGGACAGAGGCTTTTCCTTCAGCCCCCTTTCTGAACTGTTTCGCCTAAAAAAGCTGCGGGAGAACGCCCAATGATCTCAAAAGACTTTCTGGAAATCCTCGTATTTTTGTACATCGGTATGGGTGTTCTGCTGCTGATCGGCACTTTCTTAAAACAGAAGACCTATTCCTTAAATCCGAAAGCAAAGGTTACTGTGATTCTCGCTGCAAGAGATGAGGAACAAAATCTGCCGGTCTTTTTGCAGTCGCTTTTGAGGCTTTCTTTTCCAAAAGGCCGCCTGCAGGTTATTCTTGCGAATGACCGCTCCTCTGATCGAACGGGTTCTATTTTCGATGAAATGGCGCGTCAGCACGATTACATTCAGGCCATTCACATCAATAAAATTGAGAATTACATGTCCGGAAAAGAGAATGCCATTCACAAGGCAATGGAAATTGCCACGGGTGAATTTGTCTTTTTAACGGATGCGGATTGTATTTTGAACGAACGCTGGATCGAAAGCATGCTTCTTTATTTCAATGACGACGTCGGCGTGGTGTGCGGCCAGACGTACCTTGCGGCGCGGCACACGAGGCACACGCTGTGGGAGGGCGTGCAGGCGCTGGATTGGGCGTATCTTTTAACCGCCGCCTCCGGAGCCACAGGTCTTGGAAAACCATCCAGTTGCATTGGAAACAACATGGCGCTGCGAAGGCGGGTTTACTTCCAGGTGGGGGGATATCCGCACATCGGCTTTAGCGTGACGGAAGATTTTGCATTCCTCCGGATTGTCTGCAAGCGCACCGATTGGGAAATTCGCTTTCCAATCCATCCGGATACAACGGTGACCAGCTTCCCCGAACCCACCCTGAAAGGTTTTTTCCAACAGCGAAAACGATGGGTCGTCGGCGGAAAAAGTGTCCGTTTTTTCGGGCTTCTGCTTATGAGCGTAAGTTTTTTAAATCATCTGCTTCTTCCGGTTTCTCTTTTTTTCAGTTCGACGTACGCCACCGCCGCATTTGGAATTATTCTGATTTTCATAACGGATTTGGTCTTACTCTTTCGTACCTTGATTCCCAATCGAAAATTGAGCCTTTTGTCTTATTTCCCGTTTTTTGAAATTTTTTATTTCCTGTACACAACCGTGTTCACTTTTTTCGCTTTTTCCAATTCCATTCACTGGAAAAAAGACCATTACAAGGGAAACACCATTCGCTCATGATTTTAAACAACCTGAAGAACTTCACCAATGTGTTTAAAAACCGTCCCATCCTCTGCAATTATTACGTCACGTACCGCTGCAATGCGCGCTGCGTTTTCTGTGATTTCTGGCAGCGGGAAGATTACAAACACTCTCAGGATGCCGGGCTGAAAGAGGTCATTCGAAATCTACAGGATCTTCGCCGGATGGGCGTCATTTTTGTTGATTTTACCGGCGGTGAACCCCTGCTGAACAAAGACCTGCCTCAAATGCTCAAAGAAGCCAAACGCCTCGGCTTTATCACCAGCGTCACCACCAATACGATTCTTTACCCGGGCCGTGCACAGCAGCTAAAAGGCCTGGTTGATATTCTGCACTTTTCATTGGATTCCTTAAATCCGAAACGCCTGAACACCCTTCGCGGCGTTCCTGTTTTTGAGCGGTTGATGGAAAGCATCGATTTGGCGCTCTCTCTGGGAGAAAAACCGGATTTACTTTTTACGGTTACCGCTCAAAATGCCAAAGAAATGCCGCAGCTTGTAACATTTGCACAAAAACGAAAACTCCTGTTAGTCACCAATCCTGTGTTCAGCTACTTCGGGAATACCGGTATTTCGGAAAGCGCCCTAAAATACATTGAAATATTTCAAAATGCGTCTTATGTTTATGTGAATCGTGCTTATCACCATTTCATACGCTCGGGAGGCAATCAGCGGGGAAATCCGCGGTGCCGGGGGGTTTCATCCACCGTCGTTATTTCCCCCCAAAATGAGCTTCTTCTCCCCTGTTTTCACCATCGCAGCCAGACCATTCCGATCGGGACATCATTGCCAGAAGCGCTGAATTCAAAACAACGCAGAGAAGCTCTGAAAAATCAGGGACGCTACTCTTTTTGTCAAAACTGCACAATCAATTGCTATTTTGATCCCTCGTTCCTCTACAAAAGGGATCCGTACTTTTACTTGAGTGTGTGGCCTAAACTGAAATATGAATTCGAGAAAACATTTCAACGGACGATTCGGACAGAATGACCCGTTCACTTTTTGATTTTTGGGCAGAGCCGGTTAAACCGCAAAGAAACTAAAAAATGGAATGTCATTTATGATCTGGGAACACTCTTTTTATTTAAATCATTCCGGGAATTTGTTCCAATGGACGTGTTATTTGTTTTCGGCGGGTTTCTTTTATGCCGAAATTCACTATCAGTTCAAGGGAATTTACAGCCGCCTGAAGCACCTTTTTCCGGAAATTCTGGCGGATGCCCCCCACCGGCTCGAACCCGGACAAAAACTGCCCGTGCTCGTCATTATTAAAGATGCCCACCTTTTCCCGATTGAGCTTCGGACTATTCGGGTTGATTTCAAATTAAACGGAGAAGGACTTTCGCACAAAATTCTTTTTGACAATTCGCTTAAACTGGACAGCCCTTTCTGGCACAGACAGTTTTGGCTCGACCCTTCCGGCATGAACACAGGGACGATCGAACTGAATGTTACCATTACGATTCGACATAAAAAAAAGATTTACAATTTTCAAAATGACAATTATACGGGGACGTCACACGCGCCGCTGTGCGTCAAAATCAGCTCGTCCAAACTTCCCTGCCTGCCGGGTTTGTTTTACGGTGATTTGCATACCCACTCCAATTACACAAGCGATCAGGTTGAATTCGGTGCGCCTTTACCCGCCATTCAGGAGGCGGCCGAAGCGGTCGGGCTCTCCTTTGTGGCCGTAACAGACCACTCCTACGATCTGGATGATTTCATCGACAATTATATCAAGAATGATCCCAAACTTACAAAATGGAAACGATTCCGGAAAGAACTTTCTCAATTGAACAAACCGTCAAACGGAAAAAAGCCGATCATGATTTCCGGGGAAGAGGTCACCGTCAGAAACAGGCGTAACCGAAACGTGCATTTCCTGATTCTCAACGATCCCCGGTTTCACAAAGGAAGCGGCGATGGGGCTGAAAAGTGGTTTAAATTTTATTCGGAAAGCAGCATTCCGGATCTTCTGCAAAAAATTCCGGATACAGCCGCCGCAATCGCCGCACACCCCGCGGTGCCCGTCCCAAAATTGGAGAGCATTCTCATTAATCGCGGAAAATGGGAAATGCAGGATATTCTTCATAAAAATCTGTCAGGCTTGCAAATTCTCAACGGTGCTATCGACCAGGGTTTTATAGACGGGCTCCGCCTGTGGAAATGGAGTCTGGCCAGGGGATACAAAAAATATATTTACGCCGGAACGGATGCGCATGGAAATTTTAACCGCTACCGCCAGGTTCGTTTTCCGTTTTTCAAGATGCATGAAAAGAACAGCCAAATTTTAGGCAAAACGCGAACCGGCGTATTTGCGGATTCTTTCTCGTTTGAAGCGATCCTGAACGCTCTGAAAAGAGGCCGTTGTTTCATCACGGACGGGCCGGCCCTGAATTTTACGGCCCAAAATGAAAACCGCGAAATCGCAGAAATGGGATCTACAATTTCAGGAGGTACTTTTGAAATTCAGGCCGATTTTAAATCCACGCCGGAATTTGGAAAGCTTCACAAAATAAAATTGCTCCTTGGAAAAATTGACAGATCCGGCGCAAAGATTCAGGAGACACAATTAAGATTCCAAGAAAGAAAAGAATCGAATTTCAGAAGCCGAATTTTTAGAAAAATTGAACTCTCCCGGAAAGAAGTTTATCTGAGGCTGGAAGCTGCCACAGACACCGGTAAAGCTTCTTTTTCAAATCCGATCTGGTTAGAGCTAAAATGATTCTTTATAAATCCTATTCCGACTTTTCTTCATTGATCAATACTTTCTCCAGATAGGGTTTCCAGGGATTTGCCGGATATTTGGAGAGAAAATATTTTGGAACAGGCGGTTCGGTTATCATCTCACCCGTGACCAGTTTTGCATTTTTCAGGGACAGATAGGTCCGATGATTCACATTACCCGTATTTTCGCTGGTCTTGTCAATCGTAAAGACATTGTGCAGCAAATCGATCACTCTGTTTTGCGCTTTGTACGGGAGATAAGTACCGTCAAAAATAACAATTTCACCCGGCTGAATCTGAAAGATACTGCCTGTATATTTCAGGGGATTTATAATCGTGATCAATGTCCCACGGGCCACCACGCTTTTGATTCCCTTTAAATTGTATTGACCCGGAGGCAGATCCGCCAGATAAAAATAGCCGTTCTTATCGGTTGTGGCCCAATAGCCCACAATCTTATTTTTCCCGTTTTTCTCAATTTTTCCGATCACGGCGACCTGAATACCATCTTTAATCACTTCCGTTTGATCGGTATTGTAAAAATAGTTTTGTAAAATCACCTGTCCGATAATCAGGATTGTATTTTTAGAAGCAGGCGGTTCATTTAGTGTTTTCAAATTCCCCCCACAACCCGCGGCTATTATGCTAAAAAAAACACTGCTCAAAACAATGACAACTATCCGGCGCATGTTTTCCTCCCATTTGGGTCGTTGCTAAAAAATATAAAAAAGCCACCCGGGAAATCCCGGATGGCTTTTTGAACAGGAACAAATTACCGCATTAAAGTCATCTTCTTTGTGGCCGTAAATGTACCGGCATGAATTTCATAGAAATAAATACCGGAAGAGACTTCGCGACCATTATCGGAACGGCCATTCCAGTTTGCCACATAATAGCCGGCAGACTTGTATCCGGTTACCAGCGTGCGTACTTTCTGACCAAATACGTTATAAATTGAAATGGTCACATTTGCACTCTTTGGAATCGCGTAGCGAATTTCCGTGGTCGGATTGAATGGATTCGGATAATTTTGATTCAATGCGTAATCCGTCGGGATTGCATTAGAAACTTTTTCATTCACACTGGTCACGGAAACCGACAGTTTTTCCGATTTTTGACTCTCATTCCACCCAAAATCGGTGGCGGTAATGGCATAATGATAAGTCTTCTCCAGAGTGACATTCGCATCTACATAAGAGGTGCTCGTTGTTCTTGTCAATCGCACCAAATTACCATTTCCCTGGCTGCGATAAACCGTATAGAACATCAGGTCATTATCGGTTACCGGCTGCCAGACGATTTTTACATGGGAATCTACCTGACCACCCGTCAGTCCACCCGGTATGTGCGGCGCCAGATTATCGATGGATATGCCTGCACTGATATTTGAGTAATCGAATACCATCGGATTGGTCAGATGAGCAGAAACCATGAATGAGGTGCTGACAGAATCCTCAAGGGTCGGAGCGACGTAGGAATAGAATTTCCATCCCATTGCCGGAACAGAGCCCACCAGTTCCCACAGCATGTTGTTGTCATCGACGATGACTTTGTCACCAATTTTCATGCCGGCAGCACCACGCAGCATGGCTTCCGTTGAAGTCACATGTCTGGCTTCTCCCGCGCCCGGGATTCCAAAGCCTCTCCAGACATTGTAATGCGTCACCGGATTCTGCAAACCTTCACCCTTAGCGGTCATCAGATCGTTCCAGGATCTCATCCAATTCAAGCGGACTTGTTTACCATTATCGTTGGGCACATCTTTCACCTTGCCTAACAATGGATTAATCAGACCCTGGTAAATGATGACCTCATCGAAGTTGATGCCAAAGAGATACGAGTTCGTAGAAGTGAAGTTGACGCGGATCTGGAGTGTTTTTCCACCGGCTGCTCCGGGAAGCACCATGTCGGTTTTGTGATAATACGGCACACCCAACCGGGTCTGCGGCCAACGATTGTAATCTCCGGGCAGTGTATCGTTATCAGCCCAGTAGAATGCTTGCTGCCAGGCGCCGCCGTCTACGGAATATTGAATCGTCATATCGCTGGGTTGCGCACCCCAGGGGGCTCCCAGACCGGCGTGGCCGGGCCGGAAATAGATATAACAGTTCAAAAACAGGACATTATGCGAATTGACCTTAGAAATGTCAATTTCAGGACTGGTCAGCGTTTCATCTAATGCCTGTGCCGCACTGGCAGAATCAGCCGTCCAATCGTAAAAATATCCTGATATGACCGGACCCCAGCCATATATCCAGGTATCATAAACCCAAGTGTGTGAACCGCCGCCGCCATTGTCAACCGTCCACCCGAAATCTGCTAAGGACGTCTGGCCGGCTCTGGGCTCGAAATCTTCACGATAGACCGGAATGGCAAAAGGAGGCCCGAGTACGGTGAAATCTACCTTCACATTATTATTGGACATGTAAGTGTCACCATTGAAAATGACATCCACATCCAATGTGTAATCACCCGGTTCTTTTGGAACCCAACGTGTGTTTTGCAGCGTTGGAATATAGATAACTGAATCGGGAGTGAAACCACTGACTTGCTGAAAACCAACCATATTGCCGACAAGAGCACTGCTGTCGGGAGTTACATTTTTAAAGACTTTTGCCAGCCATGAAATACGGCCGCTTAACGTATCGAGACCCGCATTGGCAACCACAACTTTTGCATTAAGCGGTCTGCCAAGGGCAGCGTTGTTTAAGCCGGCGGCGCCAACAGCTTCTAAATCGACATGCTGCATTCCCATTGGAATAACGGAGACATCATCCACATAGATGCCTGCGCCGGTTAACGTGGTGTCTCCTGAAGTAGTCCATTGAAACGCCAAACGCGCATCCACACCCGGTTTAACGCCTTTCAGAAGGACATTACCCAAATCGACAAGGCCCCAATCCTGTTCGGTATTAAATGCCGCAACAGATGTACCGCCCATGAACCCGGCCTTTGTAAAGGGGTCAGGTTCAGTTTCTGCACCGGAAAAGAATACCGTATCGGTGCCATCGGCAACCAGAATGTCATCCACATCCCAATGCGCGTTATCTGCTGTTGCTCCATAATCGGCTACGTAGCGGAAACGGAACCAGATTTGCTCGCCGGCGAAAGCCGACAAATCCAGATTTACTTCTGTATAGGCATCCTGTTCGCCCGTATAATACGCCAGATTCGTATAAGTGGCAAAACTGTCGGTAGACACATCTACAGCCAGATAATCCCACTTGTCTTCGGAAATATAATTGTGCCAGAAATCCAGTTTGGGCGCCGTTTTTCCGGTTAAATCAATTTTCGGAGAAATTAACCACTGATGCAGCATCGGGTTACTGGGTTGAGTCATATTATAATTATTGGCTCCGCTGTGAGGATCATCGGATACAACTTCCCAAAGGGGAGTGGCTGCGCTCACAAAAACATTCAGTATGCCTTTGCCGCCTTTTTTGGCCATAAACTGGATAAAGCCGCCCTTTAGTACACTGGTAATCCCGTCAATCGTCACCGAATCCGGTACGTGAAACACAGGTGAGAACAAGAAGTCCAGATCCTGATTGGCATTGACCAAATTATGCCAGCTATGCGTGGGGCTGCTATACGATGAGTCGGTGTATTCCCACGTCGATTTTCTCGAAAACTGGCGCCCGGTATTGGGATCGGGATCACCCGTGTTGTTCCAGCTTGCATCGGGCCACCATGTGGGATTAGTGCCTTCAAAATCATCGAAGAATAATGGTGTGGCAGCCGTGGCCGCTTCAGTTCCGTTAGAACGAATCATTTGAAATTTCTTTTTCTGAACGGTTTTAACCTTGCTTGTCACAACCGACTTTTGGGGACTATTCGAAGCATAAACCGCAAACACACCAAATACAGCCAACATGACCGCAGTGGCAAATAAAAACAACCTTTTACTCATGTTGTTACCCTCCATTTTGGTTTGAAATTATTTTACGATTTGCCAGTCGATAAATTTTAATCCATGACTGGTTTTTTCATCCGCAACAAGGATTTTTTTGTTCGCCTCACCTCCTTTTTGTAAATAATATTTTTCGGATAAAAATCTCATCACCTCCTTTTTCGGTATTAGCGCATGAGAACCATTTTTTGAATTTTTGTAAATTTTTTACCTCTGACCCTTAAAAAATAGAGTCCGGACGGCATTTCTTCCCCTTTTGGGTTCACACCTTTCCAATTAAACTGATAATTCCCCGCAGGTAAAACTTTTTTGACAAGGGTGATCACATGCTGCCCAATACTATTATAGACATCGATTCTTACGAGCTGTTTTCCGGGCACCCGGATAGAAATTCGAGTTTCAGGATTAAAAGGATTTGGATAATTTTGAGATACTTCCCAGCTTTTAGGGATCGTATTTTCATTTGAGTTTGACGCGACGCTTGTTAGATCTTTACCTTCTATGACTTGAACGTCATCGATATACCAGCCCATAAAGGGGGGACCCTGATGATTGTCCGAAACCATTCGAAATCTCAGTTTGACCTGATCGAAACCGGCTCCGGTGTAAGGCGTGAGTGAACGCGTGATTTCTTTCCACCGGGTTGAAACACCGCCGATTTTTTCACCCAATTGTTTCCATGTGGACCCACCATCCGGACTAACCTCAATATAACCAAAATCATGACCAAATTCAAGATAATATTTCGTCCACAGGCTCAGCATTGCTTTTTTGGCCCTGGAAAAATCGAATCCAAAATCCGTTTGGATGATGGTGACTTCATTCAAACCGTAATTTTTACCCGGACTGTCGTTTATGGAAAATTCCCCGGAGTGCGCATTCGTATTGTCCAGCCCCCACCCGGGCGGGTTAACAACCCAGCCGGATAACCCCCGTTCAAAGTTGTCCAATCCCACAAGAAAACGATATTTTTGAGACACGGCTCTGTTTTTTAACAAAGATCGATCCTTTGCCGTAAACCAATACACAAGCGTATCCCCATAAGCGGCCACCGGCGGGATCGACCCTTTAAACAGACCGGTTTCCGCCCCGGGGCTGAGCTGAAGGCTGTCCTCAACGGAACGGACTTTATAGTGAACAAAAACCGAATTCATATCCAGACTGATATTATCGGTCACTTTGACATGAACGGAATACGGTTTTTCACCATTAAACATGTCCGGAAGATTTTCATGAACAATTACGGGAGGAATCGTGTCCGGTCCTACAAAAAATTGATAATAGTTACGGGGTGCTCCCGGCGGGGCACTCCATTTATAATATTGATTCTCCACTTCCAGATAATAATCAATATGCGTTGTGCGATGCGCGGCCGGGATCGTGGCCTTGAACAAACGGTCCTGACGACTCATTGGGACGGCCCGGAACACGGAATCATCTTTAAATTTCCAATAAAGCACCATTCCCTTCAGATCAACCGTATCACCCTTCAGAATCGCATTCACAGGAAATGTAATTTCCATATTTTCCGAATCTTTTAAAGGCGTCATCTGAATAGGATTAAGATAATCGAGCACTCTTCGCATCACGGTCACGCGATTTTTTGAATACTCGCCCGCCTGGGTGATGGCGGTAGGCGCATCAATGGCTTCAAAACCGAAACCAAAATAAACCACCCGGTAATCTCCGGCAAATCGCACACCTCCGTAACCCCCATTTATCTCATACTGCCACACGGGGAACGCACCGGGGAGAGGGCTCAGAACATCGGGATACTGATTTGTAATATCCCGCCCCGGCTGGTTAATTTCAAAATTTAAGCCATTGCCGATGGGATCTCCGAAAACACCCCGGACCCGCTTATCATTCGCATTATCTGCATCATATTCCGCATGCAGATAATCTTTAAAGAATTGTTCGCTTGAAGCATTATGATCGTCGCTTGTGGGATCGACCAAATCCCAACCAATATCCTGCCCCGAAATAAACAGGTTCCCGCCGCCGTCCAGATATTTTTGTAATACCGCCCGGTCACTGGAGTCCAATGACGGAAAGGCCCATTCGCAAGACCAGATTACAATCGGAAAACTCGAAAGATAGCTGCTGGAAGGCGTTCCCATCGTTACATGAGTCCAGATTCCGTAATTCACGCCCAATGTTTTTAAACTCGAAATGTAGAACCCCTGAACATTATTCTGGCCGTCATCGTCATCAACAATAAGGACAGGAGTCTTGCCGATCAAGACATCGAAACTATCCGCTCTCGTGAATCCTTCGCTCGTCGTGTATCCGATGAAAAATCGCGTCATGTGAGACTGCGCATTTTGTTTTATTAAAAAAGAAAACTTCTCCGGCAAACCAAAAACAGATTCCTCATCCACAAAAGAGACGGTACTTGATTTGGCAATCAGTACAATGCTGGAATCGTCACCTGTGTTCAGAGAGAACTGAACATTTGTTCCTGTCCCCATGGAGTAATTATGGAATTTAGGTTCAATCGTAATCGTTTCACCCTGTTCGAATACCCCATTGCCGTTCCCATAATCCGAATCGGAAATCTTCGTGCTGATCAGTTTTATTTTAGGGGGCGAAGGTGTGGGGTTTGTCTCCGTTACAGCACGATAGGCATCGATTCTTCCCCCGCCAAGCAATCCTTCGACACCCGGATTTTCGGCGTCGATATTATCGGCGGTAAAAGCAACCTGTTTCATAATGCGCTGCACAGACCAAGTCGGATGCCGGGCTTTCACAAGAGCGACCACTCCGGCAGCCACGGGGGCAGACATGGAGCTGCCCGACATCCTGCCGTATTTGTTTCCCGGCAGAGTCGATAAATCCTGAACGCCCGGCGCCATCACATCTACGGAAAGACCCCAGGTACCCCAGGCCGGTTTGCGATCGTGAGAATCAACCACACCCACGCTCAGTGCATAGCGATAGCCGGACGGGTAATGCACTTTATCATTTGGATCATTTCCGGCAGAAGCCACAACAAGGGATCCCTTGTTGTACGCATATTCCACCACATCCTGACCGGCCTGGTAATAACCGCCGCCGCCCCAGCTCAGATTGATGACATCGGCGCCGTTATCTGCCGCATACGTGATCCCCTGATACCCATTCGTAATGGACCGCGGGTCATCATCTTTAGCCGCTTTAACCGCCATATACCGGCAGTTCCAGCTTGATCCCGAAACCCCCACACCATTGTTTGTGACGGCCGCCGCCAATCCCGCCACATGGGTACCGTGGGCATAATAACCGAGCGGATCCGGAGGGGGATTTATCGGATTCGGATCGTTTTCGCCAAAATCCCACCCATAAATATCGTCCACGTAGCCGTTTCCATCATCATCAACTCCCGGCAGACCATTTTTTTCCTTTTCATTAATCCAGGAATTTGCCGCTAAATCTTCATGCTTGTAATCCACGCCACAATCGACGATGGCAATAACCACAGAACTGTCGCCCTTTTGAACACCCCAGGCTTCGGGCGCATGAATTTGAGGCAGATGAGCCTGTTGAGAATACATGGGATCATTGGGTGTATCCTCTAAAAAAAACACCGGCACGGGTTCCGCATACGCCAGATTCGGATCTTTTGCCAGTTCCTTTGCCACTTCCCACGGCGGTGCATCTGAGGCGTATCGTGCTTCATAAATCCGGTCAATATCATCGGGTATTCCGGCAGGAATGGGCTTGTGCTGCAAATATTTTTTAACGGACTTTACTTCAAACTTTTCCAATACCCGATCGACCGACGCCAGGCCGGTTATAGATGCCGGCTTGTAAAAAGTAATCCCTTTCATCCTCAGGGAAGCAAAAGTTTTTACTTTTAAAAGCACTTTGTGAGGTTGAACGTACCCTCTTCCATCAAACAGGTATTTTTGGCTTTTTACAGGTCTCTCGGCTTTTAAAATGGCACTTGAAAACACGATGCCCATAACAAGCAAAAAATAAATTGTTCGTCTCATCCGTTTCATAGCCTCCTTAAATATTCATTTAATATAAACGCAAGATTACCAATTTGCTGGTGATGAAAAGTTTTTCTGGGAAGGACGGCAACGCACCGGATAGACCACTATTTCGGCAAACGTATTTTGCAAGAACGCTCGGAACCTGTAAAAACGCAGATATGAAGCCGGCGACACCGTAACCGCATCCTTTACGGATTGATAATAAACAAAAAATAAGCAGCAGAGGACGGTTTCCCATCCTCTGCCATTCGTTAAACACATGCAATTTTCTTCTTATGAAGTCTAAATTACCGCATTAAAACCATTTTTTTAGTCATTGTAAAATTACCGGCTTTGATCCTGTAGAAATACACACCACTGGCCACATTCTGCCCGGCATTATCTTTTCCGTTCCACGTCACGCCATAAGAACCGGCAGTTTTATAACCGTTTACAAGCTCGGCAATTTTTTCGCCGATCACATTGAAAACAGCCACATTCACCTGTCCCGCTTTCGCCACGCTGTAGGAGATATTCGTCGTCGGATTGAATGGGTTCGGGTAATTCTGATGTAATGTGTACGTGTACGGAGAATTCGTATTTTCTTCCGACACATCGCTCGTAGCACCGAAGAAATCCAACGCACTCTTCATAATGGTCTGGCGATCATTTTGGTTTAATGTTGCAAGAATAAACGGCAAGTAGACAACCTTATAATTTCCGTTGTACAGAATACCTGCACCATTAACAGTTCCGCCGGTTTTGCTGGCAAATGTATCCGGCGTAACCGTAAACAACATGGAGCCATCTGCCGTAGGCAAAACGGCATCACTATAGTTTTCTACACCAGACGGAAATGTTAATTTAATCGTATCGGTTAAGGCGTCTGCAAAACCGTCGCCCGGCACATCCATGATCTTGTCGTAGGGGGCATCGCTGAATTCTTCTTTCACATGAAGATAATCATGGAAGAAACCGCCCGGTGTTGCCAGGGTATCTCCCGGCCAACCATAGGTATAGTATCCGAATGCTTCGTCAGAGCTGACCAATAGATTTCCGCCATTATCCAACAGCGTTACAAATTTGTTTAAACCCAGACTATCGGATAAAGACGGCATAGGATTGCCGTTTGCGGGAACGATGACGTATTTGTAGTTTTCCGCTTTTACGGTCTCGTCGACACTGCCAAACATATAGTCATATTTATACCCAAGCGCATCCAGATCGTTTATATAAACAGAATCAAATACGGAAGCGTATCCGCCGCCCTGGTTGAACAGCAGAATGTTTGAACCGGTTTTAATGCCGACATAGAATTTCTTGGGCGCCGCCGCTGTTGTGGTATAAAGTCCGGGTGGGTCTTTTGCCGTTATATAATAATACACAAATGTCGGGGCTGTCACCGCCGGAATCACGGCAGAGAATTCACCTCCGGATGCCGGACCGCTCATGGCCACAGAATCCCATGCCGCACCATTCGTGCTGTAATGCAAATAGGCTTCCGCCACGCCGGCCTGAGTCGCATCATGTGCATCAAGATCTTTTATCATGGCTTTTGCCGTAAATGGTCCGGCGGAAAACGTATTGGACATCTTTGTAATATCAATACTCGGTGGGGTATTTTCATAAAATTCAACCACGACCCATACTGTCCAGGCATATTCGCGAATCCACCAGGAGGGTGTGGTTGTTTCACCGAGACGACCGGCATGATAGCATTTGAAGCCCACAAACATGGGATCACCGTTGGCAGCGCCTGCCGAAATACCGGTGGTCGACTGGCCGCTTCCCTGCACCGGGCGCGCCACAATCATGAAGTCATTCCGCTTCACATCCGGTTCGAAACCCAGATAAATCATCGGTGTATCAATGGTTTGGGAATCTTTCGACGGATCCAGACTGATGGGAAAATCGCCCCAGAGAAGGTCACCTAAAGGATAGAAGCTATAAGGCACCTGTGGTGCCCAATTTCCACTTGCAGTCCACCATCCCAGATTGATGGGACTGAAATTACCATATAAAAGACTATCCGGAATTTCAGTGGCATGGTAATTGGACCCATAAATTGAGAGATTAATGGCTGATGTTAATTGACCGCCCCATTTCTGAAAGGTCATGATAACGGATTTCACAATACAGCCGGCAGGCGGACGAAAGAAAGCAGCCATTGTATCGCCATCTGCAAAACCGAAGTTGACGCCGCTAAATGTATGTTTTAACGTATCAATAATGCCCTCGGAGGCACTCAGTTTTGCAAACCGCTTTTGAATAATTTGCACCACATTGGGTGAATTCAACTCACTCGGGGTCATAAAAATGACATCGCTCTGCTGACCCGGGACACCCGGACGAATGACCGCATATCTTTTGTTATTCGCCATTACCGTCAACGACAGCGCTAAAACCAATATCAAACTTAAAAATGCAACCCAAAAATTTTTCTTCATTTTAATCCTCCTTCATGCTTTTGATTAAATCGCAACTTTTTCATCGAATTCAGCATCCGATACAACTGCTATATCACCTCCTTTCGCGATTTCATAAGATAGGATTCATTCAAATGGGTTGGGCTACCTCACCTCCTTTCAGGGGACTATAAGAAATTAACACAAAGTAATATAAGCAATTTAATAGTGAAATTCCAGAGAAAAATGATTGGTACTGCCCAAATAACTGTAATTTACATACGCATAGTCAAGCAGCATCGTTGTACGTCCCAATTGATACCTCACGCCGCCGCCAAGTGTAAAACGGGCTGTATCGTACTTTTGCATGAAACCCGCTCGGATGGAGAACAAGTTTCGCCATTCATATTCCAGTCCGTAATTGGCTCTTAAAACCGCATCCCAGGCATCATTGGCGGAAAATGCAACGGTCAATCGATGCACCTGGCTGGGAATATTCATTCCATCACCCCCCACGATATCTGTCCTGATGCCAATGGTGTACACCATCGGCAGCGGCCATTTGTCCGTAAATAAATCCGCTTTTACGTTCGCCTCTGCAGGATTATTGGGATACCGGTCGTGCGAGACGCGCAAATCGGGACCCCGCAATTGCATGGATTGCCCAAGATTCGTCAGTGACATGGCCAGTTTGACGCCTCCCAATCCGGTGTTGATGATGGAGCCGAAATCAACTGCAAGTGCGTTAGCCGTTTCCCGGTAAATACGCTCCCGAACCAGTTTCGCCGTGATTCCCATTTTTAAAACGTTGGTAATATTTCGGGCATACGTCAATCCGACGCTCATACCGCTGACATCGTAATAGGTTCCGGTTCCGTCGGGCGAAGAAAGCGTAGTCACTTCAATTTCATTTGTACCCATGTAAGTCACACTCAGGCCTAAAGCGCCTTCCGCCAGACCCAGAACGGTTCCAAAAAAGTTGTGCGATATGCCGCCATAATAATTACTCCTGGAAACAGCCACAGCCGTACCCTGTATGGAGGCGATACCGGCGGGATTCCAATAGAGTGAAAACGGATCATTTTCAAAAGCCACATAAGCGCTGCCAAGAGCCAGGGCACGTGCACCCACACCGAATTTTAAAAACTGGGCGCTGGCAGTGGCCACGCGGCTCATTTCCTGTGCCTGCGCCAGATTCCAGAACAGGCCCAAAATCAGAGTCATCGTTAAAATCACGCGTTTCATTGATTTTCCTCCGAAAAATTTAATGGCAGTTTTGTGTCTATTTAATAACCGCAAATTTACCCATTTGCGTCTTGCCGTCCGGCGTTTCAATTATGTATAAATACAAGCCATACGCGATTTCCTGCCCGTTATACGTCTGCATATTCCAGAATTCCCATCCCTGCGTCGCGTTCTTGTGATGAATCGTTTTAACCTTGTCTCCTGTTAATGTGAAAATACGAATCACACACTCGTTCGGCAAATTCCGAAACTGAATATGCCGGATGTACGGATTTAAATCCCATTCTGCCGAAACAATGTAAGGATTGGGCACCACCCGAACCATTTTTAATTCTTTTTGCTGAATCCTTTTTTCGAGTTTGTAATGGGAAGTTTCAAGCACAAAAACATCACGGTCGCGTTTAAACGGTTTTGTCGTGATCAGGTGCAGCACGTCACCCGTTTTCGGGGGTATTTTGGGTGTAATGGTCGTGTCCACAATTGTCGTGTCCGCCCCATTAATCGTCGTATCGATTGTTGTGATGACGGTATCCGGAATCCCTTCCAATTTAAAGCTGAAGGTACTTCGCACCCGGCCCCTCACTTTTTCACGAATCATAAACGCATCGCCGCTTGTCCAGGTATTTTTCATCTCCGGCGTTGTGTCCGTACTCGCCGCAAAACTGATAAAATCCAATTTTTGATCGACGGTCACATCCCAGACCTCGAAGGGCACTCTTATCAGCGGAGGCATGAACACACTCGTATCTCCTTCATCCGTGAATCGAATTTCATAATTGTGCGGATTACTAAAACCGGTCGCCGAATAAGTCCATGTCACATCCGTTGAATCGCCTGTCGCGGTGGTCCACCCCGAGGAATCCGCCAATAGTCCGATTGATTGATAATTATCAATCAAAAGCTGCAAACCGTCAAAGAACGGCCCTTCCTGCCCCCGGGTTTCATCGGCTCCTTTTAGAGCCCATGCCTGATCGGTCGCATCCCAGACGTTGTAAAGAAGTTTTCCACGCGTGGTTGTATCATCAAAACTGATTTCATAAGTATGTCCGGTAATGGCCACCGGATCGATGATCGAAGCTTTGATTTTTCCATTTCCGAGAGTTCCGGGCTTCGGTTTCAGGACAATCTCCGGCGGCACATATGTGGAAGGCTTTGGACCGGGCACAACCTCCACCAAATTCGGTGTCGCATCCGGGTTTGTGCCTTTTGCGGTTTCAAGGGCTGCCAGCAGGGGCCAATGATCCGGATTGAATTCGGTTTCGGGACGAACACCGCGATCATAAGGGGCGACGGCATACCAGTAGGTCACGCCGTCCAAAACGGTGGAATCTGTCCAGGAGTGTTTCAAGCCTGTGTCATTCCCCAGATTGAAATAAGGGTTCTGAGGATCGGGACCTTTGATCCCGTCAGCTAAGTCAAATTGGGCGACCGGCACAAACTCAACCACGTTTCCCAGATCATTTCGAATTTCGGTACCCCATTCATTGTTGACGGGATTACTCGTCGTGCGGTAAATTCGATACCCTTCAAAATCCTGGTATCCCGTCATAATATCGATAGAAGATTCCGCCACGCGATCCCAATAAAGGGTTATTCGCCCTTTTCCGGGAACTGCCGTGACGTGTGGGGCTATCGGCGGATTGGCACCCTGATAGTGCAAATTATACATAAACTGGGCGGTACGGGCATTAAATTTAAGATCTTTTAAATTATCTCCCATAATCATGGCAAATGAAAACACGGCCGTATCCCCGGCGGCCAGGTCAAAAGGCCCCGAACTCATGATAAACACGCAGTCCAATCCATCCGGATACATCGTTCGAATGCCTTCGGGCGAATCAAAATGCGGATCCAGATGACCGGAAGGATCGGGCCAGAAATAGGCATCGCTTTCTTCCGGGGTCAATCCGGATGTATCGCCGCTGATGACTTTATATTGAATCAGTTCCTGCCGTTTGGAATCAATGATCCCCGGGCGGTTCTCCCATTGGAACCAGTGCCAATCCGTGATTCCCAGTTGTTCTCCGGTTTTGGGGTTAACGGGTGTGTCCAGCAATTTCATGCTGGCATACACTTTCCAGGCATCCGGATCGGATACACCGCTAAAATCCCCGGTGCCCCAGCGGTAGTCGTAAATGTACGCCATATTGTAATGATAGGTGGAATCCGTTTCAGGATCATATTCATCCTTAATGAAACTCATCCAGTCCATACGGTCGTTAACGGTCGTTTTTAAGTTGTACTCCGGGATGTCGGCATCCATATAAAAGCCAACATACATCCCATGATAATTATTTTTGCTTGTGTTAATGATTTTCATCGGAAAGAATAAGATGTCTTCTGCGTAGGACCGGCCGTATGAATAGCCGGAGATATCCAATTTCAGCCCGATGGGGTACCCCTGCAGGGTGTCGTTATCCGAATCCGCATAGGGAACATCCTGGTCATTGACATCATAATCGGTGATGCTGAAAAAGATGTCTTTGTCCGAGGTAAAATGCCCTTTTAAAACCTTTCCCGTTATTGGGTCTACTGCCCAGGGTCCCGGCCAGAACCGGTTGCCGCTGTCATCTTTGGGCCAGCTTTTTTTAATCGTGCTCGTGGCCATCAGCGGAACAGCGCCTATGCTGGTTCCGGTCAGAACATCGCCGACGGTGGCATCTCCGGAATGTAACTTTCCATTCGCTCCCGCACTGGGGCCCCAGTCACTGGCCACAAATCTCTCTGAAACAGTGGGTCCCATACTGATCATTTTATTTGTGACCGGATCCAGTTTTTTAGGGGTCCAACTGGAATCCTCCGGGATACCAATGATCATACTTAAATCGGGAATATAGGACCAACCCTTGTAAAAAGCGGCCGGTACGGAGGGCCGGTACGCCCATGTGGCCAATCGCCCGTCATTAAAAACAGCATTTTGTAATTTACCGGCATCCAAAATTCCCGCTGCAAAATCGATATTTCTTTGGGGTTTCTTAAGATAGCTGTTTTTGGCCGATTTTTTATCTGCCGCAAGGCTTGAAAACTGCAGCCCCCAAAAGCCGATTGCAAGCCCAAGTATCAATATAAAAAGCGTTTTTTGTTTGATATTCATTACAAGACCTCCATCATTCACAACAGCTACAATTAAAATCCTTAATTGACACCACAAATGATTCAGCTTAAAATAAAAACTGCAAACCAAAGTCGATAGTCCGCCTTGGGCCAAAATAATGCGGTCTGTCGTAATAGGTCGAAGTAGCTGTTTTACTGGCGTAAGGCCCCGGATCCGTTGGACTTCCCGTCTCTGAATACACGTAAATGGGGTTTTTTCGATCCGTTAAGTTGTAAATTCTGGAAAACAAGGCTATTTTTGTATTCCCCAAAATCCGGATATCTTTGCGAATCATCGTATCGATCGAGAAGAACCAGGGGCGCCTTCCCGAGTTCGGCTCTAACGATTGACCGCCGGAACTCGGAGTATACGGATACCCGCTGTGGAGCCGCACAATAAAATTCATATAAAACTCGGATAACGGTTTAAATTTCCAGACTTTCGGGCCGAAATACCGCGGGAAGATGATCGAAACGTTGGCATCCAGTGTGTGCGGCTGATCCCAGGGCATCAGGTATTCCTTCTTGGGTTCGGTTTCATCCGTGACACTGTTCCAGTATCCTGACCACGAATACCGCTGATTGCCTTTTGCCACCGAATAGGTGTAGTTAAGCTGCCCGCGAAAATAATTGCTGTAACGCTTTTGGATGCTGATATCCAATCCGCGAGAACTTCCGTAATCATGGTTTACCATCACATAATAATCGTACAAACCGATGCCGTGCGGGTCAAAACCGGTTACGTTAATGGTCCCCGTCAACTCACTGCTTTCTTTTGACCAGGCCGTGATGTCAACCGCCCAATTTTGTCCGATTTGCTGACGAATGCCAACTTCGTACGCAATGGTTCGCTGTGCCTTCAGATTGGGATTTCCAAACAAAGGCCGGGGCGTGGAGAGATCGCGGTCGTTATTGGTGTACAGGTTCCGATATTCAGGCACCTGAAAAAATTGCCCGTAAGCAAAATGGAATGTGGCTTTGTCCGTAATGGGATGCCCGATTCCGAGCCGGGGCGACCACTGATATTTCTTTTTCCCGGTCACCACCGGACTGCCCGGGTTTGTCGGGTCTTCCCACATAGACCCTTTTGAATTGGCATAATCAAAGCGTATGCCGGCATTTATAATCAGGTTTTCGTATTCCATTTTATCCTGGAGGTACCAGCTTCCTTCCTCCGGATGGTTCATATAATATTCGGAGTAGGGATTTGGAATCCACGGATATTGAAATTCAAGAAAATACAGATCATAGGTCTTGTACTCGACACCCGTTTTAATCTGGTGATGACGCTGAATCTGGCTGGTGAGTGATAATGAATATTCATAGGTTTGTTGATAGGTGCGTGTCCAGTATTGTGTGGCACTTCCGGTGTAAACCTGACGAATCTCTCCGTCCGTTAGGGTGTCAAAACGCACAAATTTCATGGGCGTATAAAAGCCCCCTACTGTGGCCCGTGTGGGGTATTCCTGAGGTCCAAATCCTCTTGAGTCTCTTGTGGCACCCAGTTCAATCAGCTTGTCCGCATGCCCGGGCGTCAATTCGTGATTATTGATGCCGTGCACCCGAAAGGTCCGCCCTTTCCAGAAACGGCTGGCGCGAATATTATAAAATGTGGACGAACTGAGCTGGTGCGTCCAGATCAGGCCCTGTTGATCCGTTCTATCCTTCACCACGTGCCGGCCCGCCTCCGCATACTGCCAGGCCCAATCGAAATTCCGAAACAGACGTTCTGTTAAACGATTCGTTAATATTAATTTCATGCTGGGATTAAACCGGTAAGTGAGTTTTCCGGAAAAATCCCAGGTGTGGTTAAATCCAAATGCGCGCCACCCCGGGATGGTATCCCATTCAAATGCCTTTCGATAGGCACCGTAAGACCAGGTGCTTTTATCCGGATTCTTCGGATCGTAAACGATGTTGTCGAATTGATAAACCGCGTAGCGTTTAAACGATTGACTTCCGGAAAGAAAGAAATTCATGCGCTTGATCAGCGGCACGGGACCGCCGAACGAACCGATTAATTGGTGCGCATCACGCAGGTCATCCGGCTTGGAACCAAGCTTTCCTGCAATTTCACCGGTACTGGCTTCCATTAATCCGGTATACCGTGCGCCGCCTTCTTTTGTCACAATATTCACGATCGAAGATTGGGCCTGACCATACTCCGCGTTAAAATTCCCGGTAATAATGGTCAATTCCTGGATAGCTTCCCGATTGAGCAGCGTGCCCATCCCGGCGTAAATCGCATCCTCCACATACATCCCGTCGATCATGTAGGCAATTTCACCGTTCCGCCCGCCGCGCACATGCACATCATCAATTCCGCGGGAATCAAATCCGGGAACTTTGTTGAAAGATCCCATGACCTCCATGATACCCGATTGTAATGTCATAATATCTGCGATGCCTCTCACGGGCATCGTCTTTAATTCTTCTGCAGAAATGGTGTTGGTTTTGGTTGTGATATCCGGTTCGATTAAAGGACGTTCCGCCGTTACCACGATTTCTTTTCCCAATTTTAAAACGGTGGACGGAAGAGAGAAATTGGTTTTTGTGGTTCGATCAACCTGCACCCGAACATTTTTCATCAAAACCGTTTCATACCCAATCATCCGGACCTGTACTTTGTAAACACCAGGCGGAATGTTAATGATATAAAAATAACCATTTGCATCCGTGGCCGCCCCCATTTGCGTGCCAACAATGATTACATTGGCTCCCGGTAAGGGCTGGTTGTTGCTTTTGTCACGGACGTATCCTGCAATTTTTCCGGTGGTTCCCGCCCATAAAAACAGGGGATACAACATCAGAAAAGAAAGCAGGAAAACCCCAGCGATTGGACAAATACGACGCAGTCCCATCGATACGACCTCCTTCCTTTTAAATCATGAAATAGAATACAGCAGAATAAAAAAAGGAAAGATTCATCACCTCCTCCTGAAAAGCAATGAACTAAAAAACCCCGTTCCCCGGCAATTGAATTTGCTTTAAAAATTCCCTCAAGAATTGAACGCTTAAACTTCGGAAAGATCTGTCACCTTAAAGATTTCTTTATACTATCGAGCAGGTAATTTTATGACAATTTCTTAATTTCACTAATAATATAAGATTTTTTTTTCCAATGTCAAGCATTAAATTAGAATTTTTAACAGGCATTTTTCATGAGAAAAAACGTCACGATTCAGCCGTAAAATCACCGGACCGCAAATGAAAGATATGAATTTTAAACCATTTCAAATGAACCGGTAAACGTCGAAGAGGGGAGGCGTTCAGACGAGGCGTTGTTCAGTTTCCGGCGTGTGTTTTACGGGTTCCTCATCCTGCAAATAATTCGGCTTCAGGAGACCGCCGCTTCTTCAAAAATAAATTGCCGTTTATCGGCATCTACCGCGGCCCGGATTCCCAGAGGGACGGTGATTTTATCGTGGAGATGGCCGATGGGAAGATCCGCTAAAATCGGCTTTTTAAGATGCCCCAGACGATCGCGGTACACCTCTTCCACGCTTAATGTACGATCGAACCCGGGCTTAAAATCACGGGGGCCGCACTTTTCACAGTGCCCCAGAACAATCGCCGCCGCTTCGTCCAGTTTCCCGGCGTTATCCAATTGTGTAAACATGCGGTCAAGGGAATAGGGTTCTTCTTCAGTATCTTCCAGGAAAAGAAGTTTTCCCTTTGTTTCGATTTCATACGGCGTTCCCAGACTGGCGCAAACCAGGGTCAGATTGCCGCCTACCACTCGGCCGGCGGCTCGTCCCCCATGAATGGGCCAGGTTTGGTTCGCCGGCAGGAGGGGATCCTCCGGCTCCGGAAAATCAATAGGCCCGGCCGCTTTTGTTGATGAAAGCATCATCCGGAAATATTTCTGTGTATAATCGGTAAAATCGGAAACACCCACCGGTCCGTGGAAAACCACCAGTCCGGAAAGCTTGTAAACCATCAGCAGGAGCGATGTAATGTCACTGTAGCCGATGAGTATTTTGGGGTGGTTCCGAATCAGCTCAAAATCCAGATGGTTCAGCAAACGCCCGGAGCCATAGCCGCCGCGCAGTGCCACAATCGCACGAACGGAAGAATCTTTAAACATCGTGTGTAAGTCTTCGGCCCGATCCCGGTCCGATCCGGCGAGATACCCGTAATTCTCGGAAATGTGTTTTCCCAGTTTCACACGAAAGCCAAGATTTTGCAGGCGAACGCGTGTTTTCCAAATCGTGCTGGACTCAAACGGTCCGCTGGCAGGTGTGACCAGTGCAATGGTGTCCCCGTTCTGCAATCGCGGTGGTTTTATCAACGGCCGGCTTTTTGAGAAATGATTCTTCTCCGAAGTGCGGAGTGATAAAAGCGGAACGGATGCCATCCCCACGAAGCTTTTCCTGAGAAAATCCCGTCGATCTACAAAAGTGTGCTTTGTTTTTGTCATAGTGACCTTAAAATTTTGTATGAGATTATTTCTGACAATAGGCTCATCCGCTTCAAAAATCCTGAATGACCGCTCCCGGGACAGGGGATTCACGCATTATTTTTAACAAACAATTTCTTCTTCATCAAAAAGCGCAGCAGCGGATATCCGAGCCCGAAACACGCAATCAATTCTCCCAGGCCGATGGTGACTACAAAATAGAAATAGGTTTTAATCCCGGGTTGAAAGCCCGTTACCAAAAATTGCAAATAAGCGCTTACCCCAAAAGCATTGATCAGAATCGGCGGAACCGGAGCCAGCCAGGGTTTCCCCGTTTTGGCCGTCAGGCGGGTTACATAAGCGGCGATTAAGGTTAAAAAGCTCCCTCCGATAATATCCCAGGGGCCAAATCCGCCAAAAATATTGGCCAGCAGGGCGCCGACGGCAAGCCCCGGAATCGCCACCGGTGTTAAAAACGGCAGCACGGTGAGCGCTTCCGAAACCCGCACCTGTAAAGGGCCGTAACTAATCGGAGCAAACAAAATTGTCAGCGCCGCGTAAAGAGCCGCAAGAATACCGCCCAACGCGAGCGACCGCACCGTTTTCATCTTCCCGCAGCCCCGATCTGCATCGCGTTCTGCACTGTGACTGTTTGCCTCATGCAGCCGCTAAAATTTGTTTTCCACGGCATTTGCCCAGTCATCATTTCGCTTGACACCCCTCTGCACAAACAACCTTCTCCCCATCTTTTTTGTAAATCCGTCCGCACTTCGGACAGGGTTTGCCGAAGGTTTCTATTTTCTCGCCACACGCGCACATATAACCGTGAATTCCGGCCGGATTTCCGTAAACCATCGCAAAGTCCGGGACATCCTTCGTCACCACCGCCCCCGCCCCGATAAAAGCATATCGGCCAATGGTGATGCCGCACACGATAGTGGCATTGGCACCAATGGAGGCCCCTCTGCAAATCCGGGTGGGAATGAGACCTGCAGGCCCCTTCTTGACCTCGGCACGCGGATTCATGTCATTTGTAAACACACAGTACGGCCCCAAAAACACCCCGTCCTCCACCGTGACTTTCTCCCAGATGGCCACACCGTTTTTGACCGTCACAAGATTCCCAATTTTGACCGTCGATTCCACAAAGGAATGATCACAAATATTGCAGTCGCTGCCAATCTCGGCGCCCTTCATCACATGAGCAAAAGCCCAGACGCGTGTGCGTGCGCCAATTGTATCGGTTTCAACAAGCGCTTTCGGATGAATATAAACAGCTTCCTCCACAACACCCTCCCTAATTCCTAATTCCTAATTCCTAATTCCTAATTCCTAATTCCTAATTCCTAATTCCTAATTAATTTAATGAATCGCCCCCTGAAAAGCAACAGAAATCATTCGCAGGATTAACGGCTTTTTCTTTTTGATTTTTTGCATTTTATGTTTTAAATTGAACCGATATGAATTTATGCCTGTCGAAATTCCGCATTGGATTTTGTGCGCGTTCACCGCGCAAATCTTCGCGGAAATTTCATTCAGGATCAAAAAGATTTTAGAGGAGACCGATTTCATGAGCCAAACCTTGATTGAAAAAATTGCCGGGCGTTTTGCCGTCGGGCTGGACAAAGACACGCTTGTTCACAGCGGCGATTTCTTATCGATTCGGCCGGCTTACGTCATGACGCACGACAATACCGGCGCTGTGATTCCGAAATTTCATGCGATCGGCGCGAAAAAACTGGCGGACCCCCGGCAGGTGGTCTTTGCACTGGATCATAACATACAGGACAAAAGCGAAAAGAACCGGCGAAAATACGCTAAAATCGAAGCGTTTGCCGCGGAAATGGGCAGCGATTTTTATCCGGCAGGCAGAGGCATTGGCCATCAAATAATGGTGGAGGAGGGCTACGCCTGGCCGGGCACTCTGGTGGTGGCTTCGGACAGTCATTCGAATATGTACGGGGGGCTGGGTTGTTTGGGAACGCCGGTCGTGCGTACGGATGCGGCGGCAATCTGGGCAACCGGCCGAACGTGGTGGCAGGTTCCGCCTGTGGCAAAAGTGGTTCTCACCGGAAGCCTTCGTCCGGGTGTAAGCGGCAAGGACGTCATCCTGACGCTGGCGGGATTGTTTAATCACGATGAAGTGCTCAACCATGCCATTGAATTTGCGGGCGAGGGTGTCGGGAACCTCGCCATTGATCAGCGCCTGACCATTGCCAATATGACCACGGAATGGGGTGCGCTGGCCGGTGTGTTTCCCATCGATGCGACAACCATTCGGTGGCTGCGTGCACGCGCCGCTTTTGTCGCCGAACGCGGTCCCGAAGGCGTGGCCTCCGATGCCGATTGGAAAGACGCCCATCCGCGCATTTGTGAAACGCGCATTCAGGCGTTGGAAGCCCAGCCTGTTTCTGCAGATAAAGACGCTTTTTACGCAAAAGAGCTTGTGCTGGATTTACACTCCGTTCAGCCGCATGTGTCCGGACCGGACACGGTCAAGATTGCCGCACCCATTATGGAAATACGCAGAAAGGCCGTTGCAATTGACCGGGCCTACGTCGTTTCCTGTGTGAACAGCCGGGTGAGTGATCTGGCGGAGGCGGCGGCAGTCGTAAAAGGCAGGCGGATTTCTCCCCGCGTCGAATTTTATATTGCGGCCGCTTCCCGTGACGTACAGGCCGAAAGTGACCGGCGCGGCGATTGGCAGACACTCCTAAACGCCGGCGCCACTCCCCTCCCGCCGGGCTGCGGCCCCTGCATCGGACTTGGGGAAGGTTTGCTGAAAGACGGGGAAGTCGGGATCTCGGCCACCAATCGAAATTACAAGGGGCGAATGGGCTCGCCCAAAGCGCATGCGTACCTGGCGTCTCCTGCGGTTGTGGCCGCTTCGGCAATCGCCGGAAAAATCGATTACCCCGGTGATTTTGATGATCTGAAGCCGGAAGCATCTATCATCGATCACGAAAGGCCCGGGCATGCCGCACGGGAAATTGCCATTCTTCCCGGTTTCCCGGACGTCATCGAAGGCGAGTTGGTTTTCTGCCCGCAGGACAATCTGAATACGGACGGGATTTATCCCGGCAAATACACTTACATCGATGATTTTACGCCGGAGCAGCAGGCAGGCGTGGTCATGGAAAATTATGATCCGCAATTTCGAACCCTTGTCAAAAAAGGCGATATTCTGGTCGGCGGATTTAATTTCGGCACCGGGAGTTCCCGGGAGCAGGCGGCCACAGCGCTGAAATACGGCGGCATAAAACTGGTACTGGCGGGTTCGTTCAGTGAAACCTACAAACGGAATGCGATTAACAATGGATTTCTGGTGCTCGAAGCACCCGGGCTGGTGACGGATCTCAAAAAGCAATTTGGCACCGAAGCACTCACCATCCGAACGGGGATTCGGGCAAGATTGGATTTCAAAAAAGCCCTCTTGACGGCTGCTGGAAAAGAATATGCTTTCGGTCCCGTCGGAACCGCCGCACAGGAATTAATTGTTGCCGGCGGTCTTGGAAAATGGGTGGAAAAGCAGTTGTAAAGCCGCCCATGAATAAACCAACTGTGACTTGGCGGCTTGGCGGCTGAATTTTTTACCTTTTTTATGATTAATCTTAATGGAAATAATTCGGCGTCCTCGGCGCACTCCGCGGTTTATGAAATAACCCGGCTGGTTCTTTAAATGGTCTCAATAAAAAAAAGCCCCCGGCTCTCGCCGAAGGCCCCTTGGGAGGAAGAAAATCTTTGACTTCTATCGATTTATTATATCATCGTCAGTTTTTCAAAAACATTTAATTATTTTTACATGAAACGATAGCCGACACCATGAATCGTCTCGATATATTTGGACGGGTACTTTGCTTCGCCTAATTTTTCACGCAGCCGTTTTATGTGAACGTCCACGGTTCGATTGGTGACATAGATTTTATGCCCCCAGACCCGCTCCAATATTTCCTGGCGTGAGAAGACATTTTCTCTCCGTGATGCCAGCAAGTAGAGTAATTTAAATTGAATGTAGGTTAAATCAATGGGCAGGCCGGCCTTTTTAACGCGATGCTCGTCCAGATCGATTTCAATGTCCCGCACTTTGATTTGATTTCGATCCAAACGAATGCGGCGATACAAAGCCTTTACCCGGGCGAGCATTTCCCGCATTCCAAACGGATAATCGATGAAATCATCGGCCCCTAATTCCAATCCTTTCACGCGATCATTCTCATCGGATTCATACGCGCTTAAGATAATACCAATTCGGCGTGTCAGTCGATTATCCTTTAATTCCTTGCAGATGGTCCATCCCGAAATTTCCGGTAAGTCCACATCCATGAATAAGATAACCGGCAGGGCTTCGTTCACGCGCGCAATGACATCTTTGCCATCCTTGGCGCCCGCCACGCCGAATCCGACTTCCCTGAGTGTTCTGGCTATTTTCGTTCGGAGAAGGTTATTCGCAACAGCTACTAAAATTTTCTCTTCTCTCATCGGTTACATCCTCTCTCAGCAAAATTACGTTTTCTTTCTTTTCTCAAATTCACTTTAGTATCCAGCAACCAATATGCCAAGATTTTATTATTTCGCCTAAAAAATGAGAAATATTTCAATTCAATGACAGAGAAAGTGTTAACTCATTATTTTACAAATTGCTGCAATTTTGTTACAATTTTGAATATCCCGGATTAGACCCAATTTAATGGGCTTACTCCAAAGATGACTGCGGATACTGTTCTAAAATGGTGCAATTTCGGTTAAAAATATGACAATAAATTAACCAACTGCTCAATTCCCGACCATCTGCAAGGTTCCTTTTTATAAAAAGCACTTCTTTGTTGATTTGTCAACGGATGCTTTGTATATTAAAATGATAATGAATTGGACTATTTTCAAAAATCCCCGTTCGGCGAAATCCAATTTTGATCGCCTTCAGACAAATCCTTTTGGCAAGCCTCTCTTCCAAAAACTCCGGCCAGAAATAGGCCGAATTCTCGCCGCCGTTCCTGACCCGGACCAGGCCCTCAATCATTTTGAAAGAATGGCCCAGGCCGTCATCAATCAAACGTCGTTTTACCATTTTTTATCGGCGTACCCGCACTTCCTCGAAATTTTGCTGACGCTTTTCGGGCACAGCAATTATCTCGCCGATATCATGATCCGGCATCCGGAATATTTTTATTGGCTCGTCACTTCCGGAATTAACCAGATCGAATTTGACCCTGATTCTTTTTACAGGGAATTTAACACGATGTCCGGCCAATATACGTCGACGGAGAAAAAAGTCGAGCTGTTAAAACGCTTGAAACGGCGGGAGATCCTTCGCATCGGCACATTGGACATTATGGGCTGGAGTAATTTTCAAACCACTGTACGAAATCTGTCCGATCTGGCGGACGCGATTGTTGAAACCGTGCTGACGCTTCATTCAGCGGAATTTAACAAAAAATTCGGGACGGTAACAGAAGATTTTTCAATTATCGGCCTAGGAAAACTGGGCGGCAGAGAACTTAATTATTCATCGGATATTGACATTATTTTTGTTTATTCGGAAGAAGGCGTGGGAACGCGCCTCGACACGAAAAAAGCCTTTACCACTCACGAATATTTTAATCAGCTCGCCGAAAAAATTGTCCACACGCTGAGCACATTCTCAAACGGCGAGGCCCTGTATCGTGTGGACACGCGGCTCCGTCCGGACGGCGCTTCCGGACCGCTGGCACGATCGTTTGCCAGCTATCTGCATTATTACGAACTTCGCGGCCAGCTCTGGGAACGCCAAATGCTGATTAAAGCACGACCCGTGGCCGGAAATCTTCCATTTGGACACGCCTATTTAAACGCTCTCCAGGCCTTTGTTTATCCGAAAACATTCTTTAAAAGTCCGCTGGAAGAAATCGGTGAAATCAAACGTACCATCGAAGAAAAATTAGCCGGGCAGCAAACGGATCAAGTCAATATTAAACTCAGGCACGGCGGCATCCGGGATATTGAATTTTCTATCCAGGCACTGCAGCTTATGAACGGCGGAATTTTTTCGGATATTCGGGAATCAAACTCCCTTAAGGCGATTGAGAATCTGCACTACAGAAAACTGCTCACGGATTCAGAAGCCGTCGATCTGAAAGAGGCTTACATTTTTTTCAGAAAGATTGAACACCATCTTCAACTTGAAAATTGGCGCCAGACACATCTCCTGCCGACCGATTCGAAGAAACTCATTATTCTTACCCGGAAAATGGGATTTCAAAATAGACGGGATTTTCGGAAAGCCGTCCATCTTCACACTAAAAAAGTCGGTAAGATTTACAATTCCATTATGGGGGAAACCGTGCCCCCGCAAGCGGATGATTTTTCCGAAGAAATTCTGCTCTCCGAAAAGCTGACACCCGCTGTAAAATCACATTTCATTGAACTGGGATTCAAAAAGGCGGAACAAAGCCACCAGGCCATTCAGAAACTTTTAAAAGGAAGCCGTCAAAAACCGTTAACGCCGGCGGCAGGACATTCTTTTCAATCTCTTTTCCCAAAACTCCTTAAAGAAGTTCAGAGGCAGCCCTCCGCGGATCAGGCGTTGCTGCAATTTTCAAACGCGGCAGGCGCTTACGGAAGTCCTCAAAACCTGTACAATCTAATGAATGAAAACCCGAAATTTCTCTCCCTCCTCGCACAAATTTGCGGAAGAGCGCCGCTTTTTGCCCGGTCGTTCGGGCTGTTTCCCGAATTTCTCTCAATTTTAACGAATGTGGAAAACCTGCATTTGCCTTTTGCAAAAACCTCATTTAAAACGGATTTTTCTCAGAGAATGGAGTCGACGAACGCAAAAAACTGGTTCAATCAGTTGCTCCGGCTCAAGAATTTTCATTTTGTCCGGATTGGTGTTCGGTTTGAAGCCGGACTGGTTTCGCCCGAGCAGGCGTTTCGAGAACTTTCCGCTCTGGCAGACGGGACGCTCGAATTGACTCTGTCGCATGTGTTGACCGGCCACGCATGGCGCGGCGCTTTTCCGGCAGCCGTTTTAGCCCTGGGCAAGCTCGGATCACAGGAGCTCAATTTCGGCTCAGACCTGGATGTCATTTTTCTAACGGCTGAAGAAAAGGATCCTCCCCTTCAAACACAGGAAGCCGTGCTTCAAAAGCTTATTTCCGGACTCAACCGGATCACCCCGTGGGGACAACTTTATAAAATCGATGCGCGCCTGCGGCCGGAGGGCGCTCAGGCGCCCCTTCTTATTTCAGTCGATTCGTACAAAAAGTATCTCCTGAACCGTTCTCAATTGTGGGAACGTCAGGCCCTGCTGCGCGTGCGCTTGATTGCAGGCAATCCCGCCGTCTGGGATAAACTGTCGCTTTTTCTGCAAGACTTCATATTTCATTCAGCGTATGAAAGAAAACAGATTGAAGAGATCTTTTCAATGCTCGAGAATATCCACCGGAAAGCCCGCAGGGGATTTTCAAAGGAGCTGGATTTTAAAAACAGCCCCGGCGGTATTGTCGATATTGAGTTTCTGACGCAGGCGCTTCAATTAAAATACGGACGGAAATTCGAAGAAATTCGGCGGGGAACACCAATAGACATTCTTCCGAAATTAGCAGACCGCGGAATTCTTTCTGCGGATGATGCCGGCCGTTTAAGAGAAAGCTACCATTTCTACCGTTTGATTGAAACCTATCTTCACATCGGACTGGAACGCCCGAAAGCCAGAATTCCGTTACAACCGGAAAAATTGGATTTTCTTGCAAAAGCACTGGGGTTCGAAACGGGCGAAGCGTTTCTTAAAACTTTGCGATCGCAAATGGAAACCGTCCGGGAGATCCTCCGAAAAACCAAAAATCAGTTGAGCCGCAGGGGGCTTTAGAATCAGAGCCGGCGCCGGAGGGACTGCAGGACACTTTCTTTAATTTTGATTTGGCGGGTTTTATCCAAAATTTTTTGTCCCTGATCGTCGACCACATAAAAGCTGTCGGAGGCCTGATCGACCCGTGTAGAAATTTTAGCGGATCTAATATCGACACCGCTTTTTGAAAGGGTGTCCGCAATCTGGTAGAGCAGGCCGGGCGCATCATCGGTAAAAATGTCGATGATTGTGAAATCCGGCGAGAGCTGATTGTCAAACACAATTTCATCCGGCCGGCCGCTTTCCTTAAATTTTCGGCGTTTCCAGCGGCGTTTGTGCTGCGCGAGGAGGCGCCCTAAATCTTCTCTTCCGGACAGGACCCGGATCAAATCCTCCAGGATGTCTTTTTGAACAATTTCGGAAAATTGAATATTGCTCGAAAAGGGCAGAACACGAAATCTGTCGATCACCACACCGTCCCGGCGGGTGAAGATTTGAGCCGAAAAGATACTCAGATCATTCGCAGCCAGCACGCCGCAGATCTCGGCCAGCAAATGCGGTTTATCCAGGGTCACAATGGTGACGTCCCAGTGCGTCCGGAGATCCCGAAAATCAAAAGAAGCCGTGCGCTGCTGAAGATCGGCAATTAACCCCAAATGCCGTGCGATTTCACGCGATTCAAATGTTTTTAAGTAATCTTCTTCCAGCAGTTTTAAGTGTTTTAACACCGTGTTTTGATTCATGTCCGGAGAAAGAAAAGCCAAAACTTCTTCGGACAGACGGATCAATTCTTTTTCACTTAAAGGCGCAGAAAAGCTTTTACCCATTAAATAGCGCTTCGTATTCCGGAAGAGCTCCCACAATTGAATGGCCTTCCACTCAGACCAGATGGTTGGATTTAAAGCCGATAAATCGCCGTAAGTTAACAGGTACAGCAATTCTAAATTTTGAACGTTCTGCACAATTTTCGCAAATTGCTGCAAAGTGGAGGGATCTTCGCTATTCCTCCGGAAGGCAAATTGTTCCATCTTTAAGTGATTTTCAATCAGAAAAAGCACTCTTTCAGCCGCTTCTCCCGAAAATTTCCAGCGCTCAAAAACTTCCCTGGCCAGTACAACGCCGGTTTCAATATGCGAACCGGGGAGCGCTTTTCCGACGTCGTGAAAAAGAAGCGCCAAAAACAAGATTTCCTTTTGGGGCAGTTTTTCTAATGTCGATTTTAGTTCGAATGGGTCTTTTTCCCTGTTCATTAAATCAGCCACATTTTGAATGGCCAGAAGCGTATGCTCATCTGCAGAATAGTAATGATAGAGATCGTGCTGCGCCAGAGCCGTGATGGCTGAAAACTCGGGCAGAAAGCGATCCAGAATCTCAAGCTCGTGCATGGTCCGCAGGACGTCCCCCAACCGTTCGGGATTCTGCATAATCTGCAAAAACACACGAATGACTTCCTGATTTCTCTGGAAATCTTCATTCAGATTCTGTGCCTGGTGGTAAAGCAGGCTTCTCAGGAATTCCCCCAATTTCAGATCATATTTTTGCTTCCAGAAAAAAATCTTCATCAGAAGCTCCGGCTGGTCGGAAAAATTCCGGGTGGAAACGCCGCTGAACACAATGGAATTGCCGATTCTTGAAATCGCCGGCGCAAGTGTTTCTTGCGAAGAATCGGCCTCGACTTTTTGCAAATAGGTCATTTTGGGTATGAACAGTTCAGACAAAATTTGATACGTGTGGTAAATTTTACGGGCGTGCAAGTAATATTCCCGCAGAAATTGTTCAACAGCCAGAATTTCCGGGACATCTTCATAACCGAGTGTTGAAGTGATTTTCTTTTGCAGCCCATATTCCAGCCGGTCGGTTTTCTGCCCGGTCAGAAAATGCAGTTCATTTCTCAGCGTCATGAAAAATTCAAACGCGTGTTTCAGAGCAAAATGATCGCCCTCCAGCAAAAAAGCCTGATGAAAGAAATTCTCTAAAAGATGAAGCGTGGCGGAGCGGGCGGTTCGATGTATTTCAAATTTCCGGGAAAAGTCCGGGTGGCTGTGGTAAAGCCAGAGCAGTGTGTGAAAATCACGCAGCCCCCCCATTCCATTTTTGAGATTGGGTTCCAGTAACTGCGGCGAATTGCCGTATTTTTGATGACGCGTCTCTGTCTCCGCGAGAATCGTCTTGAGAAATGATTTGTAGTCTTTAAAGATGACCCGGCTTTGAAGGTTCTTCTGAACCTCCGCAACCAGATTTAAATCGGCCCATAAAGTGCGCATTTCCAGCAAAGTCGTCCGAAAGGTCCATTCCTGCAGGGCAAGCTCAATCGTTTGCTCGATCGATTGCACCTGATGCCCGACTTCCAGCCCAAGGTCCCAGAAGGATTGAATGATCTTCTGAAGTGATCGTTGAAAAGCGGCACTCGAGTTTTCGGTGACAATCAATAAATCGACATCGGAATGAAGATTGAGCTCGCAGCGCCCGTATCCGCCCAGCGCAAAAACGGCCACACCCGAATTTTGGTCTCCGAACTGATCCGAAAAAGTCCGGGTGATCAGCTCATCGGTGAGCTGCGTCAGCTCCTGCGCCGCGGCTGCGCCCTCCCATTTCCCCC
This sequence comes from bacterium BMS3Bbin03, assembly GCA_002898015.1. Taxonomy (GTDB): domain Bacteria; phylum Zhuqueibacterota; class JdFR-76; order JdFR-76; family BMS3Abin05; genus BMS3Abin05. Next base: position 58,687 of record BDTM01000035.1, on the reverse strand, counting down.
GATGACGCCTGAAAATTTCAAGCCGCTTTTCCAGAAAGGAATTTTTCAATTATGAGTGGTCTTTTTTAAATATTCTGCATGAACGAGGAATCCTTATTTTCACGTTTCCTCTTTGATCTCCGTTTTTTTTGAATAAGCCAATTGTTCTTCATTCATTAAATCGTCATGGATTTCAATTGGCTCGCTGAGCGGCTCAAATTCCTCGAGAGTCTCCAGACGATACACACAAGATTTGTACCACGGGACGGTCGGCTTTTGTTGAAAGATGGGAACATCCGCCTGGATTTTATCCGGTTGAAAATTTTCATTTTCATATTCGGTGAATTCATACAAAATATCCGTGATGACGATATCGTTCATCAGCAATAATTCCCGCTGCAGGGTCTGCCATTTCCGAAGAGAGGCCTCCGTGTGCGTTAACCCGAAAAATCCTGCCTGGCCTTCCCCCGGGCGAAGAAGCGCCAACCCCCGTTTTAAATAAAGCATCAGACTTTCATAGCCTTCCGGCGGATCGGCCATGAACACATCGTATTTGCCAAAGAATTTTTTAGGTATGGCATCTTTCAGATCATATTCGTGAACTTCGATCGGAAGACGGGCGGTGTGCGACAAATTGAACAGATAATCCGCCATTTCACGATTGTCCTCCAGAACCGTAATTTTATCGGGGAGCCGGGTTAATGCAAGTGCGAGGCTCAACAAATCGGCATCTTTCAAAATCACGATTTCCTTACCGGCCGAATTACCCTTTTGTACCATCAGCATGGCGCGCCTGAAAATCGACTCCGGGGTCATAATCCAGCGATTCTGAATCGACTCCGGGCGCGGCAGCTTTTCAAGCGTTTCGTTAAATTTCGCAATCATTTCTTCGTAAGTCGACACATCGTATCCGGTGCCTTTGCAATGGGTGCACCGGAAGTCGGCTTTTGGGTAGATCCCGCGCTGGCGCAGCAGATTCTTCCCATTCCGGGTGAGATCGATTCGGCTGCCCACAAATTTAAGATAACCGGTATTTTCCATTTGCTTGAGTGTTTCCGCCACCAAATTAAACGGCTGATCCGAAATATCCACAATTCTCCATCCATAAGAATCTGTGGCCATCGCCCTTAATATTTTGTCGAACGCATATTGAGAAATTTCTAACCCGGCGCTTTCTCTAATTTTTTCAAATATTCGCTGCACGTTTGCCTCCTTCGGTTACAGGTTAAAGAAATTTCTCTTTGAAATTATCCGGAATCGGAATTGTCTTCCTCTTTCCATTGACAAAAACAAGGGTTGATCTCGCATCCAAAACCAGTTCTGCACTGGTTCTGTTTCGAATAATCTGACGAAAAACCAGGCTCTTCGTCCCGAATTTTTCAATGAAGCCTTCAATTTCAAGCCAATCCGACATGTGCGCCGGGGCTTTGTAATCCATTTCCACCCGGGCGACAAGCAGATAAACATCCTGTTTGATAAGGCCTTTAAAAGAAAATCCAACCTGCTCAAGATAGTTCCCCCGAGCGTATTCAAGGTAGTTCAAATAAATGGCATTATTGACATGTCCGTAAAAATCTAATTCGTAGGAGCGCACTTGAAGTTCCGTTTTGAATGTCTTTCCCATCCCTGCCTCACATTCGTTTTGCTAATACAAATACTTTTTTAGTCGACTTTTGTTTCCTTTGATTCACATAAATTTCCAAATAGGCAATGTAAATCCCCATGGGCAGAATCTTTCCGTTGACATCACGGCCGTCCCAGATGCATTCGTACCGGCTCCCAACAGGCTGATTGGCCAGTAATCTCCGAATTTCCCTGCCCACAGAATCAAAAATTTTCAATTCAGCCACGGCTGTTGGAAATTTTGTCTGAATGGTGAACGTCACAAAATCATCTCTTCCATCCCCGTCCGGAGAAAATGGATCCGGCGCAATCGTCAGCCAATTGCCCGACGCCTCCGTGTGAAGCAAAATGCTGTTCGGTGCCGCGGGGGTGCACCCCGATTCGGCGACCGAGGCACTCCAGTTGGTGCTGTCCGCAGTCGAATTCCCGGAGCGAATTCTCTCCAGGGAACGGCCGTTTTGTCCGCCCCAGGCAGAGCGGTAAACCAGGCTGTCAATCGTCGCACCGGATAAATCTATTAAAAATAATGAATCGCCCGAATTGTTCAATGTGGGGAAATTTTTATCAACCAGAACATGGTCTTTATCGACATCCGGGTAAACCGTAAAAAAGGATGAATCCCGGGTGAGGACTTTGAAATCTTCAGGGAGAATGAAAGACGGCGGCCTAAATGCCCCCTTCCCAAGGGCTTTTCGTGTATCACAAATCAGCCAATCCTGCAGCGATACGGCTTCTGCCCCGGGATTGAATAATTCCACCCATTCCGGCCGGCCGGGACGGGGATCGTACATGACTTCGTTGAGCACGACGGCCGATTCCGGGAAACCCCGCCAGACGAAAAAAGAAACCCGGTTGTCGGCCGGATTTTGCTCCTCCCGAACCTCCCAAAATGCCGACAGAGAATGTTTGCCCGAAGATAATCCATCAAGATAAACGCTGCAATTGACGGAATCTCCCGGATTTAAGGTTTCTGAACAAAACGACTCCTCCTGAATTTGTTCCTCTGGCTCAAATGCCCCGTTTTGATTTCGATCCTCATAAATTTTAACCCGGCTCTCCCCGATCTTCCGCCTGCCTTCATTTTTAAAAAGGAAATTTACAATCACCGAATCTTTAAAATAAACTTTTACCGGATCATTTTCAGGCGCACAATCAAGAACACCGTCCACGAACAACGGGTTGATGGAATTGGGACTGCCAGGTGTGCCGCCCGCGATTCGGCTGACGCCCCAGGCATCCGAATCCGCCTGATCGATTGCAAATTCCATGCGTTCGAGCGAAAATCCGGCCGGTGTTAAAGGCTGAATCGAGTAGTCCGTCTGCGCAATCGGCGCACCGGCCGGATCGAACAACCACACTTCGTCACCCGAGTTGTTCAATGTGGGCCAATTCGGAACAATAATTTCGCGGGACCGAAGTGAATCCGGCGCATCCGGAATTTCGGATTGTGCCAGAACCACGTAGCCGTTCGGCTGAAGCCGGACGGGATCCCGGAACACCTCACCGGCCCGGTTTGTGTTTTCATCTGAAAAATACCATCGATAAAGCCGGACAGCGGCTCCGGAAACATTTTTGATTTCCACCCATTCCGGAGAGCCTGCCGCGGGACGGTACATGATTTCCGAAAACAGGAGAGAATGCGGCAAAAATTTTACCGGCACTTTAAACAGGAGAAAATTGTTCCGGATATTTTCATCGGACGCCCAGTTCAACACCGCCTTAAACCGGTGAAGGCCGGGAGCTAATTTCCCGAGATTGATTTTTAGCGCAAGGGAATCTTCCGCAGAAAGGGTTTCCGGAACAGCCTTCTGAAAAATTATTTCGGAGGTTTCAAACTCTTCATTAAAATCTTTGTCCTCGTAAACGGCCAAATTCATGCCCGAGGCAGAAACTGTCCCCGCATTTTTGATTCTGAAAAGGGGAGAAAATGCCCCGCCGTTTCGGACTTGAAGCGAATCCCAATCGGCGGCAATCAGAGCCACATCTTGTGTCCGCCGTGCCACACTATTCAGATACCCTGGCGTGCCGTTTAGGATCAGGGCGTTCTTCCAATTATTTGTATTTGAATTCTGATTCATGTTTATTTTTTCGTCTGAAAAACCCGGCGGATTGTCTAGTGTGTACCGGTAAGCATCGACCGTATCCCCTGCTGCGTTGACCAGATAAACCGTCTCCGGTTTTGAATTGCTCAATCCACCGCTTCCAAACGAATTGCCGGTTATGGTCAGAATTAGAGCGCCGGGCGGAATGCGTGAATCGTACGCGGTCGAGTGTGTAAAATACCCGGGATCCAGGATGAGCCCGTACTGCCCCGGGGCCAGCACTAATCCGGACCCTGCCTCCGTGACGGCATCCAGCGATTTTTCATCGCCGATTTTCCAGCCTGAAAGATTGATCGAATCCGACAGGCTTCGATTGTAAATTTCGATAAACTCATCGGTGTATTCACTGCCGACCGGATCAAACATAATTTCAGAAAGCCGCACCTGAGGAAAGACCGTTTGCACGAATGAAAACAGAACCAAAAAAATGAACGAAAAAAGAAGAAGAAATTTCATTATTCCCCCTTTACAACAATCCTTTTCGCCTGCGGATGCTCCATTCAATTGTGAAAAGCAGTACAATCAGGCCCAGGATGAACCAAAAATTCCAGAGATTGTACTCCGTTTCCGACGAAAGTTCCCGGCTGGGAATCCGAATGTTTTTTTCGATCTGCGACACCTGGTCCGGATTGTAATATTTTCCGGATGTGCTTTGCGAAAGTTCCCGGAGCAGTTTTTGATTCATGCGTGTCTGCAGAAATTCGATTTGAAATTCTCCCGCCGAGAACTTCCCCTTTGCTTCTCCCAACAGCAACCGATTCAAACGCGCCGTTCCTCTGTACGTGTAAGCACCGGGGATTTGAATGCGGAATTTTCCCTGGTAATTTCCATTGCCCGCATTTTCCAGAAGAAGATTTACGGTATCTTTTTTGCTCCTGACCGTTACTCGAAAATCTGCGCCGTCGACCGGTTTAAAAGCTTTGTCGTAAACCTGTCCCAGAAAAACCACCTCTTCTCCGCTTCGGTAAATCTGCTTATCTGTGCGCAGTTGCACGGGTTTATTTTCGACACGCGTCGAGAGCCAGCGGATGGACCGGGACAAAAACTTATTCAGCACTTCATCATTCTTTCCGACGCCCCACATCATCAAATCCCAACGCCAGACATTTTCAAACAGGAGCGCGATGGATTTCTGCCCATCCAGATTTCTCAAAAGAATAAGCGGTTTTTTAAACCGGGCATTGGGCGGCAATTTGGACCGTCCGGGATTAATTTCGGCCAATACCTTCGTCCCGGGCAAAGGCGAAAAATTCCGCAGATACGTATCGACCGGCGGCAAATCCTGCCAGAGATTTATGTTGGATTCCATATTATTTGTGACGCGTAAAATATCCTCCTGTTCACCCGCCGATGTGAGTTCCAGATAGACTTGCGACAAACGTGCCGGTGTGAGATCGATTTTAAAAGGCAATACGGGCTGCAGAAACTGCAAATCAGTCAACCGCAAATTATCCCCGTCGATAAAAAGCAGGGATTTTTTCGGCCGAAGCAATTTTGCCTGTAAAAACCGTTTTAAACCCGGGCGAATCCCCCACCTTGGAAATCCAATCATCACAAAGGCATCGAACCGTTCAGTCTCCCAACGGGCTGACGCCGGAATGACATAAAATCCCCCGTACCGTTTTTGAGCCACGACTCTGACATCGATGTTCTCGTCGTCGTCCAGAATGCGCCGGATAAATTTCACATCCGTGGACGGTCCGCCGGCCAGAATAAGCACCTTCAGCTTGCTCTTTAAAACCTTGACGTAAAAACTGCGCCTATTATTTAAAGTCGTAAATTCCGATTTCAAAGGCGGAATGACGACTTCATATTTTTGAAATCCCTCTTTTAACGGCGTGAAATACAACCTGACGGTTTCCTCCTGTTTTGAAGGACCAAGCGTAACCGGCTGCGAATCAATGACTTTTCCATTTCTTTTCAAAACCACCATCACTTTGGACCCTTTAAATCCATACTGGGTCACCACGACATCAACCGGTATTTTATTTTTGGCATACACAATCCGGTTCGTCAGAACCCGGGCAATTAAGACATCTTTCTTTTCGGTGGAATCGCCGATACCGATGCAATAAATCGGCACATTATAATTTTTGGCCAGAAAAAGAGGATTTTCACCCACGTTATAAATTCCATCTGAAATCAGAATAACACCGGAAAAATATTGATTGAGCAAAGCCTTCCGAACATCTAAAAGGGATTGTGAAATGTCCGTTCCATCCCATTTAAAGTTCAGGGAATCCAGATTCGACACCTTAAAGGGTTTGGCACGATTCGAAAAGTAATAATAATGAAGATTGTACCGCTTGCTCAAATTTTTAAACGTTTTTTGTCGAAGCACTTCTTTCTCCACATTGGCGCGTATTCGACGTCCGTCTTTGATTGTCATGCTGCGGGAGGTGTCGACAAGAACGGCAATATCCGGCCGCTGAAGATAAAGCCGTACCACGTGGAAAATCGGATGAAAGATAAGCAGCACGATCAATAAAAGCGCCAGTGTGCGGAGAATTCCCAGAAAAATACGCAGCCCCTTTGAAATTGGGGGATACGTGTACAAATACAGCCAGACGGCCAGGGCGATGGAAAAAATCACCAGTCCGGCTAAAAGAATCGAACTCCCCTGAATCGAAAGGCTAAAACTCAAACCTGCAATCATTCCCGACTTACGCCTCCGCACCCTTCGGATAATTGGCCGGCAGTTTCAGCGACGGATCGGCATCCAGGTCCAGGGTCGATGTCTGCCCCCGTTGAAAATAGAATTCACCCGCTCTGGCAATCATTGCCGCATTGTCGGTGCAAAAATCGTAATCCGGTAAATAAATTGTGAGATTGTTCTGCTCCCCCATTTTCAGAAACGCCTTTCTTAAGGCCGAATTTCGAGCCACTCCCCCCGCCAGCGCCATTGTTTTGTAACCCAATCGCACAAGCGCTTTTCGGGATTTTTCAATCAACACGTCCACTACCGACTGCTGAAAACCGGCCGCAATATCGGCAAGATGTTTTTGCTTAAATTCATCCGATTTTGATTCCACGTAATTTAAAACGGCCGTCTTTAATCCACTGAAACTAAAATTCAAATTATCGGCACCCATCCAGGCTCTCGGGAATTTCACAAAATCCGGATCGCCGGTTTTTGCCAGACGATTAATCTCCGGACCTCCCGGGTAACCCAGCCCCAGCAGTTTCGCCACCTTGTCGAAAGCTTCTCCGGCGGCATCATCGATTGTTTTTCCGACAATGGCGTACTTCCCCCAGTCCTGCACATCCACTAATTGCGTGTGCCCTCCGGAAACAATCAGGGCCAAAAACGGCAAATCCATTTCGGGATGATCCAGTGAATTGGCAAAAATGTGTCCCTCGATGTGATTCACCCCAATCAACGGTTTATCCAATACAGCCGCCATCCCTTTTGCCACATTCAGCCCGACCAACAGCGAACCAATCAGTCCGGGGCCGTAGGTGACGGCAATTCCGTCAATCGCTTCCCGGCCGAGATGGGCCTCGTTCAGAGCTTCCCGGATGATGGGCAATATGGCCTGCACGTGCGCCCGGGAGGCCAGCTCCGGCACAACGCCTCCGTACTTTCGATGAACGTCCAGTTGGGATAATATTACATTGGACAATAGTTTTCCGTCCTCCAGAACGGCGGCAGCCGTTTCGTCACAGGACGACTCTATCCCGAGTACTTTCATTATTAATCCGTAACAACTTTAAACGTGTGCGGAAAGGCATTGGAAAAGCGTGTCTCGGGAGGCAGTTCTATAATCGCTTTATATTCGTCATGATCAATTTTTCGCTGTTTGTAATCAATATACACATAAATATCCTTCGCTGTAATCTTATCCAAAAGGTCGACGCCTCCTTCGATCGTCACGGAAATTGTGGAAGGAATAACCCTGAAATTACCTTTTACCGGAGCATTCAACAATTTTACGGGAATGTCCTTAACCGTCTTCTCACCCAACTGCTGGACATTAATCGAATACCGGACCCATTTTGGCGTCACGGTTAAATGATGATTCTCCTGGAACACCAGCCTGACCTTACCGTTCAAATCAGATTTTACATGCTCAAAAAATAACTTCCGGGTGTGCAGAATTTTTAACGTATCGACCACACTTTTGGGGCCCGAAACGCGAACCTTCGGCGGTGTTATTTTTATTTCACCCACAACGATGTACCCGGGTTCCAATACCATTGAAATATTGGGAATAATGGGCAGTTCCCTTTCCGATTTGCGCTCCAGTACAAATACAACCGTATCGGGATTCACAATCTGAAGCACCTGAACCGACAAATCGGACGGCACTTCCACCATCTCGGGTCTCAATCGATAAATAGCTTTTCTGCGATAATGCGCAAGATCAAATCGAATTTGTTTGTCCGAACTTTTTAGGGCAAATAGATTTTTTCCCTTCCCGCGAAATTTAACCAGGGCCTCTCTGGGATAATTATTCACAATCAGGTAATTGGAACGCACATTAACGGGAACGATTCGGACCGGAAAATTATATTCGTAAGTATCTTCAATGGAAACATACAACCAGAGCAAAACGGCTATTGCCACAATGAAGAGTTTAATCTTATAATCAAAAAATATTTTTCGAAAGATATTCATAGAATTTTGATGAATGGTTTTTTTTCACAAGAAGAAAAATAGCGCAAAAGGAAAATTCTTTTATCCTGTTTGAGATGCTTCATCTCTTTAAAACTATTCTTTTCCTTCGATTCGATTGATCCTTTGTCTGGCCAAAACTGACTTCTCCATTGTCAATTCGAATGTGGAAACCACACTCCGGATTTGTACAGACCCACGCTTTGTACATAATGGTGGCTCCATCTCTTCCATAATCAGACAACGGCACCAATACACCAGTGCTGCATTTTTGACATTCCGGAAATACAATTTCTTCCATCTTCACCTCCGCAAAATTTTTCCCAACCCTTTTGTTTGAAATTTAACGAATATTAAAAGAAAAATCAATTGATAAAAACTAAAATCGAATTAACACACCGGTTAAAAGAGCGATTCCGCTTCCAAAAATCAAAACAGGCCAATCAAATTTTCGCTGATAATAAATTCTGATTCCGAAAACAAGCAGAACCCCCGGCCAATACCACCCACCCAAAAATGCGAAAAGAACCAGAAAAAATCGTTCAATATACCCGGGGATGCGTTCTTTAAACTCGGGAAATACAAGGGACTTTTTTTCCCCCCGGCTAAATCGGGTATTTATAAAAAGCTTAACATAAAAAACAAGCGGCGCCAGAGCAAAAACGGCGAAAAGGAATCCGGACAATTGAATAATTAAAATTCTGTTTGAATAAAACGGTATCGCATTACTGATCTTGAGTACCGGGTGCATTCCGATAAATATGATACTGAGCAGCCAGATGGTGAATACGTGTAAAAATTGATCAAACAAAAAGAGAAATACACTGTCTTTGATTATATTCCCGGCAAACCAGATTTTTCCCGAATCATAAAAAACATGTGAGATAAACAGAAGGAAAAGAACCCCCCAAAAGGACGGATATTTTAGATAAGGCACAGTAAACACAACATTCATTACTGCACAAATACTCACATGTAAAAGGATTCCCCACTTGTATTTATTTTTGTAAAAGAAGATTGTATCTGTTTGAAGAGGGAAATCGCCCACCAAATGTGCTAATACAAGTAACCAGAAAAGAGTCATAGGAAATCCTGATTAAAAGTAAAAAGCGGCCTGAAAGGGCACTCTACTTTTTAACGACCCAGACTTTTACTTTAGCCTCTACTTCAGAATGAATTTTAATCGGAACAGAATAGATGCCTAACACCTTGATCGGCTCTTCCAGGATAATTTTCCGTTTATCGATCTTAAAGTCTTTTTCTTTTAAAGAATCGGCAATATCCTGAGAAGTCACAGATCCAAACAGCCTGTTCTCTTCTCCCACCGGAACTGAAATGGTTATGGACGTGTTGTTCAATTTGTTTGCCAATTCTTCGGCGGTCTTCTTCTCTCTGTTTTTTTGCAGCTCCAGAGTTTTCTTTTCCTGATCAATTTGTTTTAAATTCCCCCGGGTCGCCTCGAGCGCCATGCCCTGGGGCACAAGATAATTTCTGGCATATCCGTTTTTCACTTCAACGATGTCGCCAACCGACCCGACAGATTCAACATCCTGCTTCAAAATGACTTTCATCTCACCTTAACTCCCTATCGTGATAATGTGTGATCTTTTAAAAATTAGTTTGTGTGTTCTGCCACAAATGGTATTAATGCCAGATGGCGAGCCCGTTTAATGGCCCTGACTAACTGGCGTTGGTGGTGCGCACAGGTGCCGGAAATTCTGCGAGGTATGATTTTCCCTTGCTCTGTTGTGAATCTTTGGAGCAGTTTTTCTTCTTTATAATCAATATATTCAATATTATTCTCGCAAAAACGACAAATCCGTTTTTTTCTCATCCGAATCAATTTTAGATCTCCTATTTTTTTTATGCTGGACAAACTTTTTTATGCGTTGGCTCTGTGCATTCGATTTTGATTCATCCGTCCGAATTTTCTAAAATCGACTATTTTCCCTTTTTCCATTTGCCGGACGGCTTTCATATCCAATTTAACCGTTAAATCGCGCAAAATAAACTCATTTAAACGAAAATCTTTTCCTATCGCATCGATCACGCTGCCGTCGGATTCATAGAAGAAGTAAATATAATACCCGTATTGTTTCTTTTTAATTTCATACGCCATCCGTTTTTTACCCCATTGATCAACTTTTCGAATGGAGCCGCCGCTGTCCGTAATTATTTTCTGAATTTTATTCACTAACTCTTCAATTTTCTCCTGATCTAACTGTGGATCTATGATGATTATTGTTTCGTACAAATTTTGTTTCATTTAAACCTCCGTTTTCAAAGAAAATAAACTGGCTCTAATGTTCAGTCGTTTTTTCGATTGTATTGATTCATCGTCTTTTCAATTCCTTCTTCAATAAAACACAAAATAGCCTCAACTGCGATGGGGACAACCGCATTAAACGTCTCAAATTCCTCCCGGGCAAAATCAGATAACACAAACGTTACCCAATTTGGAATGGCCTGCTCTTTTCCGATCCCTATTCTCATTCGGGGGAAATTGAGTGTTTGAAGCTGACTAATAATGGAAGCCAGCCCATGGTGCCCGCCGCCGCTTCCCTGCTTCCGAATTCGAATGGTTCCGAGCGGAATCTGAAAATCATCCACGACCACAAGGATATTCGAAAGATCGACCTTAAAAAAATGAACCGCCTGTTGAACGGCTAAACCACTATTATTCATGAAGGTTAATGGCTTAATCAGACTGATCTTTTTGCGATTGATAACCCCGTTTGCCTGGAGATAGTCCCCTCTGCCCTGCCGAAAACTCAGGCCGTGCTTTTCGGCAAAAGCGTCAACCACCAGGAAACCGGCATTGTGACGGGTGTGTTGATACTTTTTGCCGGGATTCCCCAATCCGATGATTAAATAGCGTGAATTCGCGTCGTCTGCCATAGCTTACATTTCCAAAGAACTAAAACGGCTCATGAATAAAAAACAGGCTTTTAAACCAAAGCGGTGCGACAAATGCAGGGCCGTACCGGGACTTGTGACTCGCCTTCCGCGCACTATTTCGTTGATTCGTTTTCCTTGGGCTCTTCTTTCCCATGAATCACTTCAGGCTGTACTTCCTCCTCAACGATAACTTCTTCTTCGACGACTTCTGCTTTTCTCGGATGAACCACGGAAGCAATTGTCTGCTCGGAATCCGTTAAAATTTCGATATTTTCAGGCTTCAGGTCCCTGACACTTATGCTGTCGCCCAGGTTAAGTTCAGAGACGTTTACTTCGATATGCGCAGGAATGTCTTTGGGCAGACAAGATATTTCAATTTCTCGTAATTGATGTTCCAGAATGCCGCCAAAATCTTTTACACCCACCGCACTGCCGATAAGCAAAACGGGGATTTTCATGGTCACTTTTTCCGATGCCTTAATCCCCAGAAGATCGACATGGACAATCTGGTCCGTCACGGGATCAACCTGGATCTCCCGCACGATGCAGGCCTTTTTTCTTCCCTTCCCCATATCCAGGTCAAAAATATTGGTGCCTGCCAAAAATAAATGGCGCATTTCTTTTTCATCCAGAGTAATCGTGACGGAATTTTTATGGGAACTATAAAACACAGCGGGAATTTTACCCATTTTCCGAAGTTGTTTTAATTCGGACTTTTTACCTTTTTCACGCAAATCTGCCTTAATAACTGCTTCGGCCATACAGATTCTCCCTTCTACTTTTCAACATCAAATAAAATACTAATAGACTCTTCTTTATGAATTCTCTCAATTGCCTGAGCAAAAATCGACGACACAGACAATATTTTTAATTTTCCAATCATTTTTTCTTTTGCCACCGGAATTGTATCGGTCACAACCATTTCATCGACGGGGGATTCATCGATCCTTTTTACGGCATCCCCCGACATTAAGGCATGGGTACAGGCTGCAAAAACACGCCTGGCCCCTTTCTTTTTCATGGCTGCCGCCGCTCCGACCAAAGTTCCGGCCGTATCCACCATATCATCCACAATAAGCACGTTTTTGTCTTTCACATCGCCAATAATGTGCATGATCTCGGCCACATTTTGTTTGGGCCGTCGCTTGTCAACCAGCGCCAACTGGGCACCCAACCGTTTTGAATAGGCACGAGCCATTTTAATGCTGCCGATATCCGGTGAAACGACCACCAGATTTTCAATATTTTTTTTACGGAAATATTCAACGAAGACAAAAGATGAATACAGATGATCAAGCGGGATATCGAAAAAACCCTGAATTTGGGCGGCGTGCAAATCCATGGTAAGGACACGATCCGCGCCGGCCGTTGTGATTAGATTTGCCATCAGTTTCGAAGAAATTGACACCCGCGGCTGGTCTTTGCGATCCTGGCGGGCATACCCGTAATAAGGGAGAACCGCCGTCACGCGCCGCGCGGATGCCCGTTTCGCCGCATCGATCATAATCAGCAATTCCAAGATATTTTCAGCCGGCGAGCAGGTGGGCTGAATGAGAAAAACATCCGTTCCACGGATATTTTCAACATATTTCACCCAGATCTCACCATCGCTAAAGCGCCGAATGGATAAAGACTCCAGCGGGCGATTCAAACTATCGGCAATTCGCTCGGCCAATGCGGGATTAGCAGTGCCCGAAAATAACTTCAAATCATTGTTCATTGACATTTTTTTTAACCCAAAACAGCCACCACACCACACAATACCGGAACCAATCTTACTGGACTGCTACATTTTCTTGTTTTTGATCCTCGGTTTTCTCGAGCGTATTTTCACTGATTATCTCTTTGTAAGCATCTAAAACCACTTGCTGGATTTTTAGGCGGAAGGCATTCGTGATAGGATGGGCAATATCTTTATAAGAGCCATCTGGAAGCCTTCGTGCGGGCATAGATACAAACATGCCGTGGTTCCCTTGAATCACGCGCAAACCATGTATGACGAACACTTCGTCAAATGTAATATTTACATAGGCTTTCAAACGTGATTCTTCCAACGGTGTGATGCTTACTTCGGTTATTTCCATTTCCCTCTCCCTCTTTTTTTGAATATTTCCCTTCTATTCAGAAATTCTATATTTATTTCAGGAAAACCGAAGAAAGTTAATCGGGTACTTCCCGGTAAGGACGCACAAAAAACTTTTGGTAAGGATGACTGTCAAATAACGTTAGAGCTGCTTTAGCCTTTTCCTCTTGCTGAAACAATCCGAAAAACGCAGAACCACTTCCGGACAACCCGGCAAAATCAGCCCCTGATTTCAAAATTAAGGCTTTGATTTCATTTAATTCGGGATAAAATTCCAATACAAGAGATTCAAAATCATTTGAAAAAAAAAGCGGATATTCTTGTAATAACAGCTTTTCCACAAAATATGTCTCTAATTTAATATAATTTTTTTTATTTGTCAAGTTTAATTTAAGATTTCCGTACGCCCAGGCGGTGGAAATTCTAATATTGGGATAGACCACAACTCCAAAAAAAACACATTTATTCTCAAAGCGGCGTAATTCTTCACCCACTCCATAAGCGACGGCACTGCCCGGATTTAAAAAAAACGGGACATCCGCACCCAATTTTAACGCTATTTTAAAAAGAACTTCGTCATCCAAGCCTAAATTCCAGAGCCGATTCAGTAACCGCAGTGTCACGGCTGCATCCGAGCTTCCGCCGCCGAGTCCGGCACCCACGGGAATGCGTTTTGCAATATGGATATTGCAGCCGCGCTTTTCCCCGGAGAACGCCTGCAGCAATTGGGCGGCCCGCCAGCAGAGGTTCGTTTCGTCCGCCGGAACATCCCTGTGACCGGAAATAATTTGAATGCCTTTCTCAGCCGTCGAAATTGAAATTTCATCACATAAATCAATCGACTGAAAAATGGTTTCAATGTCGTGGTAGCCGTCCGCGCGCCGGCCCAAAACCTTTAAGCCGATATTGATTTTTGCACAGGCTTTTGCCGAATATTCTTTCATCTTAATTTTAGTGTAACGAATTCTTTTAAACAAGTCAAGAAGTTTTTGAAAGCCAAAATATCGGCTCCGGCGGGGGCTGGAACATTTTCTTCTCTCTTTTCCCACGGGCTCACCCCCGTGGCGGATGTATCTCGCCTCGCAAACGGCGCTTTTCAGGGGACATCCCGATTTTAAAACCCCCGCAGGGATTGGGTGTCCATTCAGAGAAGCCGTTTTTTTTGGGGAATAGAGCCCTGACAGAAATCAGCTATTGAACCCTGTATTTGAAGAAAACTCAATACTCTTTGAGAATTACGCTTGCATTTCATAAAAACTTGTGTTAAATTTTTAAAAATCAATTTATTTAATGAATTCAATATCTTTGAGATAAAATAAGGAATAATGAAAAAGGTCTATTTCATTTCGGATGTTCATATCGGATCGCACGATCAGGAAAATGAGATACTCAAAGAAAAATATTTACGATCATTTTTTAGTTTTTTAAATACACAGGAAGATTTTGCCCTTTATATTCTGGGTGATCTGTTTGATTTTTGGTTTGAATATAAACACGCCATCCCCACCTACTACCAGCACATTCTTTCAAAGCTGATGCTTCTCCGCGAACGTGATATTCCAATTACGTTTATTTCGGGAAATCATGATTTCTGGATGCGCCGTTTTTTCGAGAAACAAATGGGAATTCGCACCTATCACGGTGTCCACACCGAAACGATTCTCGGAAAATCTTTTTATTTTTTCCACGGCGACGGTCTTGTTGAAAAAGACGTCGGGTACCGAATACTGAAAAAGATTCTGCAAAATCCTTTTGTGATTTGGCTTTACCGCTGGATCCATCCCGACATCGGCATTCCGATTGCCCGGTACGCATCCCATTTAAGCCGGAATCATTATATGCTTGCTCCGGAGCAGGCGGCTGCGGAAGATGCCGAGTATCTGACTTATGCACGGGAACAATTCCGGAAAGGGTACGAAATTGTGGTCATGGGACACACGCACCGTTCCGTCTTTCACAAAGAAGGGGAAAAAGTTTATATCAATCTTGGAGATTGGATGGTTCATTTTACGTACGCCGTTTTCGACGGCACGACGCTTGAGCCGCGAATATGGCATCCGGCTGAAGACGATTCATTTAGAGGCATTCACGATTAGGAACTCTTTTTGGGCTTAAACGTATTAGTTTAAGTTGTAAAATCGGCAATGTACCGGGATACATTTTAGCATGGAGATTCATTTCAATTTATGAGACGACGATTACGTTCGGAAGAGAATCACAAAAAAAGCCCTTCGTTCGATTTTAATTCTCTTCTTAAAAATAGAGCCCGTCTGATTGGCGGAAGTATCGGGATTGTGCTGCTGGCGCTGCTCATCTGGTACACCATTTATATTTTTCAAGGGCTGCCTTCTTTAACCGAACTGGAACATTACGAGCCGAAATTGGCCACAAAAATCTATTCCGCAAACAATGTCGTCATAAAAGAGCTTTACACCCAAAAAAGGGAAATCGTCCCCCTGAAAGACATCCCGGATCACATGAAAAAGGCGCTGATCGACACGGAAGACCGAAGATTCTGGAATCACTGGGGCTTTGATTTGAAACGTACGATCAAGGCTGCTTTTATCGATGTCGTGCACATGTCGAAATCACAGGGCGCCAGCACGATTACCCAGCAATTGGCGCGTGAGCTGTATCTTACCAAAAAGAAGAAACTAACACGCAAAATCAGGGAGCTGATTACGGCCGTCCAGATTGAACGCCACTATTCCAAACCCGAAATACTGGAAATGTATCTGAATCATGTGTATTATGGGCATGGCGCTTACGGAATTAAAGGCGCCGCAGAGTATTATTTTAATAAAAAAGTCCAGGACCTGACCGTCGATGAGAGCGCCGTGCTTGTGGGACTTTTACGATCACCGGCACGCTATTCACCGATTCGCCATTACGATCGATCCATCCGCCGGCGGAACACCGTGCTTTACATGATGCTTTCCAACGGCGATCTCACAAAAGAGGCCTACGACAAAGATATTAAAAAGCCGATTATCCTGGCACAGGGAGGCAGGCAAACGGACAAAGATATCGCGCCGTATTTTACGGAATGGATTCGCCAGAAATTGGAAGCCGTTTACGGCATGTCTCTTTACACAAACGGGTACAAGATTTACACAACTCTGGATACACGCGTACAGGCTGCCGCCGAAAATGCCGTGCACCAACAATTGCCGAAATTGCAGGCCAGAGTCCTGCGGAATATTTTGCTGCACAAAAAAGAAAAAGAGATTCTATCCAAATATATCGGCGATCCGGATTCACTGAAAGCCGTACTAAAGAATAAGGCGCTGCGGGATTCGCTGCTCAACAAATATGTCGCCGTGCAGGTGGCGCTTATTGCCATCGAACCGGACAACGGACACATTTTAGCCATGATCGGCGGGCGGGATTTCAAGGAATCGAAGTTTAATCGTGCCATCCAGGCCAAAAGACAACCCGGATCGGCTTTTAAACCATTCATCTACACGGCGGTGATCGACAACGGGTATCCCCCGACGTACGAAGTGCTCAATCAACCGGTTGTTCTTTTTATGCGTGACGGCACGCGCTGGATTCCGCACAATTACGACCATTCACAGGGAGGCCCGACCACGCTGCGCGAAGCGCTCCGCCGTTCTTTAAATTTGGTCAGTGCCAGGCTATTGCAGGAACTGGTAAAACCCTCCGTGGTGGTGGAATATGCGCACCGGATGGGGATTCACACACCGCTCCAGGCGGTGGATGCCCTTGCGCTGGGGACATCCGGCGTCACGCCCATCGACATCGCTTCAGCTTACAGCGTCTTTCCGGACCTCGGTGTTCATGTCGATCCGATCGCAATCACAAAAATCGAAAATCGAAATGGGGAAGTGATTCAGGATAATGCCCCGAAGAGGCGTGAAGTGCTGTCGGCGGCAACGGCTTACATCATGACGACCATGCTGCAAACGGTGATTAATCGCGGCACAGGCGCCTCTGCCAGAACGGTGTACCATTTTATGCGTCCCGCCGGCGGAAAAACGGGCACAACGGACAACTTTACCGATGCCTGGTTTGTGGGATTTACACCGCAGATCTCGACCGCTGTCTGGGTGGGCATCGACAACCCGGCACAAAGCCTCGGTCAGGGACAAACCGGTGCACAGGCCGCCCTGCCGATCTGGTCAAAATTTATGAAGGCGGCTCACGACACGCTGCAACTGCCGGTGAAGGGCTTTATCATGCCTCCGGGTGTGGTTCGTGTTAAAATCTGCATGGACAGTCACAAATTAGCCACGCCGTACTGCCCCCGCACGATGGAAGAAGTGTTTCCGAAAAATCTGGCTCCCACAGAACGCTGCCCGATTCACACGGGACGATTTGGCAATCCAAAGCAGGGAAAACATCCTAAAAAGAAGCGGGTTATTTTTTAAATTTCGGCAGTACTAAATTCGCAAAAAAATTTTCCAGAAACTTCCCGACACCAATTGTCCATTGGTATCGATCCAGATCATCACTGCAAATCCAACGGACATCCGCCGCATCGCTACTGGCAGCAGGAGTTCCTTTTTTCAATCGACATAAAAAATTAACCAGCACGTAATGATATTCGACTTCACCCCGGCTATTTCGAAAAATGCGGTCAAAGACAGTCATAAATTTTAAGACGGCAACATCCACACCGCATTCTTCCCGAATTTCCCGCCTGAGAGCATCTTGAATGGGTTCCCCCAGGCGAACCACGCCACCCGGAAGACTCCACCGGCCTTTGCCGGGATTTTTACCCCGCCGAATGGCCAAAATTTCATTTTTTTCATTGAGTACAATCCCGCTGACGGCTGGAATGGGTGCATTTGGAAATTTTCTTTTCATAAATATGGGTATTTCCTTTAGTAAACAAAAATACGCATTTTTCGGATGAACCTTAATATTTTTATGAGAAAATGTACGCACTATTATGATGAACCTTTTTTGTTTTATAAATTAATAAAAAATTCGTGCACATTCGTGGGCCTTTTTCTTCCCACGAATTGACACGAACGAACACGAAAAAAAGAGTCCGCATTCTCGCGATGAACCTTAATATTTTTATGAGAAAATGTACGCATTATTATGATGAACCTTTTTTGTTTTATAAATTAGTAAAAAATTCGTGCACATTCGTGGGCCTTTTTCTTCCCACGAATTGACACGAACGAACACGAAAAAAAGAGTCCGCATTCTCGCGATGAACCATCAATAAATCAATTCTAACCGGAAAGATGCTCCTCTTTCGCCCCCATTGCCGGAGGCGGGAATTAAGGGGGAATAATCAAAAATTTTGTGCTTAATTTGCACAGCAGGCTGTTCGATTTAACGATCACAATAATTTTGCCAGAAGGCTTTTCTTTTGAATCATGGCGTTTTCCGGGCAGATTTCATCACAGCACAGGCAATTGATGCAGGTCTTGTAATCAATCACAGGCAGCATATTAATGAGCGCCATAGCTTCGACCGGACAATAATTAATACAAATCGCACAACCGATACACTTTTTCGGATCGGCCACCGGGCGAATCCAAACAGCCTTTCCGATCGCGTTCAGCACCGGTCTGGGAATCATCCGAATTTTCCGGTTGGAAGGCAAACGGAAATCCGGGATTCTAAGCCGTTCAAGGTCGGACGGGGAAGTCTCGATCCTTTTTAACTCCGAAACGCCGATCCCGCGGCGGGAGGCCGCCTGAATAGTGGGTATCGTTTCGGGATCGTAACCCATGAGGAATGAGGCGACAACATCGAGCGCCACGGCATCCGGGCTGGTCAGAATCAATCCCACCTCGCGGCTTGCTCCGGCGGCAGGACCGTTGCCCTCCATGCCGTAAACGGCATCCATAATCGAAAGCGCTGGTTTTGTCAGTTTATAAACGTCCAGAAGGATCTCTGCAAAATCGTCCGGATGGGGTGCTAATTTATGAAAATCGGTCTTCTGCAAGCCCGGCAGTGTGCCGAACATATTTTTCACACCCCCCGTAAACAACATCAGATTGTGCGTTTTGAACTTGGGCAAATTGATCACCACATCTGCCTCTGCGACCCATTTTGAGATATAATAGCGGCGTCCGTTCAAAGTTTTCGCCGGCATGGCACCGGTTTCAAACGGGACCAGCTCTGCCCCGGTTTTTTCAGCGACTTCGGACAGGCCGGCAATACGCCAGAAACGCTTAATCCCTTTTATGGAACCGGCAGGACTGTCACCAATCCGGACGTACCCTCCGGCTTCCCGCACAAGCGCCGCCACGGCTTCCACCACAACAGGATGGGTGGTCACATTTTTCTCCGGCGGATGCGCTGCCAGAAGGTTTGGTTTCAGGAGGACACGGTCGCCCGGGCGGACAAACGCCTCAATTCCGCCAAAAGGAGAGAGGGATTTTTGAATGGCCGCGGAAACTTCCGCAATATTGTAGGATCCGCATCGCTCGATTACGACACGTGCATTCGTCTCATCCGCTTCGGATGCCGGCATTTGCAATGATGTTTGTCCGGAAGATTTTTCCATATGGGTCTGTTCTGCTGCTGTTTCGTACGCATTTCATTTGGGTAGAATAACCCGCAAATCGATTTCTCAATTCAGAGGCATCACACCCGCTTTTGATCGATAGAATTCAAGATGACTTTTCTCAAACCAGCCAATAACTGGAACGCCCGACCTGGAGATGATCCATGCCGATGCCGTCAATCGGGGCGCTGCAGCGCGGACACTTGCCGTTAATCAGATGGTTCTCGACAACTTCAAACCCGAAACGCCGGATGAGAAGTTTCCCGCAATCATAGCAATAGGTATTTTCGCCCTCATCGCCCGGCACATTGCCGCTGTACACATATCGCAGGCCTTCCTCGAGACCGATCTTTCTGGCCTTCTTCAGGATTTTCAGATCGGTCGACGGCACCTCTTTCATTTTATAATTCGGAAAAAAGCGGCTGATGTGCCAGGGCGTTTCCGGACCCAATTCATCTCGAATAAACCGCGCAATCTCATAAAAATTGCTGGGGTCATCATCGTATCCGGGAACGACCAGCGTGGTCACTTCCAGCCAGATTCCCAACCGTTTGTAGGCTTTCAAAGATTCCAGAAGACGATCCAGACGCGCCCCGATTTTTTTCTTGTAAAACTCCGGATGGAATCCCTTTAAATCCACGTTTGCAGCATCCAGGTAAGGGCTGATGTGTTCAAGCGCCTCAGGTGTAATGTAACCATTCGTAATAAAAAGATTCAGGATTCTGTTTTCATGGGCAATTTTTGCGGTATCATACGCATATTCGTAATAAACGGTTGGCTCCGTGTAAGTGTATGCGATGGAATCGCAGCCGTAACTGACGGCCAATTCAACAATCCGGTTGGCGGGTAAATATTCTCCCGGAAAGTCGGATGGCTTTACATCGTGGCTGGATTTTCGAAATGTGTTTAATTGCGAAATATCCCAATTCTGGCAAAAGCGGCAGCGGAAATTACAGCCGACCGTCGCCACCGAAAACGCCCTTGAACCGGGAAACACATGAAAGAGCGGTTTTTTTTCAATGGGATCCACGTGAACCGCGACGGCTTTTTCGTAAACAAAGGTGTACAAACGCCCGTCAATGTTGCCCCGCACGCTGCACACACCCATCCGGCCTTCCGGAATCCTGCAGCGATGCTGACAGAGATGACACCGTACCGCCTTATTCCCAATGGGATTCCAGAACATTGCCAGCCGTTTGCCGTCATGTGAACTGTACATCGATTGACCTCATCTTCGATTTAATGGACAACTTTAAATATAAAAAATTTTATGATTTAAATCAAGAAAGGATTGGGCAATTTAAAAAATGACCTTATTTTTTCTTAACCTTCAAAATCCTATTGCCCATAATATAATTGACAATCATTACTATTCTTATTATATTAAAAAACACAATGGACGTGTAAATGAACTTAAAAAGGAAGGAGACTGACATGAGCGTATTGGTCACAAAAGAAGCGCCCGATTTTACGGCAACCGCGGTTATGCCGGACGGTTCTTTCAAAGATGATTTTAAACTGTCTGATTACAGAGGCAAGTATGTCATTCTGTTTTTTTACCCCCTGGATTTTACTTTTGTGTGTCCGACGGAAATTATCGCATTTGACCACCGTCTGAAAGAATTCAAAAAGCGCAATTGTGAAGTCATTGGTGCATCGGTGGACAGCCCCTACTCCCATTACGCCTGGCGGAACACACCGGTCGATGCCGGCGGCATCGGCAAAGTGGGCTACCCGCTGATATCGGACATCACGAAAGAAATTTCAAAGGATTACGATGTCCTGATCCCCAGCGGCGTGGCACTCCGCGGTCTTTTCCTGATCGACAAAGGAGGCATTGTGCGGCACCAGGTTGTGAATGACCTTTCACTGGGCCGAAACATTGACGAAGCCTTAAGAATGCTGGAAGCACTGGAATTCTTTGAAACACGCGGCGAAGTCTGCCCGGCCGGCTGGAAAGAAGGCGAAAAAGGCATGAAAGCCGACTCCGAGGGTGTCGCTATTTATTTAAAAACACACGCTGCCCGGCTCTAAAAGCCCTTTTTTAAAATCCAAAGCCCGCCCGATAACAGGGCGGGCTTTTTTTAATCGGGTTATCGCTTAAATTTTTCGTATGACGAAAAGGATTACGAATACTGTGATCACTGCTCCGGCAAAAAAGACACTCCGGATGCCCCACAAAGCGGCCACACTGCCCATCACAATCGGTCCCAATGTTTGTCCCAGCCGCAGGACCATGCCGTTAATCGACATAAATGCGGCACGATTTTCCATTGCCGCTCTGTCAGCCAGAAGCGATTGAATGGTGGGCAAAACAAGTGCATTGCCCACTCCAAATATCACGGCGGGAAGGATAATGGCCCAGAGGTTGAAAAGAAACGGAAGCGTTGCCATTGACAGCGCGTAGAAAAGAAATCCTATTTTTAACAAGGACTTGCTGCTTAACCATTGAGATAATTGGCCCAATCGTGTGGATGTGACGGCGGCACTCGCAGACAGAACAAACATCAATAATCCTATGATAAATGAGGATGCCTTAAACCGGTCGTGAAGAAGCAGCGGAAAGTAGGTTAAATAGCTGCCGTACAACACAATAAATGTAAAAAACGTCATAAGAAAAAGCCGGATCACGGAACATTTACGAACGTTTCTCCAGGCTTCCAGGAGATAGTTTTTGAGCAATTCATTATTTTTCGGTTCCGGATTCTTGAGATAAATTAGAACCAGCACGCCGACAGGGATTCCTAAAAATGCCAGATAAAAGGGATAGAACCATTCCAACAGTGCCATGGCGCCGCCGATGAGCGGGTAGACTGCCACACCCAGACTGAGAATGCTGGCGTTGTAGCCCATTGCCGCCGTTCGCTCTTTCCCGCTGAACAGATCGCCGATAATCGTGATATTGAGCAGGCCGATAGCGGCTGCGCCGATTCCCTGTACGAAGCGAAAGATCAACAGCAGGTGGTATTGCCGGGTAAAGGCACACAGACCGCCGGCAATCCCGAAAAGAAACAGCGACGGCACCAATATCTTTTTTCTCCCCAACCGATCCCCCAGAACGCCTATGACGGGAGCCAAAAACAGGCCCGGTAATGTGAATACTGTAATTAAAAGTCCGATCGATTGGGGCACCAGATGAAATCGTTCCACAATCCTTGGAAAGGCCGGCGCAATGCTTGCCACACTCATCGCATTTATCAGTGTGGCCATGAAAATGACCTGCAAATTTTTGCGTTGGGACACGTTTTCTATTTTAGGGGTCAGCATCACGATCTTTTCCTTCAAGGATACTCTGTAAATTTCTGCCCCTGAATTGCAAAAATGTGAGAATACCGCCAATTAAAATCAACAGATACGCATGAAAAAACCGCCACACAAACACAGTGATCGCCACAATCTCTTTCGGCACAAAAAGCGCAAAGAGCCCGGCATAAGTTATTTCATCCACACCCGTCCCCCCCGGTGTGGGTGCATATTGGATAATAATCTTTAGAAAAAACTGCAGAAAGAACAACTTCAGGAAAGAGACGGATAATCCCAACACCAGAAACACAAAATTGGCCGTTAAAAATTCAAATAGAAATGAAATAATAATATAAAGCAGCGAAATCATCAAAATAGCCGGTTCTTTCTTGAAATAGAGCTGAAGAATCCCGCCGATTTTACTAATGGTTTCTTCGATTCGTGCCACCAAAAGATCGTAATGCTTCGATGAAATCCATTTCAGTTTCAGCAGCACCTTTAATAATTTCTTCAGACCCTTCGTAAAGGAATCCGGAAAAACCAGAAAGACGATTATCAATAAAATAACGCCGATAATGGACACAATTGTGAGTTGAATGATCTTGTGTAAAATGACCGAATTTTTAAACGGCAGTTGAATGGTGAAATAAACCGGAATGAGCAGCAGGAAAAATAAAGCGGGTAAAAGAGTCCTTACGGTTAAGATGCCGAGACTCTCTGCATAACTAATTTTAAATCTGGACACCAGATAAGATTGGAAATAGACATGGGAAGTGGGTATCGGGACCGCCACCGCAAAATACATTCCCATCAAACGAATTTTAATGGTTTGCCAGAGAGAGATTGGGACGAATTTTGGGATTAATACTTTCAGCCCTAATCCATCAAAAACAATCCTGAAGATAATGATCAGGGCTAATGGGATCAAATATTTCCAGTGAAGATGTGAGAAGATTCTTAATTCGGAGAGTTTCGACGTGGTAAAGAACAGTGTGACCAGAACAATAAAGCTAATTGAAATATAAATTAAGAATCCCTTCCAAAACCAGATATATTTTCCTTTCAACGCCACATTAATCTCCTGAATCCTTTAACCCTCGTTACAGTCAAAATTGATTTAGTCAAATTACTAAAGAAGGCTTAAAAATACAAGGATTTTTATAATAAGACAACCGATATCTTCGTTTTTTACAAAAGAATTACAGCGGCAATAATTGGAAGACGGCACAAAAGACAGCTTCGGAGTATTATATTTAATATTTAAAAATACTTCTTGCTTTTTGAAATTATTTTTCTTACTATTAAAGTAATTTTAATAAAATTCAGGAGCATTCAATGCCATTGTCCATGAGGCCCAGACATTTTCAGGATCATCATCACCATCGGAACCAGGTGGGCCGGTTTATGGGAAAACTATAGATAAATTTTTTTTCATTTCAGGCCCACTCTCCTATTTTGGAAGTGGGCTTTTTTATTGGGAGATTTTATGCAGCGATCCATTGCGCAGTTACCGCCCGGCGTCGTCGATTATTACTTTGACGGAGCCGCCCGAAGGCGAGCTCTTGAAAATAAACTGAGAGACGAATTCCGGCAGCAGGGGTTCTCCGAGGTGATCACCCCTACAATCGAATATTTCGACGTATTTGAGAGAGGCATGCGCCCGGAAATGCTCAACCAGTCTTACCGCTTTTTCAATCGTGACGGCGATTTGCTGGCGCTGCGAGCCGACAACACCTGTGCTGTCGCGCGGTTAGTCGCCACTAAGTTGTTCCGGGCAGAAAAGCCTCTAAAATTGTTTTACGTCAATCCCGTTTACAGAAAGGAAAATCCCCACGCAGGCAAATTTTCCGAGTTCACACAGGCCGGTGTCGAGTTTATCGGCAGGAACAGTGTTGCCGCCGATTTTTCCATTTTACAGACCGCCATTTTAACCCTTCAGAAAATCGGGCTGTCCGACTTTCAGATGAATCTGGGACATGTTGAGTTTGTAAATGGAATTATGAGTGCTTCTTCTTTAACAGATGAAGAAAAAGACCGGATTCGAAAATTTCTGGCCGATAAGCGCCTGCCGGAATTGGAAGATTATCTTCGATCCAAAAATATTCCCGATGCGCTGTTTGAAGCGCTGATTGCAGTTCCCACTCTGGTGGGCGGAGAAGAGGTTTTGTCGAAAATCGAATGGATTGTCCGGAAGTTTCAATTGCAGCCGATTCTTCAAGAGTTAACGGCACTCTACCACCTGCTCAAACAACACAAAATGGACCGGTTTATTACAATCGATTTCGGCAGTTTAAAAGGGATGAGTTATTATACGGGCATTTTATTCGAAGTTTTTACGGAAGCCCTGGGTTTCCCAATCGGAAACGGCGGCCGGTATGACCGGCTGCTGCAAAGATTCGGTCTCGATTTGCCGGCCGTTGGTTTTTCTTTCACGCTTGAACGACTGGAGGCTGTTTTATGATTACCGTGGCGCTTCCCAAAGGCCGCCTGCTGCACACGGCCATTCACAAACTCTCAAGAGCCGGCGTTCACATAGAGGAGCCCTTCAACCGGGCGCTGATTTCCGTTACCGAAAATCAGGAACGACGCGCCATTTTCATCAAAGATCAGGATGTGCCCCTGTATGTGGAATACGGTATCGCCGACATCGGCATTTGCGGAAAAGATAACATCTGGGAAAAAGACTGCGACGTGTACGAACTTCTCGACCTGCATTTCGGCGCCTGCAAAATGGTTGTGGCCGGGAAACAGCCGTTGGAAGATTACCGGAAATCGCAGTTTTTAAAAGTCACCACAAAATATCCCAATATCGCAACCGATTTCTTTAACCAAAAGGGACTGCCCATCGAACTGATCAAACTGTCGGGCTCGGTCGAATTAGGCGCAGTCCTTAATCTGGGAGACGTGATTGTGGACATCGTCAAGACCGGAAAGACGCTCAAAGAAAATAATTTACAAATTCTGGAAAGCATTGCACCGATCTCAGCCAGGCTCATTGTGAACCGGGCCAGTTTTGTCATGAAACATTCCGATATTGAACTGATTTACCGGAGGCTTAAAAATGATTCCGACGATTAAGGCGGACGATTTTAAAATAGAGGATTTTCGATTTCCGGCCCCGGATTCACGGATTTCGCGCCAGGTCGAAAAGATCATTCAATCCGTTTACAGAGAAGGCGATTCGGCGCTTGCCGCCTGGACATGCCGGTTTGATTGCCCCGGTTTTGAAATTTCCGATATTCCTTTTTCAAAAAATAAGGTAAACACAAACGGCATTTCAAAAAAACTACTGCAAAGCTTACAGGGTGCTTCACAAAACATCCGGACGTTTTCAAAGCACCAATTGCCAAAATCCTGGCAAATCAAGGGAAACGATGGAGCAATTGTAGGAGAGCGAATACTGCCGATTGAACGCGTGGGTATTTACATCCCGGGCGGAAAAGCCCCTTACGCTTCCACCGTGCTGATGACAGCCATTCCGGCAGCCGTGGCCGGTGTAAAGGAAATTGTGCTGGTCACCCCCCCGGCGAACGACAAATCCATTCATCCGGCCATTTTAGCTGCTGCGGAGATCGCCGGTGTGTTTGAAATTTACCGGGCCGGCGGGGCTCAGGCCATTGCTGCCCTGGCGTACGGCACGAACACCATTAAACCGGTCGATAAGATTGTGGGACCGGGAAACATTTATGTTCAATTAGCCAAAAAGTTTGTCTTTGGCCAGGTGGGAATCGACAGCCTGGCCGGCCCAAGTGAAGTTGTGATTCTCGCAGACGAATTTGCAAAACCGGAATTTGTGGCCTGGGAAATTCTGGCACAGGCGGAACACGACGAGCTGGCAAAGAGCATCCTGGTTACGGACTCTTCAAATCTGATTGAAAAAATTCAAACTACATTGGCTGAGGAAATCCCCAAACTGGAACGCAGAGGCATTCTAAAAGCCTCTTTAAAAACTTCCGGCCGAATTATCCTGGTCAATTCACTTGAAGAGGGGATTAAAATTGTGAATAAACTGGCACCGGAACATGTGTCGGTTCAAACGCAGAACGCCGAAGAAGTTGCGGGAAACATTTACAATGGAGGCGCCGTTTTTGTGGGATCCTTTTCGCCGGTAGCATTGGGCGATTACTGGGCCGGCCCTTCTCATGTGCTGCCCACATCCCGTACGGCACGGTTCGCGTCTCCGCTGGGCGTTTACGAGTTTCTCAAACGCAGTTCCTGGATTCAATATTCTGAGAGTAAAATTCGACGGGAGGCCGAAAAAATCGAAATCCTCGCCGAAGCCGAGGGGCTTACGGCCCACGCCGGATCCATTAAAATAAGAAGTCGTCGTTCATTTCACCAATAACTTTCGGAAAAGAGATGATTCCGTTTTTAAAATTTTCCATCCAGGATCTGGGATCTTATTCGGTGCCGCAGGAAGGGTTTCCGGTTAAGCTTAACCAAAATGAGTCACCGTTTGATATCCCTTCAGAGATTAAACAGGAAATCTGGCACCGGTTTCAAAAAGATGAGTGGTCGCGTTATCCGACAGAGGGGCCGGAGGATTTGCTGGACGCACTTTCTCAGTATGCCGGTTATCCAAAGGAGGGCATTTTGCCGGGTAACGGCTCGAATGAACTCATTCAGACCACGATGATCGGCGCGTTAAATCCCGGTGACGGAATGCTGATTATCCGCCCCGGATTTTCGGTTTATCCGCGATTGGCGAAAATTTTTAATGTGGAGCTGTTTCAGATTTTTTTGAATCAAAATCTCCAATTTGAAGAAGCCGAAATTCTGAATACACTGCGGGATAAATCCGTGCAAATGATACTGATCGATTCACCCAACAACCCCACAGGCGCGCTGCTGAAATTATCCACCATCGAAAAAATTTTAACTGTTTTTAATGGCCTTTTCGTTCTGGATGAAGCCTATTTCGAATTTTCACAGACCACGGCAAAAAAATTAATCGACACCCATCAGAACCTGGTCATTTTGCGGACGCTTTCCAAAGGATTTAGTCTTGCCGGTCTTCGACTGGGCTATCTGCTGGGCAGGCCGAAAGTGGTTTCCGAATTAAAAAAGGCAAAATTACCGTTCAGTGTGAACCGCTTTTCACAGGTTGCGGCGACCGTACTATTTGCCCATTCGAAGATCATTCTAAATAATGTGGCCTTTATTAAAAAGGAACGGGAGCGTCTGTTTGCTGAAATGGCCAAAATTTCCGGTATAAAGCCGTATCCGAGCGAGGCCAATTTCATTTTATTTGAAACAACCGAAAAACCCGTTCAGCACATTTTTGAGCAGTTAAAATCACAAGGCATTCTCATCCGTGACGTGTCGTATTATCCAAAGCTGGAAAAGGCATTACGGGTCACAATCGGAAAGCCGGAAGAAAACGACCGGTTTTTGGATGCACTGCGTAAAATTCTACAAGGATAAAAGGAAAGGAAAACTGAATGTCAAAAAGAACCGCAGCCGTTTCGAGAAAAACAAAAGAAACAGCCATTGACGTCACATTAAACCTAAATGGTTCCGGAAAAGCCAAAATTCAGACGGGGATCGGCTTTTTCGACCATGTCCTTCAATCTCTGACGAAAACTTCGCTTTTTGATATTGAGGTTCAGGCCGATGGAGATCTCCATGTCGACCAGCATCACACCATCGAAGACGTGGGGATTGTGACCGGACAGGCTTTTGCAAAAGCCGTCGGCGACCGAATGGGCATCCTGCGTTTCGGCCACGCCCTGCTGCCGATGGATGAGGCACTGGTGCGGGTGGCACTGGATATTTCCGGCCGCGGTTTTTTGCGGTTTACCGGCGAAATTCCGGTCAATCCCAGTCTCGCTTTTGATTCACAAATGGTGGAGGAATTTTTCCGGGCATTTGCGGCGAATGCCCGGTTCACGCTGCACATTTCCATTTTAGACGGAAAAAACACCCATCATATCATCGAGGCAGTTTTTAAGGCCGTGGGGCTTGCGCTTCACCATGCGGTAAAAATTGAACCCGGAATGCAGGGAGTTCTTTCGACAAAATGATTGCCATTCTAAATTACGGCGTGGGTAATCTGGCCAGCGTGGAGAAGGCGTTTAAAAAATTAGGATTCCCTGCAGAAATTACGGATTCAGCCGCAAAAATCCGGTCAGCCGATCGTGTGATTTTCCCGGGGGTGGGTGCATTCGGCTCCGCGATTCAAAATCTGGAGAAAACGGGACTCAAATCGGTCCTGCAGAAACTGGTTCGGCAAAACGTACCCATTCTCGGCATTTGTCTGGGACACCAGTTGCTGTTTACAGACAGTGAGGAACACGGCTTTTACACGGGGCTTAATCTGATTCCGGGACACGTCAAACGGCTTCCGAACACCGTTCGGATTCCCCATATCGGATGGAATCAGGTCAAATTCACGAAAGCCTCCCCTCTGTTTTACGAAATTCCGGACGAAAGCTATTTCTATTTTGCGGATTCCTATTACTCGGAAACAGATGAAGTTTACCAATTGGCAACCACTGCGTACGGATTGACCTTTACATCCGTCGCTCAAAATGAATTGATTTTCGGCGTCCAATTTCATCCGGAGAAAAGCCAGGATGCGGGTCTTCAATTACTGGAAAATTTTGTGAGAAAAATATGATCCTTATTCCGGCAATCGATTTAAAGGGCGGCAAAGTCGTTCGCCTTCAACAGGGAAAGGCGGAAAAAGTGACGTCTTACTCCGACAATCCGGTTCAGATTGCAAAGCACTGGGAAGCACAGGGCGCGTCATGGCTCCACCTGGTGGATCTGGACGGCGCTTTTAAAGGGAAATCCATCCATGCCCGCACGATTCAAAGGATTGCGGAAGCCGTCTCTATTCCGGTCGAATTGGGCGGCGGACTGCGAAACCTGCAGGCGATCGAACGCGCATTGGAGTGCGGGATCCATCGCGTCATCCTGGGAAGTGCGGCGGTCACCCGGCCGGAAGTGGTCCTGAAGGCCATCGAAAAATTTACATCCGAAAAAATCGTGCTCGGGGTGGACGCCCTGAATGGAAAAATTGCGACGCACGGCTGGACCGATGTGACTGCCGTCACACTGTTCGATTTTCTCAGAAAATGGGAAAAGACAGGTCTGACACGCATTGTTTATACGGATATTTCCAGGGACGGTATGCTGAGCGGGCCCAACTTAAAGGAGTTAATAGAAATTAATGCATCTTTTTCATTTAGAATCATTCTGTCGGGCGGCATTTCCGATGAAAATGAGATCACGAAATTGTGTGAAGCAAAGCTGCGCTATTTGGAAGGCGTTATTGTGGGAAAGGCTCTTTACGATGGCAGAATACAGTTGAAGAAGCTGATCAGAAAAATGGAGCAATCGGGATGTTAGCAAAACGCATCATCCCGTGTTTGGATGTACATCACGGGAAGGTTGTAAAAGGCATTCATTTTGTCAATCTTGTCGATGCGGGCAATCCTGTTGAAAACGCCGTTCGTTACAATGCGGAGGGCGCCGATGAACTGGTCTTTTTGGACATCACGGCTTCTGTGGAAGAACGGAATATTCTGCTGGACGTCGTCTCTCGAACAGCGGAAGCGGTTTTTATTCCGTTCACGGTCGGCGGCGGCATTCGAACCGTCCGTGACATGCAGGCACTTCTTTCCGCCGGCGCCGATAAAATCTCCGTCAATACCGCGGCGGTGCAAAATCCAAAACTCATCGAAGAAGGGGCCGAAATTTTCGGGAACCAGTGCATCGTCATCGCCATCGACGCCAAATGGACGGGCAGTTTTTTCGAGGTTTATATTCACGGGGGGAGAACCCCTACCGGTAAAAATGCCCTCACCTGGGCAAAACAAGCCGAGGATTTAGGTGCCGGCGAGGTGCTGCTTACCAGCATCGACCGGGACGGCACCAAAAAAGGGTACAACATTCCGCTTCTGCAGCACATGGCTGACGTGGTGAACATTCCGATTATCGCTTCCGGAGGCGCCGGAAAACTGGCGCATTTTTATGACGCCCTCGTCCCGGGAAGGGCTGATGCGGCACTCGCCGCCTCTCTCTTTCATTTTGGAGAATTGAGCATCGGGCAGGTGAAACAGTATTTAAAAAACAGAGGCGTCACCGTCAGACTGTGAGAGGTTGACCGCTTTAATGCGTTCGTCATGTTTATTTTCTGCCGCGCAAGAAGGTATTTTGGAGAGCTAATCGATTTATTGGAATTGCCGCGCTCTTTAGAGCGTAGATGCAGAGTAAAAAAGCAAATCCAAAGGGGGTTTTAACCCCGAGGAATTCTATCATTTGGGGTTAAAACCCCGGAAATATGAATTGGAATGTTAAGGAGTTGTATCAATAAAAATAATTCCGTTAATCGAATGGATCTGCGGTTATGGTTTTGCAGGATCGTATTTCAGGGCTATTATTCTATCTGTTAGGGCGATGCATTCGCAGGAAATGATTTGTCCATTTGCAGCAATTTTGCCACCGAATGCATCGCCCTTACTTAGGTTGACGCCAATTGCCGCAGGCGGACGACATGTAATTTCTATCAAATGAATGAAATTTTTTCAGGAGATTTGCCATGGTTATCGATTTTCACACGCATACATTTTTGAGTGACGGCTATCTAAATCCGTCTGCCGCTATTTATTACGCCTGGCAATTGGGTTACAAGGCGATCGGACTCACGGATCACGTGGATGCCGGTAACTGGGAACCCGTTTTGGAACAGACGATCAAAGCCTGTGAAGATGCCAACCGCAACTGGGATGTGACCGCAATTCCCGGAATTGAAATTACCCACACACCGGTCGAAAGCATCCCGAAGATCGCAGAAAAGGCGCGAAAATCGGGTGCCGCCGTCATCGTTGTTCACGGTGAAACGCCCGCGGAATTGGTGCCGCCCGGAACAAATCACATTTCCGTAAACAGCGATGTGGATATTCTGGCTCATCCGGGTTTTATTTCGGATGAAGATGTTCAAACAGCCGCCAGACGGGCGGTCTTTCTTGAAATCTCCGCCCGGCGCGGACACTCACTGACCAACGGTTACGTTGAACAAAAGGCTTTAAAATTCGGCGCAAAAATGCTGATCAACAGTGATGCACACACGATTAGCGATTATCTCTCTGACGAAATGCTGCGAAAAGTCGGGCTTGGCGCCGGCCTTTCAGAAAAGGCGTTTTCGGCCGTGTTAAAAAATTCGGAAGAACTCCTACAAAAAATAAAGGAAACCCTTTAAATGAAACCCAATTTTGATCAGAATGAATTGCTGCCGGCCATTTTGCAGGACGTCCACACGGGACAGGTGCTGATGCTGGGTTACATGAATAAAGAAGCGTACGGGAAAACGCTGGAAACGGGACTGGCCCATTTTTACAGCCGCTCCAGAAAAAAGCTTTGGCTAAAGGGTGAGACCTCCGGAAATTTCCAGCACGTGAAAGAAATTCGAATAGACTGTGACAGCGATTCCATTTTGCTGAAGGTTGATCCGGACGGTCCCACCTGTCACACAGGCCACCAATCCTGTTTTTACAGGGCCGTTCAAACCGGTCCGGACCCGGCACAAGCGCACATTTTAGAAGCGCTGGAAGACTTGATTCTGGAACGGAAAAAAGAACGTCCGGATCATTCTTACACCGTTCAATTATTCACCGAAGGAAAGTCAAAAATTGCACAAAAAGTCGGAGAAGAAGCCACGGAAACCATTGTGGCTTACCTTTCACAGAGCGGACAGCGCCTGGTGGAAGAAAGCGCCGATTTGCTGTACCACTTACTCGTCTTATTGGCAGATGCCGGTGTTCCTCTGGACAGCCTCTGGCGGGAACTTGAAAAACGCAGAAAATAGGCCGTGGCGGCGGGATCAAAATTCCTGTTCTTCAAACCGTTCTTCCCCTTCCCCGGTTATAAAGATGCCTGCCGTGCCTTCTACCGGACATTTGGTCACACAAATGCCGCAGCCGATGCACAAATCTTCTTTCACGTAGGGATATTTCACCCGTTTAATTTTCTTTTCACCCGTGATGAATTCACCTTCTCTGAAAATGATGGCTTTTTCGGGCGTGGGACAGTGCTCCTGGCAGACCATACAATTATCGCCTGAATTCCAGGGAATGCAGCGATTCCGGTCAAAGAAGGCAGTTCCGATCCTGGTTTTTTGCTTTTTCGGCAAATCCAGCAGGTGAATCGCGCCGGTTGGGCAAACCCTGCCGCATAAATTGCAGGTAAATTCACAATACCCTTCCCGGGGGCTTCCGATTGGCGACCAGATACCCTCCCATCCCATTTCCAGCCAAGCGGGCTGTAAAAGGCTGCCGGTTGTGGTGCACACACGCACACACTCCTGACAGCGGATGCACTGATCCAGAAACTTGGCCTCAGGCAGCGCGCCCGGCGGCCGCACGCGATTGCCTCTTGTTTCACGGTTGACAAAATCAATCTTCAGTAATCCTGCGCTCAGCACGCCGGTGCCGACCGACTGCAAAAACCGCCGTTTCGAAAAATCAATTCGTGACGGCAGGACACCTTTCACCTTAAATTTGTACGAGACGGCATTTTCCGGGCAACCGGAAGCACAGTCAAAGGCATCAATACATTCCACTTTTGAGAAATTGATAAAATTGTCTTCGATCGCATTTATGCGACAATCCACCCGGCAGATTCGGCAGTTTGTACAATCCACCCCCCTTACGGTTCGTTCCAGGATTCTATATTTCGAAAAGATTCCCAACAGCGCCCCAAGCGGGCATATATTTCGGCACCAGAAGCGCTTTGCGATAAGACTTAATAATAAAATTCCCAAAAAGAGAAGAAAAATAGGAATCCCCTGGGAGATGAAATGCAGATTCAGCGGGAGAAGCCAGCTTTCCAAAAACTCGTGGAGACTCATGAGCGCAGACTGCAGACCCGTTATCGGCCAGAGCCATCCAAAGACCGTTTCGATGAGAACCGCAAAAATCGGGTAGATCGATGTGGTAAACGTCCGGTTACTCAGAGCCAACGGATCAAAAAGCCAGGCGAACTGAACGGAAATCAGCGCCATGACAATCAGCGCTGTGAGCACACCAAATTTAATCCAGCGGAACCGGGCAGTATTCCTCGTGAGTTTACGTTTGCGCTTGATAAACAGATCGGCGAAGTCGATCATCGATCCCAGAGGACAAATCCAGCCGCAAAAAAACCGTCCCAGAAAAATCGTCAGAAACAGAAGAATCCCGGCGGGAATCATCGCGGCGGTGAAACGATGGGACGCGAGAAAAGTGATCATCGCCGTCAAAGGGCTCCATTGCAGGAAAAATTCAGACGGGATGATTGCCCGGTAAGGGAATGTGGCTTGTAAAAACAAAAAAAGAAAAAATAAAAAGAAAATAATTTGGGATGCGATCCGAATTTTGCGTAAGTGTTTCATATTCTGCGTGCCCGGGGCATAAAGCCTTACACCTTGTGAATACGAATTTTCTTAAGATCAATTTCACCCAGTCCCCTTTTATAGGCTTCTTCCAGAAAACCGAGCGTCTCCGGATCCAGGCCGAAAAGAGACGCGCCGTACGCATCGACAGCCACCATATCCGTTCCGCCGACGACGGTGTAAATCCACCGGACATCGTCTAAATTTCCGCCCTGCGGCCCGTTTCTCAACAGCAGTCGCGTGGCATCTAAAATAGTCAACTGGGGGCGTAATATGGAGGCAATATCCACAATTTTTTGGCTGAAGTGTCGATGAATTTTCCCGCGATCATCACCCAGGTAGCCCATTAAATTTTTAATTCCCAGCGTGATTTTCGAGATACTGTGGTTTTTGGCGGTCGGCAGATTAATCAGCACATCGGCATTCAGAACATCTTTATTTATTCTCCAGGAATGAAGTCTTTCCCCGTTGGGAATTTTCACCCGGACGTAATTTCTCTTGTACACGTAGTAAACGTCGGCGCCTGCTTTTTTGGCGGCCTCGGCAATACCGCTGTGTTCATAACTCCGCCTCGCTTCATTGCACGTGCGATCGAAAACACGCACCTTTTTAGCACCGGCTTTCAGGCAAAGCCGGACCACTTCGGCCACCACTTCGGGATTTGTATTGGCCCCCTGTGCCGGCGTCCGGTCCCAGCTCATGTTTGGCTTGAGAACAACCACATCCTCTTTATGGACAAACTTTTCCATTCCTCCCAATCCCCGGACCACGCGTCTAACCAATTCGGCCGGTGCCCCGGTTTTAGCCACAAACAGATCGGGAGTCGGTTTGTAAGCGCGATCGAACAACCGAAATTGTGTACGCGGGGGGGCAATTGGAGGCAATAGGGCCAGTAATCCGATTTTGCTGCTTGCCGATAAAAACTTTCTTCGTGAAAGCATTGCCATGCGTTTACCCTTCACCGTTAAGGTTAGTGTGGATTATATTATCGTCAGCATGGTTGTTTTAAATTAAATTTTAAGCAATTTTGAATTAAAAGGCAAGGCTAAATTCAAAGCTGCACCGAAATCATTAAAACAAATCTTTTAAAGAATTTGCGCAAGAGGACGTCGTCGATTTTCCTGCCGGCAAAACGACTGTTGCGTTTTATTGCGCATGTAAATTGAAAATTCTCTGCAACCCGTCCCCTAAAAGATTAATGCTGACGACCAGGCTCACAATGGCAAATCCGGGGAAAACCGACATCCACCAGCCATCGATTAAAAAGTCCTTTCCGTTGGCAATCATATTTCCCCAGCTCGGTGTGGGGGGCTGTACGCCGAGTCCCAAAAAACTCAACGTACTTTCAAGCAAAATAATAATTCCGACTTTCATGGTAGCCGCCACCAAAACAGGCGTCATGCTGTTCAGCAAAATATGTCTGAAAAATATCTTCCATCTGGGAATATTTAACACGACGGCAGCCTGCACAAACGGCGCTTCTTTTATGGAGAGGACTTCGGCACGAACCAGGCGCGAAATGCCCATCCAGCTTGTTCCGCTTAAGAGAATAATGAGAACCCAAAGTTTATTTCCCCAAAAGGAGATGACCATTATGTACAGGAAAATAATGGGAAAGGATAGCATAAAATCGACAATTCTCATAAAGACGTGATCGGTTTGATTGCCGAGATAAGCGGAAAGTCCCCCGTACAGGGTCCCCCACAAAGTGGATAAAAGTACCACGATAAGCGCAATTCTCACCGAAATCCGGCTTCCGAAAAGGACACGGGTTAAGATGTCCCTGCCGAACTGATCCGTCCCCATCGGATGCTGCCAGGACGGAGATTGAAGTTGAATTTGGGCCGCCATGTTGATCTGATTCGGTTGATAGGGGGTCAGAACGGGTGCAAAAATAGCGGCGATGAGAAAGGCCAATATACCCAGACCGCCGATCCGAACTTCCCAATTTTTGATAAGCCGCTTCACGCCTCTCTCTTCCCTGAATATCTTGTTCTCGGATCCACAATAGGATACAATAAATCGGAGATCAAATTACCGAAAATGACCATAATCGCCGTAATGGTCGTGCTGGCCAGGATGATAGGATAATCTCTTGAAAGCACCGCATGGAATGTGAGCCACCCCATTCCCGGCCATGAGAACAGATATTCTATCACCAGCGAACCCCCAAGCAGAAAGGGAAATCCCAATCCAATTAACGTCACCACCGGAAGCAGTGTATTTTTCAAAGCCAATTTATAGTAAACACGTTTCGGCCGGACACCCAGCAATCTTGCCTGTGCAATGAAATCTTTTTGCAAGACCCCCAACATGTTTCCCCGAACAAATCGCGTGGTGTAGGCGGCGGAACTGAGCGCCAATACTAGTACCGGCAGGAAAAGGTGCCTGACTAAATCCGCGAAAGCGTAAAAAAAGGAGACCTCTCCCTGCCCCGGAGTGGTCATCTGACCCGTGGGAAACCAGTGAAATTTAATTGCGAATAAAAATATCGCCATAAGACCGAGCCAAAATTCGGGAATTCCAAAAAAGAGGAGCGCCATAAGATTGATCAAATGGCCTGATTTATGGTGATAGTGAATGGCAGCGAACACGCCGAAGAATATGCCCAAGAGTAATTCTAAAATAAACGCAGACACGGTCAACATAAGCGTGGCCGGAATGGCTTCTTTCAATATAGAAAACACACTGCGCTGCTGCGAAAATGAATAGCCGAAATCTCCCTTTAAAATGTTATTAATCCATCGCCAATATTGAATATAAACCGGTTGATCCAACCCCAGATTTTTTTGAATCGTTTTGATGGTTTCGGGTGAAAGGCGAGGATCTACCAGGTAATCCGTTGGTGAACCCGGAACAAGATGAATAATCAGAAACGTAAATGTGATGACGGCAAAAACCAGTAGAACCGAATGCACCAGTCTTTTGTAAACTATTTGAATTAGCATAGGGGAACTGCATAAAAAAGCCCACTGCAAGTCTACCAGTGGGCTAAATTGAGAATCGATTTATTTAGCTTCTTTTTTTCAATAGTCGTTTAATTTCATCGATTTGATAATTGGCATATTTTCGCCAGCGGATATCGCGAGCCGCAATTTTATACTCTTTAATGGCCGCCTTATATTGTTTAAGGTTCTGAAGGGCTCTCGCAGATTCAACGTGCGCGGGCGCAAAAAATCCGCGAAGCGCGATCGACTTTTTTGCAGCCGCCAGACCTTTTTTATAATTTTTTATATCGTTGTAGGCTTTTGCCAATCGATAGAATGCCCGATAATCTCTTGGATTGAAACTGACCGCATTTTCGTAAGCCTGAATGGCTTCCTTTGTTTTCCCGAGGTTTGTATAACTGACCCCTAAACTCACATAAGCGATCGCATATTGCGGATTTGCATTGATTGCTCTTCGAAAAGATTCAATCGCTTTCTTATAATTCTTCCTTTTGGAATAAATCACACCGATCTCATAAAAAGCCTTATAATTTTTGGGATTATGCTGAACGGCCGCCCGATAGCTTTCAAGTGCCTTATCATATTTGTGCTCATCCCGGAAAAGATTTCCCAACGCAAAATAATAGACCGCATTATTCGGATTAAAATGAATGGCTTTTTGATAAGCGCCTTCCGCCTGCAAAAATTTTCTTAGTCTTTTGTAAGCTAACCCCATTCCGAAATAGGCATTTGAAAAAGTGCTGTCGATGCTCAACGCTTTTTTATAGGCTTTGACAGCCTCTTCATAACGGCCTAATTTGACATATTTATTTCCGGTGTTGTAGGCATTGACTTTTACTTTCTGACGCTTCATCAATTCATTGGATGATTGAATAATCTTTTTTTCCTGGGCGATCAGGACAAAATACATTTTTTTGTATTTGTTGTACTCATCCAGATTTTTGGCTTGTGTGGCGGCTTCCATCTTCTGCCGAACATCTGCGATCTTTTTTTGAATCTCCTGGAGCTGCTTGAGCTGTGCTTGTTGTGCATGGATGGTTTGTACCCCGACAAAAGAAATGATAATTAATCCTAAAAATACGGCGATAATCCCTTGAATTTTTCCTTTCATACGACCAATCTCCTCCAATTCTCTCTGATAAATTACTTTCATAATAAAAACTTGTGCCGAAGAGGGGACTCGAACCCCTACGCCCATTTTTGAGCACTACCCCCTCAAAGTAGCGTGTCTACCAGTTCCACCACTTCGGCATATTGCGTTACCTCTGTGGGTTCTTTTTCCCATTTCCCGCCGGTGCAGGATTTGCCCGTGTTTTTGTCGGTGCATTTAAAGGCGGAGCCGATTTTTTCTCACCCTTTATCGGGGGCAGCAAGGATCCGAGAGATTGCTGCATTTTCCCTTCTTTTTCCATTTCCTTACGAACAAGGCTCTTTTGAATCACAGCGGGGCCCTGTTTAATAATCAAGACCTGTGTGATATTGCTCAGGAAAAATAAAGTGGCAAGAACAACCGTCGCTTTGGACAGAAAAGTGCCCGCGCCTCTTCCCCCAAAAACGGCTCCCATTGCAGCACCGCCGCCGCCGCCAAAAGCACCCGACAATCCCCCTCCTTTACTGGATTGCAGCAAAATAACAATTGTAAGGACAAAACATAAAATTATATGAAATGTAACGATTAGGAACATCAATTTAAAATCCTTTCTTTTTTTTTGAGTCTTAAACCGTTTCCCTATGAAAAAAGTTCCCCGGCTCTTACGATTGCTTCAAACGATTCAGCCTTAAGACTGGCGCCGCCCACAAGCGCCCCGTCGATTTCCGGCTGCCCCAACAGTGACTCGGCATTGTCAGGCTTGACACTGCCGCCATATTGAATTTGTATTTGTTCGCTCACTTCCCGGCCATATTTATCGGCAATAATCGATCGAATAAGACGATGCACCTCGACAGCCTGTTCCGGAGTCGCCGTTCGACCGGTTCCGATGGCCCAAATCGGTTCATAAGCAATTATCATTTTTTTCACATCAACGGCCGGTATTTCCGATAAGCCTTCCGTTATCTGTGAAGTGACGATGGATTCTGTTTGACCCTTTTCCCTTTGTTCGAGAGTTTCCCCAACGCACATAATAGGGGTCAACTTTGCGCTCAGAGCCCTTTTGACTTTCTTATGAACAATTTCACTGGTTTCACCAAAATACTTTCTGCGTTCCGAATGTCCGAGAATCACATATTGTGTGCCGGTTGAAAGGAGCATACCGGCTGAGATTTCTCCCGTGTACGCCCCCTTCTCTTCAAAATGCATATTCTGAGCCCCTAAACCGATCCGGGTATCTTTTAAAATACCTGCAACCGGTACCAGAAACAAAAAGGGCGGACAGATCACCACATCGGCTTTCCGAATATCCGAAAGATTTGTTTTTAAAGTTCTTACTAACTCAACCCCCTCATCGAAGGTCAAATTCATTTTCCAGTTACCGGCAATTATTTTTTTTCGCAATTTAACTCTATTCCTTATCGGTTAGGGCTTCAAGCCCGGGTAATTTGTATCCGCTCAAGAGTTCCAATGAAGCACCGCCCCCTGTTGAAATGTGCGTAATCTTATTTTCCAGACCGGCTTTGCTCACGGCGGCTGCAGAATCGCCGCCGCCGACAATCGTTGTGGCGCCCCTCTCTGTGGCTTGAACCAGTGCATCCGCAATCGCAAAAGTTCCTTTTGCAAAGGGAGCCATTTCAAAAATACCCATCGGGCCGTTCCAAACAACTGTTTTGGCGGAAATTATCTTCCCGGAAAACAATTTCACAGTGGCGGGTCCCACATCCACACCAACCGCATCTGCAGGAATCCGGTCCCGGGAAACAACCGCTGTCTTTGCAGACGGATCAATTTTGTCAGCCGTCACCACATCGACCGGTAAAAGAAAATCCAGTTTCTTCGCTTCGACTTTGGCCAGTATTTCTTTCGCCAGATCAATTTTATCGGCTTCCAAAATAGACCTGCCGATTTCAAGACCCTGAGCTTTATAGAATGTAAATGCCATCCCCCCGCCAATGAGCAGTGCATCTACTTTATCCAGAAGATTCTGAATGACATCAATTTTGCCCGATATTTTCGCACCGCCGATAATCGCCACAAAAGGCCTCACCGGAGATTCAATGGCTTTGGATAAATACTCGATTTCCTTTTCCATTAAAAATCCCGCTGCACAGGGCGAAATAAAATGGGTGACCCCTTCGGTAGAGGCATGCGCCCGATGGGCCGTTCCGAATGCATCATTCACAAAGACGTCACCGAGAGCCGCCAGTTGTTTTGCAAATTCCGGATCATTTTTTTCCTCTTCCGCATGAAACCGCAAATTCTCCAGAAGCAGAACATCGCCCGGTTTTAACTGAGCAATTTCCGCCTTAACGTCTTCACCAATACAATCCCCGATAAACCGGACGGGTTTTCCCAAGAGTTCTCCCAGGCGGCCGGCAACCGGTTTCAAAGTCATGGAAGGAATCACCTTGCCCTTTGGGCGCCCCAGGTGCGACATCAAAATCACCATGGCGCCGTGTTCAACGGCGTACCGGATCGACGGCAAAGCCTTCCGAATGCGCATATCGTCTGTAATATGCCCCTGATCATCCAGAGGTACATTAAAATCCACCCGCATTAAGACACGTTTATGGCTTAGCGCCAGATCGCGAATAGATAGTTTATTCATCCGATCCTCCTTCCGCTCTGAGGCTCTATCGAGCCATTAAAAGAAGTAAATCGATCACGCGGCATGAGAAACCCCATTCATTGTCGTACCAGGCCAACAGTTTCAGCAAATTACCGCCGACAACCAATGTTGAAAGCGCATCAATGGTGGAAGAAACGCTTGTATGATTATAATCACGGGAGACCAATGGTTTCTCTTCATAAGCCATGATGCCTTTTAATTCATTTTCAGCGGCCGTTTTTAAAGCGGCATTAACCTCTTCCGCCGTCACATTTTTCTTCAATTCATAAACGGCATCCACCAGGGACACGTTCGGCGTAGGCACACGAATCGACATTCCATTCAGTTTGCCGTTCAATTCCGGGAGGACTTCACCCACGGCTTTTGCGGCTCCCGTGGTCGTCGGAATCATCGACAAAGCGGCTGCGCGCGCACGTCGAAGGTCCTTGTGGGGAAGATCGAGAATGCGCTGGTCATTCGTGTAAGAATGAATCGTTGTCATTAAGCCCTTGACAATCCCAAACTTTTCCATAATTACCTTTGTGGGCGGCGCATAACAATTGGTCGTACAGGAAGCATTCGAGACAATATGGTGCTTATCCGGATTGTATTTATGGTCATTGACACCCATCACCACGGTAAGATCGGGTTCGGTTGCAGGCGCGGAAATAATGACTTTCCTGGCACCCGCCTTAAAATGTTTGGATGCTTTTTCCCTCGTGCGAAATAATCCTGTGGACTCGATGACCAGCTCCACACCAAGCTCTTTCCAGGGTAAGTCTGCCGGATCACGCTGAGCAAATACTTTTACTTTTTTCCCATCCACAACAATCACATCGTCTTCCACTTCTACTTCTTTTGAATAAATGCCGTGAACAGAATCATATTTCAACAAATGAGCCAGCGTTGCAGCACTCGTAATATCATTAACCGCCACAAATTCAATTTCAGGATTTCCAAATCCGGCTTGAAAAACAAGCCTTCCAATACGACCAAACCCATTTATGCCAACTCGTATTGCCATTTTTTCTCTCCTTTACTTTATAAAAAGCCATTCCGGTTTCATTCATTTTCGCGAAACTAACTGCTCAAATCAACGGCCAAATCCAGTAGTTTTGAGTTAATCTTCTTCTTTTTTAAAACCGTGTCTTCCAAAGCAACATACATATATTGACTGTTGTGCAATGCCGTCATCACGCCGAATTTGCCGTGCAACAAGCCTTCAACCGCATTATGACCGAACTTGCTTGCCATAAGGCGATCAAAAACCGTTGTAGCGCCGCCGCGCTGGATGTGACCCAAAACCGAAATCCGTGTTTCGTATCCGATCTTGTTTTTCAACTTCCGCTCGATTGTGTAAGCACTGGAAGCGCCTTCAGCCACAATCACGATACTATTTGTTTTCCCCGCCTTGTATCGCTCAAATAAATGGGTGGCAATGGCATCGAGATCGAAAGGCACCTCGGGAATAATAGCCGCTTCGGCACCGCTGGCCACCGCAGAAACCAGAGCCAGATAACCTGAATCCCGCCCCATCACTTCAATTATAAAGGCACGGTCATGCGAGGAGGCCGTGTCCCGAATAATATCAATCATCGATACCGTCGTATTTAAAGCCGTATCCGCACCCACACTCATGTCCGTACCATAAAGATCGTTATCGATACTTCCGGGAATGCCCACAACCGGAACACCTTTATTGTGGAGTGCAAGCGCGCCGGCCATCGTTCCGTTGCCGCCGATCACGACAAGCCCATCCAGACCGAAATCCTGAATCGTTTTAACCGCCTGCTCCTGCCCCCTGTCGAATTTAAATTCTTCGCACCTCGCCGTATGAAGAATCGTCCCCGCTCTTTGAACAATGCCGCTCACCGACCGTGAATCCATGGGTTTGATCAGACCATCCAGCAGCCCGATGAAACCCTGCCGAATGCCGTACACTTCCAGCCCTTTTGAGAGGGCCGTCCGCACCACGGATCGAATCGCGGCATTCATTCCGGAACAATCACCACCGCTGGTAAGCACGCCAATTTTTTTCATATACCGCCAGACCTTTTGAAATTACTACTGAAATTAATAAAAAACAAATATAAACTCGATTATAATGAATTTTATCTTAAATGTCAAGATTTATTTAGGTTCAAAACAAATTTTTCTACAATAGAATTAATAATCTGTGTGGATGATTTCCCCCGGGCCAGAGGTACCGGAACCACTTTCCCGCCGT
Source organism: bacterium BMS3Bbin03 (assembly GCA_002898015.1). Classification (GTDB taxonomy): domain Bacteria; phylum Zhuqueibacterota; class JdFR-76; order JdFR-76; family BMS3Abin05; genus BMS3Abin05. The sequence goes on along the minus strand of BDTM01000035.1, from coordinate 15,404 downwards.
AGCCTAAAACAATATCGGATCCCACAATTTGATGAACGGCATAATCCGCTCCTTTCACCAGCACATCCGGTTTTATTTCTTTAATGCACTCGTAGGGCGTATCTTCTTCAAAAATAAGCACATAATCCACCGGAATCAAATGACACAGCATAAAGGCGCGGTCGTCTTGCGAAATAATGGGACGCTTCTGCCCTTTATTTCGCCGTGCCGAAGCATCCGAGTTGAGGCCAACCACAAGCACATCCCCAAGATTTTTCGCCCGATTGAGCAGATCAAGATGTCCCCGGTGCAGAAGATCAAAAATGCCGTTTGTGAAAACAAGCAGCTTCCCCTGATCCCGCAATTCATTCCGCAAACGCACAATCTCTTCCCGGGAGACAATTCTTCCCACGCTAATGCCCTTCTGAAATATACGTCTGGAATAACCGCTCCCGGTTAACAGGCACAATGCCCACTTCTTCACACACCAAACCCGCCGCCCGATTGGCAAACGAAGCCGCTTCCAAAAAGTCCGCCCCCGACACCAGAGCCATCGACAAACTGCTGACCACCGTGTCTCCCGCCCCGGAAACATCCCGCACTTTTCGGGCATGGGTGGGCACATAAATGACGTGGTCGGGTTTGTCAAACACGGCCATCCCTTCTTCGCCAAGCGTAATCATCAAACAGCCCGGTTCCAACCGTTCAAACAGAATTTTTCCGGCTTCCTCGACTTTTTGCGAACTATCCAGACGCATCCCAAGAGCCTCTTCCGTCTCTTTTCGATTGGGCTTAAACACGTCTACGTTTTTGTATGCAAAAAAATGATCAAACTTGGGATCGACCATTATGGGTGTATCAAAGTGACGGGCGGTATGAATGGCGAAAGAGATCAAATCCGCCACAATGAGTCCTTTGTTGTAATCTTCGATGATGACGGCATCCATTTTAGGAATGAGTGTGATCAATGTATCCTTAAGATGATTCGACACAGACTTCGAAATGGGAGACCGGCTTTCCCGGTCGGTGCGCACCACGTGCTGATGATGGGCAATCACGCGTGTTTTTACGGTGGTTGGCCTGCTTTCATCCCGAACAATACCATCAGCCGGAAGACCACTCTGATTCATGATCGACAGGATTTCGTTTCCCGAATTGTCATTCCCGATAATTCCCACCAGATAGGGCGTGCCTCCAAGGGATTTGATATTGTTTCCGACATTTGCCGCGCCGCCCAACCGGGCAAATTCCCGCTCAATTTCCACCACAGGCACAGGCGCCTCGGGGGAAATTCGACTCACCACTCCCCACAAATAGCGATCCAGCATTAAATCGCCGAGCACAAGAATCTTCTTTGTCAGAAAATTTTGAAACAATTTCTCTAATTTTTTTCTGGGAATATCGACCATTTTTTTCTTATTCAAATTTGAACCGTCTGTGCCGCTCTTTTTTAACATAAAATATGCCACGCACCCATCCGGTACGCGGCACAGAATAAGCCGCCATTTTTTTAGCGCCGCCTATTTTAGCGCATCTTCGAGTGACTGGCCGGTACGAAGCACGGTTTTTTCATCAAACGGCTTTCCAAGAATTTGCATCCCAATCGGAAGACCTCCGGAGTCCTTTCCGCAGGGCAGCGACAGGCCGGCAATTCCCGCCAGATTTGCCGAAATGGTGTAAATATCCGATAAGTACATCTGCAAAGGATCATCCATTTTTTCGCCCAGTTTAAAGGCCGTTGTGGGCGACGTCGGCGTCACAATCACATCATATTTTTTAAAGGCGTCTTCAAAATCCTGTTTGATCAGCGTTCGAACTTTCTGTGCTTTTCGATAATATGCTTCGTAGTAGCCGGCCGACAAAACGTAAGTGCCCAGCATGATTCGCCGCTTCACTTCGTCTCCGAACCCCGCACTGCGGGATTTAGTGTACATTTCTTCTAAATTACGGATGCCGCTGCTCCTGAATCCGTACCGTGCACCGTCGTAACGCGCCAGGTTCGAAGACGCTTCCGCCGTGGCAAGGATGTAATACGCAGCAATGGCGTATTCGGTATGCGGAAGAGAAATTTCCTCAACAATTGCCCCTTCATTTTCCAATAATTTCAGAGCGTTTTCAATCGCCTTTCTGACTTCCGGATCCAGACCTTCTCCCAGGTACTCCTTGGGGCAACCTATTTTGAGACCCTTCACACTCTTTTTCAGATCTTCCGTAAAATCCGGCACCGGCTGTTTAACTGAAGTCGAGTCGTTCGGATCATATCCTGAAATGACATTCAAAAGCAAAGCGGCATCTTTTATACTCTTTGAAAGCGGTCCAATCTGATCGAGCGATGACGCAAAAGCGACCAGCCCGAACCGGGACACACGGCCGTAGGTCGGTTTCAGACCCACCACCCCGCACAAAGCGGCCGGCTGCCGAATGGAACCCCCCGTGTCGGAACCCAGGGCCGCCATCACCATATTCGCCGCCACAGCCGTGGCCGAGCCGCCGGAAGAGCCGCCGGGAATCCTTTCTGAATCGTGGTAATTTTTAACCCGGCCAAAATAGGATGTCTCATTTGACGAGCCCATGGCGAATTCGTCCATATTGGTTTTCCCGATAATCACGGCATCTTCTTCAAGAAGCCGGCGGACAACCGTGGCATCATACGACGAGATAAAATTGTCCAAAATGTGCGACCCGCAGGTGGTCCGGTACCCCTTCAGATTGAGATTGTCTTTGATCCCAACCACCATCCCGGCCAATTTCCCGGCGTGACCGCTGCGGATTTTTTGATCCACCTGTTTCGCCCGTTTCAGTGCATGTTCCGGAAAAACAGAAATAAACGCATTTAAATCTTTTTCAGCCTCAATTTCAGCAAGACAGGCTTCGGTGATTTCCGGTACGGTAATCTCTCCCGAAAAGATCTTGTCCCGAATGCCGAAATAATCAGAATCTATCAGTGCCACACACCTACCTTAATATTTCATTCAATCCGTTGAAGTTGAAACAATAAAAAACAGTTTTAAGATTCATCATTTTTTTTCTTCCGGAATTTCTTTGTTTTGAGTCTCCTCATCCTCTCCGTGTACTGCTTTTTTGAACTCACGAAATCCCTGTCCGAGCCCTTTTGCAAGACCCGGCAGTTTCGATCCGCCGAATACAAGCAAAATGATTAAAAAAATGATGAGCCATTCTGTGGGTCCCATTGTACTAAACATGTTAAACCTCCCAGCTTATCCCGCAAGCTTTGATGGATTTTGATCTTCATTATTTAGGGGTTGTTTGTCTGTTTCACCCGAAAGTGTCTCTTTCTTTTCATCCGCCTCACTGCCGCTTTTTTCTTCAAGATTTTCAGGATACTCCTCCTCAATCAATTTTCGGGCAGATTCATGTTCACTTTCCAAATCGTGCTTCAAATCTGAAAAGATTTCTCTCTGGGGACCTATTAATTCATCTTTTACCTCATCCGTCGCCTTTTTAAATTCGCGTATCCCCTTTCCCAATCCGCGGGCCAACTCCGGAAGCCGGTCAGCCCCAAACACGAGCAAAACAATGAGAAAAATGACTAATAATTCCGTCGGACCAATCGATCCAAACATCTGATCACCTTCTTTCTCAAATTCAAACCCAAATATCAATCGTCTGAATCAGGCGATTCTCCTGAATCCCGGCGCCAATAATGAATTTAGTACCAGCGTAAAATGTACCCTGCAATGGCCACGCCGATAATGCCGATCACATTCAATTTAAATGTAAAACCAAGCGTCACCGTAAATAAAGATGCATTTAGGGTAAACGGTGAAACACCCCCCGTGACGGATCGCAGGAAAAATTCCCGCACCACACCTTGGGGTAAAACCAGACCAATTACTTCACCCAAAGCGGAACCAATTAACGCACCTAAAAACAGCACCAGAAATAAATACCACAGCGACTTCTTTCGAGATGAGGCGGCCGACACCATGTCTCTCCTTAATCATTGAACAGTTTACAGACCCGAAAGATCCGGACTATTTACAGGAAATTAATCCAGGTTCTTCCGAAAGGTGCGTACTTTTTCAATCTATTACGGTGGATTTAGCCTATTATTAGTTTGTTGTTATCCTTCAAACTCACCCCCTCAATTCCCACTCTCTTTGCAAAAGAGAGGGGGAAGTCCCATTGACCAACGCTGGTTTTTATACCAACCAGGGCGTGAGTTTTGAATTCAATAAATAATGACATCCCTTTTGGTAAAAAAAAAGTACGCACCTTTCGAATGAATATCAATCCAAAAACGCTTGAACCATCGAGCGAAAAATTTTCTTCCCGTCTTCAGAACCCAACAGCGCTTCCGACGCCCGCTCGGGATGAGGCATCAGTCCCAATACATTTCCCCGCCTATTTACAATTCCGGCGATGTGATTCAAAGAACCGTTTGGATTGTGCGCTTCCGTAATCTGCCCTTCCGGGGAAGCGTATCGAAAGACAACCTGATTGTTCCCTTCCAGCGCCTTTAATCCTTCAGAATCAATATAATAATTCCCTTCGTTGTGAGCAATAGGAATTTTTAAAACTTCCTTTTTTCTGCAGGCAGATGTAAAAAGCGTGTCCGAATTTTCAACCCGGACGTGAACAAATTTACAGATAAAATGGAGTGATTTGTTTCTGAGCATCGCCCCGGGGAGGAGTCCGATTTCAAGCAGGACTTGAAATCCGTTGCAAATTCCCAGCACACGCCCGCCTTTCTCGGCATAATCGATAATTTCCTGCACGATCGGCGAGAAGCGCGCAATGGCGCCCGTGCGCAAATAGTCGCCGTAGGAAAAGCCGCCCGGCAGTACAACCGCATCACAGTGATTCAGGTCATGGTCTTTGTGCCAGAGATAGACGGCTTCCTGATTCAGGATTCGGGTCACACTATTGTACACATCACGGTCACAATTGGAACCGGGAAACACCACAATTCCAAATCTCATTTTTCGACGGTTAGCCATCGCCGGCAGGGGCTCCTAACGGAAGGGTCTCTAACTCAAAATGATACTCTTCAATGACCGGATTGGCTAAGAGTTTCCGGCAGATTTCATTGGTTTGCTGTCTGGCTTCTTCCTCCGAAACAGAATCATCAAAAGTGAGTACTGTGTATTTTCCCACGCGCACATCCTGAATCCGGTGAAATCCCATGTTCCCTATAATGTGTTTGACGGCTTTCCCCTGCGGATCGAGAATGTCTTTTTTTAAATACACATACACTTTTGCTCGAATCATGGAGACAAAACCTTCTTTTAATAATCCGTCACATCCAGAATATCATCCGCATGTTTCAGCGTGTGCAATACCGAGCGTGCCACGCCGTGCAAAATAAAGAAAACGGCAATCGGAAAAATGGCCTCGCTGGGGAACAGCATAAATCCAAGAGAAAACACAATAAAGAAAAATAATTTTATGTCATTTTTCCAGCCCCTCTTCAGATTGAATTTTGGAAATGTGTCATATTCAACATTACTGATCATTAGTATTCCAAGAAAAATAACCATCGGCGCTAATAATTTTGTAAAATGGAGCCCGCCCCAAAAATGGTGCGTAAAAACCACAAACGATGCGATCGCCACGGCCTGTGTCGGAATCGGAAGCCCCGTGTATTCCTTCTTCTCAAAAGAATCCTGATTTGTGTTGAAACGAGCCAGGCGAATTGCCCCAAAAAATAACGGCACGAAACTGATAAGCACACCGATGTTGTTGATGCGGTTGAAATAGACCGAATACAACAAAATGGACGGAGCCACTCCGAATGAAACCACATCCGACAAAGAGTCCAATTCAATTCCTAATTTGCTGTAACTTTTCGTCAGACGGGCTACAGATCCATCGAGTGCATCAAAAACTGCCGCAAGAACAATCAACCAGGATGCTACGACAAAATTTCCTTCCATGGAATACACAATCGATAAAAAACCGCAGTAAATATTACCGATAGTGATTGCACCCGGAATAAACGCCCGATTAATGTTCAGATTTAATTTCGCCAATGATCGATTCACCTCCTTTAACTTTTTGTCCTGCGTTAACCGTCACTTCCACGTTTTCAGGTAAGAATATATCGGCACGGGAACCGAATTTAATCATCCCGAACCGTTCACCTCTTTTCACGTGAAATCCTTCCCGAGTGTGACAAACCACACGCCGGGCGATAATGCCGGCAATTTGTTTAAATAAAATTTTAGTGGCGCCGTTTTCAATACCGATCACCGTTTGTTCATTATCGGTGGACGCCTTTTCCCGGTACGCCGGTAGAAATTTCCCCGGATAATATTTAAAATAACCCACAACACCGCTCATCGGAATCCGGTTGACATGAACGCTGAAAACGGACATAAAAATACTGACCTGTGTGGCCGGCCCCTTCAGATACACGTTTTCTCTGACTTTTCGGACAATAATAATCTTCCCGTCCGCGGGTGCCACAATCGCGTTTTCATTCGCCGGAATCACCCGTTCCGGATCCCGAAAAAAATAGAGCGAAAACAGGAAGAACACCCAGAACAGTGCACTGAACGCCTTTATCAGAATAGAGCCGTTGATAAACAGGCCGACGGTAAAAAGAATTGCAAAAAATAGTACGGCTGCAAGTGTTCCGATCCCGTCTTTTGCAATAGACATTTATCATTCCCCCGTATGCAATACGCGACCCAATATTTCCTGATACGCTTTTTCAATTTCCCCTAAATCCTGACGAAAGCGATCCTTGTCCAGTTTTTCCCCGGTGTCAAGATCCCAGAAGCGGCACGTGTCCGGAGAGATTTCGTCTCCCAAAACGATGCGATCCTTAAAACGTCCGAATTCCAATTTGAAATCGACCAGCCGGACTTTTCGACGGATAAAAAATGATTTTAAAATGGCATTTATTTTTGTGCCGTAGCGGGAAATGGTTTCCATTTCGCCGGGCGTGGCCAGCCCGAATGCCACCGCGTGGTGTTCATTGATCATCGGATCATCCAGAGCATCATTTTTTAAATAAAATTCCAGCACCGGATATTCAAGCTCTTTTCCCTCCTCCAGCCCATACCGCTTCACCAAGCTCCCTGTCGCGATGTTTCGCATGACCACTTCAACCGGGATGATATTCAATTTTTTAACCAGCATTTCCCGGTCTGAAAGCATTTTTTCAAAATGCGTGGGGATATGGTAACTCTCTAAAAATTCAAAAATAAACGCAGAAATTTTATTATTGACAATCCCCTTGTTTTTAATCGTGCCTTTTTTCTTTCCGTTAAACGCCGTGGCATCATCTTTAAATTCTTGAATCAAAAAATCAGGATCATCGGTGGCGTACATTTTTTTCGCTTTGCCTTCGTACAAAAGTTCACCCTTTTTCAATGCTTTCCTCCGTCATCGTCACGAATTAAACCAATTCTCCGAAAAATGGTGTCCACATTTCGAAGATTCTTTTTCAAATCAAAAACCGAGTCAATTTCTTTTTCAGAGAGATGGTTTCGAATTTCGGAATCATTTAAAACCACTTCTTTAAATTCTTTCTTTTCAGCCAGAGCCTCCTGCGCCCGGTGCTGTACGATTCGATACGCCTCTTCCCGTGTAAGTCCTTTTTCCGCCAAAAGCAGCATTAACGGCTGCGAAAAAACGATGCCTCTCGTTAAATTCAAGTTTTTCAGCATGTTTTCAGGGTAAACCTGTAATTTTTCAATGACTGTACTCACCTTGTCCAGCATGTAATCCAGAGCAATTGTACTGTCCGGAAGAATGATTCGTTCCGCAGACGAATGACTGATGTCTCTTTCGTGCCAGAGCGTCACATTCTCAAAGGCCGTCAGGGCATTTCCGCGCAGCACGCGCGCCAATCCGGCAATCCGCTCACAGGTGATCGGATTTCTCTTGTGAGGCATGGCCGAAGATCCTTTCTGGCCGCCGGCAAAATACTCTTCCACCTCCAGCACCTCTGTTTTCTGCAGAGCCCGGATTTCCGTGGTAAATTTCTCCAGAGAGGAAGCAATAATCGCCAGTGTGGATAAAAACTGCGCGTACCGGTCCCGCTGGATAATCTGATTGGATACGGGTGCCGGCGTTAGACCCAATTTTTTGCAAACCAACGCCTCCACCTGCGGATCGAGGTGGGCGTACGTGCCCACCGCCCCCGATATTTTACCCACAGAAATATTCCGGATGGCCGCAGTCATCCGATCGATGTGGCGGCGGGTCTCCTCGTACCAGAGCGCCAGTTTCAAACCGAAGGTAATGGGTTCCGCATGAACCCCGTGCGTACGGCCGATACAGGGGGTGCTCTTAAATTCCAGCGCCCGGCCGGCCAGAACATCCCGCAGTCTCTCCAAATCTTTTAATAAAAGCTCACCCGCTTCTTTCATGAGAAGCGCATTGGCGGTGTCAAGTACATCGGATGAGGTCATTCCGAGATGGATGAAACGGGAATCCGGCCCCACATGCTCGGCCACATTCGTTAAAAATGCGATGACGTCGTGGTTGACCTCTTTTTCAATTTCCTGAATCCGCTCGACCTCAAACGCCGCCCGCTCCCGAATGTGTGTTACGGCCTCTGCGGGAATTCTCCCCAATTCTGCCTGCGCTTCGCAAGCCGCAATTTCAACATCCAGCCATTTTTTAAACTTATTTTCATCCGTCCAGATTTTCCCCATTTCCGGACGTGTGTAGCGTGAAATCATATTTTTCTTTTAAATAAGCCAACAACCGATCTGAATCAAGATAACAAAACATAAAATAACCATTTTTTACTTAATTATCAACTTATTTTTATAGAAACAGCGCCATCGGAGACTTATTTCGCCAATGCATTGACGTGTTCTTTTTGACTAATTTTCATAATCCACAAAAAAGCGGCAAACACGACATACGCGGCGGTAAAAAGATAGGGGGACGAGTTACCGATCAACCAGGGCAGATACAAATTTCCATTCGGCATGACGGAATGAATCACGCCGAAGAATGTCAATCCGGCTGTGACCATCAGATACGCGATGGCTTCATTCAATTTATGATCGATCACCAATGCCATGATGGCGCCCCAGAGCATCCCGGTTAAAATAAACCCATGTCCCAAAACCATCACCACCTGGTAGGTGCTTGCAAGATCCGGCGGCAGTTTTGAGAGGTCACCGCCCAGCACGCCCAATAGACTTCCCATTTCAATCAGGACCAGGTCTGCCACAATCGGCAGAAAAGCGAATCCCACAGCGGGTGCGTGACGATCGGGACACACCTGAAAAGCCTGAGTGATAATGACCAGTCCGATGAAAATCAAAATGGGCGCCACCGCGGCCACAGGAAGTAAATCGACAATGAATGAAATGTACCCCAGAATTCCGCCGATGCCGATGAAAAGTCCCGTCAAAAAAGTGTAGCCTGCCCGTCCCCCCATTTCCTTGTAGGCCGGATGGCCGATGTAGGGCGTCGATTGAGCCACACCCCCGAACAGACCTGCGATGAGGGTGGCAACGGCTTCGGTTAAAAGGATGTCACGCGTGTTGTAGTCGTCACCGGCCACACGGGCACTTTCCGTGACATTAATGCCGCCCACGATTGTCAGGATGCCAAAGGGAATGGCAATCGGGATGTACGGAATGGCCGCTTTCATTCCATTCCAGAATCCCAGTGTGGGAAGCGGAAATGTCACGTGCAGAGCCATTTCGGGCGATTTAAACGGCACCCCCAAAAGATGCAGGGGGCCAAGAATATAGTAGATAATCGTTCCGACCACCACGGCAGCCAGAACCGCCGGAATATTGCCCGGAAATTTGTTGTTAGCCACCACGGTATAAATGATAATTCCCAGAGACGCCAGGCCGACGACCGGCATTTTAAACACATCCAGCAAAGGCAAAAAGGCCAAAAGCGCCAGGCCGATTCCGGCCAGAGAACCCAACAATCCGGCCTGCGGGACAATGCGCTGAATCCAGCCTCCGAAGAAGGAAAACACAACCTTTACAACACCGATAACGATCATTGTCGCCATCCCCACGTACCAGGTGAGCATGGCATCGCCGGTCGCCACATACACCGGGCCCAAAACGGCAAATGCAATTCCGATGGTCGAAGGGGTATCCAGACCGAGCGGCATAGCGGTTACATCCGTTTTCCCGGTTTTTTTGGCCAGCCGAATGGCCATCCAGGTGTACACCAGATCCCCGAAAAGGACGCCGAGTGCCGTCCCGGGAATCATTTTCAGAAAGACCATCTTTTCCGGATAATGAAATACGCCCACCAGAATACCGGTTAACATCACCAGATTCGTCACATTGTCCAGCATCAAACCAAAAAACGCATTCACATCTTCCAGAACTAGCCATCGATAGGTTGATTTCTGCATTCTTCCTTCCCGTGATTTAAATTCTCATTGATGAAATCCAAATCAATAATAGCCTTAAAGGGTGCGGCTGCTTTTACTGGTCACACAGTCTCTTCACGCCTGAGAAGGATGTTTCTACAAATTCTTCAGAAAATAAGCCGTCATTTTTTCAAATAGAAACATGCGGGCGTCCTTCCCGCGGATCGAATGTTTTTTTCTCGGGAAAACCATTACATCAAAGGGCTTGTTCAATTTCTGGAATTTTTGTATCAACTGCACGGTGTTGGCGAAATGGACATTATTATCCGACAGGCCGTGAAGGATTAATAATTTCCCCTTTAGATTCTGTGCATATTTAAGTGTCGAGCTGACCTCGTACCCCTTCGGATTGAGTTGGGGGGTCTGCATATAACGCTCCGTCCAGATGGTATCGTAATTTCGAAAATCGGTGACCGGTGCCACGGCCACACCGGTGCTGAAGACATCTGCGCCTTTCAACAAACACATAAGGGTCATGTAACCGCCGCCGCTCCATCCCCAGATGCCGATGCGTCTGGGATTCACATAAGGGAGCCGGCTCAAATACCGGGCGGCCGCAATCTGGTCATCCACGCTGTAGCCGCCGATATTTTTATAAACCAGAAATTGAAAAGCGGCTCCTCTGGCACCGGTGCCACGGTTATCCACGCTGAACAGAATGTAACCCCTCTGAACCATCAGTTGATGCCAGAGATTTCCCCAGCCATTCCCCCAGCGATTGGTTACGGTTTGAGAGCCCGGCCCGCCGTACGTGTAAATTAAAACGGGATATTTTTTGGCCGGGTCAAAATCTAGCGGTTTAATCATATATGCGTTTAACTGAAGGGTATCGTAAAGGGTTATTTTGATAAACTCCGGCGTGGCAAATTTGTATTTTTTTAAAGCGGGTATTTTTTCATTATTGACCATCCGGACCCGTCTGCCGCTGGCATCGAGCAGAATGATCTGCGGCGGTGTGGTCACATTGGAAAAAGTATCCAGAAAATAGTTGAAATTCCGAGACGCCGTTAAAGAATGGGTACCCGTTTGTATCGTCAGGCGGGTGAGCCCCTTTCCGGACAACTTGATCTTGTAAAAATGGCGTTCCAGCGGACTCTTTTTATCGGCTGTGAAATACAGCCATTTTTTCTTTTGGTCCACGCCGATCAGGCCACCTGCATCCCAGCGGCCAGTTGTAATCTGGCGAATTTTACGGCCATTTAGATCGTAAAGATAAAAATGTTTAAACCCCGTTGAATTTGAAGACCACAGAAAATGTTTTCCGTCTTTAAAAAAAGTCCAATCTCTGTTAATATTAATCCAGCCGTTTTTACGGGTTTCCGTCAAGATGACATGGGACCGGCCCGTTTTAATGTCCGCCAGCAGAACTTCTATTTTGTTCTGCAGCCGGTTTAACCGCTGAATCGCCAGCGTCCGGCTGTTTTGAAGCCATTTAATTCTGGGGATGTAAATATCGATTTTTTTACCAATATCCATCCATGTGACGTTTTGAGTTTTGATCGTCACAACGCCGATTTTAACAATTCCGTTTTTGTCGCCGGCCAGCGGATAATATTCCCACTCCACGGTGTTGTGTGTCGGGATGAAATCCACCACGGGGAATTTGGGCTCCGGGCGTTCATCGATCCGGAAAAAAGCGATCTTCTTTCCATCCGGAGACCAGAAAAAGCCCGTCCGGATTCCGAATTCCTCCTCGTACACCCAGTCGAACCGGCCGATCATCACATGTTCCTGCCCGCTGATGGTCAACTGTTTGGCGTTCCCGTCTGCTATTTTCAGAAGCCACAGATTGTGATTTTTAAGAAAGGCAATCGATTTCCCGTCCGGCGAAAATCGCGGATCCCGTTCCTGATCGGCATCATTCGTCAATTGCAGCACATTTTTGGATTTCAGATTATAGAGGTACAAATCGTTGGCCGACGGCAGCAGCACATCTTTTCCATTCGGAGAAAGATAATAGCTCGGCAAGGTAAATCGTTTTTGCCGGGCCGGGCTCTGGAGTTGAGGCACCTTTTTTGAGGAAATTAACAATTTTCGCTTTCCGGATTTTAATTCGTACCGCCAAACCTGCAAATCGCCCGTTTTGGCATTGGTTGCGAAATAAGTGAACGCTTTTTTATCCGGCGTCCATTGGATTTGGCTGATGGATTTCCCGTGAAAATCGGGGCTGTTGTAGATTTTCTTGACAGTCAATTTTTCCTGAGAAACGCCGAAAGAGGGCAGACAAATTAAAATCAGCATTAACAAAATGCTTTTCCAAAGACTATTAAACAACCGCTTTTGCAAATTCACCGAAGGGCCTCCTTATAAAATTCGATTTAAAGGTTTATTATCGGAGTCAGGGTTAATTGTGATTTATTTGGTTTTTAAAATTTGTCCTTTGCGCCTTCGCCGCGCCGTCCGTTCCTCAAGATTTCCGGTTCAACAAATTCCTGCCGTTAATGAAACAATTGGCGATAGCGTCCGTTTTTGATTTCCGGCATTTTTGAATGGATTCCCTTAATGGACTTCCAGAGAATTTCATTCAGTTCCTGTTCAGGCGCTTCATCCTCTTCGCCAAAATTCATCATCATCGATAGTTTTGCACCGTAAGCCGTCCGGGAGTTGATTTTATTCAGCGGCCATTCATTTTTCAGAAGGGTGTACGGCGCAAAATCGGGTTTATCCTGAAACGCCGGGATCAGCGGAAAAGCGGCTGCATCGTACTGGCTCATGTGCGGCAGTCCCAGAATGAGTTCGATTGTCTTCAAGACGCTGACGGTATCGTACATATTATGATCCACAAAACCCCTGCGGGTGTAAGGCGAGGCGACCAGCAGAACCGAGCGATGTGCATCGACGTGATCGGGACCGTTCTGTGCATCATCCTCCAACACAAAAATGGCCGTCTCCTTCCAATATTTGCTGTGTGAAATGGCGTCTACAACCATTCCCAGAGCCAGATCATTATCGGCCGTCATTGACCGTGGGGTATGTTTACCCGGGCGCGTGCCGTAATTATGGTCATTGGGAAGCCGCATGATGATCAAATTCGGCCAGTTGTCCGTTTTTTCATATTCGTGCAATTCCCGGATAAATTCTTTGGCCCGCCAGATGTCCATGTAGTTAAGATCCCAGGGCCGGAATTTCGGATCAAAATGACCTTTCAAGGTCTTAACGGTCGTATAGGCCGGTTCGGAAGTATCCGGCGGAGTATCGATGAATTCGGCATAACTCCGGTAGGAGATGCCTTTTTCGGCGGCCATATCCCAGATATAGCCGATTGTCGGATAGGCAATTTTGTAATACTGCCCGGAGGGATAGCCTCTTCCCCTGCCCGAATAGGTGGTTGGCCAGGTTTTCTCCACAAAATCAGTGGTGATTGCCCCCGTGCTCCATTCATGGCCGTCGGCACTCACCTCGGCATCCACATAAAAATTGTCGAACAGCACAAAATTTTCAGCCAGTTTATGATGATTCGGAGTGATTTTGCGGCCAAACAATACCAGCCGGGAATCGCCGTTTCCCTGCGGCAAATCACCTAAAACCTGATCATACGTGCGGTTTTCTTTGATAATATAGACCACATGCTTTATTGGAGAGGGTTCGCCGGCTTTTCGCGGAATGGCGTGAGGCTGAACGGAAGCCGCCTGATTCCTGTTATTCACAGTCTTCGTCCATCCGTTGTTTATCCGCACCTGTTCCGTGTAGCGCTTCAATTCCGTTGGACCGGGCACAGGAAGAATGGACACGGTCCCCCAGAGCAATCGCGCAATGTATTGTCTGCTGCGATAATGTCTTCTGGTGGGATTGGGGCCTTTGGGATTGGCTTTTGATCGAACGCCCTTTCCATTGGCAATAAATAATTCCCTTCCATCCTTCGAAAGTGCGACGGCCGTGGGGTACCAGCCGGCCGGGATTAAACCCAAAATGTGAGATCTGCCGGGTCTGGAAATATCGACAACCGCGACATCGTTGTTATCCGCGTTGGCCACATAAAGCGTTTTGGCATCCTGGGTAATTGACAATCCGTTAGGCGCGGTGCCGTTCGGTGCATTTTTGTAAGGTTTCAGAGAAATGGTCTCGATAACGGAATCCGTTTTGGTGTCGATTACAGACACATTATCCGTGTTGGCATTGGCCACAAAAAGACGGCCGTCGGATGAAAGGGCCATTTTATTGGGGTGATCGCCGACAGGAATCCGCTTGAGCAGCGTCAATGTCTCCGGATCCACAACGGCGACTGCGCTTCCGCCCCAAAGGCTTGCATAGAGTTTTTTACCGCTCGGCGTCAGAACCACATCGTACAAAAAGGAATTGAAATCGAGCGCTTTCAAAATCTTCTTGTCGGGAACAGAGACTTTAAGCAGTTTCTTCACCGTTTTTGTAGCCACGTACAGAATTTTGCCGTTCCGGGCCGATTTTAATCCCATCACAAACCATTCTTTTCTTAAATCGGGGGTCAGGTTAATCGAATCCAGCCTGACAAATTTTGATTTTTGACGTGTAAATATATAAATCCGGTTTCTTCCTCCGCCGGAAACAAACAATTTGCCGCCGTCGGCGCTGAAATCAATTCCAAAAAACGACGCGCGAACGGGTAATGTCTGAACCTGTTTTTGGGCAGCCACATCGATAATAGAAACAAATTGTGCACCGTATCCGTTGTTGGTAACCGCCAGATATTTTCCATCAGGACTGACGACCATATTGAGCGGCAAATCTCCCACAGGGATTTGTCTGCCGGCCGGTGTTAATTGGTAGCGGTTGGGTAAAAGAGTGGCGCCGGTCTCGGTCTTCCCCGGCAGCATCATCAGGGGTCTTTTCGCACAGGATGCAAGCAATGCAATCGCAAACACTGCCAAAACAAATTTTGCCTGTTTGAAAATTGAGAAACGTTTCATATTAAATCTCCTTCTTTACATTCGTGAGAATTCGTGGGCAGTTTCACACTTCCCTCATCCCCAATTTCCGGCCTTCATAATTATTCGTGAAAATTCGTGGGCGGTTTCATCTCCCCAATTCAAATTCCAGAATCTGAAGTGCACTCACTTTTCCCTTCTCACCAATCTCCAGCATCGGCCCCACACAGGACGGGCAGCCGGATTCG
>BDTM01000034.1 GCA_002898015.1 bacterium BMS3Bbin03 | reverse complement strand
AAGAAACAATCAATTTTGTTATTGGGTCATTCTTGCCCCGTTAGATACTGAACAGGATAATATGATTTTTCAGAAACAGAAGGGTGTCTGACTATGGATAAAAAATGCAAATACTTTATCTAACGGGGTGAAGATTTTATTTGACATTGGCGTTTTTGAATTTGGTATTGGGTGTCATCAAAATGCGGACTCTTTTTTTCGTGTTCGTTCGTGTCAATTCGTGGGAAGAAGAAGGCCCACGAATGTGCACGAATTTTTCACTAATTTTTAAAACAAAAAACTTAGGATGAACCTTAATATTTTTGGCTCTTCCGGTTTTTGCGTACTATTTAGCTTGTTATTGTCCTTCAAACTCACCCCCTTAATTCCTTCCCAACTTTAAATATACAAGGGGGACGTCCTGGTGACCAACGTTGGTTTTGTTACCAGTCAGGGGGTACCTTTTAGATTCAACAATATGGGTATTTCCTTTGGTAAACAAAAATACGCATTTTCGCGATGAATCTTAATTTTTACGGCATTGCCCTTATTTCATTTCACCCGGTGCTGTGCGCCTCCTGATTTTCCCGTTTTCTCCTCGTGTTGAATAATCGGCTTTAAGACGGGAGTTTTTATGGAAACGCCGGCTTTTCGCAAATTCCGGTAGACGCTTCTTAAATGACTAATAAACAATTCGTCAAAAAGTTGGTCGGCGCCGGAGTTCTGATCCTGACCGTACCACCAGAACCAATCGGAACCTTCGGCGGCGTACATGGCGTCCCATGCCTTGTAGACTGCCTTCACCTTTCCGGAGGCTTCCAGCGGCATGGATTTGGCCGGGTCGGGGGCGGCGATACCGCTCTGAGCCAGATCCTTCCGCACGGTTCCCAGAAGATCCCAGGCACGGTTCTCCTCCGGTTCACCGATCCAGGTCTTAAAATCGGGTGAGAACCAGCATCCGGGGAAAAGGGTATCGATGGCCGTCATCTTTTGAATCGGATGGGCGGGAATATTCCGGTGTTTGTTGCCCAGAATATATTCGCTGGGCGTGACTGAAATGAGCCAGCCCTTTTTTTGCGCTTCCGAAATGCGTGCATACAGCAGATTCTGAAATCGAACGCCGTCATTATCTTTTGTGAACCACTCCCAGGCATTTTCGCCATCCATAATCATCGAAAGTACACGCTCGCCCCTTCTCGGCCGGTACGATTTCAGGACCTTAAAAAAGGCATCCACATTGGTCCGGGCGGTTCGGTGAGCGTAATCAAATGCCACCTGATCCGAGAGTCTCCAATCTCTGAAAAAGATGGCCAGATGTTTTCCGGATTTCGGATCCGTCAATTTGTAGGGACGAAAGAGCTGTTTGGGTGTGATCGCTTTCAAAGAATCTTTTCCGAGTGATTTCATCAGCACGTGCGGGCCGCTGGCAATCCATAAAATATCCGCATCTTCAAAGACCGGCACAACAGCCTGAGCGACGGCGCCTTCTGCCGGCCACATGCCGTAGAGTTTGTTGTGAAACAGTTTCCGGTAATACTGTTTGGCCATCAGCGTCTGAGCCCGGGCATCTTCCGGATAATGAAACCGCGTGGGCAGCGAATCGTTCGGTTGAGAAATTCTGGCCAGATTTGAATCGTAAATAAGCGGCAGAATCGGGTGATAAAAAGGCGAGGTGATAATTTCAACCTGGCCGCTCTGAACATCCGGGTGATACATGATCTTCTGATGGATGGGCACAATATTCAGCATGACTTTAAAAGCCTCCACCACCAGCCGCTGACAGTCTTTCTCAGTGACATTGTGCCTCAGGATAAACCGGTCGTCCGAATCATCGTCGGGTGTGCCGTTATCATTGTAGCTCACCAGGTCTGAAAGATCCACGATCATTTTTTTGGTGTGTGAATTCAGCAGCGGCATTCTGATCGGTCCCTTTAAAAAACGGGGATCAAAATTGGCCAGATAAAAGAAGAATTTAATTCGCCTTAAATCTTGAAGCGTGTAAGCGGCCGGATCTTTTTCTCCCACCAGCGAACCAATTTTCACGCCTTTGGGAATCAGTGCCCGGTATTGCGGAAAGCGTTTGATAATGGGTTCTGAAATCGAGAAGCAATTCCAGACCTGTTTTCCGCTTTTATTGTACAAATAATTCAGGTCGCTGTTATTAAAATCGCGTGTATTTTTTAGGGCAAGATCGATCCAGGGATCCGTGTGACCGCGCCATTTTGCCAGAAAATCACGGGCCCGGATGGTATTTTCCTGGGTATCCACAAACGGACTGAGGCGAACCACATAATTTTCAAGAATCTGCTGAAGCAGAACAGACGTTAAATTTATCGTGGCGTGCACATCCGGATACAGGCTGAGTGTGTAGGCCATATCGAAATAATCTTTGGTTGAATGGGTTCGCACCCAGGGCCCCATGAGCTCGTCTTTTTCCGGATTGTAGTAGGACGGCTGGTGCTGATGCCAGACAAGATTTAAATAAAGTTTGCCGTTCGGTTTTAATGAACAGGATTGAAGAAAAAATACAATTCCGATCAAAACGACAAAAACGACGTCCTTTTTTATTTTCATTACGGCTCCTTTGGTTAGCATTATTTAATCACGGTCAGAAAGTCGGGCATTTCCTGCGAGAAATTCCGAAGCGTCTCCGCCTTTTTTTCCGATAACAACCGCCCCAACACTTCCAGCTCACCCGGCCGCATCTCGATGACGCAATCATCGATGTTCACGCCGTAACGCTGGCCGAAAAGCGTAATGTCCAGCACAATATGATTGAGCGCGATGGAAATGAGCGCCCGGTTCCGTGTCCAGGCGACTTTCTTGGGCAGGGCTTTGTCCGCCTCCCCCATGATAAGTTCCTTCTGGTCGACACAAAGAATGATTTTGTGATCCCATATTTTTTCCAGCTCTTTTTCTTTCAGACCGTGGCTTAACACGCGCCCGACCGAAAACGGAATTTCCGTAAATGAAAAAAGCACAATCTTGACCCCCCGGTTCTCGGCTTCCAGCAATTTGTTTTTTAGAAGAAGCACTTCACGGCGCCAGACCGAGAGGTAAATCGACTGCCGGGCTTCCTGGATAAGATCTTTCGCTTTCAAAATGAGATTTTCATAACCCTCGATGTTCCAGAGATGATCCATCTCCCGGCTGGAGCCTAACGAATTGAGCAGTTCTTTTAATTCATTCACGGTTTTGTGAAAGCGGCTCTCGAGCAATCGAAACAACTGTTCCGGCGGAAGCGGAATAAATCGTTTGGGTTCGGAATGGATGGCATTCACATAACCCGCCTCTTCCAGTTTTCGAATCACATTATAAATCGCCGACCGGGGCACGCCCGAATATTTACTCAATTCATACCGTGTGGCCGGGTTGTTTTTTAATAAATAGATGTACGTCTTTGTCTCGTACGCGGTAAAACCCAGCTCTTTCATCACGGTAATAATTTTCTCGATCATTTGCACTCCCTAAATTAATACAACGTCATTCTTTTAAAAAGAGTTACTCCTTCACACTTCCCAATGTCAATCCGGAAATAAGCCAGCGGCTGAGGATCAGGAATAAAATAATCACCGGGATACTCACCATCACGGCACCGGCCGCATACAGCCCCCATTCCGTGCTGAAATTGGATTGAAACTGTTTCAGTCCCAGAGGCAGCGTAAATAAACGCTGATCATTTAAAATGACCGCCGCCACCAGGTACTCGGACCAGGATCCCATAAATGAGAACAGGGCGGTGATAACCAGGGCGGGTGCGGCCAGCGGCAGTACGATTCTGTAAAACGCTCCGAATTGCGAGGATCCGTCGATTCGGGCGGCTTCTTCCAGGCTGACCGGAATCGTATCGTAATAACCTTTCATCTGCCAGATACAAAAGGGCAGCACCGTGGCGGAATAGGCAATCACCAACCCGAGAAAAGTATCGTACAGATGCAGATAGATCAACATGATGAAAAGCGGAATCAGCAGCATCGTCACCGGGAACATCTGCGTGGTAATGACCGAAATCATTCCGAATTCGCGTCCTCTGAATTTAAACCGTGAAAAGGCATACCCGGCTGTGGAGGCCAGAGCGACCCCCAGAATGGTCACCATTCCCGAAACGATGGTGCTGTTCAACAGCCAGCGCAAAAAGGGCTTTTTCGTAAACAGGGTCAGATAAGCCTGCAATGTCGCATTTTCCGGAATGAGCCGCAGGGACGTCGTATGCAGTAAATTCCCCGGACGAAGCGAGATGGAAATGACCCGCAAAATAGGGTACACCGCAATGATTGTGAAAAGAATGATGATCGTGTAAATTCCCGCCGTCATCCACCAGGGATCTTTTCGCAGCCGGGTTACAGCCATTAATATGCTCCTTTTGTGCCTTTTGTCTGCTTGATGAAACGCACACTAATAATCAGCAAAATTCCAAAAATGACCATCGACAGCGCCGCCGCATATCCGTAACGGTAATAATTAAAAACCGCTTTATAAACATACGAAACGAGAATATGTGTGCTGTCGGCCGGCTGTCCGCCGTTCGAGACCAGCCAGATCACATTGAAATTGTTGAATGTCCAGATGATCCCCAGCGAAATGGCCGGGATCATGATCGGCTTCAGCAACGGCAGCGTAATATTTCTCAACTGCTGCCAGCGGCCGGCGCCGTCCACCTCGGCGGCTTCGTACAATTCCTGGGGAATGCTTTGTAATCCCCCCAGCGCAATCACCATCATGAACGGAAACCCCAGCCAGATATTGGTAATCAGAGCGGCCGAAAAAGCCCCTAACGGTGTCGACAGCCATTGAATTTGATGAATGCCGAAATACTTTACTAAAATTAAATTAATGGCGCCGTAACGATATTGAAACATGCCCCGCCAGGTCAGTGCCGTAATGTATTGGGGGACCGCCCAGGGGAGAATGAGAAGCGTGCGAAAAATGGAACGGCCCCAGAGCGGACGGTTCAGCAGCAGTGCCAGACTGACCCCAATGGTCACGTGAAAAAACACATTGACAACCGTCCATATAATGGTTTTCAGCAAAATCGAGTAAAAATCCGGACTGGAAAACACACGTACATACTGCTCAAGACCAATAATTCGCCAATTTCTGAAATGTGTCAAATTCATGTTCGTCAGCGACAGGACAATATTGTATAAAAACGGATAAAGAATCACAAAACCCATCACCAGAAAGGCCGGTGTAATGTAGTAATAGGCTAAACGGTTCTTTTTTAAATCAGATAAATAGTCTTGAACAGTCGTGACAATTGCCGCCATGATTATTCTTTCATCTCCCGAATCTTCTGAACGGCGTCCTGCTGCATCTGTTTTGCCGCCTGCTTGGGCGTTAATGTACCCGCAAAAAGAGATTGATAGCCCGGGCGCATGGCATCCCAGATGGCACGCATCACCGGTTCAATGGACATGGGCCTCGAAACTTCCAACTGATACATCGATTGCTGAATTAAATGGTTATTTTTTATGGCCGGGTTTTCTCTGGCCGCGATTTGCGTTGGAATCGTGCTTAACGTGGCGGAAAAACGCAATTCCACCCGGGTCGAGGTCAGATATTTAATTAATGCGACCACCTGTTTCAGCTTTTCGCCCTTAACATTTATATTAATCGAATACCCTTTCGGCGAATACATGGGCGTGGGCCACAACCCGGTTTGACTAATTCTGGGAATTCTGGTTATATCGAAATCGATGCCCGCCTTTTTGTAACCATCCCAGGACCAGGGGCCGTTAATAATCATGGCGGCGTGTCCCTGTTTGAACAAGGCATCGGCCATATCGTAATCACTTTCCAGCGGGATAATTTTGTATTTATTGCGCAAATCCAGAATAAACTGGCAGGCCTCCACCGTGGCCGGCGTGTCCAGTGTGGGATTGTTGTGCGCATCCATGACCCAGCCGCCGAATCCGCCTAAAAAGGGGACAAAAAAATAGGGTTCGATGTAATTCCAGGCCAGAGCATACTGGTCGATTCGTCCGTCGCCGTTCAAATCTTTGGTCAGTTTTTTGCCCATCTTAATCAGTTCATCCGTATTCCTGGGGGGCACCGGAACCAATTTCTTGTTGTACACGAGTGTTAATTCGTTTCCGATGCGATCGGCGACCTGAAACAGATGGTTTCTGCGCCAGACCAGGGCGTCTTTTATATAATGAGACCGCTCTTCCGGAGAAAAATAATCTTCCATCGGCAAAATAATTCGCATGACATCGAAGGGGCCGACCTGGTCGCTGGGCCCGTAAACGATGTCCGGCCCGCTGCCTCCGAGCGCCGCCACAATGAAATTGCTCCGGAGTTCTTCTGTTTCGTAGTACAGTTCCGAAACTTTTATGTTCGGATGAGACGCCTGGTAATCCTGCAGAACAGAATCCAAAACGACGCGCCCGGGCGTGAAATCCTGCGTCCAGATGACAATGTCTTTCGCGTTGCGATGCCCCATGCCCCGGGTAAACATCAAAACCGTAAACACCGCGAATAAGCTCAACATAATAAGAGTCGTTTTTCCCAAAATTCCACCTTAAATTAGTAGCTTTTTTTCATCTTAAAAGCAATAGTTTTTTGACTTGAACAAAATTCCCTGCTTTGAGTTTGTAGAAATAAATGCCGGACGGCGCCGGATTGCCCGTTTGTGTGCGGCCTTTCCAGACCACGCTGTATTTGCCGGGCGTTTGGGGTGCCGTGACCAGCGTCTTCACTTTCTGGCCCAGCACATTGAAGACGATCAAATCCACCTTGACGGGCTTGTTACCGCCGATTCGGTAGAAAATCTTGGTTTCCGGATTAAACGGATTGGGGTAATTTTGTTCCAGCCGGAAACGTAACGGCGGCTGAAATGAATTTTCGGAAACGGCGGATAAAGCTGAATCCGACCGTATCAGAATTCTGGCCTGGTAGCCCGAAAGCGGCCATTTGTACGCCAACAGCTCCCGTCTTCGAAAACCAAATGTCTCGTGGTTCAGAATATCATTTAAATAAAAAACCTTCGCCGTATCCGCCGGCATTAAGTCTTCCGGAACAGCCACAGACACATTTTTAGCCGCCGCAGAAAAATTCAGCAGCGAAATCATTCGATTCTTGCCCTGCTCCCTCAAATAGGCGTAAACCGTTAGCGAATCACTGACCGGCAGCCGCTGAAAACTTCCCTGCTGCAGCGCCGGATTTTCCCGGCGGATGTGAATCAATTTTTCGTAAAAAGGACGCAGCCCGTACCGATCGTTCCAGTGGATAATGCCCCGGTAGGAGGTCTCCCCCACTTCCTGTCCGGCATAGATTAACGGCACTCCCGGAGAGGTGAGCAAAAAACCGGCGGACAGCTTTGCGGCTTCGAGGCCAAACGTTTTGATAAAACGCTGCTCATCGTGATTTTCCAGAAAGCGGAAGGGTCTGGCATATTTGGGGAACCCCGGTTTTAGATAACTTTGAACCACCCGGTTCAGTCGATTCAGGCTGCCGGTCCCGGAGAGCACGTTTTTCAATTCACCGTACCACTGCCAATCGTAACCGGCATCAAATTTTGCCTGATAAAAACTCCTGTCCTGAGCATCCCCCTCCGCCAGCAGGAATAAATCCGGTTTGATGGCTTTCAATTCCCGCCGCCATTCCTGCCAGTAACCCGGACGCCTCTGATCCACGGCCCAGGCCACGTCGCAGCGGTAGCCGTCGATATTGAAATTCTCCAGCCAGTATTTGGCCATTCGCAGCAGGTACCGGCGATTATAGGCACTGTTAAAATTAATCGACGGCAGATCGACCCAGGTAAAAAGGTGGTAAAAGCTGCCGTCGGGATTCCACATATAAAAATTGTGAAAGGGCGAATCCGTGCCGAATGCGAAGGCGTCCAGCATAAAGGGGTGTAAACTGGACGTGTGCTGAATCACGTGATCCATGATGATTTTAATGCCCCTTTTATGGGCTTCTTTGATGAGTTTTCGGAAATCGCTTTTCGTGCCGTAATCCGGATTGATGCCGTAATAATCCGTGATGGCGTATCCGTGCATGGTCGGGCCCGGATTGATGGGCATAAACCAGATGGCCGTAATCCCCAGCTCTGCCAGTTGGTCCAGCCTGCCTGTAACCGATCTTAATTTTCCCGTGGGACTGAATGAACGGGGGAAAATTTCGTACACCACCGCGCGGTCAACCCAGGCCGGATGCCAGGTATCCATATTGGGAACGGCGGCGCCGCTGTCCGAAACCACGAACACCGCTCTGGCCCAGGACGTATCCTGAGTATCCCAGGCGCGTAAGGTCACATAATATTCACCGGTCCTTTTCGGCACGGAAACGGTCAAGAGCGGCAAATTGGCGCTGCCGAGATTCAACACTTCCGGATTGAGCGAATCGGCTTCCCATTGGAACGAAAGCGCTTCTCCGTCCGGGTCGTACGACAGGCTGCCGTCGAACGAAACGGACCCGCCCGAAAGTGCGGTTTGTATTTTTACCACCGGTTTGTGCCGCTGGTGAAAGATAAAATCAACAGACGGGCTGCGGCTGATTCTGCCGTTATTGTCCGTTACGGACGCAATTAACTGGTTTTTGCCATCCGTAAGATGCACCTCTTTGAGAAACCGGCCGTTTTGAACGGAGATGGTCTGGGCTTCTCTGTTGGTAAAAAAGGTGCCTGTGGTTATGGTGGTGTCGCTGACCCAGCCCGTCACGGAAACCTGATCGCTGTACCAGTTTCCGCCGTAAGTCCTGAGTTTCACAACCGGTACGCGGCTTAATTCAGCCGAAAAGGTGTCCGGATGAAGCGCTGCGAATCCCCGGCCCACGGAGGCCAGTACGGCATATCGCGGCCCATCGATACCGTAATAGGGAATATAATTGCCTAAAATCCGTTTCTGGAATCCCCGTTTATCAAAAAAAGCCACATCGTACACATTCGGATCTTCGGCAAAATATTGACCGCCCTGGGAAGGTGAAACTTCAAAGGTCTTCCCGTCAAATTTAAAATAGGTAAATACGGTAAGAAACCAGGGCTGATTGAACTGACCCAGAATAGTTTCTAATTTTGTAAAAGGCAGACTAAACAGAATATGATTTCCCTGCAACCGAACGGAAATGGGCCTTTCTTTCTTTAAAGGCACTCGACTCGTCAATAAAAAGTTTTCCAGCGTGTCGACGGTGATTAATCCGGCGGGATCGGCCAAAATCCAGTAGACCCCCCGATCCTGCCAATCCGGAACCTGCACCTCTATTTCATCGAGCGCCTGGACTCTTTTTCCTTCGAGTGAATTCACCAATAAAAAACCGATTCGTGTGGCGGGAATAATATTTCCCAATTGAACATCAAATTTCAGAGAATCCAGACCGGGTGAGATCCAGACATGAACCGACCGGAGATTGACCGAGCCCGCCGGCAAGCCGGAAGGATATTTGTAACGGCCGGGGCCCGTGTCATCCCATTCACCGTCGACGGACCAGAAGCCGTTGTCCGCCGGATAAATTCCGAAGACACCCGTAACCGGATCCGACCGGTTGCCGTTCCGGTCTGCCGCCGTACATTTTACGACATGTCTGCCCCCGGAAAGATTTTGAAGCACCGCCTGAAAAAACACGGTGTCTTTGCCGGTAGTGTCCAGGTCTGCGGAAATCGTCTGGCCGTCTAACTGAATCACAAGTTTTGCGGGATCGATTGCAATGTTTGAATCACTCGGCGCCGCCCAGCCTTTTAACACAATTTTTTCGGCGGGCGCCACAAATAGTTCTCCCTCTTTCGGATCACTCAACCCAATTCTTGGCTTTGGATCGACCCGTTTGATGACGTAGGATTTAAAATCCTGTGAAAAAACCGGATTGTCCGGATCGCTAAAATAATAGCCGCCGTTCACAATAAATTCATATTCGGAGCCCACACCAATCTGCATATCGGCCGTCAGCGTGTAAACGCCGTCGGAATCGGGACTGAACATGCGGGTCTCACCCAAAAAATTAAAGTCGCCCTTGACGGCCACGGTGTTCACCTCTCCCGTAAATCGGAAATTCGGGCTTTTTGAATCGAAAATAAAGGTAAAGGGGGCGCTGATAATCTGGTTTGAAATCTCAAAGTCTGTGGCGGACTCCGCCGTATCCCCTGCTTTCGTCGCCACAGAGAGGGTCGCCGTATGCGCTCCGACAGTTAGCGGCTGCGGCGGTGTGTAGGAAAATGCCCGGTTCAGCGTATCGAAAAAAGCCGCTGCATTCGGCACGGTTTGATGATCGAATACGAAAGCCAAACTCTGCGGATTAATGCCGCTCTTAACCGCCCACGAGATTTTTGCCCGAATTTCAGGCTGTTTTTCTGCGATGACCGATCCTTTTCGGGGCAGAAAATAATAGATCATCGGATCACTGACGGTAATGTAGGAATTGTTGTACGGCCCGCCGAAATCCGCGTTTAGGGGATCGGTAAACCAACCCGTGACACCGGATTGGCCCACCGTGTCTGTGTAGGTCACAAATTTATATTCGTAGCGGGCGGGGGACAAATAAAGCGTAACTTTCCAGAGATTGGGTGAGACCTCGTGCATTTTATACACATCTCCCCAGCCGTTGAAACTCCCGTTGATACCCACCCCGGAATCGCCGGCGGTAATTTTATGGTAGAATTCAAATTCGACCGGGACTAAGACCGAATTCCCCGTTAAAGACGGTTTAAAAAACATGCTCTCGCCGGAGGGCTGCGCAATCAGCAGATTCCCGAAAATGAGCCACAAAAAAATGGTAATGAAAAAAGATTTTTTTCTCATATGCACACCTCTTGATTTTCGGTTCACTTGAATCAGATCTTCAGGAACCCGGGCAAGTTTATTTTAGTTTTTCCAGTAATGCCGCCGCTTTTCCGTAACCGGGAAAATTTTGAACGGACAAGTTTAATTCCGTTCTGGCGTTGTCCGGTCTGCCCCGCTGCATGTCGATCAAACCCATGTAGTAAAAAATAATGCCTTTTTCCTGAGGTTTCAGCACCGGTCTTTTGGAATCGTATTCGATGGCCTTTTGAAAAAACCGGTACCCGGCTTCACCCTCTCTTTTGGCCAGATACACCGTGGCTAACTTCGCATACACAAACGGACTGGCCGTGTTTCGTCTTTGAGCCTCCCTGTAATATTGAAGGGCCAGGTCAAACTTCTGCCGGTGAAGATAAATATTCCCGATTTTTAAAAATGGAAAATAATCATCCGGGCGAATCTTAATCACAGCCTGATAATCATCGATCGCCTGCCGCCATTTTTTTTGATTTTCATAATACGAAGCGGCTTCAAAATGTGCCTGATTCCAGGAAATGCGGTGATTGTCATAGATCCAGGCGATTTTTTCAATCGGATCATTCGGATTAATCAGCACCTCTCCGCGTTCGAAGCCGCTTTTAAAGGGCCACCCGGACATGAGTTTCCGAATGCGCAGTGCCCCGATTTTTAAGTCCAGAGGAGTGACGTGCGACACCTGCCGGATCTCCGAATCCGGTAAGGCCGCTTTCCATTCGGACTCCGGAGCGATAAAACTTTCCTTCCGCAGCTCTTGCGCAAAAGCCTTCGCCATCAGGAAATAGCCCTTAAAATTCGGGTGCAGATGTTCAAATATGAGCCCGTTGCCCGTAATTTTATGCGGTGAGCTGGCATTGAAAACCGAATCCATTTTGACAACGGGCACACCCATTTGATGTGAAACATCCGAAATGATCCGGTTAAATTCCGCACTCGCCCGAAATCGCAGTGCATCCAGATCGGCGGCGCGGCGGAAGTAATAACGGGCCGTCCGGTTCTTATTTTGAAAAAGGAGCGATTTTCCCATCAGAAACGCACAATCTGCGTAGGTGCTGTCCATCTGATAGGCCGTTAAAAATTGACGAAACGCCTCTCCGAATTTTCCCTGTTTGAAATACACGGTGCCGTTGTGATAATACCGGCTCCATTCCTCTTTTTCCGTTTTGTTTATTTTCGGATAAAACACCGAAACAAACGGCTTTAAATCTTTTAAATTACACACCAGCGTGCTGGTGACGGCCGGAATTTTGTGCCGCTTTGCAATTTCAAGAATTTCTTTTAAATTGGCCTTAAAATTGTCGCGGGCAGTTTTGTAATCCGGGCTGTCGTAGGGAATCTCCTTTTTCCGCACCACGTACGCCATCAGCGTTTCTCCGGAGGTCTCTTTCGGGCCGGCATGAAACAAAGATTGCAGTCCGGCAATTCCGTTTCTCAGTAAAAGGAAGGTTTTGAAATGTTCGAGTTTTAAATAGGTTTTAATCACGGTCCGATTCCGTCCCAGATATTCGGTCGATCCTACCCCAAGCGCCCCGTAAAATTCATTGTGTCCCATGTAGATGAGGAACAAATCCGGCTGATAATGAACCAGTTCCTGAATGAAATCCAGAACCGTGTAGCTGTTGACGGCAGATAGTCCGAAATTAACCACTTCAATCGTTTTTTCAGGAAAAAGCACCTGGAGCCTGTCTTCAAGAAGGCTGGACACACGGGCGTTTAATTCGAACGGAAATCCGGCCGCGGTGGATCCCCCCAGCAGAAAAATGCGGTAGGTGTTTAAAGCTTTGTGGACGGGAAAGACTTCTTCAAAAAGCTGCGGAACGGCAATTTGGCTGCCGGTGAAGTACCGCCTGCCCACATCCGGATTGAGCTGGTAATATTCCTGTCCCCCGTAATTCTTTTTTAGGATGAGATCCAGATTCCCGCCGTAATGGAAAATTCTAAGGCCTGCTTCCAGAAACACAAAAAACAAAACCGGAACAAGCACTAAAGTGACTGAAAAAATGACTTTTCGGGCAGTGTTTAGTTCTGAGGGTACCGGATTATCTTTTGATTTTTTCTCAGGCTGTTTTTTGCTTTTTGGAGCCATAGATTAAATTATAAATAAAAAGGTTCGGTGGAAAAGAATAACACAGAGTTTCATCACAAAAAACAATATACAAAATTAGGCAAAAGTTTGCAAGAGGAAATGGCGGCAGGGCGTAAAACCTCAGGGACGGGCCGGCATAAAGGCGCAGACACGAATCGTGGAAATAATCGGGTAAACGGGGGTTCTGCTTCGAATAAATCGGGGGTGTGTTCCATAAAAGAAGCACCTTATTAGCTCAGGCCAGTTATAAACCGCTGGGTGCGCCGGGTACGCAGAGGTGATTTTTTTTCTCCGCGGCCTCCGCGAACGCCGCGGTTAAATTCTTTTACAGTGAAAAAATCGGGCGTGGGTTTCCTATAGGAAGTGCCTTCATGATTTTGTGGCAGCCAAATACATGAATCGTTACTGATTTGTAACCATGCTTTTTTTAATTGCCCCCCAATAATTTATTCACTTCCACCTTTATCTACTTTTCTGGGTATCCTTTTTAAAAGGGGTATCTGTAATAACGGTAATCCCATTCTGATAGACGCATTAGCGACCATTTCTCTAAAATAGGGCCACGCCATTGCCTGAAAACTAAATTCACAAAAAAGTTCAAACAATTCTTGAGTTATGGGAACTTCTGTAGAAAAGTAAAATTGATTTACAGTGTCAATTCTAAAAAATATCTTTTTCCCCTTTCTTCCAATAACTGAATAAATGGCTCGTGCTGCAAATTTCTCTTGATTCCATTCCTCTCGTTCTATTAATTCTTCGCTAGAAATAATTTGTATTCGTACATTTTTTTTAATTCCACTTACCTCTGTATTGATAAAATAATTACATTTTATAGTGTGAAAAGAATCCAATTCCAACTTTTCTATAAATTTATTGTAAGCTTTTTTTAATTTATCCTTATCCATTTTTCTCTCCATCTTAATCAGGCCGCTTTAAGCCAATCGGACTCTTCACTTATGTTACTTATTAATATTATATTTGAAGATTCATCAAACAAATATTTTTCTTCATCCATAAATCTAAATTTGTTTTCTTGTACATTCAATATCTCGCTGTACTTTTCATTTTGAAAAGCCATTCTTTCTTTTTTGGATTCTGAAACAAGTATCTTTTTCACATCCTCATATCGAAACAATAGCGGTCTTTTCCCCTTATTGATTGGTTTCAATTCCCCGTTGGAAATCATTCTCTGCACAGAACGTAATGATTTATTCAAGTAGGCTGCAACATCATTTTTTGTCCATAGATTTTCAGCAATACCGCTAAATAGCTTTTCTTCCTCTAAAAATTCAGGCTTTTCTTCAAGCAGTGCATTTAAAATTCTTTTTGACTCTTTTGAATTCATTGCTGCAAGCAGTTCCAATATTAAATCAAATGTTTCTTCTCTTTTCTCCGGCTTTGTATTGTACAACAATCTTATTATATTCCCATAAGATAATTTTCCCATTTTATCGTCCTTCATTATTTATTGTTCTTTGTAATCCTGTTTTTGTTTTAAGGTAATTACTAATTCTATTGTAACTATTGCCTCCAATTTCAGTATGATTCCCCACATCCAATAGCATTATAACACGAGTATCCTCCAGATATGCATAAATAAAGCGACCTCTTTGACCTAAAAAATTAAATTCCAACGCCCTTATTCCCTTTAAAATGCCCTTTTTTCTTTCCCCCTTTTCCGGAAATGAAATTACCTTGTCTTTTGCAGATAATATTTGCAACAGTGCTTTTTTGTTATTTCTATATTTTTTTATGGCATTTTTAAATAAGGGAATTATTTGAATTATAATTTCGCCTGATTGCGCTTCATTAGATAGGATTTGTTCTAATATATTTTTGACATTAATATTATCGGTATATTTATAACTCATATTAATATTTTTTTTTCTTTTTGTCAAGTATTTTTTGTCTATTTATGTCTATTTAGTATTTTTTCCATTTTTTTCCATTTTTTTTGAATATTTTCTCTTTTGGGATTTAATGGCTGAAACTCAAAACTGTAGATGTACATTAAATTAAAGATTTTTATTCTGAATATCAATCAATAATTTGACTCACATCCCAATTTAAAAGTTCTTGACAAAATCAAATGGGGATTTATGGCTTCACCGATTTATACCGCATTTTCCGCCCGGTTAATTAAATGGCCCAGCGCCTCATACCAGCTTTTCATCCTTCACCCGGGAAAATCCGGAAGCTCCAGCGTTTTTCTTATATCTTCAACA
>BDTM01000033.1 GCA_002898015.1 bacterium BMS3Bbin03 | reverse complement strand
ATTTTTGAAGAAACAGATGATACACCCGTTCCCCGCCGATTGGCAATTCAAATCAATCAATAAGATTTCTCAATATCTTTTTAAGTTGATGCCAATCGCCGCAGGTGGGGCTCTCCGCCGAAGGTGGGGCTCTCCGCCGAAGGTGGATCAGACGATTTATTTTATAATCTTTGTGCCTTTCCGTCTTTACTGCTGAATTGTTACGTTTTTTCATGTAAAATCTTTCTTTCTATAAATCAATTCCGAAGGGCCGCCAATAGGGATAGCCGGCTAAAACGATCGATTCATTTTTTTTTCCTTCCATTAAACATCTTTGTTAAACCCTTTTGGTATTTTTGCCGATAATGAGTTTAGTGCATTTTGAAACATCTAACGGAAAGGAGTATCAAAATGGCAGAAGTGCGCCTGCTCACCAGTAAAGAGGTCATTTGTAAATTAGATATCAGCCTGAGGCAACTGTATTATTGGGAACTGAAGGGAATTGTTAAACCAAAATCCATTTTAATGGGATCCCGGGAATTCAAACGGTATTCAACTCAGGACGTGAAAACACTGAAACAAATCAAGTATTATTTAGATGAGGGCTACACGCTTGCACGCGCTATCCAGAAATCCAATCCGAACACGAATTAAAAAAACCAGGGATTTGGCATGAATTTCACCGCAGGAATCATTTTATTCTTTTTCTTCGGACTCATCTTCGGCAGTTTCCTAAATGTGTGTATTTACCGAATACCCAAAGGGGAATCCATCATCTGGCCGGTTTCCCATTGTCCGAAATGCGGGACCCCAATTAAACCCATCGATAATATTCCGGTCCTCAGTTACGCATTATTGGGCGGAAAGTGCCGTTTCTGCAAAACCCGCATTTCATTCCGTTACCCGCTTGTGGAGTTGCTGACGGGTGTTCTTTTTGCGGGATTGTTCCTGAAATTCGGTTTGAGTTCGGAGACCCTCGTTTTTTCCATTTTAGGTTTACTGTTGATTACCATTAGTTTTATCGATATCGATTACCGTTTGATTTTGAATAAGGTCACGCTGCCGGGTATTCTTTTAGGGGCCGTTTTGACGGTGGCGTTTCGAGTGCTCTCCTATAAACAGGTTTTATTGGGATTTGCCATTGGCGGCGGCGGGCTGCTTTTCGTGGCTGTTCTGGGCAGTCTTTTGTTTCGAAAAGAGAGCATGGGAATGGGTGATATTAAATTGGCGGCGATGATCGGGGTTTTTCTGGGCGTCAAAGGGACGGCTTTTTCCTTGTTGGTGGCGTTCTTTATTGCGGCTTTATTCAGCGCCGGGGCAATGGCCCTGGAAAAAGCCGACCGGCATTCGCAAATTCCGTTTGGTCCGTTTATCGCTCTGGCGACTTTTGTGTATCTTTTCTGGGGCGAGCAGATGATTCATTGGTATTTGCAATTGATTTTGTGACAATTCATTTAGTCCCTTTTTTCATCAATATTTAATAAATTCAGGGTGCATATGCGAGGCACATTAAACAAAAGGCAGTCGGTTGTAGATCTGGAACTTCCGCAGGATTATTCACAGGAAGATCGTGCCTATCAGGATTGGGTAAACCTTCTTATCGATTCCATTTTTAATGTTCTGGGAAACGATTATTGTGTGGTGAGCTGGGTGCGGGATTATCCCTTTATCAATATTCGTTCGGGAGAAATCCCGGCACAGATGGATGTGAAGAAACTCGTTGAGAAATTTGAGACGATATTCCACGGTCGATTTACGGAAAAATTCCCCCGGGAGATTTTTGTTAACGGCGTTCCGCTGGGAAAAATGCGGTCGAACGGGACGACCTTTTCGAAGGATTTTGATGTCGCCGTGTCGGTGCAGAGCCGTGGGAATGTGATTGGGTTTTTAGGACTTCTTTCCGCCGGAAATGGGCCGGTGCTCAAAGCGCGCCGTGAGCTGCTTAAGAATTCCGCTTTTGAAATCACCAGTGCACTGCGGATGCTTTGGGAAATCATGGTTCTGGAAAGAAATCGACTGGAAGCCATTCTTTACGGCATGATTGACGGACTGCTGTTAATTAATGAAAACGGAGATGTTCTGTACGCCAATCCATCCGCCCGGGGCTTTTTGGGGCTTCCGCAGCGCAGGCAGATTTGCATGGAAAACTTGAACGAAGCCCATCACTTGAACATCGTGGCCATGATTCAGGAGTCGATCCGGAAGCAATTGGATGTTCAGAATAAGATTCGCAAAGTGGATTCCATCGGGAAAATCCTTGGGATTAACATCCAGAAAGTCATAGACCGGAATGGCGTGCATCTGGGCTGGATTGTCACACTGCGTGATATCACGGATAGCTGGGAGATGGACCGGCTTCGCAAGGAATTTGTCGCAGATGTCAGCCACAATCTTCATTCTCCGTTAACCGCTCTGACGGAGGGCGTTTATCTCCTTTTGGATGAAACGGCGGGTCCGGTTAATGAAAAGCAGCAGCGCTGCCTGAATCTCATGCGTGAAAACGTGGAGCGAATGGACCGAATGATTTCGCATTTGCTGGAAATTACGCGAATGGAGATTCACGAATCGCAATTGGAACGGCGGCGGCGTGTAAACATGAATGTACTTTTACAAAAAACCATGACCACGTACCAGTGGATTGCCGACAAAAAACGTATTCGCATTCGCGGCAGTGTGCCGGCGGAAGAGATCGTCTTTACGGCCGACCGGGACCAGATTTCACAGGTGTTTAATAACCTCCTGGACAATGCTATTAAATTTACACCCGAAGGCGGCACAATCTGGATTGGGATGAAGAAAGAGGATAAGCATCTGCTTTGCTGGGTCAAAGACAACGGAATTGGGATTCCGGTCCCCGAGCAGGAGGCCGTTTTTACAAAATTTCATCGTGTTGAAAACGCCTTTAATAAAAGAATCAAAGGGTATGGATTGGGTTTGAGCATTGCTCAGGAAATTGTTGAAAATTACGGCGGCAAAATCTGGGTTGAGAGCGGCGTGGGCAAAGGGAGTGCTTTTCGGTTCACCCTGCCGTTGGAGGTGTGAAAATGGAGAAAAAGCGCATTTTGGTGGTGGACGATTATCCGCAGGTGGTTGAAGCACTGAAAATTCGTCTGGAATCCGTCGGCTATGAAGTGCTTACCGCTTACGACGGACAGGAGGCGCTCAATGTGGCCCGGAATGAGAAACCCGATCTCATTTTGCTGGATGTGCTGCTGCCGAAGATTAACGGTTATAAAGTGGCAAGATTTTTAAAATTCGATAAAAAATACAAAAATATTCCCATAATTATGCTCACTTCGCGTGCGAAGAAAACGGATGCGGAACTGGGACGCCACTCGGGGGCGGATGAATATGTGTATAAACCCTACAATCCGCCCCACTTGCTGCAGATGATTCGAAAATATACAGGCGGGTAGAGGAGAACAGAATGCTTGAGATGAAACAAATTATCCGAACTTTGGAGGGGGTTACCGATTTACCGACACTGCCGACGGTCTACTCGAAGGTTTCCTTTCTGGTCAATGATTCGCGCACGACGGCGGCTCAGGTGACAAAGGTGATCGAGACGGATCAGGCCATCACATCGAAAATCTTACGCCTTGTGAATTCCTCTTTTTTCGGATTCAGCAGGCGCATCAGTTCGATCCATCAGGCCGTTATTCTGCTCGGTTTTAATACGATTCGCAACACGGTGCTGTCTGTTTCCGCTTTCAAAATGTTCGGAACCGGTTCCAACGGGATGTTCGATTTGAAGAACTTTTGGAAGCATTCCATCGCCACGGGCATGCTTTCAAAAATATTGGGGCAATATTTGGAAATCGACATGGATGAAGAAGCCTTTACGGCCGGGATTCTCCATGATATTGGGAAACTTGTGCTAAATAAATATTTCCCCGTCGAATTTGAAAAAGCCTTAAAGAAAACGCAGCAAGAAAAACTCGTCTTATTTGACGCCGAGCGTCAGGTGATCGGTGTTTCCCACGCAAAAATTGGAGAATATCTCGTCGACCGCTGGAATCTCCCTTACGGTTTGGTTGAGACGATTGCCCTGCACCACACGCCGGGGGTGCTGCGAAGCAGTCCGAAATTGGTGTCTCTGGTGCACGTGGGCAACATTTTTGCACGGGAAATGCAATTGGGATTTAACGGGGATTTCCGGATACCCGAAATCGATCCGTTTGTTTATGAAGAATTGGAAACGACCGAAGATGAACTCAACGGCTATTACATGCGCATGAAAGAAGAAATTGACAAGAACATGGAAATCTTTAATATTTTAATATAGCGGCAATGCTCTCCAAAAATGAAAGAAGACTTGGTGAGATACTGGTTGATTCCGGTCTTATAACGTCCGAGCAGCTCGGTCGTGCATTGGAGAAGCAGAGGGGAAACGGCCATGGAATCGGCCGTATTTTGGTTCAGTTGAATTTCATTTCACCGCAGGAATTTCTCACCGCGCTTGCCAGCCGATTGGATGTGCCTTACATCGAGCTTTCCGATTATGAAATTGATCCGGAAGTACTGAAATTGGTGCCCGGCGTTTTGGCGCAGAAACATCAGGCCATTCCGCTTTTCAGGATTAAAAGCACCCTCACTTTGGCGATGGCTGATCCTCAAAATATCGAAGCCATCGATGAAATCCGGCGGATTACGCATCTGGAGGTGGAACCGGCCATTGCCGCTGAAAATGAGATCGCGGCGGCTCTGGAGAACCATTACGGCGTTATGACCGGGATGTCCGATACACTGGATGAAGTGATTCAGAGCATCGAAGCCGAAGCGGACAATGGGGAACCTGAAGAACCGGAGGAAAATTTACGGGAGCTCGCGGCAGATGCGCCGGTGGTGAGGCTTGTGAATATGATTCTGGCTCAGGCGATCAAGGACCGTGCGTCGGATATTCACATCGAGCCTGAAGAAGACAGCATCCGTGTGCGGTACCGCGTGGACGGCATCTTGCAGGAAGTCTTTTCCCCGCCGAAGAGTTTGCAGGCGGCCATCATCTCGCGGATTAAAATCCTGTCCGAGTTGGATATTGCCGAAACAAGAATTCCACAGGACGGACGCTTTCGGATTCGGATTCAGGCAAAAGAAGTGGATGTGCGGGTTTCCACGCTGCCGACCGCCTATGGTGAAAATGTCGTCATGCGTATTCTGGATAAAAACAACATCCTGCTCCATCTCGATGATCTGGGATTTGCGAATGAAAACCTCAAAATTATCCGTGAGATGTTGTCCAATTCCTACGGGATTATTCTGGTCACCGGCCCGACGGGAAGCGGGAAAACCACCAGCCTGTACGCCTTTTTAAATACGATTAATTCTGTGGATAAAAATATCATCACGCTGGAAGACCCGATCGAATACCGCCTGAAAATGATCCGGCAATCGCAGGTCAATCCGAAAGCCGGCATGACGTTTGCGTTCGGCTTGCGTTCTATTCTGCGCCAGGATCCCGACATCATCATGGTCGGCGAAATTCGGGATCCGGAGACGGCCCAAATTGCCATCGAATCGGCTTTGACGGGACACCTGGTGCTCTCCACACTTCACACAAACGATGCGCCGGGAGCCATTACACGTCTGGTTGAAATCGGCGTGGAACCCTTCCTGCTTTCATCCGCAATCATCGGCGTCATCGCACAGCGTCTGGTTCGGAAAATATGTCCAAAATGCAGCGAAGCCTACACGCCCACCCCGCTTGTTCTGAAGCGCGTCGGCATTAATCCCGATCGAAAAAATGTTCAATTTTTTCGCGGAAAAGGCTGTTCGGCCTGTAAACATTCCGGATACAAAGGAAGAATAGGCATTTATGAAATCTTAAAAGTTGACGATAAAATAAGAGAGCTCATTCTTTTGGGTGCTTCATCGGATGTTATTCGCAAAGAAGCGGTTCACCGGGGGATGAAAATACTGAAATATGATGGAATGCTGAAAGCGGTAAAGGGGGTCACAACCATTGAAGAAGTCATGCGGGTGATTAATATTTCATAGTGGAATCGTTATTATAATTCTTTGATTAAGTTTTAATCGGGATCGTAAACATGGAAAAAAAACGAATATTGGTTGTAGAAGACAGCCCGGAATCGTTAATGATTCTTCGCATCAGGCTGGAAGCCAATGGATTTGAAGTGATTGCTGCCGCCGACGGCGTGGAGGGGCTTACAAAGGCACGAGAACTTCATCCTGATTTGATTGTCTTAGACGTGATGCTGCCTAAGATGGATGGTTTTACGATGTGTCGTTTTTTAAAATATGATGAAGAGTACAAAGATATTCCGGTCATCATGCTGACGGCGCGCGGGCAGGATCAGGATGTGGCTCTGGGAAGGAGCGTGGGGGCCAATATGTATTTTATCAAACCGTATGATTCTGCTAAGCTGCTGAAAGCCATCGGAAAACTGACGAGTACGGTTCATCAATCTCCTGAATAAAAAAATAGGATCTAAACCGAATCCAAAAATAAATAGGCAAAAGGAGTAAATCCTTTTTATGGAGAAGAAGCATATTCTCTTGGGAGATTTCTTATTAGAACAGAGATTAATCTCAAAAGAACAATTAAAAAAAGGCCTTAAATATCAAAAAGACACCGGGAAACTCCTTGGACGGTGCCTGATCGAGCTCGGCTTTATAAACGAGAAAGATTTGATAAAAGCCCTGAGCGAGCAAATGGGCGTTCCGTATGTTTCTTTGAAAAATTATAAAATTGATCAGAATATCCTGAAGCTCATTCCCAAAGACTTCGCTCGCGCCAAAACAATTTTTCCCTTATTTGAAATCGACGGCAAATTAACGGTTGGAATGGTCAATCCTCTTGATGTGCTTACGATCGATACCCTCAGCAGGATGACCAAGAAGCAGATTCAGCCGGTCGTCTGCCATGAAAAAGACATTGAAGATGCCATTGAACAGTATTATTCCGGTTCGGACTCATTAAAGAAAGCCGTAAGAGACTTTGAAAGCTCGGAACTGGAAGAGGGGAATTTTGTCAATGAGCTGCAATTGCGCAAGCAGGCAGAGGAAGGTCCGGTAGTTAAATTAGTCAATCTGATTTTGCAGCAGGCCGTCATTGATGGTGCGAGTGATATTCACATTGAACCCCGGCAAAAATCAATTTCTGTCCGTTACCGGATTGACGGCATCATGCGGGAGATCTTTTCTCCGCCCAAAAAAATGCAATTGGCGATCGCTTCCCGTATTAAAATTCTTTCATCATTGAATATTGCGGAACGCCGTTTACCGCAGGATGGCCGTTTGAGGGCTTTGATTGAAAATCGGCAGATCGATTTTCGAATTTCCACGCTTCCGACCATGTACGGCGAAAACATTGTGATTCGTGTGCTGGATCAGCAGAAAATGCGGCTTACACTCCGGGACATTGGGATGGATTTGGAAGTGGAAGAAGGATTTCGCGAAAGCGTGCACCGGCCCCACGGGATTGTACTGGTCACCGGCCCCACGGGAAGCGGGAAATCGACCACATTGTATGCCGCTCTGAAAGAATTGGATTCTCCGGAAGAGAACATTATGACCCTGGAAGACCCGGTTGAGTATTATCTGGATACGATACGCCAGTCACAGGTTAATCCGAAAATCGGATTGACTTTTGCAAATGGGTTACGGTCAATTTTGCGGCAGGATCCGGACATCATTATGGTGGGCGAAATTCGTGATAAAGAGACGGCGGAAATTGCCATTCAATCCGCATTGACGGGGCATCTGGTGTTAAGTACACTGCACACGAACGATGCGGCAGGGGCGATTACCCGCCTGTTGGATATGGGCATTCCGCCTTATCTTGTGGCTTCCTCTTTAATCTGTGTTCTGGCACAGCGTCTCGTACGAAAAATCTGTCCGAATTGCCGGGAACCCTATCAGCCGGAAAAAGGCCTCT
The DNA here is from genome assembly GCA_002898015.1 of bacterium BMS3Bbin03. GTDB lineage: Bacteria > Zhuqueibacterota > JdFR-76 > JdFR-76 > BMS3Abin05 > BMS3Abin05. The sequence goes on along the minus strand of BDTM01000033.1, from coordinate 17,241 downwards.
ATGAAAGTGTGGCGCTTTCCATTAAGAAAGATCCCAAAAATTTAAAATTTTATCGCGGAAAGGGGTGTCAAAAATGCAAAAGTATCGGTTACAGCGGCCGCATTGGAATTTATGAGTTGTTAAAATTTGATAATTATATTCGTGAAATGGTCCTTCATCATGTGACGACAAATGAGATCGAAACTTATGCGATGCAAAAGGGTATGCTGTCGCTCTTTCATGATGGAATTGATAAAGCCCTGCAGGGGTTAACCACGCTGGAAGAAGTGTTCCGCGTGACGCAGGCGGATTAAAGACAATCCGGATTAAGTCAAAGGATAATTGTATGGAAGTTAAACCTACAATTCTTGTGATTGATGACGAAGAAGATTTTTTGGATAATATCCGCGGTATTTTGGAAAGATGGGGGTACGATGTGGATACGGCCGTCACGGGTTATGAAGGGCTGCAGCGAATCAGCCTCTATCATTATGATCTGGTGCTTCTGGATATTATCATGCCCTTGATTAATGGTCTCGAAACGCTCAAACGGTTGAAGAAAATTGATCTGGAGCTGCCGGTTCTTGTGCTGACGGGTGACGGCCGTATCGATACGGCTGTTCTGGCCATGAAAGCCGGCGCTTATGATTATGTCACCAAACCCATCGATTGGGAAAAGCTAAAAGTGATGGTGAAAAATGCCATGACAATCCGGTCTTTAACCAAAGAAGTTTCCCGCCTGAAAAATCAGCTTCACACAAAATACGGGCATCAAAACATCATCGGACACAGCGCACCCATGCTTGAGATTTACCGGGCACTCGACCGGATTATTGATTCGGATGTGACGGTTGTGATTCAAGGGGAAAGCGGAACCGGGAAAGAATTGCTGGCGCGGGCCATTCATATAAATGGAAACCGAAAAGATAAACCCTTTGTGGCGGTGAATTGTGCCGCCATTCCCGAGTCTCTTCTGGAAAGCGAATTGTTCGGCCATGAAAAAGGTTCGTTTACCGGCGCCATTGCCAAACGGATCGGCAAATTTGAACAAGCCCACAAAGGCACTATTTTTTTGGATGAAATCGGGGAGATGAGCAAGGCGACACAGAGCAAGATTCTCAGGGTTCTGCAGGAAAAGCGATTTGAACGTGTGGGAGGCATCCAGCCCGTTTCTGTGGATGTGCGGGTTATTTCAGCGACCAATAAAAATTTGGATGAAGAGGTCAAAAACGGCAATTTTAGGGAAGACCTTTTTTATCGAATCAGTGTTTACCCGGTGACGCTGCCTCCGTTAAGGGAGAGGAAAGATGACATCCCGGAGCTTGTGGCTTACTTTTTAGGGAAATTTAATAAAAAATTGCGGCGCAAGGTGAAATCGGTCTCGAACCGGGCTCTGGAATATCTCATAAACTACCAGTGGCCGGGAAATGTCCGGGAGCTGGAAAATGTGCTCGAACGGTCTATTTTAAACTGTTCCGGAAATATCCTTCAGGCGGAGCATTTACCCATTACACTGGTCGCTTATGACAACAGGGGATACAATGATTCGATGCGTGTGGATTTTCAGCGCGCCATTGCACTGGCAAGGGACATTCCTTCATGGGAGGAGGTCGAACGTGAAATTTGCCGTTTGGCCCTGAAACTGTCAAATTCAAATATTTCAGTGGCGGCGTCCCGCCTGGGGATTGGCCGGACGACGCTCTACCGGAAATTAAAAAAGTACAATCTGCAATTTCGTTAGGCCCCCAAAATGCCGGAATTTCAATATCGCGCCATTAACGGCGAAGGACAAATTATTCAAGATGTGCTGGAAGCCGCCGGCCCCGGTATCGTAGCCGACAGACTGAATAATTTGGGATATGTGCCTCTGAAAATAAAAGAGGCGAAAAAAAGCCGCTTCAAGTTTTTAAATAATGAGAAAAAAGTAAAAATAGACGATGTGGTTTTTTTTACACGTCAATTGTACACGCTTTTGAAGGCGGGTGTGCCGCTGCTTTCCTGCCTGGACGCTCTCATGGAGCAGGGCGGAAAGAACAATTTCCGCGATATTGTACAGGAAATTTATGTCTCGATCGAAAGCGGAAACAGCTTTTCGGACGCGCTTGCCAAACAGCCCGACGTTTTTCCGAAATTGTATATCAGTTCCGTCCGTGCAGGGGAAATGAGTGGTCAGTTAGATGAAGTGCTTGGGCGATTGGCCTCCGTTCTGGAACATGAAAAAAATACGCGCGACAAAATAAAATCGGCAATGCGGTACCCGATTATTGTGGTCATTGCCCTGGTGATTGCGTTTGCCATTTTAATTACGATGGTCGTCCCAAAATTTGCGACGATGTTTGCCCAAATGGGAGCACAGTTGCCCCTGCCCACGCAGCTTCTCATTGCGTTGAGCAAGATATTTCAACACGATCTTCACTTCATTATTCTGGGAATTGCGGGGATTGTATTCGCCTTTAAAAAATTTATTAAAGGCAAGAAAGGCCGTCTCTGGTGGGACGGACAAAAACTAAAGCTGCCGATTTTTGGCGATTTGCTGATGAAAAACGCCCTTTCGCGCTTCAGTAAAATGTTTGAAACACTGAATAGAAGCGGGCTTCCCATTCTTCAGACGTTGGACATTCTCGCAGAAACGGTCGGAAATGAAAAAATCGGTCAGGAAATCAAGAAAATTAGTCTGAGTGTTCAGCGCGGGGAGGGGATCGCCACTCCGATGAAACGGTCGGATATATTTCCTTCCATGGTGGTCCGGATGATCGCCATCGGTGAACAGACCGGTTCGATGGAAGACATGCTGGAGACCATTTCCACCCATTACGATCTGGAAGTGGATTATGCCATTAAGAACATGACCGCCCTGATTGAACCGTTACTGACGGTCACCATCGGCGTGTTCATTTTGTTTTTGGCGCTTTCGATTTTCCTGCCCATGTGGAATATCATGAGCGTCATTCATTAGCGGTCATTCGGCTGGAAAATTGGCAAAAGATTTGAAATTTCAAAATGGCACATTGAACCAAAATGAAAATCAACGAGTTAAGTTCTTTAAATTAAAGAGTTAATCAAAATGAGGGTATTAAATACAGATTATTTTTCCATTTTGAAACAAATAATCCCGATTGACGAAAAAATCGTTAAAAAACGGCTTTTCCGAATTCTTGAAAATTAAGTTCCAACATCCATAATAACAATGGGATAAAAATATAGATTATTGAGATGAGATGTTTAAGTTTGGCACAATAATTGACTTAAACAGTGTCAAAGGGTTACCGAACACAAAAAAACACGGAGGTATCAAATGTTGAAACTGCGAAACGAAAAAGGCTTTACGTTAATCGAATTGATTACGGTTATTGTGATTTTGGGGATTCTGGCGGCCGTAGCCATTCCGAAATTCGTGGATATGAGCAGTCAGGCCAAAGCATCGGCTTGTAAGGCCAACCAGGCGGCCATCGAGAGTGCGGCCGCTCTGGCATATGCCCAGAATGCAGCCGCCGGAACGGCACAATTTCCCACTTCCGCTCAGATTCTGGCGGCCACTGATAATCCCTATTTTGCAACCGGAAAAGCACCGACTTGCCCGGACGGAGGCACTTACACGTACACGCAAGCCTCAGGGACGGTCACATGCAGCATTACGAGCCATCAACGATGATGGTAGTCAACGGTCAAAATTATTTTAATTGCTAATGCTCTGAAAAGGGAAGTTCCGCTTCCCTTTTTTGGCATTCGGGAAAGCCGAAACACATGCGACTGTCTGAGAATCGAGTAAACGGGTTTACATTTATTGAAGTCATCGTGGTGATCACCATTCTGGGGATTCTGGCAGCCGTGGCGGTGATTAAATATAGCAGCACCAACATCGCGGTTCAAATGAATGCGGCTCAGCGCAAAATGATCTCCGATATTCAGTACGCCCAGGATTTGTCGATGACCGTCGGAAATCGTGTGAAAATCAAATTTGATGTCGACAACAATCGCTACAGCCTGTTGTGGTTCGATGATTCTCCGGTTCCGAACATCATGGGGGGCGGCAATTTTGTGGTGCCGTTCGGCACGGGCACGTTTAACGGAGTTCAGATTACCAATACGGGACTGACCAACGGTATTTTGAAATTTGATACGATCGGGCAGCCTTATTCAGATGTCACCATAATTGCCTCGGCGACGCTTGTCGTTGAATTGAATAACCAGGCGCAAATTTACATTACACCGTACACGGGGAAGCTGTATACGCAATAGTCGATAGTTTATTGAGGTTAGGATGAACGACGTAAAAATGAAAAAAGCCGCTTTAAAAAAATTACAAAAAGATGAAACCGGGTTGACGCTTATTGAACTGGTCATCGTCACCCTTTTTACGTCGATTGCCCTGGCGGCACTGCTCAACAGTTTTACGGTCAGTATCACGTCATCGACGGATTCAGAGACGTTGACGATTGCAGGAGAACTGGCAAACGCAAAATTGGAACAGATTCGTTCGGATAAAGACGGCAGAGGCTATCCGTTTATTATTCAAAGCAATTACCCTCAGGAAATCAATCCTGAAGGCTACACGAATTTCACCCGTGCCGTTTCAATTACGGCGCACACAAATTACAAAACGGTTCAGGTGACGGTGAGTAATCCGCAAATTCCGGATGTCACCTTGACCACTATTTTGGCAAATTACTAAAGGTAAAAGCTGCCGCGAAGATGGTTTCTATTCAAAGAAAAAAGTCGAATTCTGAAAAGGGGTTCACCCTGATTGAATTAATTGTGGTGATTGTGATCACCTCGATCATTGCAGGGATTGTGGCCCGTTTTTTAATCTTTGGTTTCAACACATACACGTTTGTGGATCAGCGCAAGCGGGCCTTGCACGAAGCGCGGCTGGCGCTGCATCTTATGAATAGTGAATTCAGACAGGTGCGCGATCCGAGCGGCCTTTATATTGCCCAGGCAGATAAAATGCAATTCATAAATTATCTCAATCAGGTCAATACTTATGAATACCTGAATAACAAATTAACAAAAAACGGCTATACCATTGCGGCAGATGTGATTAGCTTCCAATTCCGCTATCTCAAAGCCGACGGTTCCTATTTACAAACACCGGTTTCTTCCGATTCCCTGACGTATGTCTGGAATATCGAAGCCAATTACACGATTCAAATGGGGGATCAGAGTGTGGCGTTTCATCTGCTGGTTCATCCCAGAAATTATTAAAGGTGTCGAATGAAAAAGAAAATGTCTGTTTCTTTCAAAAGTGCAGCCTCCTCCGAAAGCGGCATTTCTTTAATTGCGGTTATTTTAGTGACGATATTGATGAGCACATTGAGTGTGGTGACGCTTTCATTAGTCGTGACGGACAACCGCGTGACGGCAAATCATTTGCAATCCGCACAGGCATTTTGGCTGTCGGAAGCGGGAATTGAACGGACTTTGCTGTGGCTCCGCAATCAGGATCCGCCGCCCGGAGGCATTACCCCTTTCCAATTATATAATAATGAATCGTTTGGGGACGATGATCCGAATTGCAGCGGCACCTACAGTGTGACCGTCGATCCCCTAGACGGCAACGCGAACAATTACATCAAACAATATGATATTTTCTCGACCGGAAATGAGGGAACCGCGACAAGGCAGATTCAAATACGGGTTAAAATGACGACGTTCGGAAAATATGCCTATCTGACGGGAAGTGAAGGATCCAGTACAATTTGGTTTTACACCGGAGATGTGATCGAAGGCCCGCTTCACAGCAATGATCAGATTTCTATTAAGGGCTCACCGATTTTCCTGGGTAAAGTCACCAGTGCCTACAGCAGCTTTAATGAAGGATCGCCCTATGATCCAACCTTTAAAAAAGGATACCAACTGGGCGTGCCGCCGATCACATTTCCGACCTTTCAGGATGTGAATGATAATTACTGGACCATGAATAGTGACCCGCCGCCGCTGATTATCGATGCCAGGTTTTCAAGGCATTCCAGTATCGAATTTAATGCGGACGGTACCATCACATACAATGTCTGGCATTGGTATTATGGCAGTAAGATTTATGACATTTACAATGCAACCGCTAATCTCAGTGATTTGAAAGGAGCCATTTTTGTCCAGGGGGATGTCGGATTAAAAGGCACTGTAAATGGGCAGGTGACGGTGATCGCCACCGATGACATCAATATTGACGACGATATTCGTTATGCCGATTCGAACGCGCAGGGAGAGCCGAATCCGGGTTGTGATGATATGTTAGGCATTATCTCCTCAAAAAATGTGATTGTGACCGATAACGCCGCTAACCAAAACAATGTGGTGATCGATGCCGCTATTCTTGCCCTCGGAAATTCTTTCACTGTAGAGAATTACAGCTCGGGCAGTTTTCGGGGGACACTGACAGTATGGGGCTCTTTAAGCCAAAAAGTGCGCGGGCCGGTGGGGACGTTTGGCGGGGGCTCGGGTGGCGGTGGCGGCGGAATGGGTGGCGGTGGAATGGGCGGGGGAGGAATGGGTGGCGGCGGCGGGTCGAGTGGCCAGACAGGCTACCAGAAAGATTATCACTACGATCAGCGGTTGGAGACACTTGTACCGCCGTATTATCCGACGACCGGACAATATGAAGTGTCCTCCTGGCAAGAGGTAATTTTGTAAGGATTAACACGATTTGATGAATAGAGGGAAAAAATGGGTAACATTTTGTTCTGGTTATTCTGGTTCTTCGGTTTCTTTTTCATTGTTTTTTCATTTCTATTTTTGTTCGCGCCGCATCTGGTCATTATCATCAGCGAATGGGGAAACCGGCTGATTTTAACGGATCACGATGCCGTGCTTCATCGAAAATGGGTGGGAATCTTTTTGGGAATTTTAAGTGTTGTCATGTTTATTCTCGCATTAAGCTATTAATCCCGCCGTTGCGGGACGAGTCTGTCAAGAAAATTTCTGCTGTTTTGAAAACTTGACTCAAGATATAAAGATATGTGCCTGATAAAAGGTTTAATAGCGGCAAAAAGATTGGAGGATCGCGATGCGCGTGAAGAAGTGGCCTGCTGTTTTTGGTTTTATTTTGATGACCTTTGGCGCTGCGAGTGCAGCGGATATTTCCGGTAATCTTTCCGGCCGTCTTGAAATCTCCGGAAGCCCCTACCGGATTATTGACGATACGTTTGTTCAGCAGTCCGATACGCTGAGAATTGATCCGGGTGTTATCCTGGAGTTCGCAGGGGAATTTAGATTGAACGTGTACGGGAAACTCTTCGCCGAAGGAACGGCAGAGGATTCCATTGTGTTTTGCTCCGACACGTCCAATCCGGCGCCGGGAGACTGGGATGGGATTTATCTCGATCATGCCGTTCCGGGATCTCGATTCAAATATGTTAAAGTCATGTATGCCGCAACAGGAATTATGTTTGACGGCTCGGAGGGGCGGGTAGACCGCTCTCTTTTTAAGCACAACATTAATGGTATGGATGTTAAAAATAGTGCCCGGCCTGTGATATTGCAGAGTTATTTTCTGTGGAATACAAATGCCGCCATCCGTGTACTTTATTCGACACCGCAAATTCGGGCCAATTACATTTACCACAACAGCGAAAATGGGCCGGAAACGGCTGCCGTTGTGTTCGGAAACGCCGCGGGCGGTACGTTCGTCGGCAACCGGGTGGCACAAAACGGAAAAGCCGGTATCGATTGCAATCTTTCCGCGAAACCGCTTATTAGCAATAATACTTTTGTGGATAATTTGTACGGAATTACGGTGGCGACAGGCGCCAGTCCTAAAATTGAAAATAATATCGTGCTGCGGAATGGGTTGGGAATTGCAGTGGACGATGGAAATCCGGTGGTTAAATATAATTATTTGTGGGCAAGCACAACTAATAATTTTTACAATTGTCCCGACAGCGTGGGGAAAATGATTGGGATTGATGCGAACGGCGACAGTCTGGATGCCTTTTATAATCGTGTGGCTGACCCCAAACTGGTGAGCTCCGCCACCTTAAATTTTGCGCCGCAGAGTGATTCACCCGTTATCGACATGGGCGATCCTGCCAACCCGGGCGGAATTGTGCTTTTTGGCGCGGCACCGGATGTGGGCGCGATCGAGTGGTCCCCAACCATGCCGGTAGAATTGAGCGCCTTTTACTGGCGGGACGGTTATTTGTTCTGGAAAACGGCTTCGGAAACCAACAATTACGGTTTTGAAATTTACCGAAGTGAGGATGAAAATTGGAAATCCGCCGCAAGAATCGGATTCGTTAAAGGGAGCGGAAATTCTGTTGAAGCCCATTTTTATCGATTCAGAGATCCGCAGGCGGGTTTTCTGTCCGGGAGAAACTATTACCGCCTGAAACAAATCGACCTCGACGGAACTTCACACTGGGGGGAGAAAACGGTTCTTGTGTCATTTGATGAAAAAAACAGCTTAAGAATTTCATCCAATTATCCGAATCCTTTTAATGGGGAAACGTCTTTTGTTTTGTATTTACCTGTTGAAAAAACGGTGTCTGTGGGCGTTTTTAATCCGCTGGGACAACGCATTTCCACCATTTTGACCGGCGAGCGCCTTCAGCCGGGCGCGCACACGCTGGTGTGGAAAGGCGTGAATGCTCAGGGTACCGCTGTTGGTTCCGGACAATATTTTATTGTGATTCGTGTCGGAAATAAAAGATTTGTCCGTCGTGTCATCTACTTAAAATAAGGAATGAGATGATTCCTAAATTAAATAGACATGTCATTTTGGCCCTTTTCGGCATAGGGGCCGGCTTTTTGTTATTTTCCACATGCAGCAAAAAATTGCCGACACCCAGTACGACCAACACGCCTGAAGCCGAAATCCAACTGTCCGGTTACACCATTGATCCGCCGGTTGTGGTCGTTGACGGCGGAAAAACGAATGTTCGTGTGACTCTGGTGAGCCAAAAAGGGGAGCCGGTTTCCGGAATCGAAGTCCATTTTTCGGCGACGCTTGGTACGGTCACTCCGGCGGACACAACCGATTCAACCGGCACGGCCGGAGCCGAATTCACCAGCGGGAACCAGGCCGGCACGGCGGAAATTTCGGTTCGTTTTGGTCATCAAAAAACCGAGACGCTGCCGCTTAAAATTGTCGCTTCACTTTCAAAGAGTTTATACATGCGGGTTTCCCGTGAATCCATTCTATCCAACGGAGTCGATTCAACCGGCATTTCGGTCTATCTGTACGATTCCGACAGTAAACCGGCAAAAGGACAGGCCGTTCATTTTTCAACGACGGCGGGCTATTTTCGATCGGTGGAATCCCAAACCGATTCAACCGGAAAGGCGAGGGCGGTTTTAGTGGGTTTTGCCGGAAAACAGGATTCAACGGCTCAGGTTCAGGTAAACGCCGCCGGAAATGCGGCACAGGTTTTTGTCCTTCTGAAAGGGATCCGTTTCTCACTGTCCGCCAGTCCTGAAATCATCATTGCGGATGGAAGCAGTACCTCCCGGATTCGTGTGCTTATCAAAGAGAGCCGTACGAATATTGCGATTCCAAATGCCCGCGTATTTTTTGGAACCGATCGCGGCACCATTCCCAATTCCGATAATACAAATGCTTCGGGGCTTTGCGAAGTAGACCTGACCAGCTCCGCCAAAACCGGTCAGGCTGTTGTGACGGCGCGTTATGCCGGGATGTTCGTGGATACGGTCCGGGTTAAATTTGTGGAATCGACACCCGCTTTCATGACGCTCTCTGCAAAACCTTCCGTCATCGTGGCCGACAATCAGAGCCAGGCGACGATCAAAGCCAATATTTCGGATATGAACAACAATCCGGTCCCCGACGGCACGCCGGTGGAATTCCGGATTGTGAAGGGAAGCGGCAGTGTCGATAACCGAAAATCCACTCAAAATGGGACGGCAAGCAGTCAATTGACAAGCGGCACGCACCCGGACACGGTTTTTATTGAGGTGCAGGCCGGAGATTTGAAGGATACGATTCAGGTGCGGTACGTGGTGGGCTCCGTGTCTACCGTGGAGGTGCGGGCAGATTCCGCTTCAATTCCCGCCGACGGGATTACGGCGACGGCGGTCCGGGCGTCCGTGTACGATAAGGCCGGGAATCCGGCGCCGGACGGCACCACCGTTTATTTTTCCGCTTCATTAGGAGACATCACCGAAAAGGGGCTCACACAAAATGGTGTGGCTGAAGTGCAGTTTTCCAGCGTTGTGACCGGTGCGGCCGTGATTCAGGCCCGGGTGGGTTCTGTAACCGGCGAAACGACGGTTCAGCTTCGGCCCGGCCCGCCAACCAGCATTCTTCTGATGTTCGACCCGTCTTCCGTGGGAATCAAAGATTCCGGGCGCAATCAAACCACACGTATTCAGGCAATTGTAAAAGACAGCCGGAACAATCCGGCCGGAGACGGCACTCATGTTACATTTTCGATTGAATCCGGCCCGGGCGGCGGCGAACGCCTGAGCTCGACGGAACCCGTTCCCACGGTAAACGGGATGGCGGGGGTCTCTTTTCTGAGCGGGATTCGATCCGGGACAGCCCGCATTCGTGCCGAAATTACCGATGCATCGGGTCGTTCGGTCTCGCCGCCGGTGAGAGCGATCTCCACGGAACTGATTATTTATGCAGGGCCTCCCTTCATCGAAAACGTTAACGACCGGGGGACCAGCCATCTTTCAGTCGGAATCGAGCCGATAAACATTTACGGGTGGCATGTGGTCAATAACCTGGTGAAAGTGGTGGCGGTTGTGGGCGACAAATACAATAACCCCGTTCCGGAGGGCACCGCCGTGTATTTTACCACAACCGGCGGTATCATTTCCACTTATGCCGGATACACCAATTCAGAAGGCGTGGCCACGGTCACGCTGCACACCGGCCAGCCGTACCCGACCATTACACGTTTCTACAACACATTTCCGGATCCGAATGCAGGGCATCCGGATTTTTCCGGATCCGATGGCATTATTCCAGGACCCATTCCGGATTTTGAAGACGGCAAAGTGCAGAATTCGCAGGGGGGCTACGATGAAAATGACGGCATCGCACGGATTCTGGCCGTGACCGAGGGTGTGGACAGCAACGGGCAAAAAGCAAGGGTTTGGGCTGTGACAGATGCTGTATTTTCAGGCCCGATTACACATTTTACGCTGGATGTTTCCAAAACAACGCTTTCTCCCGGCGAAAGCGCGTTCATCACAATTGAAATTTATGACGTCAACGGCAACCCCATTGTGTCCGGTTCTACGCTTACTGCCGAAGCCTCCGCCGGCGCGCTTTCATGGACCTCGTGGGTTACATCCGATCCCGGCGTGACTTCTTATCGGCTTACTTTTACAAACAATCTGAATCCCGGCAATCCGGAGTCCAAACCCCAAGCCACACCGGTGACGATTAAAGTGAAAAGCCAAAATGGGAATGTGATGGAATCCACTGTGCCGATCCAGTTAAACTTAAATTAGCGAGGGAAAATGAAACGCTCTTTATTAATCATTGGATTTATTGGAATTTTTAGCCTGGCAGGCGGTCAAAATGCTTCTGCGCAATTTTTGGGCAATCCTATCGATTATTCGGGAAGAGGCACATTTTCGCTCGGCGTATCGGGAACGTACGGTTTGTCGGATTGGGAGATGGTTTCATTGACCACAAAAGGGGGACTGGCACGATTGACCTTCGGTATTGATAATGGTTTTGATATTTATGTTTTTGGCGGAGAGCGGGATTTCTTGCTGACTGAAAATTTTCTCGGCTTGAAAGATGTTTACTTTCCCTTTAGCTACGCCGCCGGCGCCGGGGTTCGACTGCGTCTGGCGCATCCGCCGTCGGGGCTTTTTTCTTTAAACGCGCTGGCGGAGGGTTCGTATTTTAATCCGCAGACCTCATTTGATTCGGCGGTGCCGGGGAGCCCCGCGGGGACCCTCCGCCGAAGTTATGTTTTGCTGGAAGGTCTCGCACCCCAGGTGGGTATTTCTGCCGTTTTTCACCAATCCGGCCTGGATGCTTTTGTCGGAGTTCTCGCCCGGTACCATCACTATGAGACGAAGCGGAAAGACTGGCTCATTTCACCGGGTTCAACCCGTCTTGTAAAAGATGAATCGTCTATTCAGGAGACTCCGGTGCAGATGGTCCTTTCGTTGGGGATTGAATTTAAGCTGCCTTACAATTACCGAATCAGTTTCGAGTTTCAGAATTCAAGCCTGTCTTATTTTACGGCCATGGTCGGCATTAGCCAGATTGGCGCGCCGTAGCCGGAATAAAGTAAATAGCGGCTCGATAAAATTTTGCTTGCTTCTTATAAAAAAAATGTTCATATTATCCTCGAATTAACCCTTTAAGCAAATCCGGCGAGGTTGGCAAGGGATCATTCGAGGATTTTTTTAATCCTCCGGATTCCGACGGAATTGGGGGATTTTTTTTGTTCGGTTTAAAATAGGGAAAATAACTCCGTGAAAGGAAATGAGGTTTCCCATGGGAAAAAGCATAAAAGTCCGGCTTGCCGATGAAAAGGATCTGGATCGAAGTCTGACCCGTTTGGCACACGAGATTCTTGAGCGAAATAAGGGGGCGGGAAATTTAGTGCTGGTAGGTATTCGCTCACGGGGTGTCCCGTTGTCGGAAAGAATCGCCGAAAAAATAAGGGAAATCGAAGGGAAGAAAGTCCCTGTGGGAATTTTGGATGTGAGCCTTTATCGGGACGATTTCAAATATAAACAACCCGTGGTGCGGGTGACGGATCTTCCGTTTACCATTGATAATCAAAACATTGTGCTGGTGGATGATGTGTTGTACACCGGGCGCACGGTGCGTTCCGCCTTAAATGCAATCATGGATTATGGGCGGCCGGCTCGAATTCAATTGGCGGTTCTCGTCGACCGCGGCCATCGCGAGCTCCCCATTAAACCCGATTTCGTCGGAAAGAACGTGCCCACATCCGTTGGGGAAGAGGTTCGTGTAAAAGTCAAAGAGGTTGATGGTGAGGAAGGCATCTGGCTGTTGGAAGCGTAAAGAAAGAGAATTGCGGCTTCGCCTGCCCGCCTTTGTATCCGATTTCCCGGAATAGGTTATTCATATTATTAAAAATAGGAAAGCACACATGCGGTTAAGAAGCCGTCATCTATTAGGATTGGAAGGCGTCACCAAAGCAGAGATTCAGTTGATTCTGGACACGGCGGAATCCTTCAAAAGCGTCATGGAACGTCCGATTCCGAAAGTGCCCACGCTGCGCGGAATGACGATTGTCAATCTTTTTTTTGAACCGTCCACGCGCACGCGAATTTCATTTGAACTGGCTGAAAAACGCCTTTCGGCGGATATTGTCAACTTTTCCGCATCCTCATCCAGCGTGCTGAAAGGGGAGACGTTAAAAGACACCGCCCAAAATATTGAAGCCATGAAAATTGATATGGTGGTGATTCGTCACTCGGCACCGGGAGCATCCCTGTTCCTGAGCCGGAATTTGAAATCGAACATTATCAATGCAGGGGATGGCGCCCACGAACATCCCACACAGGCGCTGCTGGATATGATGACGCTGGGTGAAGAGCTGGGTTCGCTGGAGGATCTTCGGGTGTTGATTGTGGGAGATATTGCCCACAGCCGCGTGGCGCGCTCCAATATTTACGGCCTTTTGACGATGGGTGCACGGGTCTCCGTCTGCGGGCCGCCCACGCTTTTGCCCGTCGAGGTGGAAGAATTGGGGGCGGAGGTGTATTATAATCTGGATGAAGCGCTCGAACAGGCGGATGTGGTCAATGTGCTGCGCATTCAGTTGGAACGGCAGGGCAAAGGATTATTCCCGTCCATTCGGGAGTACCGGGAACAGTTTGGGATTACCACCGAGCGGCTGAAGCGGTTCGGACGGAATTTTGTGATTATGCACCCGGGGCCCATGAACCGCGGCGTGGAAATTGACAGCGATGTGGCGGACAGCGGAAATTCCGTTATCTTGCATCAGGTGACAAATGGTGTGGCCGTCCGCATGGCGGTGCTCTACTTGTTGAGTGGTGTGGACAGCAAGGGCTTGTAATTTTGATTTTGCTGGATGTATTTATTGAATATCGAATAACGAACAAGGAATGATGAATGATGAAGTTAGGAAAGTGGTGAATCGGAGAAAAACTTGAGCCTTGGAAATTCCTTATTGGGCATTGGTTATTTGATTTTGTTGGATGTATTTATTGAATATCGAATAACGAACAAGGAATAATGAATGATGAAGGAAAAAAACTTGAATCTTGAAGATTCCTTATTGGGCATTGGTTATTTGATTTTGTTGGATGTATTTATTGAATAACCAATAACGAACAAGGAATGATGAATGATGAAGGAAATAACCAATAAGGAAGGATGAATGATGATGGGGAAAAATTTTGATCTGCAAGATCGCCTGATCAATTTTGCTGTAAGAATCATAAAATTAGTAGAATATTTACCGAATTCTAAAGTTGGAAATCATATTAGAAGTCAGATAATAAGAAGTGGAACATCTCCTGCTTCAAATTATGGCGAAGCACAGAGTGCAGAATCTCGGTCTGATTTTGTTCATAAGCTCAAAATATCATTAAAGGAGCTTAGAGAAACAGAAGTATGGCTTAAAATTGTTATAAAATCAAATCTCATTGAAGACAAAAGATTAGAACCACTTCTAAAAGAAAATAATGAGCTTATTTCGATTCTTTTTAAAAGTATTCAAACTGCAAAACAAAATAAAGAAATCGAAATGAAAAATAAATCATAAATAAGGCTGCCCTGTTCATATTTTTTATTTTTTGAATATCCAATATCCCAACAAGGAATGATGAATGATGAAGTGAAAATACTGCTCATTGAAGCATCAGACTAAAAACTTGAAACTTGGACGTTCCTTGTTGGATATTGGCTATTGTACTTAAAGTTTTTGAATATCCAATATCCCAACAAGGAATGATGAATGATGAAGTGAAAAAGATTGGATGGTGGAAAAGTTGAAACCTGGAAGTTCCGTGTTGGTTATTGGCTATTGATTTTGGAGTTTTTGAATATCCAATATCCAACAAGGAATAATGAATGATGAAGTAAAAAACTTGAGCCTTGGACGTTCCTTGTTGGATATTGGACATTAATTTTTGAGTTTTTGAATATCGAATAACCAGCAAGGAATTCTCAATGATGAAGTGAAAGTATTGCTCATTGAAGCATTCATCTAAAAACTTGAGCCTTGGACATTCCTTGTTGGATATTGGTTATTCGTCTTTAATTTCTCAATATCCAATGATCGGCAGGGAATTCTCAATGATGAAGTGAAAAAGATTGGATGCTGAGGAACTTGAAACCTGGAAGTTCCGTGTTGGTTATTGGCTATTGATTTTGGAGTTTTTGAATATCCAATATCCAACAAGGAATAATGAATGATGAAGTGAAAAAGATTGAATGGTGGGAAAGTTGGGATTTGGAAGTTCTGTGTTGGTTATTCGGTTTTGTTGATTAAAAAATATATACGATAAAAAGAGGCAGACCATGACCCAATTTGTTCAGGATATAATCTTCAAAAACGGCTTGTTATACGATGAGTCGGCCGGCGGATTTGTGCCGGGTGATCTGCTGATCAAAAACGGCAAAATTAAGGCCATCGGACAAAATCTATCGGCTTCAGTGGCGGCCGTAGATGTCCGGGGCGCCTGGCTGCTCCCCGGATTGATCGACATGCACGTCCATTTGCGGGAGCCCGGGCAGGAGTACAAAGAAACCCTGGAGACCGGTGCCGCCGCTGCAATGGCAGGTGGCTTCACCACAGTCTGCTGCATGCCCAACACGATTCCCGTCATCGATACAAGCGGCATTGTAGAGTTCATCAAAAAGAGGAGTCAGAATTTTTTGGTTACGATTCATCCGGTCGGAGCCGTAACCAAAGGGCGGAAGGGGGAAGAATTGGTCGAAATGGCCGACTTACAGCGGGCCGGTGCTGTGGCATTTTCGGACGACGGAGACTCTGTGAAGACGGCAGAAATGATGCGCCGGGCGCTGGAATACAGCAAGATGCTGGGCGCGCTGATTATTGATCACTGCGAAGATGTCTCTCTTTCTGAAGGAAAGCACATGAACGAAGGGCTGGTTTCCACGCGGTTGGGCATTTACGGCATTCCGCATGTGGCGGAAGAGATCATCGTGGCCCGCGATATTTTGCTGGCCGCGTTCACCGGTGGACGCCTTCACCTGGCGCATGTTTCGACGAAAGCTTCCGTAGAAATGATTCGGGAGGCAAAACGGCGGGGGATCCCGGTAACAGCGGAAACCTGCCCGCACCACTTCTCATTAACCGATGAAGCGGTGGTGTTGTTTGATTCCAACCTGAAAGTGAATCCGCCGCTGCGAACTGCCGAAGACGTAGCGGCTGTTAAAGAAGGTTTGCGGGACGGCACTATCGATGTCATTGCAAGCGACCACGCCCCCCATGCACCGCAGGAAAAAGAAGTGGAGTTTGATGCGGCTCCCTTTGGGCTGACCGGCATGGAAACAGCGGTAGGGCTGGTTTTTCGGGAATTGGTACAGCCGGGCATTTTAACGCCCCGACAGGTTGTTGAGAAAATGGCCATCAATCCGGCGAAAATTTTAAATCTCGGAGATCGTTCTTTTAAGGCGGGCAATAAAGCCCACGTGACGGTTCTGAATCCGGCGCAAAAGTGGGTGGTCGATGTTTTTCAATTTAAATCGAAAGCTCGAAATTGCCCCTTCCAAGGCTGGGAACTGGTGGGAAAATCTTTGGGCGTCTACGGGAATTCGCAGTGGTGGTCGGAAGAGATTGCGGTTTCCTGAATAAAAAAATCCCCGACACTTTGGAAATGCAGGGGTTTTAGAAACCGTATTATTTTGCGAAATATTTTTACCGGACCAGCAGCATTTTCCGGCTGGTCACAAACTTACCCGCCTTTAGCTGGCAGATGTAAATCCCGCTTGGTACATTGTGGTGCTGCTCATCTTTTCCATCCCATGTCATGGAATTTGAAAGAGAGAAGCCGGTCATTTCGACAGGCTCAATGACCGGTTTGTGATTAATGACCAGTATGAACCATCAAACGAGCGAACCGTTTTTAAACCGATCAACTGAGTAACTAAGAAAAAACATCCCCCTGGCCCCCTTCAAAGGGGGAAATGGCTGGCACTATTTTTTTCAAATCTTTCTTGAAATAAAGTTACTCTTTCATAACGTACAAAAAAATAATGCATTTGCAACCCTCAAAAGTCCCCCCTTGAGGGGGGATTTAGGGGGATGTTTTCACCACTTTTCTCAAAAGCCTCAATCCACGTTTCAATCACCCTCAAAACATCTT
>BDTM01000032.1 GCA_002898015.1 bacterium BMS3Bbin03 | reverse complement strand
GACCCGATCAACCCAGAAAGGGTATTTTTCACAATACGGCGGTGGAGACGAGTTTCAACACGCTGGATCTCCCCCGCTATCTGATGACCACCGACAACCGCGATCTCCGCGACATCGCCGGGGCTGCCCCTTACGATAACCTTTTCATTCTCGTAAACTCGGGGCGGTACGGCGGCGGCGGTATTTACAATTTTTATGCGGTGTGCAGTTCGGACAACCCACGGAGCAACTACGTTTTTGTGCATGAATTCGGCCACGCCTTTGGCGGATTGGCGGATGAGTACTACTCCTCGAAAGTGACCTACAATGAATTTTATCCGCCGGGTGTGGAGCCGTGGGAACCCAATATTACGGCGCTTCTGCATCCGGATCATTTAAAATGGAGGGATTTGGTCACGCCGGGAACACCGATTCCCACGCCGCCGGACACTGCAAAATACGGAAATGCGGTGGGTGCCTTTGAAGGAGCGGGTTATGCGGCGAAAGGGCTTTACCGTCCGACGCTGAATAGCTGTATCATGTTTCGAAAGCAATCCAAACAATACGGCCCTGTTTGCCGGCAGGCCATTCTGAAGGTGATTCGGTTTAAATCAGAGTGAGACTATTATAAATACCAGAATTTGCGCTGTTCCGCGAATCGGGTCGTGAGTTCCCGGACCAGATAATTGTAAGCTTCATCCACTGTGTCGACGAACGTGAACAGCGATAAATCTGAATTCTCGATGGTGCCCCACTCTAAATATTTTTCGAAATGAATCACATCCTTCCAATACTCGGAGCCGAACAGAACGATCGGAATCACCTTCTGCAGTTTTTTAGTTTGAATCAGCGTTAACACTTCAAATAACTCGTCCATTGTACCGAAACCGCCGGGCATGACGACCAGCGCTTTGGCCAGATACATGAACCAAAATTTTCGCATGAAAAAGTAATGGAATTCAAAGCTTAACTCCGGCGTAATGTAAGCGTTCGGATATTGTTCTCGAAGAATGCTGATATTCATCCCAATGCTGATGCCGCCGGCCTCCTTTGCGCCTCGATTTGCGGCTTCCATCATGCCGGGGCCGCCGCCGGAACAAATAATAAAGCGCTGTCCGCTTTGAAGAGACAAAGACCATTGTGTCAGCCGGCGCGCCAATTCACGCGCATTCTCGTAATATTCCGCAAGCTTGATCATCGATTTTGCACCGGACAGGGCGATGCGGTCATTTTCATTTTCCTTTGAATTAAAATCTTCCCGATTCACAATTTCAGAATATTGTTTCTGAGCCTCATCCATTGAAATTGCCCGCGCCGACCCGTAAAATACAATCGTATCTTTTATTCTGTATTTGTGAAGACGGCTGACCGGTTCCAGGTATTCGGCCAAAATTCGAATCGGCCGTGCATCGGCGCTCTTTAAAAATCCGGCATTTTTATAAGCTTCCACAGGTCTTGTAAGTTCATCTGCCATAGCGATACCTTTATAAATTTTTTAAAATCCAGTTTATTGTATTTGAAATAAGTTCCTGCCGGTGTTTAACCGTGCTGTAGGTGTGGTTGGCGCCGGCAATCATTAAAAATTCTGCGGGACTCTTTGCAACATTTTTAAGGGCCTCGAAGCCATCTCTAAACAATTGTTCGTCCCCGCTGCCCTGAATGATTAATTTTGGAAGCGTTAGCTTTTCAAAGGATCTCATGATGTCTAAGGAAAGAGCCTCCAACACAAATCCCCGTTCAACCAGCCAGCCGTCGTGTTCATATACATTCAACTGCTTGAGCGTTCCGTCCAGTGTGCTGCCGGCATATTGTTCAAACAATTTTCTGAAATCCGGAAGTGTCGACCACAGCACAAGACTATCCACCGATTCATTGAGAAGCGTCAGGATGGCTGTTGCGGCGCCCATGCTTATGCCCAGAACGCCGATTTTCTCAAAGCCCATCTTTCGAACGAGTGTCAGGGCATCTTTTAAATTCCGGATGTTGTGGCTGATGCGTGTTTCGCGAAACTCACCTTCGCTGTCACCGGATCCAAAAAAATCAAATCGAAATGCCATAAATCCGTTTTGGGCCAGTTCGCGGGCCGTTTCCACAAACAACCGTTTATTCTCCACTTTTTGAGAGGTGTACCCGTGGCATAAAACCACAGCTTTTTTTGTGGGCTTCTCGGGATAATGCCTTATACCCACCAATTGATGGCCTTCACTGTAAAACGCAGTCGGAATTTCTAACATAAAACCTCCGGGAAATATGTGTCCATTTTAGATAATTTACCGCACCGAAGCCGCAAAAATAGCGATCAGCAGCAGAACTCCGCCCCCTATTTCAATGGGCTGCAGCGTTTCGCCCAGAAAAATAAATGAAAAGGCAACCGCAAACAAAATTTCCGACAGCGTCAGAAAGGATGTTAAAGTGGCGGTCAGGCCTTTTAAACTCACCGACCAGAAATAAAAAGGAATTAACGTAAATACAATGCCCGTTGTAAGCAATATTCCGATTCCCGTTGCACTCGCATGGACGGGAAAAGGTTCAAATATAACGGCGACGGGCGTCATAAAAAGGACCGTTGTGAAAACGAACGCCGTGACAATATCGAAAACGGAAAAAGCCGGATACGCCAGGACTTTTTTATTGATGATGATGAAAAACGCCCAGCTTATCCCCGCCAATAAAACCAGGGCATCCCCCAGAGCGCTGCCTTCTTTGAATATCTGGATCCCCTGCCCTTTGCTCACCAAAAAGTAAATTCCCAGCAGCGAGAGAAAAACGGCCAGATATTTTTCCCACTGCAGTTTTTCCTGAAACAGGAAATGCGCGAGAATGACGACAAACACGACATTTATATTAACAAAGAACGATGCCTTTGCGGCCGTCGTATATTCCATTCCGACAAATTGAAGAAAATAGCCTGCTGCGTTAAAAAGCCCCAGCCACCAAATCTCTTTTGGAAATTTCCAGAATGCTTTTTTGTTTTTTACGAAAATAAACATGAACAAAAAAGCGATGGACATCCTTAAATCGGCAAACCAGAGCGGTTTTAAATAGTGCAATCCGAATTTAACAATGGGAAACGAACCGCCCCAAAAGATCGCCGCAAAAAGAGCGGTGAGCACAAGATGACGCTTTGTATGCATGCTTATTTCAAAACCAAAATCTTCCTTGAATAGCGTCGACCCGCCACAACAATTTGGTAAAAATATGTGCCTGCACTGACCGGATGTCCCATGGAATTATTTCCTCTCCATGTAAATCGCTTTATTTGAGGATTTTGTATGTTTTTCTCGTAAATAAGCTGCCCCAATATATTATAAATGCGGATGTTCACCGGATGCCTCGCGTCGGAAAAACGGAAACGAATGGTTGCACCTTTCGTCTGAAGATAATCCTTTTGAATCGGATTCGGGAACAATTGGCTCAACAAGAAATTTTCCGGCGAAATTCCGCCGCTTTGAACAAACGGCACATTAGCGACCGTGTATCCCATAAAACCCAGTATTTTGCCCATGAGCTCTTTTCTGAGAGAATCATGGGTGACGGTTTCAAAAGGAAAACCCCAGTAGGTGAGTTTGCCGATTTTTGAACTATTCCCGAAAGTCCCGCTGTATTCAATGCCGGCCGTATATGAGGTACCTGCGTACAACAAATCAGCCTCGCTTCCATTCACCGGAGAAATACAATCCGCCCATTTCACGGTGTACGTGCCGTGCCTGCCGTCACCAAAGGCAATGCTTCCCAGCGAATCGAATCTTCCTTCAGGAGTTCCGATTACGGCAAATACTTTTGAATCGTCCCGAACATACCGGGCTTTTAAATAATTCCTGAAAAAACTCCTTCCGTAATTTTTATGGTCCAAATCCCAGGCAATTTCCGCCCCTGAAACAAAAAGTCCCCCGCCATTTTCAAGGTAGGCTTTCACTTTTGCCTGCTCCTGATCATCAAATGTGTGGTTAGCCGTGGATTCCTCCCCCAAAATCCAATCCACAAAAATGTAATCATTAAGATCGACAGTTCCGTTTGCGACCATCTCATTACTGCACGATTCAAAAGATTGCCCATTTTCCGAAATGGCAGATGCATGAGACCGGATAAAATCCTTTGTGTTGGTAGATTTCGGGCGATCGTAGCCGTAAACAATTAAAATGCCGGGCCTGGTTTCACCCGGTTGAACAGCCAGCACTTCACCCGGCAGGCTTTCCTCACCCGAAGGTTCACCCGAAATCAGGCGAACATATGTGGGCTGAGTTTCCGAAAGATTTTCAAGGGTCAAAGTTGAATCGAAAGATTCTTTAAAAAAATTAAATTTTTGTCCGTCGAGGCTTGTATAGACCTTTATTTTTGAAATTTTCGGCAATTTTTCCCAAACGATCCGGGCCGTTCGCGGGCCGATTCTCTTTACAAGAAATGCCGGAACCGGAACGAGCAATTGATTAAAACGGCGGGGTGTGTAGTCTCCCCAGGAAACGGCTCTGTGCACCACCTTTGTGGCGCTTCCGGATGCTTCGTAAACAATAGGTCTGCCATCTATGGCTCGCTTTTCAAACAAGCGCACGTGGCTGTGGGGTTTATTTAAAATGTCGCCGGCCTTCAGTTCACCCCGTGAAATTTCGGTGGAATAATTGGGCAGTGTGGCCGTCGATTGGCGGGGAATTTCCCAGACCTGCGAAACATAGGCTGAACAATCGATGCCGGTGGCCCAGGAAGGCACGCCTCCGTAATACCGGTAATGACTCAGATGACTTCCGGCGCCGTCGCCATTTGCAATTCTCTGCAAAAATTTTTCTACCGAATCATTTCCGCCATAAGAGTAGGCTTCGCCCCGATAGGTTTGACCGGCCACAAAATCAGAGGGCGGGCAGCCCCCTGCGGTGTAAGGATGATTCACATTTGCAGCTGAACATGTCCATTGAACCTGAACAAATTTTTCCGCATTTTGAATGATTTTTGCCCGGGTAATGGCATTTGCCTGAACCGTAAACAGAAAGAATCCTGTTAATAAGGAGATAAATAGGAACCATTTCGTGTGTTTTATCACTGCCATTCCCACTTGATAATTGAAAAGCCATCCGGTAAAATCCGCATAAAATAAATATTCCCCTTCGAATCAATTGTAAACGGGCGATGAACATCCGCAATATTGTGATTTGGCACTTTCACCGCTGCCTCTACTTTTCCATCGGGTGAATAACGCAGAACTTTAAACTCCGATTGTTGCGGAGCCGGCAGAATTTCTTCCAAAATATAAAAATTCTTCTCAGCATCTGTGTTTAGATAGCGGACGGAACCCAATTGAGCATTCGAAACAACGCGGATTTCTTTTTTCGTCTGTCCGTCGGCGTTCAAAATCCAAATTTCTCCCGCATTTTTGGATTTCCAGACGGTTTGGAAACGCCTGTCTCCGAACCGTCCGGCCAAACCTTCCAGTGGCTGTACAGACGGTTTCATAAGAAACGGCGATTGAGAAAGGCGCCCCACCTGAGATTTTTTCAGAAGCGTGTACGATTTTTGTTCGGCAGTCGTCATCACAAGCCGGTTTGCCTCCCAGCGAATGCCTTCAATGAGATTAATGTCCGAAGGAATGGCGAATGATTTTATTAGTTTCCCGGTCGTATCCATTACGGTGAGTCGATCGTCGTAGGGAGCCATCAAATAAAGTTTCCCTTCCGGTCCAACTGCAATGTCCATTGCCCGAATGGAAATCGGAAATGTCCGGATGAAGCCGCCTTCTTTTCCAAACGCCTGTAAGCGGCTATTTACAAGATCAATGACCCAGATGTTTTCATCTGCGTCAATGGCAAGTGCTTCAGGCGCAACGCCTTCGGCCTCTTTCAGCAGACCGAAATTTCCGGGCGCCGATCCCCAGGGTGTCTGAAGAATAATTTTCTTGGTGTAGTCCCCGCCTCTTGAACAAGAGATAAAAAGGAGCAAAAACAGGAAAGAAAACAAGACTTTCTTAACTAATTTTAACATGGGCGTCCTCAATTTTTATTGAGCAATCGGCAAAGTAAGTTTAAATAATAGTTAAATATAGGGTAAAAATCAAGAGAAATTACTGAGCGGAAAGATAAAAGCTTACCGGGATAAAAGCGACACCGCTAAAATTTAGCAGTGATTGCGGTCGGCAGGCATTCGAAAAACCGGGCAAAAAAGGCCATCGTTTTCGGAAATCTGTAAACGGGTTTCCCCTTCTCGATCGCTTTCAGTATCGACCGGGCGGCATCTTCGACTTCCATCGGGAAAATCATTTTTTTGTTACCGGCTGTCATCGGTGTCTTCACATAACCCGGCTCGATAGTAATGACCTGAATGCCGTATTTTTTAAAGCCTTTTCGTGCCCCGGCAAGAAAATTACTCACAGCCGCCTTACTCGATGTGTAGCCTGCCACACGTTTCTCCGTCATGTGAGCGGCCAGACTCGAAATACCCACAATAAAACCGCTTTTTTGCGCCTGCATCATCGGGGCTGTCGATTCAATCCAATACAGCAGCCCGAAATAATTGGTGCGGACTATTTTTTCAATATGTGTGCTCTCGAAATTGCGGTAAAAGGTGGGAAGGCCGATTCCTGAAGAATAAACGAGTCCGTCGATTCGCCTAAATTTTCGAGAAATTAAATCGACGGTATCGTGCACCTGTTGGCGATCCATGACGTCACAGGTGAATATTGAAACATCCTGTGTGTGGTGTTGAACCTCTTTTTTTACCCGCTCCAAACGTTCCGAATTACGGCCGATTAAAGCCAGCGCGGCGCCTTTTTTGGCCATTTCCACAGAGAGTGAAGCCCCAATGCCGCTGGATGCCCCCGTAACGACGACCACTTTATTCTGCAAATTGATTTTTATAATCGACTCCTTTAAAAAAAGCGCGGGGTCCGTCACAAATGAGAAGGCGCTCCCGAAACCGGGATTTTCCTGACGCCCCGGGAATTTATTCTCAACCCCGGTACTTGGAACAGTGATCAAACCCCGCAATTTTAAATTAAATAATTTTTTGCCGTTTTGTCAAATAATTTTAGTGTCCTGAATGATTTTCTATTTAAAATCCTTATTTCCCTTTCAATTGTTCATTGCAGATATTAATGTGAGAGCATTCGATTCTTGAAATTCCATTGTGCGTCCGGTTATTTTAACAGGATCATTTTGCCGTTTTTTACAAAATCACCTGCCTCCAATCGATACAGGTAGAGGCCGGAAGGAAACCTGTTCGCTTTCCATTGTATCGAATGGATTCCGGCTTTTTGCTCACCCTCTATTATCACCGTAATTTTTCGGCCTTGAACATTGTAAATCGTCAATGTGACGTAGACTAATTTTGGCAATTTGTAACGAATTGTGGTCATCGCATTAAACGGATTCGGATAATTCTGATACAACAGAAACCCGGCCGTCACTCGGTGAACATCTGCAACAGAGGTCAGTAATTTTTTGCCGGAGATCGTAATGGTAAAATCCTGATGAATGCTCACCCTCAGTTTCGTCCATAAAATCTTTCGGTTTGAATCATAATACGATCCCATCTTGCCGAACAGCAAATCCGATTTTGAATTGAAAACGGGTAACACACGATCCGCTGTTTTTACGGAATCCGGCGCTGCCTCAATCAAGTGAAATTTAGATACGTAGATTCTATTTTGGGGCTGGCCCTTAAACGTTCCTTCTCCGGTGTTAACGGTGAGCTGAATCAAAGTGCTTGTGGCTTTCATTTTGAATTGGGTGATGGCCAATTGCCCGTTTTGATAATCAAGCGAGCGGCCATCATCTTCATAAAACCGGCCTGCACCGGATGAGCCGGAGTATACTTCAAGAATCAGAGAATCCTGACGAACGGCCTCCGTGCTTTTTGCGGCGCCCTGTGTGGGGAGTATGGCTCCTCTCCGGACAAACACAGGAATCCGGTCGATGGCAGCATCCACAGTTATGTTTTTGGAACCTGAAATAACACTGTCATCCCAAAAGTTAATCCATTCCCCCTCCGGGAAATAAACAGATTGCCGGCTTGTAAAAGACGTTGTCACCGGCGCCACCAGCAAGTCTTTTCCCCAAAAATATTCCGTCTGATTGTTTCTCGCATTGGGGTCTTCCGGAAGAGCCAATACAAGTGCACGGGCGAGAGGCATTCCGCTTCTGTAGTTTTCATAAGCCAGAGTATAGTTGTAAGGCAGAAATTGATATCGCAAACGGATCAGGCTTTTGGCTATTTTCTCAACGTCATTTCCAAAGACCCAGGGTTCCACACTTTGTCCGCCGCTGTGAACCCGCATAACGGGAGAAAAAAGGCCAAACTCCATCCAGCGCAAATAAAGATACTGTGTTGTTTGTCCCTCAAATCCACTGATATCCGAAAGAGAATATCCCACACCCGAAAGCCCCATTCCAAGCATGATTGGCAATTGAACTTGCAGCCCGGCGAAGCTTTTTCTGACATCCCCCGACCACGGAAAGGTGCTGTATTTTTGCATTCCTGCAAATCCGGACCGCGTTAAATTAAAAAAACGCCGATTGGGATAATCTCTCCGAAAGCGTTCAAAAAGACTTTTTGCCCAGAGCAAATTATATATATTGTGCGTATAATCCCTATTTCCCAGAGCAAACACCATGTTCGAAGGCTGAATTTCAGGCTCACCAAGATCGGTCCACAACCCGGCCACGCCCTGATCCAGAAGCGGTTTGTTCAATCCCCACCACCATTCCTGCACAACCGGATTTGTAAAGTCGAGAAGAGCCGCCGGCCCCGCCCAAAAATTGGGGATCACAATGGATTGTCCATTTTCGTTTTCTCCGAAATAATGGTTTTGATCGGCCGTTGAAAATTGAAAGGATTGAGTCGTGATGTACGGTTCCTCGATCAGAATGGTCTTCACCCCCCGCGATCGAAAATCAGCGATCATCTGCGCGGACGTCGGCCAAGCGGCTTTATTCCAGGTCATATTGCCCATATCTCTGGGTTGGCCATACCAATACAAATCCAGCACAATTGCATCGAGCGGAATTTCTTTTTGGCGGAACATTGAGACGATAGTCCTGGCCTCCGCTTCGCTGCGGTAACCATATTTTGATTGAATATACCCCAAAGCCCATCTGGGAGGAAGAGGCTGCCGGCCTGTCAAATGTGTATAATTGAGAAGAATTTCGGCAGGGGACTCACCGGCGATTACAAAAAACTTTAATTGTCCCATATCAATTGAATAGGTTAGAATATTGGGACTGGTTGCGCCTGCATCCAGAACTGCCACCGAAGGTGTATCAAAATACAATCCGTAACCATCCGGAGAAAGCAAAAACGGAATATTAATATTCAGAGTCGGTGCTTCGCCTTCATAACCATAATGGGCGGTATTCTCCATTATAATTCGCCAACCCCACCGGTTGATTGGAATGCTCTTTTCCCCAAGGCCATAAAAATCGTGCGATGAACCGGACACATCAAAAGAGACACTTCGCTCTGTCAATCCCCATGCGAAACTTTCATCCGAATATCCTTTCAGATGAAAATCGGCTGCCGCAGAGCGATAAGAAATACGGAATGGATTTTTCCGAACCGTTAGGATCAAATCTCCGCAGCGAATATCTAAGATATCCGTCTGATTTGTGACAACGGGTTGAACCGTTATCATACTATCCTGTGACACGACCAGTGAAGGCTCTTCCTTTGAATCAGAAGGCGTAAATAAAAGCACCTGCACAATATCCCGACTCCAAAATACCAGATCCACACGGGCGTTTATGCAGTTCAGTTGGATTCTATTCTGCTTTTGTCGATAGGATTGAAATTTGCCGATCGTGTCCGCAAAAAGCAGCGCAGGAAGAAATAATATCAGGAGACCTGATCCAAAAATCCGTGTTTTTAGCATTGGATTTTATTACCTTTTGAGAGATTTAGTTACTTATGGTACGGTTCACCCCTTAAAATTGTAAACGCCCGGTAGATTTGCTCCAGTAAAATGAGCCGCGTTAAATCGTGTGTGAAGGTCATGCGGGACAATGAAAGCATTTGATCGGCCCGGGATTTTAAATCATCCGAAAGTCCCCATTCACCGCCAATGAGAAAATCGATTGCTGAAATACGGCTGTTCATGCGTTCTTCAAAGAAACGGGCAAACTTTTCCGATGAGAACAACTTGCCTCCGGCATCCAGCAAAATGAGATCGTTTTGCCGGACCAAATATTTTGAAAAGGCTTCGGATTCTTTCTGTAAAATAATCTCCGCCGGCAGGTTCTGTTTCCGGATTTTTGCCGGAACAATCACCATTTCAACAGACACATAATGGGAAAGCCTCGACAAGAAATCATCGATGCCTTCCTGCAAATAATGTTGTTTTGTTTTACCCGGCGAAAGAATTCGTATTTTTAGTGCCATTATCCTGCCGAATAGGTTTGTGTTTTTACCATCGAGACATTTATTTTAGGTTTAATTTTCCACTGCAGGGAGAAAAATCCAAGTGCGCTCACAAGACCAATTGCTGAGATGGCTCCCCACAAAAGACCCAGTTGGTGCATAAAAGCATCCAGCAAAAATCCGCCGTAAAATGGGCCGAACGAACGCCCAAATGATTGAAACAACCCATAGACACCCATGTATCTTCCTCTCTCTGAAAGGGGCGCCCAATTGGAGGTCAATGTTGTGCCGGCCGGTGTGATGAAAATTTCTCCGAATGTCAGAATGACAATGGCGATTGCAATTGTCCAGAAACCGTCTGCAAAAATAACAATACTATATCCGAACCCCGCAAAAAGAGCACCTATCGATAGAGCAGAAGTTAATTTCATTCGTTTGATCAACGAGATTCCGGGAAATTGCAGGAAGATGATGACAAGCCCGTTAATTGTGTACAAAAAGCCCAAATGGATTTTGTTGAGTCCCACTTCACTGACCACATACACAGAAAGTGTTGAAACAATTTGCGTCATAATCGAGAAGATTAAAAGGGCAAAAAAGGCAAATATCAGAAAATCGTGATTGTTTCGAATGGACAGAATTCCTTTTAATCCCGTCCCGGCCGATTGTCTGCTTCGATTTTTATTGGATTCACCAATAAAGAAAAAAGTGATCAAAAATCCAAATATAAACAGAATTGAGGTTAGAAAAAACAGCCAGAAATAAGAAAGAGAGGCCAGAAATCCGCCAATGGCAGGCCCGATGGCCCAGCCCGCGTTTAGGCCAATCCGTTGAATGCCGTAAGCTTCTATTCGATCCTGATCTTTCACCAATTCGGCAATCATCGCATCGGCGGATGGCATGAACATCGCGCCGAAACCATAAGACAGCATGACGGCCAGCACAATAAACAAGAGATGCTGGGCATAAAGAATGAGTAAAGACAACAACAGAAAAGTGACGGCCCGTCCTCCCATGGCCAACAGCATCACGCGCCTGCGGCCGTAGCGATCGGACAATTCTCCTCCTATAAGCTGCATGCCCGCACGGGAAAAGGCGGCAAGCAAAAAAACAGTGCCGACAACCTTCATCGGTATGCCCAGTTCCGAATACAAATAAATGCTCAAAAACGGGATGACGATTGCAAAACCCATCGCGCTGAACACACGAGCCAGAAACAGATACCAAATTCGGCGGTCATATTTCCTGTAAAGAACGGCAAGGCTGCAATACGTTTTGCTAATAGCGCTTAACAATTTAAAAGCTTTTAATCTTTTTCATTCAAATCCTAATCCGTGGCGCCGTGCAGCCAGGCTTTCCGCATCATGAGTTGTTCCGGTGCAGGTGAAGCCGTTGTCTCAATTTTACACATCACTTTTTCACGCGATTTTACGGCTGCTGTGATTGTTATCTTTTTCCCGTCTCTTTTAACCAAAAACTTAAGGGTTTGCCCCGGCTTTTTGGCATTCAACAGTTTTGCAAGATCTCCCCTGTTTTTGATTTTACGGCCGTCTATTTTCAAAATGTGGTCTTCTTTCATGAGCCCGGCTTTCCCGATCGGGCTTTCCCTGTCCACCGCAAAAACCCGGTTCTGAGGCCCAAAGAAAGCAATTTTCCCGATGTAGGGCACTTTCTTTTTCTCAAATACGGGTTTCAAACCGGCATAACCGAGAATTTTTTTGTACGGAAGCTCGACCGTACCGCCCACATATTTTTCGAAAAACGGCCTGAAATCTTGGTTGGAAACGGCGTTCACGGCCCGCAAAATGTCCGAATCTTTGTACCCGACATCCCACTTCGCGAACCATTGGTTCAGGAACCGCATGACATCATCCAGAGACCGGGTGTTATTTGTAAGATGTCGAATTTTTAAATCCAGGAGCATTCCCAAAATCTGCCCCTTGGTATAAAATGAAATTCCTGACCCCCCGTACCCATTTTGCCAGATATTCCAGCCGGACATTTCGGCACTTGTTTTAAACCGGTCCGGATTGGACTGCAGCGCCGAAATCATTTTGGCCTGATTTTTAAGGAATTTTGCTTCGCCCCAAATGCCGGTTCTTGCGAGAACCAGATCGGCATAATAACTGGTGATGCCTTCGCAGACCCAGAGTGATGTGGTGCGGACGTCTTTGGTGTAATCAAAAGGGCCCAACACCTCCGGACGAATGCGCTTCACATTCCAGACGTGGAAAAATTCATGCGCCGTCACATCCGCACCGTTCTTCACATTTTCCTTTAAGAGATCGCCGGACAGGCCTATTGTGGTTGAGTTTAAATGTTCCAATCCCCCGCCTCCCCTGCGCCCGGAATAAATCGTGTAAATAAACACATATTTTTTGTAAGGGATATCCCGGTAAATTTCCTGTGTTTCGTAGGTGACAATCTTTTTGATCATCCGGATAAAGGCACCGGTGTCAAAATTGACGGGACCCTTGATTGCCACCACGTGCGGCACGCCTTTCAAACGAAATGTAAATTGTTTGAACAGACCCAACAAAGCCGGCGCATCTGCAAACACATCATAATTGGGCGCCGTGAAAATAGCGGGATTTTGTGTTTCTTCCAGACCTGTTGCAATTTTCCAATTCTCCGGAATGTTGTATTTTACCGTAACCGGATCATTCTTGTGCCCGCGAATGTACATGTAGGTCGACGGCCCATTTACCAATGCAAAATTCGAATCGATGACCTTTCCCATGAATGCCCCATGCGCAATATTCACTTTGTAAGAAACATGAATTACCGGGTCTCCTTTTGTTTGAATTTCCCAGGAATTCGGATCGATCTTTTGGACAGCCAGGCGCTCATTCTTGCTGTTCACGGCCTGGAAATCCGCCACACGGCGGGCAAAATTCGCCAGCATGTAACCGCCGGGCATCCAGGCGGGCATGGAAAACACCAATTGCGGCGCGTCGTTATTGGCAATATGAATCGTCACATAAAAATACTGCAAATCACCGGGGTGCACACTAAATTCGTAAGTCGTTTCAAATCCATTGTACCGGAAATCATCCGCCCGAACCGGACCGACGGCAAACAGAGCCATTGCCGCAACCCAAACGATTCCGATTAATCTATTGTATTTCTGTTTTGAAATCATTTTTCAGCTCCTTTTAGACCAATTCTACGGCTTTCCTTCAAACCAATCGTTTAATAATTTCATTTGAAATTCGGAACGCTTTTTTTGCATCTGCAGCGAAAAGGACGGCTTCGATGTCATTTTCAATTTGTACGAAAGAAGCTCCTCACGGCTGCCTCTCTTAATCAGCAGCGTCACCTGATCGCCTTTTTTCATGCCTTTGTAAGAATCCCGGATATACAATTCCGTTGGTTTTCCATTGATTTTTACAATTCGGTCGTTTATCCGCAGCCCGGCTTTTTGCGCCGGACTCTCGTTTTCAACGGTGGTCACCACAAAGGGTTTGTCAAAATTTCGCTCGGCAGTAAATTCCGGATCAGGAAGTTCCTTAAGTGTTTTCCGCAAAGTGAGTCCCGCCCGGCCGACTATTTTTTCATAAGGCGGCCGTTCGGTTCCAGAGATGTAACGGGCGAAAAAATCCGAATAATCTTTTCCGGTCAGACTATTCATCACCGCCAGCACGTCCCGGCTGTCGTTGTAGCCGATGTTCCGTTTGGCAAACAGACCGTTCATGGTCCGCATCACATCGTCCAGGCCGAAACGATTTCGTGTGTCCAGACGCATTTTTAAATCCAGCAGAAAGGAAAGAATTTCACCCGAACGGTAATAAGAGATGCTGTTTTCGGGACGTTCATACCAGGGGTATTTTTCAAACCAGGCGTTAAAACTGGCCATCTCCGGACTCTGAATGAACCGGCCGGGGTCATTTTCTTCCTGCGTTATGCGTTTCGCAAAATGATCCAGTAACTGCCGGCGAGTCCAAAAGTCAGCCCGTTCGCGAGTCAGCGCCGCGTAGTAACTGGTGCCGCCTTCGGCAAACCAAAGTGCACGCGTGTAATTTTCTTTCGTCCAGTCGTACCGGAAAAGAGTCTTTGGTTTGATGCGCTTCACATTCCAAGCGTGGAAGAATTCGTGTGCAATCAGACTGGACAGCTCAAACACATCCCGGTGCGCACGCGCTCGATTGAAACTGATCACACACGAGTTGGTGTGTTCCATCCCGCTGCCGTGCGAATCCACCAATTGGAATAAAAACACGTATCGCTTAAAAGGAACATCGTGCATAAGCTGAACCGTTTCGTAATGCACAATTCGTTTTAACATCTCCGTAAAACGATTTAGATCGAATTCCTTGTGATAATCATAGAATGCCGCATCGTAAACGGCGCCATCCGATGTAAACGACCGTTTTGTAAAATTTCCGATTTCAACAGGATTGTCCGCCAATTCATCGTAAGAACCGGCCTTAAAGGAGGCGTTTCGATTTTCCATCCGGTCGGCGGCCGTGATAATCTTCCATTTTTCAGGCTTGTGATAGGTGATTGTAACCGGCCGGTTTCTTCCGTTAACCAGATAGAACAGGATCATGGCCGGATTGATGAACGCATGTTTCGTATTGAGCTGCGTGCCGAAAGGACTCAGATCGTTGCCGAACACACGGTATGAAATTTGAATTGTTCCGGACGTCCCGGGAATGATCTGCCAGGTCTGCTTATCGATCTTTGTCATTGAAATCCGCTGCCGGTTTTCATTTTCGGCGCGGACGCGTTGAACATATTGGGCAAAATCGCGAATCTGATATAAACCGAACCAGGCCGGAATGGCCACGTTTAACGTCTCTTCCGGTGCATTCCGGATCGTCATTTTGACGCGGAAGAAATGCGTTTCCTGCGTATCCAAAAAGACATCATAATGAACCGACTGCGCAAAGGCCGTCGAAAAAAGAACCAACAAGACGAAGATCATACCGTAAATGCGTTTCATCTGAAAAACCCTCATGTTAACTTTTTAGAATCCTTTTAATTTTTCGATCTGTCGACGTTCTTTTTTGGTCGGACGTCCTTTGTATTTCGGCCTGAATTTCCGATCCAGCCGCTTCATCACCTGCATTAATTCCATGCTTTCGTCGGAAAGATCGACCTTCTGTTCAGAATAAAGCTCTGCCGCCAGAGCCGCGGGAAGGCTTTTCAATGTGACCTTCTTTATTTCCAGTGTGCGGAATCTATTTCCGAATCGAACGGTAATTTCATCGCCGATCCGAATGACTTTTGCCGGTTTGGCCGTTTGCCCGTTTACTTTCACGTGCCGCTGCTCGCAGGCCTCGGCAGCCCGGCTGCGTGTTTTAAAAATTCTGGCGACCTTCAGCCACTTGTCCAGGCGCATCTGCTCCCGGGGCGGTTCATTTTGCCTCACCTTTTCAGATTCCTTTTTGTCCGGATTTTTCTCGCAAGCCGGTCAATACGGTGTGTCAACGCCTGCTTTTGTACGATTGAAACCGGATGCTTCCCTAACTGTTCCAAAAGAGAAATGCGTTTTTGAGCCTCCAGACAAATCTTGTGCGCCTCCTCACAATCTCTCGCCTGATGTTCATAATATTTTGCCAGTTCTTCGTAGGGTTCCAATTCAAAACGCGCCGTCATCATCATTGTTTTCCAGAGATTATTGGCTTTTTTCCACTCCTGCCGGCGTTTGTAAAGCTGCGCCAGAAAAAGATTGATCTCCGCCACAAATTCGCTCCGGATAATTTTGTCGTGATTTATCTCAAGATATTCAAGACTCAGGGCTTCTTCCTTGATTTGAAGAAAAAGTTTGCCCAGGGAAAGGTGATCGATCGGCACCTCCGGTGAATGGCCCTCTAAAACTTCCAACTGCAGATTTAACAATGCCGCGAGTGAAAGAATATCCATTTGATTGTGATAGAAAACTTTTTGCAGCGCCGTTCCGTCTTTTGTCCGTAAAAAATCAAAATAGAATTGCGGCACAAGATAACCGGGCACATCTCCGTACCGTGTGATCTGAAGAATTTCCTTTTCGATGTTTCCCAGCGTGCACGCGCCGATTGTCCGCCGCCAGAGTCTGCGGCTCAGGTACAACAAATCCAGGTGGAAATCTAAATGATCCGGAACGGGCAGCCGGTTAAAAATCCACCGGTTCACCAGGAGCGGCCAGTCAAACGTCTTCCCATTGAAGGAAACGAGCGTTGTGAAATCCTGCGTTAATTCACTCAAATAGGCCAGTGCCGCCCGCTCTTCACGAAAATCCCGGGCAAATAATTGCTCGAGGATAAAAGAGTCCTTTTGAAAATAGCCCAACCCGATCAAAAATGCCACTGTACCCACACCGCTCGAGAGTCCGGTCGTCTCCGCATCCAGGAAAAGGAGATTTTCCGAATGAATGGGAATGCCTTCCGGCTGTTTTAAGATAAATCGGGCGGATTCGAAGGAGCGGTTTAAAAGATGATACAGGGCTTGATTGCCGCGTTCGGATGAAAGAGAATATTCTCTTCGAACCCGGTAAAACCGGCCTTCCGGCCGGGTCAGCTCTTCTCCTTCCGGAAGATTCCGGATATTCCGGAGCTCCCTTTTGGGAAGCTCAAAACTTCGCGGACGCGTTTGCCGATCCAGCAGGGCTAATTTTTCTTTCAAATTCAAAAAATGAACCTCGATTTTATTTCTGAGCTCCAAAAACAGGGTAAAGAAACGGCTGCCCGTGCTTTAACTCTTGGCTAAACCTTTTTACTTTTTCTCCGAATTCACCCTCCCCTGCCCTGTTGCGGAAGCGCTCTTCGATGACCGATTGAGAAATTTCTGAAGCCGCGCGTTTCACGACCGGCCGTTCAAAGACATTTTGCACAAAGAATAGTGCGACAAAACTGAGAACACCGGCGGCAATCGGTGTCGTAATCCAGCCCGAGCCGATTTTCCACAACACATTGAAATTTATTCCACTGCCGCGTGATTTTATGATTCCGATTCCGATAATGGCACCCACAACAGCCTGAGAACTGGACACCGGCACAAGCGGAATCGGAGGAAGACCGTGAGCAATAAGCCAATTCTGCAAGCCCTCCGACGCAAAAATAAAGAGCACAATCGATTCGGACAAAACGACGACAAACGCGGTGACCGGAGAAAGTTTAAAAATTTGGCTCCCCACAGTAATCATCACCCTGTAGGAGTAGGTGAAAATGCCCACGGCGATCGCCAGTGCCCCAATCAGAAAAAGCTGTTGTGTGCCTGTAAACGTCAGGAATCCGGCAAAATGAATGTTTTGGAAGGGTTCTGCCGGCACAAACACGCCCATGACGTTTGCAATATTATTTGCCCCCAGACTGTACGCGCCAAAAGCGCCGACCAGAATTAGACCGAAACGCGTATAGGCATCCAATTCCAAAAGATGAATTTTTCTTTGTCGCAGAAAATATTTAGACAGTTTAAAAAGAATCATGGCAATGGCAGCGGACAGAAGCGGACAAATAACCCAGGCG
Organism: bacterium BMS3Bbin03; assembly: GCA_002898015.1. Classification (GTDB taxonomy): domain Bacteria; phylum Zhuqueibacterota; class JdFR-76; order JdFR-76; family BMS3Abin05; genus BMS3Abin05. The sequence continues at coordinate 6,796 of BDTM01000032.1, read as the reverse complement.
GACAATATTTTTGTCAGCGAATGATAATTGGTGGGCAGCCCTGTAAACAGATTCCAGCCAATGATGGCGCCGACAATGGATTGGGAGGCCGAAACGGGTATTTTAAGTTTGGTCATCCAGGCAACGGTGACCCCCGCCGCAAGCGCCACCGTAAATGAGCCCGCAAGCGCATTCACGGCGCCCAGTTTTCCCAGGGTATGCGTGGCGCCGGCACCGTCAAAAACGGCTCCAAGCACAATAAAAATACTGCCGATTAAAGCCGCCATTTTAAAGCGTACCATTTTTGTCGCCACGGCCGTACCAAAAATATTGCCGGCATTATTGGCGCCCAAAGACCATCCTAAAAATAATCCGCTTAATAAATAAAACCAGACCATTCCTCACACCCGCTCATCGTTTTGGGTTTATCGATCAACCCCGTTTTAGTTTAACTGGAAAGCCGTTACCGACGTATGGGCGCCAGCTTTAATGGGATTTTTATTTTTCGCCCTTTTCTGTAAATGGTTAATTTGAGCACATCCCCGGCTTTCGCATCCATATTGGTGAAAATAGTCCAGATGTCCTGCGTTTTGCGGATTTTCTGGCCGTTAATGGCAAGAATAATGTCGCCCACCAGAATGCCTGCCCGTTTGGCCGGACTGTTTTTCTGCACATTGGTCACAATGACGCCGTTGGTTGACGATAAACCAAAGTAGCGGGCAATCAAATAATTGATATTGTCAACTTCAAGACCTGTCCAGAATTGACGGTTCACTTTCCCGAAGCGTTTGATATCGGCAATCACCCGCTTCACACGATTGATCGGAATGGCAAATCCAAGTCCAATGGACCCCTGACTGTAGTTGCCGCCCGTAAAAATAAAGGTGTTCACGCCAATCACCTTTCCCGTCGCGTCCGCCATCGGGCCGCCGCTGTTCCCGGGATTAATGGAAGCGTCGGTTTGAAGCATGTTTTGGTACACCCGGTCGCTGCCCTGCCGGCCAAAATTCAGGCCGGTGGCACTCACAACGCCCACGGTCACGGAGGGATGCCCGCTCAATTCAAACAGCCCAAACGGGTTTCCAAGCGCAATTGCCCATTCACCGACAATGATATCATCCGAATTTCCCAATTGACAATAGGGTAAATCCTTTTCACCAATTTTCAAAAGGGCGATGTCGGTGGTGTAATCCGATCCGATCAGCTTTGCCGGAAAATTTTTTCCGGCCACCATCGTCACCATGATTTGAGTGGCATTGTGAATCACATGTTCGTTGGTGACAATGTAACCATCCGGTGAAATGATGAATCCGGAACCCAGACTTTTGACTTTCTGGCGGTATCGCGTTCCCGGAAAAAAGAATCTAAAGAACGGATCATTTGCGAACGGATTGGCCACGTATTCCCGGATTTGTGTGACGTTTACGCCGACAACGGCCGGAGCCACTTTTTGTACCGCACGCGTGATGGCGTTCTGCCGGACGTCTCGGATGGCTGCCGTTCCCTTCGGCTCATTTGCCTGCCCGGCGGCCGTTTTTTGAAAAATACGGCTGCTGTCTACGGAGGACGATGCCGCTTTTAAAGAATCCGTTTTGTCCCGGGCAGAGCAGCCGGCGGCTGTAAGCGAAACGAGTATCAAAATTGCCCCTGTTCGTAATAAATATTTTCTCACAATATCTCCTTTTTATTGGTTCCGGAATTCGTGCTTATTTCGCACCCAGAGCGGCTTTTGCTTTTTTCCAATCGTCCAAAAAGCGCTCGATGCCGATATCTGTCAGCGGGTGTTTTACAAGCTGATTAATGACCTTAAACGGAATGGTGGCAATGTGAGCGCCGGCCAGAGCGGCTTCAACCACATGCAGGGGATTGCGAATGCTGGCGACAATAATCTCGGTCTGAAAATCGTAATTGAAGAATATTTCAACCATTTGCCTGACCAGATCCATTCCAAAATGGCTGATATCGTCCAGCCGCCCGACAAACGGGCTCACAAAAGAGGCCCCGGCCTTTGCTGCCAGCAGCGCCTGACTGGGCGAAAATACCAGCGTCACATTTGTGCGGATGCCCTCATTTTCAAGGATTTTAACAGCCTTTAAGCCCTCTAAGATGATGGGCACTTTAACCACAATATTTTTATGAATACCGGACAGCTCACGGCCTTCACGGACAATGCCCTGGTAATCCAGGCTCACGGCTTCCGCGCTGATCGGGCCGTCCACAATTTCACAGATTTCTTCCAAAATCTCACGGAACGTTTTTCCCTTTCCCGCTTCTTTTGCCATGAGCGAGGGGTTTGTCGTCACGCCGTCCAGGACACCCAGACTCGCGGCCTCCCGAATTTCATCCAGGTTTGCCGTGTCGATAAAAAATTTCATTTGAGATTCTCCTTTCAATTGCTATTTAGGGTCTGAACGAAAACGTGACACAAGCCTCTGACTTGTGAAATTTGATTTAGCCAATCCTTTGTTTCTGCTGTCAAACGAACGCAGGCAAGATGCTTACGTTACATTTTCCATGTGTTTTCGTTCAGACATTATTTACCAAATGAATATTCATTTTTAAAAATGTGACAATTCAGGTCACTGTTTGCCGCAGGCGAAGCTCTCCGCCGTAGGCGGATTGCCGCGAGCTTCAGCTCGCGGGTCATAATCCATCTCTTGTTTCCGGGGTTTTAACCCCCAACGATTGACTGACTCGGGGTTAAAACCCCCTTTGGATTTGCTTTTTTAGCCCGCATCCGCGCGCTAAAGCGCGCGGCAATTCATATAAATCAATCAGATTGTCCAAATATCTTTTTGGGTCGAAGCCAATTGCCAGCCGGCTGATAAATTGCAATATCCAATAATCAATACTCAATATCCAATTTCCAACAATCCCAAAAGTACGTTGGTTTAATGTCAATTCTGTAGGGGCAGGTCTTGTGCCTGCCCTGCGCGCTCAGAATTCATAATCCACCCGCCATAAAATGAGCCCTCGTGCAGGAGCGGTCAGACCCGCGGCCCGCCGGTCACCGGCATTGAACATTTTCTCGAACGCCGCCGCAGAAAAGCGTCCTCTGCCGACTTCCATCATGGTGCCCACGAGGATGCGCACCATATTGTGCAGAAACCGATTCGCCGTTATGTGGTAGACCCATTCATTTTCGCCCTTTTCCCAGTGCGATTCGTAAATTTCACATTTAAAATGCTCGGTTTCTGCCCCGGCTTTTGTAAAAGATTTAAAATCATTCTGCCGCTTTACAATTTCGGCACATTCCAAAAGCCTGTCAAAATCGGGTAAAAATGAGATTTGCCACACAAAACGGCGCTGAAGCGCCGTGGGCGCCGTCATCACCCGGTAAAGATAAGTCCGTCTGCACGCCGAAAACCGGGCATGAAAATCAAGGGGCACTTCCCGAGCCTCTTTAATTACAATGTCACCGGGTAAATTGGCATTCAGCGCCCGTTTTAATATTTCCGGTGCGTATGATTTCTCAGTCCGTACCGTGACAACCTGTCCTGCCGCGTGAACGCCGGCATCGGTTCTTCCGGCAGCGGTCAGGTAAAACCCGTCGGGAAACAATCGGTTTAAAGCGGCCTGCAGCTCGCCCTGCACGGTACGCTGCCCGGGTTGAATTTGAAATCCTGAAAAATCCGTCCCGTCATATTCGAGAATCAATTTGTAATTAACCATTAATCATACCAAAACGCAGCCAATGGATAAGACAATTGTACCCAGCAATACGCCGTAATCGGTCGTCGTGAGTCTTAATCGTTTAAAACTGGTGCGCGTTTCTCCGATGCGGTAACAGCGCGCTTCCATTGCCAGAGCCAGATCATCCGCTTTTCGGAAAGCAGACAGAAACAGCGGCAAAATGACCGGAATAATGCCTTTGATGCGCCGAATCAAATTCCCTTCAATCTGGGCCCCGCGGGCAAGCTGTGCCTTGCGGATCCGGTCGGCTTCATCCAGCAGCAGCGGGATAAAACGGATCGCAATCGTCGTCATCATCGCAAACTCGGCGACCGGGAAACCAAGCTTTTTCAACGGCGAAAACAATCGGGACAACCCGTCTGTAATGTCAATCGGCACCGTGACCAGCGTAAAGACACCCGCAAACAAAATAAGCAGGATGATCCGGGCGGTGTAGATGATTCCCCGCGTCACACCCGTATCCGTGACCGTCCAATGTACGACAGGAATTTGAAAAAGCGCTTTCCCGGGTCCGTAGCCGATATTCAATAAAAATGTCAGCAAAAATAACCATAAAAACGGCCTGAGGTTTTTTCCGACCAATGAAACCGGCACACGGGAAAAATAGATCACCAGGATTAAAAATATTGAAAAAAAACCGTAGGCCCAAAAACGGTTCGTCGCCACCATCGCCGTCATAATGACCAGCAGTGAAATCAATTTTGTCCGCGGGTCAAGGCGATGCAGAACGGAATCCCCGGGATAAAATTGGCCTAACGTTATATCTTTCAGTGGAGACATTTTTTTAACCCAATCGGTGTAAGTTTTTTAAATATACAAAATTTTAAAAGAATTTCAAATAAAATTCTTATTCCTGATTCCAAAAAAAACTTGAATTATTCGATGAATTTAATTAATATAAAATATCTCACCATTTGAAATTAACCGCTTTTTTATAGATTGTAAATCAACTTCTTGTATGATAGTCAATTATGAAACCTAATGACTCAAGAAAACCCTCGTATAAAAAATGTGTGCGTGCTATCCAGATGTTTTTCAGGGAGAATTTAAATCTCCGGAAAGATGAATCCTTTTTAATTATTACGGATGAGTTTGCCTGGGATCTCAGTCGAAGACTCTGGCAAATTGCGATTGAAAAATATCCGTACACCTACGTTATGGCCTATTCAAGCCACGAAAGCCGTCCTAAAAAAGCGGACAGACTGCTTGCTTTTATTCGAAATGCGGACGTGACGTTATTTGTTGCCCGCGAATTTCCTTTTTTATGGGAGGACTTTTGTATTTCCAATGATTCAAAAACGCGCTGGGCCGGATTGATCGGTATCGAGGCGGATCAGTTTATCAAATTAATCGATGGCGACAATAAGGCGCTTGAACACGACACACAAAAACTGCGCGACGTGCTGACATTGGGTAAACGACTGACCATTCAAGTCGATTCGGATCATTCCCTCTCCTTTGAGATTCAGCACCTAACCTGCACCGCGGACACCGGAATTGTGCAAAAATACGGTGAAATGAGCTTCCCGCCCGGCGGACGGGTCCTTGTCCGGGCTGTCGAAGGCTCCGCCGCAGGAGACCTTCTGATAAACGGATCCTTGACCGCAGTCGGAATCCCCCGTTCCCCCGTTCGATTTCTGATTAAAGGCGGACGCCTGGTTAAAATCTATTCGAAAGAGGATATTGAGGCCTTTCGTGCACTGCTGCGAACCAAAAAGCGAAACCGGCGCACACTGGTTCGTGTCGGAATCGGTTTAAATCCCCGCGGCAGAATGACCGGAAACACATTTATCGATGAGCGGGCCAATGGATTGGTTCATCTGACATTCGGGGACAGCGCCGACTACCGGTCGCATATCCTGAATCCGACGCTTCCGGCCGCCACCCTTAAAAAAGCGACCGTAAAAATAGACAATAAAGTGATTCTGAAACGAGGGAAATTGGTCGTTTAAATTGGAAATTCAATTCAGAAGAAAAGCGAAACCGGCAGCCGGCACGGTGACGCCCCAATAGGTATTTTCGATACCCAGCGTAGGCCCTGCGTGTTCGAAAAGTCTGTACCCTAACCCGCCTCCGAAACCTTTCAATCCGAGAAAGACGTGCAGAAAAAACCGCCTGTAATTCATTGCGGCCAGGCCGACGGTCCAGTTTCTCGGGGTATTTTTTGGCCCCGGCAAAAGTCCCAACTGAAGGCTCATCGTTAAGTGCGCCCGCCAAAAATCGGGCTGATATTGGACGGGAACTTTCAGGCGCTTAATCGCCAGTGTGTACAGGGTATCCCCCCGCTGAGACCGGAATATTATTTTTCCCGAAAGCGTGACATTTGACCTGCCCCAAAATGTTTCGGAGACAACCGGCAGCGCTGTATTTTTAAAAATCAGCGTTGAATCTTTTGTAGACGCATTATAAATCTGATTCAAAATTTCCAACTGTTTGAGTGATTTTTGCCAGAATTTCCGGGAAATAATCAGGCAGGAATCGTCCGGAAAACGGTACAGGGCACATTCCGTCAGAAGGGTATCGGGGTTTTGAATTTTGATCAGCGCCCGAATCGTTTCCGTCATTTGATGCACCCCCCGCAGCCTGAAAGATTGATAACGCCACAAGTTGGAAATGATATCCGGATAAATAGCCTGAAACCGTTTTTTTGATAATTTCAGGCGAACGGTGTCCGGCCGCACAAATTTCGCCGGAATTCTCGAGAGAGAATCCCACTCTGCGAGATAGCGCTGCACATTCCGGTAAAGCGATTTCGGAATTTGAATGGAATCCGCCGGTGTTTGAGCCTGACCGGTTGAATTCCAAAAGCCCAGGCCAAGAAGCGCGAGCAGCATTATTTTTAGAATCGTTTTCATCATTTTGCGCGGTTAGGATAGAATTAAATATCGTCCCTAAAGGGACTTAAGCTCATTTGATTTGGCACTTGGCTATAAACATTGCGTCCCTACGGGACTTTCAAGAAAAATGAATTTTGAAGTTTCTCTCATAAAATCAGACTCATCGATGAGTCTATTCTAAAATGATATTAGCCAATAATTCACGAATTTTTACGAATTGAGTTTATTGAATTTAATGGAATTAAAATTCGTGTAATTCGTGGCTATTAGAGTGTACTCATCGATAT
>BDTM01000031.1 GCA_002898015.1 bacterium BMS3Bbin03 | reverse complement strand
TGTAATATATACATAGTATAATCAATCTTGGTAAGATTCGCAATAAAAATATTTTGCACTTTTATAGATAAGAGAAATGCTCAATGATGAACCTAAAGAAATGATGAATGCTTGCCCTGCCTGTCCCGTAGCGAAGTATGAGTGTACTGGGATAAGGAGCCTGCAGCCTGTCCCGCTTTTTTTTGGGCGGGAACTGTACAGGGTTGAATTTTGAATGAAAAGACAAAAGAAACATTGAATGTTTAATCGGCCGAGTGGCTGGAGAAATAGTTGAATGGGAAAAAAATGTCAGTTGGCTAATTCAACAACTTGTCCGCCGACTGGCGGATTTAGCATTTAAAATTTGAAATTTCCTTTGTGTTCTTTGTGAACTTTGTGGTTAATATTTTGAATGCCTGCTGGTTTTTTTACCCGGCATGTGTTTAAGATTGAGTATTGAATTTTTGATAATTTTAGATGTTGCATAATAGAAAAAGGAGAAAAGTATTTGCCAGAAATTGCTCGTTTTTTTGGTTTAATCATCCGCATGTTTGCAGAACCAGGTGTGCCACACAATCTGCCGCATTTCCATGTTTATTATCAGAATCACGCGGAAGTAAATAATATTGATCCGATTGAATTGCTAAGTGGGGATTTACCTTTGCGGCAGAAGCGATTTTTAGAAGCGTGGGTTGAGATGCATCAGGGTGAGCTGGCAGATAATTGGGAGCGCTTGCAATTAGGCCAATTGCCTTATAAGATAGCTCCCTTACAATAAGATAAGCAGCAAGGAGCAAAAAGATGGAACACCCAATCTATCGAGTTATAAGTTTTGAAAAAGTTGGGGCATATACATTGCGCATCGTTTTTGATGATAACACAATCCAGACCATCGATTTTCACCCTGTTCTGAAAGGTGCTTTGTATGGAGCACTTGAGGATGAAATTTTATTTGATCAAGTGTCTATCGATCCTGAAGTGCATACATTGGTATGGCCCAACGGAGCAGATTTTGATCCGGCCACGCTGCATGATTGGCCACAATATGCAGAATCCATGAAAAAATTGGCCGAAAAGTGGGACAGAGAAACAATTCCCACAAAATAAAAATGTCGATTGAGGTATCCCTCTCTTAACAGTGACATACCAGGCAGAAAGAAATGTTGAATGCTTGCCCTGTAAGGAGCCTGCAGCCTGTCCCGCTTTTTTTTGGGCGGGAACTGTACAGGGTTAAATTTTGAATTTTGAATGAAAAGACAAAAGAAACGTTGAATGCACCAGCCGGTGGATAAGTTGTTAAATGAAATAGAATAGTTTATTAGTTGGCTAATTCAACATTCAAAATTTATTTTGTGTTGAATACATCAAACCAACAAAAAAAATCAATTCTAAGGAAATATCGAATGAGAATATTAGTAACGGGCGGTGCCGGATTCATCGGCTCGCATACCGTAGATGCTTTGTTGGAAAAGGGGCATCAGGTTAAGATTCTTGATAATTTGCAGCAACCCGTCCATTTAAAAGGCAAACCCAATTATATTCCCGAAGATGTGGAATTTATATTTGGCGATGTGCGGGATAAAAAGGCGTTAGAATATGCTCTGCAAAATGTCGATGCCGTTTACCATTTAGCGGCGTACCAGGATTATTTGCCGGATTTCAGTACGTATTTCCATGTGAATAGTGTCAGTACGGCTCTTCTGTATGAGATCATCGTCGAAAAAAATCTCCCTGTCAAGAAAGTGGTTGTTGCCGCTTCACAGGCTGTTTTGGGCGAAGGACTTTACGAGTGTCTGGAACACGGCAAAATGATTCCTGATATCCGTTTGGAGAAACAATTGCGTCAGAGAGATTGGGAGCACTACTGTCCGTATTGTGGCGCCACGATGCATTATCTTCCGACACCTGAGGAGAAAATCAATCCGCAAAATCAGTATGCGATGAGCAAATATTCCGAGGAGATGATTGCCATCAATCTCGGCAAGCGATATGATATTCCGTCGGTGGCGTTGCGCTATTCCATTGTGCAGGGACCCAGACAATCCTTTTATAACGCCTATTCGGGCGCCATGCGTATTTTTGCCTTGTCGCTCTATTTTAATAAGCCCCCCATTATTTTTGAGGACGGAAAGCAAATCCGTGACTACATCAATATCCGCGATGTGGTCAATGCAAATCTTCTGGTTCTTGAGGACGAAAGAGCCGATTATCAGGTGTTTAATGTGGGGGGAGGAAAACCGTTTTCCGTAATTGACTTCTATGAAAAAATGCAGGAAGTTATCGGGAAAAATATGAAGCCTGTCAACGGCGATTTTTATCGTTATGGGGACACACGCCATATCTTTTCGGATATTTCCAAATTAAAAGGTTTGGGCTGGGAACCAAAAGTTCCCATTGAGCAAAGCATTCAGGATTATTGGGACTATCTAAACAGCCAGACCGATATTGAGGATATTTTGGAGTTTGCCGAAAACCGAATGAAACAGCTTAATGTTATTCGAAAAGCAAAGTAAAAATGATAAATTTTGAATTTTGAATGCTAAATTTTAAATGAAAAATAATAAAAGAGAAAATTTAATAGTAAGCAAAAGTTTAGAATTTTCTCTAAAAATTATTGAGCTTTACAAAGAGATGGTGAAGGGTCACGAGTATGTGATTTCGAAGCAAATTTTAAGATCAGGGACATCAATCGGCGCCAATGTACAAGAAGCTCAGGCTGCACAATCGAGAAAGGATTTCATTTCAAAGATGTCTATTGCTTCAAAAGAAGCGCGGGAAACGAAATACTGGATATCTCTACTGGACAAGTCAGAATTGATTCCGGATTGTCACGATCATATCCTCTCGCTTTACAGCGATATTGATGATATTATAAACATACTGAGTAAAATAGTCAAAACCTCTAGCCTGCAAGAAAAATAGTTTAGGCTCAATTCAGCATTCAAAATTCAAAATTTATCATTTACAAGCATGCTGCTCAATCTAAGAAAGATTTTATTTCAAAAATGTCCATTGCTTCAAAAGAGGCTCGCGAGACAAAGTATTGGCTTAATTTGCTTTCAAAATCACAGTTTATCCTAAAAATGGAAGAGAAAATAGCCTCCCTCTTACATGAAATAGATGACATAATCAATATTTTGACAAAAATTGTAAAAACATCGTCCGGTAATTTAACGAAATGATGCATATTAAATGCTGAAAAATTTCGTAATGAAATAGATTCTGTTGTTCTGTGTCATTTAGCATTCAGCATTCAAAATTCAACATTTCAATCATATTCCAAAAACTTTGTGGTTAATAAAATATGAAGGCCTTTCTGCTATCTGCCGGGTTGGGCACGCGCCTGCGGCCGCTCACAAATACAGTTCCGAAATGCCTGGTTCCAATCAATAGAAAACCATTGCTCGAATATTGGTTTATTCTTTTTCAGAAATATGGAATTGATGAAGTCTTGATAAACCTGCATTATCTCCCTGAGAAAATAATGGAATTTGTAAATAGCCATTCCTACCCAATAAAGATTGAAACTGTTTATGAAGAGGAGCTTTTTGGCAGTGCCGGAACGGTGGCAAAAAATTGGTCATGGGTAAAGAATGATGAAAATTTTCTGATTATTTATGCGGATAACCTGAGCACAGTGAATCTCCATAAAATCCTTTCTTCTCACAGAATCTCAAATCCGGTTCTAACAATGGGACTTTTTCGAACCAATCGGCCCGAGCAATGTGGTATTGCTACCTTGAATGAAGAATGTACAATCATAGAATTTCAGGAGAAATCAAAAAATCCCAAAACCAATCTTGCTAATGCAGGTATTTATGTAGCCGGCCGGAAGCTCTATGAATACCTTCCGCAAAAAACGCCGGCCGATTTCGGTTATGATGTATTTCCAAAACTTGTGGGTAAAATGAAAGGTTTTATTATAGAAGATTACATTCTGGATATTGGCGATATGGAAAATTATAGAAAAGCTCAGTCGGATGCAAAGAACCTAATCTTTTAGAAAGGGGAACAACGAATGATTATTGTGCAAACACCGTTGCGGATTAGCTTTGCCGGAGGCGGCACGGATTTAAAAGACTTCTGGAAAGAGGAAGAAGGCTGGGTTGTCAGTTCGGCCATTGATAAATATGTCTATGTGATTGTGAAAGAGAGGTTTGATGATAAAATATATGTTAACTATTCAGAAAAAGAAATTGTTGATTCTGTTGATGAAATCCAACACGAGCTGGTTCGGGAAGCGATGAAAATGACCGGGATTGCCGATGGCATTGAAATCACGACCCTCGCCGATATTCCGTCTGATGGTGGTTCTGGATTGGGTTCCTCCAGCAGTGTCACAGTAGGATTACTGAATGCCTTCTATGCCTTTAAAGGAATTCAACAGCCGGCCGAACTGCTGGCACAACAAGCTTGCCAAATAGAGATCGATATTCTGGGAAAACCCATAGGCAAACAGGATCAATACATTGCGGCGTATGGCGGGCTTCGTTTTTTCAAATTCCAGAAAAATGGACATGTCGATGTTGAAAAATTACCGGTTTATAATGAAAACTACCGAAAGATGGGTTCAAATCTAATGCTCTTTTATACGGGAATTACCCGAAGCGCCGACAAAATCTTAAAAAGTCAGAAAGAAAATACCGCAGACAAGATAGATTTTTTGAAAACTATTAAATATCAAGCGGCTGAAATCCGGGAATATTTGCTGACCAATCAATTTGACAGAATGGGCGAGGTGCTGCGAAAAACATGGGAATGTAAAAAACAACTGGCAAATGGAATCACGCTTCCTGAAATTGAATCTATGTATCGGAAGGCACTTGAGGCGGGTGCCCTTGGTGGAAAAATAAGCGGTGCCGGCGGTGGAGGATTTTTACTTTTGTATTGCCCGCGAGAAAAGCAGAATCAAGTAAGAGAAGTCTTAAAAAACTACCGAGAATTTCCATTTCTTTTAGAGCAGGATGGCAGTAAAGTCATTTTTAATTACAGGAGGTATGCATGGAAATAATTACCCCTCAGGAATTTATGGAGAAAATGCATCGAGCATCAATGGCAATTGATTTTGATGAAGTCCATCGCGTGGTTGACTTGTTGGAGCATGCCTTTGTTCATAAAAAATCTGTTTATGTATTTGGGAATGGCGGCAGCGGCGCCACCGCCTCTCATTTTTGTGAGGATCTTGGAAAAGGTACAATGAATGGTTCTGACTTAGACCACCGCTTCCGTGTCATGAGTCTTACCGATAATATCCCCTATATTTTGGCCTGGGCGAATGACCATGGTTATGAGACTATTTTTGAGCAGCAGCTCAAGAATTTCGCCGATCCGGGCGATGTTGCAATCGGCATCAGCGGATCGGGTAACAGTGAAAATGTATTGCGAGCCATTGATTTTGCAACAACAACGGGATTAAAAACTGTCGGTGTTACAGGCTATGACGGGGGCCGGTTAGGAGGAATGGTGCATTATAATATTCACGTGCCCATGGATGATATGGGTATTGTAGAAAGTGTGCACGTCGTAATCTTTCATTATATTATTTACAATTTGAGAGATCGCATTGCGAACATGAACGGAAAACTAAAAATGCTAACCTCCAAAATTGAACAGTTTATCGATTAAAAGAATTCCTTTGTTTTTCTCCCACGAATTTTCACGAAACGGAATAAAGAATTAGAGTTAATTTGTGTCAATTAGTGGGCAATTCTTTATCTCCCACGAATTTTCACGAATAAACACAAAAGAAAATAAAACATTCGAGTTAATTTGTGCCAATTAGTGGGCGGTTTGTTTTTCTGCCGTCAATTGGTGGGCGGTCGTTTTTCTCCCACGAATTTTCACGAAAGAAATGATTCGGTTCTTTTCAATATAATTCAACTTTACCTGTTTTGAATATATAAGACAGATAATTGGTCTAATCAATGTCAAATAAAAAAAGGCTTCTAAAGAAGGTCATTTAAGGCAAAGAGAATGTAAAATTCTCTGAGATGAAAACCTTAATTCTTGCGTTTGGATTTAAATTAGATAGGGTTCATGGAAGTCATCATATTTTCGTTCACGATGATGTACCGGAACTTATCAATATACAAAATGTAAAAGGAAATATGAAAAGATATCAGATACGCCAATTTTTAGCAATCGTTGAAAAATATAACCTGCAGTTGGAGTCCCAGGTATGAAAGATTACCATATTAATATATTTTTTAGTGAGGAAGACAACGGTTATATAGCAGATATTCCTGATTTAAAATATTGTTCAGCATTTGGGCAAACCCCCAATGAAACCCTACGTGAAGTCTTAAAAGCAAAAGCTGCCTGGATTGAATCTGCTCAAAAAAATCATAAGGAAATCCCCAGTCCAAAATATAAACCGGCAATATATCAAATTGCTTCTGAATAAATTGTTAGCGATATAAAACCATAACGGAGGTATCAATATGAAGATTAAAATATATCTTGAACCGAGCGATGAAGGAGGATATACCGCAATTGTTCCTGCATTGCCTGGTTGCATATCTGAGGGGGAAACAAAAGAGGAAGCTATAAAAAATATTAGGGAGGCGATTGATCTTTATTTAGAACCTGTGGAAGATGATGTTTTAGCTGTTTCTAATGCTGAGGAGCTAGAATTAGCGATATAAGCAAAATCCCAAGTCTGAATTATGGTAAGGTAATCAAGGCATTACAACGAGATGGTTGGGTAATAGTTCGCCAACGAGGCTCACATATCCGATTGCAAAAGCATATAGAAAATGAAACTCTTAAAATAATCGTGCCGGCACATAAACCTATTAAACGTTCCACGTTGTCCCATATTTTGAAAGACAAGGATAAAGGAAAAAGGATAAAGGTAAAAAAATCTCCCACGAATTTTCACGAATATTCACGAAACGGAATAAAGAATTTGAGTTAATTGGTGTCAATTAGTGGGCGGTTGTTTTTTCCCCACGAATTTTCACGAATGTACACAAAGATGTATTAATGAGTTAGGGTTTTCTTTTGCTTCATTTTATCCGTCAAAAAGATAGAAAATATTTGCGAGTAATTGCTCGACAAGAAAAAAATGAAAATTATCTCATAATAAGTGTTTTTTATGACAGACGATTGAAATGGAGATTTAATGGTGATAAAATTTGAATATGATCAAGATGGAGATATTCTTGAGATAAAATTCTCGGAAAATGAAATTGCTGATAGTGAGTATATTGAAGAATCCGGTATTGTTATGGATTATGATGAAGAGAAAAATCTCATTGGATTGGAGATAATATCTTTTTCGAAACGAGTCAAAAAGAATACTGCAAAAGAAGCAATTGCAATATAAGTTTTTCGGCTTGTTTTCTTGTTACCAATTGCCAATTTACCTGCCTCACTTTGAAGGGGGATGTCTATTTCTCTTTGATTTTAAATGAACATTCAGATTAAAGCGGGCGAAGCGCTAACGGCTTCCGTCCGAAGGCTAAAAAATACCGGTCATTGTCTCAGTGGTTAAAAATTTTCCCACGAATTTTCACGAAACGGAATAAAGAATTCGAGTTAATTTGTGCCAATTAGTGGGCGGTTTGTTTTTCTCCCACGAATTTTCACGAATAAACACAAAAGAAAATAAAACATTCGAGTTAATTCGTGTCAATTAGTGGGAGGTTGTTTTTCTCCCGTCAATTGGTGGGCGGTTGTTTTTTCTCCCACGAATATTCACGAAACACACAACAAATACAGAAACATACCCAATTGTGTCCATTAAATTAAAATACACCTATTTTTTGCTCTTTTTGCTTGTGATGCCGTCTGCCGTATGGCCCTCGCAGAATGAAACCATTCCAACCTACCATTGGGCGTATGCAGACCTTAGTCAACTCCGACTTCATGGCTATTTAACGGGTTTGTTTCTGTCGAATCAGCCCTTCACAAAAGGGGAGGTTGCCCGGACACTGATTCAGCTAAAAACACGCGTGAAACAGGAACGTCTTTCACTCGATCCGACTTCATCCGCAATCGTCAACCGCCTTGAAATTTATCTTGGTCCGGAAATTGCGCAGATTGAGAAGAAAGGGGAGACCGCTCCTTCAGAATGGCTGGCACCCGGAGAACGTCTGCGGATAGGTGCCATTGTGGAGCAGGACTTCGTCCATCGAAAGAATTTCTCTAAATTCAGGGGGATCTACCGCTCGCAGATTGACTATTCGCCTATTCCCGATATTACAGCTTTCAATACTATTAATTTTGATCAGTATCTGGGCGATGATCCCACGTACACCGGCAAACGCTGGCGGGGAATTACCGGCTATACCGAACAGGCGTACATTCGTGCATTCTTGCCCATTTTCCCGAATTCCCGTCAGAATGGCAATGACCGGCGTTCCCTGTGGGTTATGTTCGGGCGTGATTTTCTGAAATGGGGCCCCGGGGTGACCGGGCAGCTTTACTTTTCCGATGCGGCCCGACCCATGGATCAGTTTTCCTTCCGCTACCGCAATCGATGGCTTCAATACACCTTTGTGACGGCGCAATTGGAAAATTTTGCTTTACCCGATAGTTTTCGCCGGCAATTCCAGACGGGGGTTGCTCATCGATTTCTTTCGGCCCATCGTCTGGATATGCGCTTTAAAAACAGGATTTATTTCGGCATTTCGGAGGGGGTTCTTTACGGCGGCCCGGATGAATATCTGAATTTCGCGTATCTGAATCCGATGGTGTTTTATCACGGCGAGCAGCTCAACAAATCCGGCAGCGGCAACACGATGGGCAGTGTGGATATTTCCATTTATCCGGGACGAAAGGTAAAACTCTATGGTACACTGCTGATCGATGATATTCAGTTGGAAAAAACCGGGCCCGGTGACCTGGAACCCGGAGAAAATGGCTGGCTGACAGGGATTCAAAAAGCCGATCCCTTTGGGCTGAATGGCCTCTTTTTAGGCGCTGAATATGTGAAAATTAAGAACCGCACCTATAAAACAGCGCATCCCTGGGAATGGTGGGAACATTGGCATAAACCGCTGGGCTATTATCTGGGCAGCGATCTCGATCATCTGATGCTGCAGGCCTCTTACTGGTCGGACAAAAATTTTGTTGTGGATTTACAATGGCATCACATCCGGCGGGGAGAAGGAAGACTCTCAAAGCCTTGGGATCAGCCGTGGATGTCGCGTACACTTGCCCAGGGCTACCACGAAAAGTTTCCCACGGGAATCGTGGAGACAACAAGCAGGCTCACGCTAAATTTTCGCTATTTTTTCCGCACAAATTTTCAGCTTGTCGGAAATCTTTCCGCCTATTCAAAGAAAAATGTGGATAATGTGGCAGGCGCAGATGAAACCGGCCGGGAAGGCAAAGTCGGGATCTGGTGGGAAGGACGATTCTGATCCTACCCACAATTGATTATTAATCTTTTCCTCTGCGTTCTCTGCGAACTCGGCGGTTAAGAAAATTGCCTACGAATTTTCACAAATGACCATGGAATTTATTGAAATTGTTGACCTATAAAATAAACAGTTGTTTTGAAGAAAAGCATAGCTGATAAAATAAAATTCTATTGTGAAAAAGGAAATGTTTTATTTACAAAGCATGCCCTCGAAAGGCTTTTGGAACGTTCCATAGCCATAGAGACTATAATAGATATCATCGAAAATGGGGAGATTATAAAAAACTATCAGCAGGATAAACCGTTACCAAGTTATTTAATTCTTGGATATACAAAATCTGGTGAACCCGTTCATATGGTAATAGCTCTTGATGATAATCAAGGGGAAATATGGATTATTACAGTCTATAGGCCGTATCCTGATTTATGGGATTCAAGTTTTAAGAGGAGAATCAAATAATGCAATGCCCGGTATGTGGAGGCGTAATGGAAGCGGGAAAAACTTCGCTTACATTGGAAAGATCGATGGAAAGAATTATTGTTATTAAAAACGTTCCTGCACTGGTCTGTAAACAATGTGGAGAGAATTTTATAGACATATCTGTGTCTAAACAAGTAGAAAAGATGGTCATTTCCGCTGAAAAAAGTGGTATTAAGTTAGGATTTCTTGAATTTGATCAAGCGGCTTAGATGATTGTGACTGTCGCAATCGGTGTTCTCGGTGGTTAAAAATTTTCCCACGAATTTTCACGAAAGGAAATAAAACATTCGGGTTAATTCGTGTCTATTAGTGGGCAATTCTTTATCTCCCACGAATTTTCACGATCGGTTATTTATGAACCATAACACGGGAAATGACTAAAATGGGTTTGTTGTTTAATAATTTGGATCTTGAAGAAATCCTGAATTATCTAAAACGGCTGGAGAATAGAATAGCCGTGATTGAAGAGCGTTTAGGAATAAAACCGGAAATTGTGCCGGAACCCGAGAAAGATGAATTAAAAATTGCCCGCGCCAAAATTGAACAGGAAGAAAAATTAGAATTTCAAATCGGACAATTTCTATTTGCAAAAGCAGGAATAATCGTTCTGTCGATCGGCATAGCGATATTTTTGAGTTTCCCTTATAATACCCTTCCGGCTTATGTGCCCAGCCTGTTCGGCTACGTCATCGTGTCGATTTTGTTTCTGTTATCCTATTTATGGCGCAAATTATTTTCGCTGATATCAAGCTATCTCCTGGGGGCAGGACTGACGCTTCTCTATTTTGCCACGCTGCGATTTTATTTTTTCACTCCGAAACAGATCGTAAGCGGTTTAGCGCTGGAGCTTCTGTTGCTGATAATTGTGACCGGCATTACGTTTTTTATATCGGTTAAAAGAAAATCAAGGTACATTGCGTTATTGGGAGCCGCTTTTGGTTACGCAGCGGCGATTGCAAGCGGAGAAGCGGCCGTTATCTTTCCAATGATCGCGGCTGTATCGGCGGCAGTCGTTTTCTTAAAACTCCGGTACGAATGGGATAATCTTTTAATTTTTGGAATTCTGATCGCTTACTTAGCGCATTTTGAATGGTTTATTAATAACCCTATTTTGGGAAATTCAATCCGGTTACAAACCTCTCCTCCAAGTAATTTAATTTTTATTCTTTTGTATGTCGTTATTTTCGCATTTGGAACGCTTTTAAGAAAAGAAAACTCCAAAGAGGCATTCCACGCAGCGCTTGGTTCGGCGTTAAACGCCGCAGGAGCCTATGGCCTTTTGTTTTTAATTTCGATGACGGCGATGCGAAAATACGTCGGAACGGCTAATTTTGCGATTTCGATCCTGTTCTTAACGCTTGCGATTGTTTTTTGGGTTAGAGAAAAAAGCAAATATTCGACATTTTTTTATTCCATTTTCGGTTATTTAGCCCTTAGTGCGGCCATCGTTGCCCAGTTCGGCGGAAGCGAATATTTCCTGTTTCTTTGCTGGCAGAGTTTATTGGTTTTAGTTACGGCGATTTGGTTCCGCTCTAAATATATTGTCGTGGCAAATTTTGGGATTTATTTATCGATCTTTATCGCTTTTCTGATTGTGAAAGGGACGAGCGGCGGAATCGGTTTGAGCTTCGGCATCGTGGCTTTGTTAAGCGCACGGATTCTGAATTGGAAAAAAAGCCGTCTGGATCTCCAGACAGAATATATGAGAAACGCCTATCTAATTACGGCGTTGTTTGTGATTCCGTATGCGCTTTATCACGCAATGCCGCACGATTTGATTAGTTTATCGTGGGTGGGAGCGGCGCTGGTTTATTACACGTTAAGCCTTCTATTAAAAAACAAAAAATACCGGTGGATGGCGCTTTCCACGTTGACTTTGACCATTGTTTACGTGTTTGTAATCGGAATAACCAGCCCGGACATCATCTATAAAATTGTATCGTTTGTTGGACTTGGAATCGCCCTGTTGACGGTTTCGGTGTTTTACACAAGAAAAAAAGTAAAAACAGGCTCGGAATAGAAGAAATATATGGATTGACGAGCCAATTAAGACGAGCTGCTGTTTCCGTTTGCATTTTAAATTGTGATTTTGATATTTGATTTTTTCAATTTGATTTTATTTGTAATTAGAATTGCTTTCAAAAATAGATCAAAATGGACGTATTCTCACGAAGAACCAAAATATGTTTCTTTTCTTTATAATGCGAGAGGTTCCCTTATTAAAGGGGGTGATTCCGATGAGCAAATAAGGGGGTGCGGGGGCACGGGGGCGGTGCTTTAAAACCGGCCATGTCTTGTCCCACCTGTTGGTCCTGTTGGTGTTTGCCTTTCTTTTTTAACTTTCAAAACCTAAAATTCAAATTTCTTTTTCCGCCTGGATTGATGCGATTCCTGAACCGGTGAATTGTTTTTATGAACGTTTCGAACAATTAACCCTGGGAGGACTATATCATGAAAAGGAGTATTTTATGTCTTGCAGTAGTTCTGTTATTAACTCCAACTGTTTCTGCATCTGTAAGTCAAAATGCCGGGAAATTACTCATCACTGAAGTAGCCATGAAAGAATCCAATGATTGGATTGAATTGTATGTGGTTGATGGGAGTGTGGATTGGAGTGGCTATCGGATTTATCGAAATGCAAGTAGCTACTATGCCTTGCCAACGAATTCCTATCAAATGGGACAGTACATTGTTTTACATGAAGAATCTGGTACAGACGGCTTAATTGGCAATTGCTGGCATTTTTATAGTGCGCTGGGTGCGGGTTTAACCGGAACCGATCAGAACATCTTTATCACAGATCCGGAGAAAGCTTCAACTTATGTAGATGCATTGATCTATTCAGATAATAGCGGTAAATATACAGCAAGCGTCAACGAAGCAAATGATATCGTTGCTGATGCCATGTGGAACGCTTACGATTTTTCTGCCGGTGATGCCGGCGCCTGGACAGATACGGATGATATTTCTTCGGGGCAATCCCTGGGTCGATATCTAAATGAAACACACGATAGTTACATCGATAATAATTCAAAAAACGATTGGTATCGTGCGACATCCCAATCAATGGGGGCAGAAAATGATAACTCCCTTCCGATTTTCCTGACCTCTTTTCAAGCCGTCCCACAGGTAAATCGAGTGCGCCTCACCTGGACAACGCAGAGCGAAGTGAATAACCTGGGGTTTAATGTTTACCGGAGTTTGTATTCCGACAAAAATTTTGCGAAGATCAGCCGGTTGATCAAAGGGGCTGGAAATTCGACCGTAAGACATCGTTATCACTTTGTGGATCAGGATGTTCGACCGGAGAGAACCTATTACTACCAACTGGAAGATGTGGATTTTGTCGGCCGGAGACAAAAGCATGGCGTGATTTCTGTGACGGTCCATGATTCCGCCGGAAAGAATGCGATCGTTCCGGACGAAATTCAACTCTCTCCCGGGTATCCCAATCCGTTTGGGCCGGGAATTGGCAAAAGGGAGATTGCATTTCAAATGGCTGTTCCGCAAAATAAAAGCCGGTCGTTGAACCCTGTTTCTTTGGGTATTTACAACTGTCTGGGGCAGAGGATCAGGAATTTTGTAATCTCACCGGAGCATGGCGGGATTCTTTCTGTGGTCTGGAACGGAATGGATGAGTCCTCCCGATTGGTGCCGGCAGGAATTTATTACACAAAATTGAGCGGAACAGAGACCCCGGCCATTCGGAAAATTTTATTCGTAAAGTAAGTTGAAAAAATAACCGGGTTGATCAAATGGTCAACCCGTATTTTTTAATCTGCCGGTTCCTCTTTTTTAGCCTGAGCGTTTACGCCCGGGTAGCTTGTCAATATTTTCAAATCCATGGATCCTATTTTCAACCGAAGCGTGACAGTGTCACGCTTCAGTTGAAAATGTAAAAATAGGGAATTGTAAAATGAAAATAAGATACAGTGTATTGGTGTTTAAGGAAGGAGATACTTTCGTTGCTTACACCCCTCAACTAGACCTTTCCAGTTGCGGCGCTACTCCTAAAAGAAGCCCGGGAAATGCTTGATGAAGCTGTTGGGCTTTTTTTAGAAGAAGCGGAGAAACTGGGAACCATAGAGGATATTCTTAAAGAAAGCGGATATGATAAAGACAAAGATGTCTGGAATCCCCCGGCTATTGTCGAGATAGCCACAGCGGCAAACTTCTGATGCCCAGGATAACACCTCTTCATTATTATAAACGACTAATCAAGATATTCGGGCAGGCGGGTTTCCGGGTGAGTCGCACAAAAGGACATCATGTAGTTATGGTCAAACCCGAAAACCCCAGGCCTTTGATAATTCCAAAATGGCAGGAAGTTCCTGTCTTTATTATATTAGAAATAATTTGCGCTCGGCTGGTTTGACAAGAGAGCAATATTTTGGATTTCTTGACAAGGTATGAAAAAAGACGGATGCTAAACGATGAATGTTGAATCATTATAAAAATGATTAGGTCCTGAGATATTACCGGAAATTTGATTAAGCCGTGGATTTGACGTTGCAAATAGTTTAATTTAGATTCATCATAAAAATGCATACATTTTCTCATAAAAATATAAGGTTCATCCTAAGTTTTCTGTTTTAAAAATTAGTGAAAAATTCGTGCACATTAGTGGGCCTTTTTCTTCCCACGAATTGACACGAACGAACACGAAAAAAAGAGTCCGTATTTTGATGACACCAAATACCAAATTCAAAAACGACCGGGTACCTGGTCAAAATTTTCAAATCCATGGATCGTCTTTTCTGCCGAAATCAGGGGAAGAGCCTTTGTCTTAATCTTTCTTTCCTTTAATTTAGGGCTTGATTTTCGGGAAAAATTGTCATAAATTAAAAACACTTTAATTCGAAAAAAGCAAACATAATGAAAGGAGGTTGTTATCTGAATGCCATCTGTTATTGTTAGAGATAATGAGAGTTTTGAAAGAGCATTTAAGCGTTTTAAAAAGTCATGCGAAAAATCAGGATTAATGTCCGATATCAAAAAGCACGAACATTTTGAAAAACCCAGCGAGCGACGCAAACGCAAACTCAATGCAGCAAAGCGCAGACAGCGCAAGATCGTAATGCAGGAAATGTAAATCAGAAAAAATAGTTTATGAGCCTCGCAGACACAATTATGCAGGACCTGAAAGCCGCAATGAAAGCGCGGGAGAAAAATCGCGTGGATGTTCTGCGGCTTTTAAAAGCCCGGATCAAAAATTTGGAGATCGATAAAGGACGGGCGCTGACCGGAGAAGAAGAAATTCAGGTGCTTCAGTCAGCAGCGAAGAAGCGAAAAGAAGCCATCGATTTATATGAAAAAGGGAATCGCCCGGAGTTAGCGGAAAAAGAGAGAGAAGAGTTAGCCGTGATTCAATCCTATCTTCCCGAACAATTATCGCGGGAGGATGTGGAAAGAGAGATTGTCCTGATTGTTGAGGAAACAGGCGCATCTTCGATGAAAGATCTGGGTAAGGTGATGAAAGAAGCCATGGCCCGTTTAAAGGGAAAAGCAGACGGCAAATTAGTCCAGGAAATCGTACGATCCAAACTTGAATAAGTTAATCCTATTCGGTATATTGAAAAAAGTGAATGCGGTAATTTCCCAATCGGGTGCCAAATTCACTTTTTTTATTTTAAGATAAACGGGTGAACACACAAGCCGCCCGAAAACTCGATAAGCCCTGTTGGCTGAGGAACTGAGAAACCGGATCCCATGAATATATTTGACATTGCCATTTTGGTCATTTTATTGATTTTCACGCTTCGAGGCATTTTTAAAGGTCTGATCGGCGAAGTGACGGGATTTATCGCGATTATTCTCGCCCTGATTTTTGCCGTCCGCTGGATGAGTGCCGGCACGGCCTTTATTCTGTCTATTTTGAATCTTTCAACCGTCTTTGCAGTGATGATCAGTTTTGTCCTGATTTTTGTGGCCGTCTTTTGGGGGACGATTATGCTGGGGAGAACCTTGCGCAAAATCTTGAAAATCTCCATGCTGGGCTGGCTGGATCATCTTGGCGGAGCCGCTTTCGGACTTTTAAAAGGAGCGGTGATCGCCAGTCTGCTCGTTATTCTGCTGGGCTTCATCCCGTTAAACCTCACTTACCGGCAGTATAAGCAGGATTCCGTTCTGTTTAAGCCCATGCAGCAATTTGCGCCGCGTTTATTTGACTGGATCGTTTTAACGGTGCCTTCTACGAAATCATTTTACGATGAAGTAAATCAAACCATTTCAAGCCGCACAAAAAAAATGAATGCCCCTGTGAAAACGCTTTTAAAATCGATCCGGGCAAACGCAGACAAAGATTCCACCCGATTGAAAAGGCCGCACCCATGACCACCGAAGAACTGTTTCAATCGCTGGAATTTTCCCGCATTCGGGAAGAAATTGAAAAAGAGGCCATTTCTGCACCCGGACGCGAGCTTGTACGGGCATTAACCATTTTGCACGACCGGGAGCTGATTGCGCTTCAACTCAATTGGGTGGCGGAAATGGTAAATCTCTTGAGTTACGACGATTCCTTTCCGATTTCGGAAATCCGGGACAGCCGCGGCGTCATTCGAAAAGCGGCCCACGAGGGAAGTCAGCTAATGCTTGAAGAATTTTCCGGTTTGTACCGGAACCTGGTCGCTGTTCGTAAAATTGCCGGGTATTTGAAATCGCGGACGGAAAAATGTCCTGATCTTTCAAAATTGATCCCCCGCCTGCATCCGTTTCCGGATCTGGAAAACGTGATCAATCATGCGATTGATATTGATGCGGCGGCAATCAAAGATCAGGCCTCTCCGGAACTGTACCGGATTCGCAAAGAATTGAGCCGATCGGCGGACCGGGTGCGAAAACGAATGGCTGCCATCGCTGAGACTCACAAGGACTGGCTGCAGGAGGCCGTGGTTACGATGCGTGAAGGACGAATGGTGCTGCCGCTGAAAGAGGAGTACCGCGGTCGAATTGCCGGCCTCATTCACGACCGCTCGGCAACCGGGGCCACACTTTTTGTGGAACCCCTGGAAATCATCGAAATGAACAACCGGATTCGGGAACTGAGTTTGCAGGAAAAACGGGAGATTGACCGAATTCTTCGTGAACTCACCGGCCTGGTTCGTGTCCATCTTTTTGATATCGAAGAAAATCTGAGTGCGCTCGCTGCGCTGGATTTTATTCATGCGAAAGCGCGTTTTGCCCTTCGGCTGAAGGCCCAAAAACCGGAGCTTTCCGGGAGAATACTGAATATTCTGAACGGCCGGCATCCCATTTTGCTTATGAAGTTTCAGGATTCCGGTAAGGTTGTGCCGCTGAATTTGACAATTGGAGACGATTTTCATATTCTCGTGATCACCGGCCCGAATGCCGGCGGGAAAACGGTCGCTTTGAAAACGGTGGGTCTGCTTTCTCTGATGACACAGGCGGGGCTGCTTGTTTCGGCCGATGAATATTCGCAGTTCCCGGTGTTCGATCAGATCTTTGTGGACATTGGCGACTGGCAGTCTGTTGAACAGGACCTGTCCACTTTTACGGCTCACATGAATCGATTGGGAGAAATTTTGGCGAAGGCAACACCCCGTTCACTTGTCCTGATCGATGAAATCGGAACCGGCACCGATCCCACCGAAGGCGCCGCACTGGCCATGGCATTTTTGGAGATGCTCGGTGAAATCGGCTGCCTGACGGTTATCACCACCCACCAGGGGGCGCTGAAAGCATTTGCGTACGAACTGGAAGGCGCTGAAAACGGTTCGATGGTATTTAATGAGGAGACTCTGCTGCCCACGTACCAATTTCGCACCGGAATCCCCGGCAGCAGCTACGCTTTTGAAATTGCCAGGCGCCTCGGTCTTTCGCAGGAGGTGATTCAAAAAGCCGAATCGTACGCGGGCGAAGAAAAAAATCACATCGAACAATTTTTATCGGATTTAGAGAAGAAAATTAATCATTATGAAGGGCTGCTTCGGGAGACAGAGTTAAAGAAAATCGAACTGGAAGGTCTTGTTAAACTCGCCAGAGAGAGAAATAGCCGGCTCAAGGAAGAGGAACAAAAACTTAAACGCAAGGCGATAGAGGAGTCCCGGGATATCGTCCGGCGGGCAAATGCTCTGATCGAAAGAACCGTAAAGGAAATCCGGCTGCAGCAGGCCGAGCGGGACAGTATTAAGACGGCAAAAGCGGAGGTCAAGGCTTTTCAGGAAGAGATCAAAAAAAATCTTGAAGAAATGGCACCGGACATTGAACCGGCAGGAAATCTTCCGGAAAACGGGGACTCTGCAAAATGGCTTTCGATGAATATTGTGGGGACGGTGGTCTCAAACCCGGATAATGCCGGAAAGGTGTGGCTGGAAGCGGGTGGGTTGAAACTGAAAGTAGAGCAGAAACAGTTGGAAAAAGTCCCGTCGCCCCCCAAAAAACGGGCAAAAATATCGGTGGTCGGGGGGAGTGTCTCGGATGGGGCGGAGGATGAAATCGACCTGCGCGGTATGACCATGGATGAAGCCGAACCCATTCTGGAACGTGCCATCGATCGGGCTTATCTGGCAGGATTCCATCAATTGCGGGTTATTCACGGCAAGGGGACGGGCGCCTTGAGAAAGAAAGTGCACGATTTCCTGACGCAGAATCCGCGCGTGGCCGGCTTCAGTCTGGCCAACTGGAACGAAGGCGGTACAGGCATGACGGTAGTAGAGTTAAGGAAGAATTAGTGAAACATTCGTGAACATTAGTGGGCCATTTTTTATCTCCCACGAATTGACACGAATGAACACAAAAAAAGGCCACAAAATCTTTTAGGTCTAAAATTAGTGAAACATTCGTGCACATTGGTGGGCTATTTTTTCTCCCACGAATTGACACGAATTGACACGAAAAGAAAAAATCACTAAATCTTTTTTGTTTTAAAAATTCGTGAAACATTCGTGCACATTAGTGGGCTATTTTTTATCTCCCACGAATTGACACGAATTAACACTAAAGGAAAATCTTTCACTATGGAATTAATCTACAAAGAAGAAGTGTATCAAATTATTGGGGCGGCGATGATGGTCCACCGTGAATTAGGATATGGATTTTTAGAACCGGTTTACCAAGAAGCCCTGGCGGTTGAATTTCAAGACAAGAAAATCTCCTTCAAAAAAGAGGCAAAACTAAATATTTTCTATAAAAATAAAGCATTAGAGAAGTTTTATGTGGCGGATTTTATTTGTTACGATCAGATTATTGTGGAAATAAAGGCGGTAGAAAGCATCATTCCGGAGTTTGTCAGTCAGGTATTGAATTATCTGAATGCCGCGCATCTTCGTTTAGGGTTGATTATAAATTTTGGTGAATCACGCTTAAACTATAAACGCATCGTTCTATAAAATAATTAGTGAAACATTCGTGCACATTAGTGGGCTATTTTATCTCCCACGAATTGACACGAATGAACACAAAAAAAGGCCACAAAATCTTTTTTGGTTTAAAAATTAGTGAAACATTCGTGCACATTAGTGGGCTATTTTATCTCCCACGAATTGACACGAATGAACACAAAAAAAGGCCACAAAATCTTTTAGGTCTAAAATTAGTGAAACATTCGTGAACATTGGTGGGCCATTTTTTTATCTCCCACGAATTGACACGAATGAACACAAAAAAAAACCACGAAAGTTTTTGTTTTAAAAATTAGTGAAACATTCGTGCACATTAGTGGGCGGTTAGTTTTTCTCCCACGAAGGGTATCAAACAAAACATGTCGAAAATTCCCCCTGATAAAATCGAAGAAGTCCGGCAGTCGGCGGATGTTGTGGACATTGTATCCGAATATGTCACGCTGAAACGCAGCGGGCAAAACTATTTTGGTTTGTGTCCCTTTCATCCGGAAAAATCGCCGTCGTTCTCCGTCAATTCTTCCAAACAGATTTTTCACTGTTTTGGCTGTGGTGTGGGCGGAAATGTGATTTCTTTCATCATGAAAATTGAAAATCTGAGTTTTCCGGAAGCGGTTCTGTTTCTTGCGAAAAAAGTGGGCGTGAATATTCCGCTTGAAGACGAAGACACCGAGGCATCACGCCAGCGAATGGCTCTTTATAATGTCAATCAATTTGCGGCGGAATTTTTTCACAATCATCTGTTAAAAACGCCGTCCGCACAGAAAGCCCGGGATTATATCAAACAACGCGGCTTCAGCGAGGCCGTCGTCGAAAAATTTCAGATCGGCTGGTCTCCGGAATCCTGGGAAAGTCTTATTCAGGCCGCACGGCAGAATGGGATTTCGATTGAAAAGTTAAAAGGCGCCGGATTGGTGCTTCCCAACCGGCAGGGCGGCACCTACGACCGTTTTCGCGGGCGGCTCATTTTTCCGATTCACAGCACCTCAGGGTTGATTGTGGGATTCGGCGGCCGGATTCTTGAAAACAAGCCCAATGCGCCGAAGTACATGAACACGCCGGAGACGCTCATCTACCACAAAGGGAAAATTCTTTACGGTCTGTTTCAAAACCGTGAGGCCATCCGGCGGGCGGACCGGGTCGTTTTGGTGGAGGGTTACGCGGATTTAATCAGCCTTGTGCAGTTCGGCATCGAAAATGTGGTGGCCTCTTCCGGAACGGCGTTGACGGAAAATCAGGCGGAGACACTGAAACGGTTCACAAAAAAGGCGGTCATTTTGTACGATGGTGATCTGGCCGGCGCTCATGCGGCTCTGCGAGGGGCCGATATTCTGGTGAAGGCCGGCTTGCAGATTTCGGTGGTGCTGCTTCCGGCCGGGCACGACCCCGACACGTATGTGCGGGAATTCGGACCCGAAAAGATGCAGGCGCTCATCGATGAGGCTCAGGATTTAATCGATTTTAAGATTTTTGCCTACAGTTCGGAAAAATCTTTGGATACGCCGCAGAATAAATCCGAATTACTGCATCAGATTGCCGGGACGCTTGTCAATATTTCAGACGATGTGCTCAGAAATCTCTATGGGCAGAGGGTGGCTTCAAAATTGGGGGTGCCGGAAAATATTGTGTTCAGAGAAATTGCCGGATTTAAGGCGGTAAAATCCGGGGGAAAGAGAGAGAGCTTGCATGTGCCGCAGTCGTCCCAAAAAGGGGTGCGTTTTTTGGCGGAGCGGGATCTGGTACGCATTGGGGTGGAGCATCCGGAAATGCTGTCGTTTGTTTTTCAGAGTCTCTCGCTGGAAGAGTTGAAATACCCGGAATTTCAGCGTATTTTCAAGGTCATTTTTCAGCATTACCAGCGCAATGAAGAAATCGTGTTTCAGGAAATATTTGACCTGGTTGAAGATACGGAGATGCAGGCAATGCTGGCAAAAATGAGTTTTGAACGGGAAGAGGAAATCTCCGAGAAAGACCTCCGGATCTGGACGGAGGACTGCTTGGCAACAATCAAATTAGCGGAACTGCGGAGACAAATTGACGAGGTGCGTCAGGCCATCCGGCAGGCTCAGGCCGGCGGTGAAGATTTAACCGAACTCAGCCGGAAGTACCTTAAGTTGAAGCAGGCGGAGGACAAAATTCGCCTGCACGAATTTGTGGAAAAAGAAAAAGACACAGACGATATCCCATTCTAATCTCCCACGAATGAACACGAATTTTCATGAAGAAAACAAAAACAGGCCCGTATTTAAATTTGCCTCATTTATTTTTCTGAGAGCGCTCCCATTTCTGCCTGACTTGCCCCGATTTTTAAATCGGGGCAAATCAGATTTTCCAGACTATCTCCGGGCTTTAGCCCCAAAGAGATGTTTGGGTGGAGGTCATTCGTGCAAATTCGCGGGCGGCTTTAGTTTTCCTTTTCCGGGAATTTGCTCATCATGTACTCCGCCAGGGCCGTAATCGTCAAACTCGGATTCACGCCGAGATTGGTGGGCAGCATCGAACCGTCGATGACGTACATATTTTTGGTGTTGAAGACCTTCCCATTAAAATTGATGACGCCCTTCTGCGGTGAATCCGCCATTGAACAGCCGCCCAGAATGTGCGCCGTGGTGGCCACATTGAACAGCACTTCCGGAAGCATCGACATGGGTTCGCCTTTTAGCTTCTCTGCCATCATCTCGAATACTTTATTAGCGACCGGCATGTATTTCGGCACTTTTGCGCCGGTCTGCCACTCGGTTGTGAAACCTTTGCGTCCGAGAAGAAGCCACCGGCGTTTGTAAGACAGGTGCATATAATTGTCTGTCGGCTGCATGACGAGTAAAATGGCCGCTTTTTTCGCAAAGCCGAACGGCCAGACAGAGCGCAGGAAATGAATGGGATGCCGAATGATGGTGACGAGCCACCAAATCTGGCGGGGAATGCCTTTTCCCCCTTTCGTCAGAACGGTTTTTAACATCCCCTGGGCGTCCTGACCGGCGCCGTAGCGCACCACTTCAACGTGTGTGTTTTCATCCACATCCACACCGGAAGTGATGGCCACACCTTTGGAACAGTCCAGATCCGGATCGTGCGTGAGAGCGCCGCCAAGCGCTTCGGAATTGGTCCGCACAAAATCACCCAGAGAATCCGGTAAATTAGGGAGAGAACCTCTGTCTTTCAGTTTTAAAAGAAGCGGAACCGTTCCCAGAACACCGCCGGAAAAGATGACTCCTTTTGTCCGGAATTCTTTTTTCGGATGAAAAAATCCGGTTGATTTTTTTGCCCGGATTTTGTAATATCCGTCTTCAGGGAGCACATCAAAAACTTCTGTCTCCGGAAATATTTTAACGCCGAGCCGTTCGGCCAGATAAAGGTAGTTTTTGTCCAATGTATTTTTGGCATTGTGACGGCAGCCGACCATGCACCCTCCGCAATAGGTACAGCCGCGGCGCCGGGGGCCTTTGCCTCCGAAGTAGGGATCCTCTGCTTCTGTGTCCGGCTCGCCGAAAAAGATGCTCAGGGGGTGTTTTTCGAATGTCTGCCCCATGCCGAGTTCTTCGGCAATCTCTTTGAGTTTATAATCCGTTGGATTCATGGCCTCATCGGGCGGAGTGGCCGCACCGAGCATTTCGTAGGCCATCTCATAAAACGGTTTGAGTGTCTCTTTTGTGATTTTTCCCCAGCGCGGGTCCTCAAAAACCCTGTCGGCGGGAATCGGCAGGGTGTTGGCATAAACCAGGCTTCCGCCGCCAACGCCGTCGCCGTGAAGCACAAAGACATCTTTAAAGAGCGTCATACACTGAATGCCGTACATGAAGAGTCCGGGCATCCAATAAAACTTGCGGAAGGCCCAGTTGGTTTTGGGGAAATCTTCTGATTTCCAGCGTTTCCCTTTTTCCACCACGGCCACGGTGTACCCCTTTTCGGCCAGACGAAGTGCCGACACGCTTCCCCCAAAGCCCGAGCCGATAATGATGTAATCGTACATGATAAACCTCTTAAATTTGCGGTTTTTCCCCCTAAAACACCGGGATTCATCTCGGTGTTTTAAAGATTTCCCCGGGCGGCGCCGGAGTGTTAATATGAAATCTTACAGAAAAAAAACAGCAAAATCAAGTAAAAAAAAGACTTATTTCGCAGAAGGAAGAAAATATTTTGTTGAATGAGAGAATTGCTTTTTGATTTTTCAAAATTTTTTTATATATTGTCATAGATTCTTTTTTTATCTCTTCCCTAATGTTCACGTAACTTAGGAATTTAAACTCATGAAATTATTTAAAGGAATCTCAGTCTCTGAAGGCATCGCAATAGGCAATGCGATTGTCATCAGGCCGGAATTCTTTGATGTGGTTACAAAAAAGCTCCGTTCCAATCAAATTGAAGTCGAGATACGCCGCTATTTTAAGTCTCTGGATGAGACATCCAGGCACATTAAAGAGAACAAGATTCAGGCTGAAAGAGACCTTGGAAAAGTAACCAGTCAGATTTTTGATGCTTATGAGGAAATTATAAATGATCCGTTTTTTCGTGAAGAAATTCCGCGGAAAATACGCGAGGAGAAACTCAACGCGGAGTTCGTGCTCCGAAAAGCCGTTCTGGAATATGCGAGCGCTTTAAAATTTGCTAAAGATGAATATCTCAAAGAACGCCTGAACGATATCTTTGCCGTAGAGCGGTGGATTCTTCGCTGGCTCACTTCCCCCAATAAACAATTTTTATTCTCGCCTCCCGAGAATGCCGTTCTGATTGCGAGAGAGTTGCTTGTTCAAATGGTCATGAACATTAACCGGAAGAAAATTATTGCGATCATTACGGAAAAAGGCGGGCTGACGGGACATGCCGCCATTTTGGCAAGATCGTACCACATCCCGGCCATTGTGCAGGTCAGCGGAATCCTAAAGGAAGTTAAGGAAAGGGATTTTGTGATTGTGGACGGAGATGCGGGGAAAGTCATCCTGGATCCGCAGCCTGAAATCGTGCAGAAGTACCGCATGAAACTTCAGGAGGAAATGGAGCACTGGCAGATTCTGCAAAAGAGGCGATTCGAGCCGGCGGTGACAAAGGACGGCCGCCGCATTAAAATCCTTGCCAACATCGGTTCTGCAGACGAAGCCCGTGAGGCAGTGGGTTACGGCGCCGAAGGCGTGGGCCTTTATCGGACGGAATATTCGTTTATCGAAGCCGGCAAATATCTGGATGAAGAAGAGCAATTTGAAATTTACAGAGAAATTGCTGAAATCCTGGACGGCAGGGAAGTCACCATCCGGACGCTGGATGTGGGGGCCGATAAATTGCTTTTTCAGGAGCAGAAAATTCCTGAAACAAATCCGCTGCTGGGTCTGCGGTCCATTCGCTATTTTCTCACGCAGGACATGGAGAATTTTGAACAACAACTGCGTGCCATTTTTAGAGCCAGCATGTTTGGAACGGTCAAAATTCTCTATCCGATGATTACCACAATGGAAGAAGTGAATGAAATTGCACGGGCTTATTCACGCGTGCGGAAGCAGTTGCTGCAGAAAAACATTCCCATTCATTCGAAACTTGAGCGGGGAATCATGATTGAAACGCCTTCGGCGGCTTTGCTGGCGGATCACTTCATGAAAAAATGTCATTTTTTAAGCATCGGAACAAATGATCTGATTCAATATACACTGGCCGTGGACCGCAACAACGGGGCGGTTGCCCAGCTTTACCAGCCTCTGAATCCTTCCGTCCTGCGTTTAATTCAAATGACGGTGAGTGCCGCCCGGGCCGCCCGCGGCGCGGTCTCTGTTTGTGGTGAAATGGCTTCGGAACCGCTCTATATTCCATTATTGGTCGGTTTGGGTGTACAGGTGCTGAGCATGAATCCCGTGGCGGTTCCGGTCGTGAAAGAAGTGATTCGAAATATTTCATTAACGGCGTCGCAGGAAATGACCCGGCAGGTTCTGGGATGCGGGACGGTTAATGAAGTGCTGCATGTTTTGAATCAATTTGATACGCATTCACGTTTTACGTAAAACCTCCGCCTGACGTAACTATTCAAAAAAACTTGATTTTTTGCGTTTCGTTTGTTATTTTTTTAGTCGGAAAATATCCGATTTACAATAAAGTAAAGATTGTTTTAGAGCAGGAGAATGGAGATGTCTCTTTTAAAAATAAAAATATATGGTGATTCTGTACTTCGGCAAAAAGCGGATGAAGTTGAGACGATCGATGACTACATTCGCGCTTTTGTGAGGAATATGTTCGATACCATGTATGCGGCAGACGGTGTCGGGTTCGCCGCGCCGCAAGCGGGTTTTTTGAAACAGATTTTTATCATCGATCTGAGTGATGTCGAAGGTGAACCGGAAGAACCGATGGTGTTTATTAACCCCAAAATTTTATGGAAATCCGAGAAAACAAGTATTGCCGAAGAGGGGTGCTTAAGCATTCCGGGAATTCGGGAAGATGTAAAACGCCCCGAGGAAGTGGAAGTCGAAGCGCTCAACGAAAAGGGCGGGAAAGTTCATTATAAAGCGAAGGGTTTGTTTGCCCGAGCCATTCTTCATGAAATCGATCATTTGGAGGGAGTGCTTTTTGTAGACTATCTGGGATCGGTTAAGAAGATGATGCTGAAAGATCGATTGGAAGAATTGGAGCGCCAATCGAAAACAGAACAAGAAGCGGCTTAGGCAGAGGGAGAATGGAAATGAATCTATTAATAGATATAATAGGCGGCATTGTTTTATTTGTGGCGGGCTGGTTCTTTGCCAATATTTATAAACAGCGCCGCACGCAAAAGGCGCTTTATCGTGCGGAAGATATTATAAAGCAGGCCACGCATCAGGCTGAAAAACAGAAAAGTCTGATTATTCTTCAGGCCAATGAAGAAAAATATAAAATCCGGGAATCGGTCGAGAAGGAATTTAACGGACGGCGAAGGGCCATCGAGGAAGCGGAACGAAAACTCCAGCAGCGTGAAAAAAACCTGGATAATCAATCGGACTACCTGAGCCGAAAAGAACAAAAACTCGCCAACCAGGAGAAAGAGATTGCGCATCTGCGGGAGGAATATAAAAAGAGAAATGAAGAAATAGAAGAAATCGTACAAAAACAGATGAGCAAATTAGAGCGCATTGCAGGTCTTTCGACAGACGATGCGCGAAAGATTCTGTTTAAAACGCTTGAACAGGATACAAAGCTTGAAGCGGTTCATCTCACCCAGTCCATTTTAATGGATGCGAAGGAAAATGCCGTAAAAGAGGCCAAAAAGATTGTGACGGAGGCGATTCAGAAGGTGGCTTCCGATCACACGGTGGAATCGACCATTTCGGTTGTGAATCTGGACAATGAGGACATCAAGGGCCGAATCATCGGAAGGGACGGGCGCAACATTAAAGTGTTTGAAACACTGACCGGTGTGAAGGTGATTGTCGATGACACGCCGGAAGCCGTTGTGCTGTCCGGATTTGATCCCGTGCGGCGGGAGATCGCCAGAATTTCTCTCGAAAAGCTCATTCGGAACGGAAAAATAAATCCCCAGCGCGTGGAGCAAATCGTGAAGCAGTCCGAAAAAGAGATGGAACAAATCATCTGGAAGGTCGGCAATGAAACCATTCGCGAAGTGGGAGTCGGAAAAGTGTATCCTGAAATCGTTAAAATGCTGGGACGCTTAAAATACCGGACCAGTTACGGACAAAATGTTCTGCAGCATTCCAAAGAAGTGGCTTTTCTGACCGGAGCCATGGCGGCCGAACTCAGATTCGATGTCAAATTGGCCAAACGAGCCGGTTTGCTTCACGATATCGGGAAAGCCGTCAGTCAAAACTCGGAGAGCACCCACACGCAGATTGGCGTCGAATTAGCGAAAAAATACAAAGAACATCCGGTTGTGGTGAATGCCATCGCGTCGCATCATGAAGATGAAGATCCCCTTTATCCGATCTCGATTTTGGTCTCTGCCGCCGATTCCATTTCAGGATCACGGCCCGGTGCCCGTCGCGAAACTCTGGAAGGGTACGTCCGGCGCATCGACCGGCTTGAAAAATTGGCGGATTCGTTCGACGGCGTGTCAAAATCTTATGCGATTTCCGCCGGACGGGAGATTCGCGTCATCGTGGAGCCGGAAGAAATTTCCGACGACAAAGCTTTTTTGCTGGCGTCCGATATCGCACACAAAATTAAATCGGACATGGAATATCCGGGACATATAAAAGTGACGGTGATTCGAGAGACGAGAGCCATTCAATATATTTAAAAAATGATTCAAAAAAAGGTGACGGCTAAAACTTGTCACCTTTTTTGTATCTGAAAGAAGGAGACCGCCATGGAACAAATGACATTAGAAGAAATTCAACAACTCCCTAAGGCTGAATTGCACGTACACTTGGATGGCTCGATTCGCGCGGAGACGTTATTGGATTTAGCCAAAAAGCAGAACATCGACCTGCCGTTTTCAGATATCCCTTCGCTTAGAAAATATCTGAATGTGGGGAAGGTTGTAGCCGATTTAGAAGCGTACATTAAGCGGTTTGACATCGTATTGAGTGTCCTGCAGACCGAAAACGCCCTTTTTCGAACGGCATTTGAATTGGCCGAAGAGGCGTCAAAAGAGAATATCCGGCTGCTGGAAATCCGGTTTTCCCCCATTCTGCACACAAAGAAAGGGCTGAATCTGGAAACCATTATGGATGCCACCATCGAGGGCCTCCGTGCCGCGGAGAATCAATACAACATTCGTACCGGCGTGATTGTCTGTGGAATTCGTCACATGGATCCCGAGACGTCCCTGCAATTGGCTGAATTGACGGTGGCGTATAAAAACCGGGGGGCTATCGGCTTCGACCTAGCCGGTGCCGAGTACAATTACCCCGCAAAACATCATGTGGAGGCGTTCTACACCATTCGGAATAACAACATTAACTGCACGGTTCACGCCGGTGAAGCCTTTGGGCCGAAGAGCGTCCATCAGGCCATCCACTATCTGGGCGCCCACCGGATCGGTCACGGCACCCACTTGATTGAAGACATGGATTTGATGGATTACGTCAATGACCACCGAATTGCTCTGGAAATTTGTTTGAGCAGCAACCTGCAGACGGGCAGTATCCAATCCCTGCACAACCATCCGCTGCGCAGATTTCTGGACTACGGATTGCGGGTCACATTGAATACGGATAACCGCCTTTTTTCGGATACGACGGTTTCAAAAGAAATTTTACTGGCTCAGAAAACGTTTAATCTGACGGAAAGAGAAATCAAAAAAATTGTGATGTTCGGATTCAAAAGCGCGTTTATGCACTATCGCGAACGGAAAAAATTACTGTTGTGGGCAGCAGACGAACTGCACACATCCTGTTTGTAGAAGGGCTGCCGTGCCGGAACGAATGCGTCGGGGAAGTGCCCCTTCCGCTGCCGGATTAGAATCTTTATTTTAAAATCTTAGTGCCTTCGGGACTTTGGCGTAACCCTTTTCCTAAATGTGACAAATTTTATTTGAAGATTCCTTGTTGGCTATTGGACATTGGATATTTAGTTTATCGAATTTTAAGATTTCATATTTTCCTTAGTTGGGGTGTTATTGAATATCCAATATTCAACAAGGAATAATGAATGATGATTTGCAAGACCGCGCGATCAAATTTGCTGTAAGAATCATAAAATTTTGCAACGATTCAGCGATAAAGAAAAGAATGAAATTGGAATCTTACTCTCAAACATCTATGAAAGTTCGCAGAAAATGGGGGAGCCGGTCAAAATGTTTGAAGCTTTGCATAAATTACGCCGGAGGCGATTGGCGTCAACCTAAGAATGCAACTATATATAACGGCGTGAATTACATTTCGTCCCTACGGGACTTTAATGGTGTGTTGATT
The DNA here is from genome assembly GCA_002898015.1 of bacterium BMS3Bbin03. Taxonomy (GTDB): domain Bacteria; phylum Zhuqueibacterota; class JdFR-76; order JdFR-76; family BMS3Abin05; genus BMS3Abin05. Next base: position 3,715 of record BDTM01000031.1, on the reverse strand, counting down.
CATTTTCTTGAAACATGTTGTCCCTAACGGGACATAAAAATGGAAATAGCATCAAAGACACTATCTGTTCAATGAAATTGCTCTATAGTGCCGCAGATTTACAAAGGCAACGAATCTAATTTTATATGAGAAACTTTATGCAGCCGTGTTTGGTTGCAAGATAGATTTATTTGTCAAGTTTCTTGAAAGTCCCGTTAGGGACGCAATGTTTCTAGCGAAGTGCCAAATCCAATGATTTTGAGCCCGCCGATTGGCGGACGACATGTAATTTTGGATTTTATTTGACATTGGCATTTTTGAATTTAGCATTTTGTGACAGCGAAATTAAGATGAAACTTATATTTTTATAAGAAAATGTGTGCATTTTTAGGATGAACCGGATTCATCGAAATTATAGTTTATCAGCTTAGCCTGGGTTCTGCCCTGTTCTTTTTAGCGGATTAATCTTAAAAAACAAAAACTTTACCCGTAATATTATAAATTATAAATGTGAGGTGAAATATGCATCCAACCAGTAGCCCCGTGGCATATGCGATCTATGTGGTATTTTTTGTCGGTATGTTGGTGTTATTCGCGGTCTTAATCCGGCAGCGGTTAAAAGTCATGCTTCAGGCGGAACCCGTTCATCGGTATGATCATATTGGGACGCGTATTTGGAATGTTGTTAAGATTGTATTGGGGCAGTCCAGAATTTTAAATTTCAAGTTTTTCGATGCGGGCATTATGCACGCATTTATTTTTTGGGGATTTGTGATATTATTAATCAATTCCAGCGATATTCTTTTTGGCGGGCTGTTTCACGGATTCCATTTTCCGCTTTTGGGTCCCGGATCAGCGTTACTCACGATTTATTTTTATTCCCGGGATATCATTGAGATCATCGTCCTGGTCATGATTTTTTACGCTTTTATCAGGCGGCTGGTGTTGAAACCGAAACGGTTGACCATTAATTATGAAGGGTATATAATCCTGCTGTTCATCTTTCTGATTGTGGTTTCCGACTTTTTTATGAATGGCGCCGCCACCGTCATGCATCCGAATGATTTACCCAATGTTTCACTGATGAACATCTGGGTCGGGGGTTATTTCGTATCTCAGCAAATGAGCTGGCAGACGGCACACCTGATTTTTAATATCGGCTGGTGGACCCATGCCGTCACCGTATTGGTATTTTTGGATTTTCTGCCGGTCTCCAAGCATTTTCATGTAATAACAGCCGTTTTCAATGTGTTCTTCAAAAGGCTGGACACGGGTTACCTGCCCAAATTAGATATTGAAAACGCCACCCATTACGGGGCGTCCAAAATTCATCATTTTAATTGGAAGGCCATACTCGATGTGTACACCTGTACCGAATGCGGCAGGTGTCAGTCGGTGTGCCCGGCGTTTAACACCGGCAAGCCCCTTTCGCCCAAACGGCTGAATGAGGACATGAGAGAATACATTAATAAAAACAGACACACGATCGATGCCAATCCGCGGGAGAAATTGGATGAATTGGACTATGTGGGGGATCCGCTCATCGGTAATACGATTTCCGAAGATGTCATCTGGGCTTGTACCACCTGCGGCGCCTGCGAACATGTCTGCCCGCTGACCATTGAATTCATCGATCGTATTGTTGAAATGCGCCGTTCACTGGTTTTGGAAGAGAGCAAGTTTCCCAAAGAACTGGTGACCACGTACAAAAATATTGAGAACAACAGCAATCCCTGGGGCATTGGTGCAAGCGAACGCGAGGCCTGGACGGAAGGATTGACGCTTCGCAGAATGCGCGATGTGAAAAAAACGGATGTGCTTTATTGGGTGGGCTGTGCGGGGGCTTTCGATGATGCCGGAAAGAAAACGTCTCATGCGATGGTTAAAATATTAAATGCCGCCGGTGTTGATTTTGCCATTCTGGGAACGGAAGAAAATTGTACCGGTGATCCGGCAAGGCGCTCCGGAAATGAGTATCTTTTTCAGATGCAGACGGAGACCAATATCGAAACATTTAATAAATATAAATTTAACCGGATTGTGACCCAATGTCCGCATTGTTACAATACATTGAAGCACGAATATCCGCAATTCGGGGGGAACTATGAAGTCATCCACCACACACAATTCATTGAAGAATTGCTTGAACAGGGGAAGATCAAACTGACGAAGCCGCTGAAAGAACGGATTACCTATCACGATTCGTGTTACCTGGGACGGCACAACGCGATTTACGATGCGCCGCGAAATGTCATCACGGCGATTCCGGAGGTTGAATTGTCTGAGATGCCTCGCCACAAAGAGGATGGTTTTTGCTGCGGCGCGGGCGGCGGCCGCATGTGGATGGAAGAAACGATCGGCACCCGGATTAATCACGATCGTGTGGAAGAGGCCATTCGGATCAATCCGAACGTCGTGGCCACCGCTTGTCCGTTCTGCCACACCATGTTAAACGACGGGTTGAAAGACAAAGGCCAGGAAGATATCCGGACGCTGGATATTGGGCAATTGGTGGCAGGAGCGATGAAAGAGGCGTGAGGGGCTATTTAGAAAAGGTTGAGATGGAGACGGCGCCGGATTAGGACTGATCCCCTAGTCGCCAGGCTGTGCTGTTTTTTTGTTCATCTCGAAAATGCGTATATTTTTCTACTAAAAAGGTACCGCCATTTGTTAAATCTAAAACTCACCCCCTGATTGGTAGAAAAACCAACGTTGGTGGCCAGGACGTCCCTCTCCCTTTTAGAAAAGGGAGGGAGAAAAGAGGGGGTGAGTTTAAAAAATAACAATAGGCCAATTAGCCTGTAAATGATTGATAAGTATACAATAATCTAAAGAGCACATTTTTATAAAGTAACTTGTTTTGTGTTTAATAGTTAGATTTTTATAGTTATTCAATCAAAAACAAATTATGTTACTGAAATCTTTAATTCATGTATTTGCGACAATAAAAATATGATTCTATCTTTATTCAAATCACTTTTAAAAAATGATTGAATGAATCAAAAGTACGCATTTTTGGGATGAACCGGTTTATTCGACAAAAGGGCTTAAAGGAACGTTTTATGGAAGCGTTTGAATATCATGTTTTGGACAGGGGGCTGATTCGCCTCGTGGATTTTATGGGCGGGGATATTGCCGTGGTTCAGGCGGCGCGTGTCTCCTTCGGACAGGGAGCGAAGGGTGAAGAAAAAGACCGGAAACTCATCGATTATCTGATTCGGAATGTTCACGAGACCCCGTTCGAGCAGGCCGTTTTCAAGTTCCATGTAAAGTGTCCTATTTTTGTGGCAAGACAATGGTTCCGGCACCGCTGGGCCAGTTACAATGAAATTTCCGGCCGTTACACCGAAATGGTTTATGAATTTTATACCCCTGAAAAATTTCGAACACAGGAAAAGAAAAATTACAAATACACCGATCTGGATGACGTGTTAAGCTTGAAATTGCAGAAGAAACTGGAAGCGTTTTACGAAGAAGCGCACCGGCTTTACGAGGAATTTTTGGCGGAAGGGGTGGCAAAAGAGCAGGCCCGCATTGTGCTGCCGCTCTCTTTGTACACGCAATTTTACTGGGCGGTCAATGCCCGTTCGCTGATGAATTTCATAAAACTGCGGACAGATGAGCACGCGCAATATGAAATTCGCGTGTACGCCGAGACCATTGCCGAAATCTTCCGGCAGAAAATGCCCTGGACGTACGACGCCTTTAAAAAGCGCGTTCTGGATGTGCCGCAAAA
>BDTM01000030.1 GCA_002898015.1 bacterium BMS3Bbin03 | reverse complement strand
AGGAAACAGTACAAACAAATTTGATATTTCATACCTAACGGCACTCAAAATGGACAGAGAAATTTTTCTATAAACATGTTGTCCCTAACGGGACATGAATAATGGAAATAGCATTAAAGATTTTATCTGTTCAATGAAGCGGCTTTATTGTGCCAGAGATTCGTCAAATATCGATGAGTACACTCTAATAGCCACGAATTACACGAATTTTAATTCCATTAACTTCAATAAAACCAATTCGTAAAAATTCGTGAATTAGTGGCTAATATCATTTTAGAATAGACTCATCGATGAATCTGATTTTATGGGAGAAATTTTAACATTCAACTTTCTTGAAAGTCCCGTAGGGACGCAATGTTTATAGCCAAGTGCCAAATCCAATGAGCTTAAAGTCCCTTTAGGAACGACATGTAATTTCTATCCTTTTAATGAAATACACCATTAAGTTAACGCCAACTGCAGGAGGCGCATTTTACCGGTTCATTTTAAATGGCTTAAAATTCCTGTCTTTCCTCTGCGGCCGAATTGTGACGAATTTTCCACTTGCAAAAAAATGGAAACTGTTGTAACTTTACAGAGATAATGACGCACCTTCTGAAACAGGGTCATCATAAATTTGTTTTTCATTTAAATGGAATTGATACATGACGGAAAAAACATCCTTCAGGGGCCTAATTTTTGACATTCTTCATACGCTAATCGACGACAGCGGCTTTCCAAAGAAAATCATTCCGCAATTTTTGGCGGAAAGCGGCGTAAAAGTCGACCGGAATCACTTTAATCAAGAATACGACGCCTTTGGAAAATCTTTATTCGACTGGCCGAATATTCATCCGTTTGTGTCCATTCGGGAACTTCACCGGCAGCGCCTGATGCATTTTTATGCTCAATATGCCGTTACGCGAAATATTGAAAAAGATCTGGGACGTCTCTGGGAATACATCGGCAGCAGCAAAATTTATCCCGATGTTACGGAGATTCTGCCGAAATTGAGGCGCTTTTTTAAATTGGGCCTCCTGTCCAACGCCGACAAAGATGATCCCCTGATCCGGAAACTGCTCGGAAAAGGGTTTCGGTTCGATGTTATTCTGACCTCAGAAGAAGCCGGCTGCTACAAGCCGCATCCTCACATTTTTGAGATCATGATCGAAAAGATGGCTCTAAAACCCGGCGAGCTTTTGATGATTGGAGATTCGCCGCAGGCGGATATCGTGGGCGCCCACCGGGCCGGAATTGCCGTTGCCTGGATTAACCGGCAAAAGAAAAAACTGCCGCCCGGCATTAATCATCCCACGTATGAATTTTCAAATTTGAACGACTTGTGGCAGTGCTTAAAACCCATCGCCGTAACAAACGAAAAGCAGGAACATTGAAGGCCTGAAAAAATTGTTGCGAATTTGCTCAGTTTTTTTTAAATTAGATTGAAGATTTTGTTATTTAAAGAATTAACTCTGTTGACAAAACATTGATTTCAGAAAAGGAGAATTCAAAATGATCGCTGTAAAAGAAATCGAAAACCTCCAGGAAATCATGAATAATAATCCCACTTCTTTTGTGTTTGCCCGACTTGCAGATTATTATTTGCAAAATGAAGATACCTATCGTGCCATTCAGATTTGTGAGGACGGCATAAAACAGCATCCCCATTATGTGAACGGCCATTTTGTTTACGGCAAATCCTTGCTTGCATTGGAATTAAATGACAAGGCCAAAGATGAATTCGAAAAAGTGCTTTTCTACGACCCGGAACACCTCGGTGCCCATTATTATCTGGCAAAAATGATCAATAACCGCGGCCAATCTCAAAACTATCTGACGGAACTTGAAACGATTCTTTCCATCGATCCCCTTTTTGAATGGGTCAGCGGACAGTTGAAGGATGTTCAGGCGCATCTGGCAGATGAAACTGTTCGGAGAGAATCTACACTAACGGAAGCTATTGAAACAGCCGAATCGCCCGCCGAAGAAACGGAACCGGAATCCCCGATTTTTATGAGTGAAGATCAGGATATCGAAAAATTGGTGGCTGAACACCTGGAAGAGGCTCCCGAACCGGAAGAAGCCGCGGCTCCGTCTCCTGAAGAAGAAGAAATGACGGGTGAAGCCGTCGAGACCCCTTCCGAAGAAACTTCTGAAGCACCGGTACTCGAGGAACAACCTGCGGATGAAAAAGAAAAATTTGATTACATTCTGGATGAGATTTTTGAAGATGAAGTTCTGACCGACGAATCTGAAAGTCCCGAAGATATTTCCGAAGAGGATTTGACTGCCGCCATCCAGCAAAAAGTGAGCTCTTTTGACGAGAGCGCAGAAGAACCGGAGCTATTTTTTGCGGAAGAAAAAAAGGAGCCTCCGGAACAGGAAGAAGCGGAATTGGAAATAGAAGAACCGGAAAGGGAAGAAGTTCCCGTTTCTGAGACCGGCGGCGTTAAAAGCACAGAGACAGAGGCGGTTCAGGACACTGCTCCGGAGACCTATGCGGGCGAAGAGACTGCCGAGAAAGAAGAGGAACAGACCCCCGTAACGGAAAAAGGGGCGGAGGTTTATCCGATTCATGAACAGAGAAAGGAAGTCACGGCGATTGTGACGCCGACACTGGGTGAGATTTATGCCGCACAGGAGCACTATTCAAAAGCCATCGGGGTGTATGAAATTCTGCTCAAAAAAGATCCGGATAATCGCGCGTACCGGGAAAAAGTTGACTATCTCAAGAAAAAGATGCGGGAACAACAGGAAAAGGACGGAGAGTAGTCTCTTTGCGTGCGGGCAAAACGGATTTTCAAAAACGCCTCTCTGCACTTCGGCAGTCGCTGAGACAGCGCCGGTTAGATAGTCTGCTTGTCACAAGCCGTGTGAATGTCCGATATTTGACGGGTTTCACGGGTGCCGGCAGCATTTGTTTTGTTTCAAAGGAACAGGCCGTATTTGTAACTGATTTTCGATATCTGGATCAGGCACGCCTGGATGTGCAGGATTTTTCCATCGTCATTGCCGCAAAAACGCTCTTCGACGGATTAAAACAAGAAAATGTGATTTCCCCTTCACAAAAAATCGGCTTTGAAGCAGCACATCTCCGCTATTCTCATTATTTAGCGTTAATCGAACTTTTCCCAAACACGTCGTTTGAACCCACCGAAAATATGGTTGAATCCATCGCCATTCGAAAAGAACCGGACGAGATCTCTTATCTGGCAGAAGCGGCTAATATTGCCGATTCCGCCCTTGCCCGGGTTTTACCCTTTGTGAAAGCCGGGAAAAAAGAGTTTGAAATTGCCGCAAAATTGAGCTATCGGATGCGATGTTCCGGTGCGGAAAAGGATTCGTTCGATCCGGTTGTGGCCAGCGGCTGGCGGTCGGCTCTGCCGCACGGAATGGCTTCGGATAAAGTGATCGACGACGGGGACTTTTTGGTGATGGATTTTGGTGCCGTGTACAAAGGTTACGCCAGCGACATAACCCGAACGGTTGCTGTCGGGAAGGCTTCCCCCAACATGAAAATGATTTACGGGATTGTGAAAGACGCCCAGCAAAAGGCGATCGACGCCGCCCGGGCCGGAATGACCTGCGACGCGCTGGACCGGGTGGCACGCGACTACATTCATCAAAAAGGATTCGGACAATATTTCGGACACAGTTTGGGACACGGACTCGGCCTGGAAGTGCATTCGCCGCCCCGGGTTGGCGCCGGTTCGGAGACCGTTCTGGAAGAAAATTTTGTCATCACAATCGAACCCGGAATTTACATTCCGAATGTGGGCGGTGTCCGCATCGAAGACGACATCGTCATTCAAAAAGACGGAGCCGGACTGCTGACCCATTTTTCAAGAGAGCTGCTTGAAATTGAGTAATTTTGCCCCCAGATTGTCCGTCATTATGGTCACGTACAATAATGAAGCCGATCTGAAACCCACCTTTAAGGCGCTTCGGCAGAATGTGACGCTTCGGCCGATGGAGATTATTTTAATCGACAACCACTCCGGAGACGCGACACAGAGCCTTATCCGCACATTCGCGCAGCAGGAAAGCTCAAAAAATGTGCACATTCTTTTTCGCTTTAACAAGAAAAATAAAGGCTTCACCCATGCCGTTAATCAGGGATTGCGGCACGCGGCCGGCGATTTTATTTTATTCCTGAATCCGGATGTCCAATTGCTGGAAAATTCGGTTGAACGAATGGCAGAGTTTCTCGGCATTCACCCGGACATGGGAATTGTGGCACCTCAGCTTTTATCACCGAATGGGAGCGTACAGCCTTCCTGCCGCCACTTTCCGCGCCGCAGGGATGTGCTGTTCGAACTAACGGGACTGAGCCGGATTTTCCCAAAAAGCAAGCGGTTTAATTACTGGAAAATGGGCTATTTCAGCCACAAGCGCACCCGCCACGTGGACCAGCCGCAAGGCGCCTGTCTGATGACCCGGCGGGAAACGGCGGTTTCCGTCGGCCCCTGGGACGAACGCTTTTTTCTGTTTTTCAGCGACGTGGATTGGTGCAGGCGCGTGAAACGCAGCCATCGGAAAATCTATTTCTATCCGGAAGCCAGAGCCATTCACAAAAAAGGCAGCTCCGTGTACCGCCACCGGATAAAATCCCTCTACTTTTCACACCGTGATTTCATCCGTTATTTCTGGAAATACTACCCGAAAGTCCGGCACTGGCCGGCAAATGCGGCGATGTCCATTTTGCTGACACTCGCCGGGAGCGTGAGAGTCGGAATCGCCGGGCCGGGAACGCTGTTTCATTGGAACAAAAGCAGGAATACGAATTAATAATTGAGTTTACGCTCGGGTCACTTGTCAAAATTTTCAAATCCATGGATCATATTTTCTGCAGAAATCAGGAGAAGCGCTATAGAACATAATTGATTCATCCTAAGTTTTTTGTTTTAAAAATTAGTGAAAAATTCGTGCACATTCGTGGGCCTTTTTCTTCCCACGAATTGACACGAACGAACACGAAAAAAAGAGTCCGCATTTTGCTGACACCAAATACTAAATTCAAAAACGCCGATGTCCAATAAAATCCAAATGACTCAATAACAAGCCTTATTGTTTCTTCACTCGTCCCGTACCTGACAATCTGACTAATAAGGGAATGTATCCGGAGATTGAAAATTATTCGCACATTGGGCGGCATGCAAAAAACGACAATGATACGACTCTATTCATACGTATAAATTGAAAGTCCGGTTATCCTTGACTGATTGATTTCGATTTCAATCCCTGCCGGGAATCTCTGTCGGGAATTAGCCTTTAGGGGGCTGACCGGTTTAATGCCGGAATAATCACCGTTTTCTTCAACGTTTTTCCATCTGTTTTGAACTCGATGGCCCCCTCTCTGTCCGTGCGGCAAATGCGGATGTTCAGGTTTCTGAGCCTTTCAAGCACTTCTTCGGACGGCTGGTGAAAGCGATTCCGGGCCGCCACCGAAATGACGGCGACCTGCGGGGCGACTGTTTTCAAAAATGCCAGTGTGCCGGAAGTGCGGCTTCCGTGGTGAGGCATCTTCAGCACATCACTTTTGAGAAGCTCACCAAACCGGATTAATTTTTGTTCGACGCGTGCCTCAATATCGCCCGTAAACAGAAACGAGCGGCGGCCAAAACAGATTTTTGCCACAACGGAATGGTTGTTTTCAATATTGGCGGGGTCGGCTGCCCCGGGCCTGTGATTTATTTCTAACGGATAAAAAATCCACAGCGACACCCCCTGCCAGTTTAATTTGTGATAGCCGGCCGAAACGGCCCGAAGCGGAATTTTCTTCTCCGAGATTTCCCGCCGGTAAAGCCGGTAAATCGGTTCCGCCAGGCTGTCGCCGTTGTCCCAGACCTCGCCAACAGGCATGTGGGCAATCAAAAACGGCACACCGCCCGCATGGTCCTTGTGATGATGACTGATCATTAACGCATCGATGGAATTGAGGCGTTTGTCCCTCAAAAAGGGGAACACGATGCTTCTGCCCGAATCGAACAAATTCTGCCGCGGCCCGGCATCAATCACGAGTACATGTCCGTCCGGTAATTCCACCACGCTGCCGTCCCCCTGTCCCACATCTAAAAATGTCACCTTAAGCTCCGGGCGCAGATGTGAAACCGCATCCACACCCGCCCGGGAAACCCATAAAAAGAATAAGGCAAGTACAAATCGGCGTACCCGTTTCGGTTCATTCGCATACCACACCAATCCCAAAAGGACCAGATAAACGAGAAAATGCCAGATCGAAAAGCGGCCGAAAGATTCAACCGTACTCCCGGGGAGGTTACTGAAAAATGTGACGAATTGAATCAGAAACGTCAGAATAATCTTGACACACCAGGCGATGCCCATCCCGAGGACCGGCCAGACGGCACCCGCTATCAGCATCGCAAATCCAAACGTCACAATTATAAAAACCAGCGGAATGACCACAATATTTGCCAGAAGGGCGTAGGTCGGCAGGCGGTGAAAATAGTAAAGAGTCAACGGAAGGGTGCCCAATTGAGCGGCAAATGAAACAATCAGAAGCGGCAGAAGTTTTTCCCTGAAGAAATGCTGCCATTTGTTTTTGGGCTGAAATTGAAAAAAGCCCATCAGGCGATTATAAAAGAGGACAATTCCAAGAACAGCCAAAAAAGAGAGCTGAAATCCCGCATCAAACAGCAGAAACGGATTCACCAGAAGAAGCAGCAGAGCGGCCACCGCCAGGCTGTTGATGACATCCGGCCGTCGCTGTACGAGGTAGCCGATCAAAATAATCACCGCCATCAGGCTTGCCCGAACCACGGGCGGTTTGCCGCCGGTCAGGTAGACGTAAAAAATGAGACCCAGAATAATCAAAAGCGTCCGCGGAAATTCCCGGAGGCGAAGCCATTTTAAAATGCCCAGCATCAGCACTAAAATGAATCCCACATGAAGTCCGGATACCGCCAGAACGTGAATCACACCGGTTTTGGCAAAGCGATTTTGAATATCCGGATCGATTTGCCCGCGCTGTCCCAGCAGAAAGCCTTTTAACAGGCTGGCTTCTTCCGTCTGCCCCAAGTAGGCCGTGAGCTGCGCCGATATTTTTGTGCGAAGAGGGGCGATCAGATCTTTACGGAATCGATTTCCGCTTTCTGCCCCGAACGTTTTATAGGGTACGCCCTGCTCCGGATAGAAAAGTGCGGAAATGCCCCGATGCGTCAAATAAGCACGATAATCAAATCCGCCCGGATTCCGGCGTCCGGAAGGCGTGCCGAGATAACCCCTCATAAAAATGCGTTCCCCGATCTGGATCCGGGTGTTCAGCTCTTTTGAAGAAACCAGCACATTTCCGCGGGTCGGCGAAATGGAATCTCTCCCAAATATTTTTTCCGCCCGGATTGTCCATTTTAGCCGATTATGTTGAATTTGCGGAATGGATCGCACCACGCCTAAAAGTCCGACGGGCCGGTGCACATTGGTAAATTTGGAGACGGACTGCTCTTCAAAGGAGAATTGAGCGAACCCCATCCACAAAAACCCCAGGCCAAAACTCACGCAAAAACCGGCGATTGTAAAGGCACGGCCGGCTCTTAAAATAAGGATCAGTAAAATTAAAAACGCGGCGCACAGGAGCACCAGAGAAAGAAACGAAAATGAATAATGAAAAAAGTGACTGACAATTACACCAAGGCTGAAATTCACGAAGACAACGACGGCCGGTTGTTTCATCTCACTTCTCCCCTGAAATTTGCCAAATCGGAACAGCGTATTATTTAATGACAATTCTTACCGTTGCGCGAACTGATGAAAAGTGTTAACTCATTAATATTACAGGGAATGAATTTCCAGTTTTTTGGCACAATGTTTGTGTTTTCCATCACAAATAATCCCCCGCAAGCAGCAGCGGCAGACGGCTCTCTTTTGAAGAAACAGGTTATTGTCATTGCGTAAAAAGAAAGAACATTTCATTCAAGAAGGTCAAACGATATCATTTCAGGATGCACCCAAAGAGGCTCAGGAAGTTATGAAAGAACTGATCAAAACATGTCCATTCCGCAAGCAAACAATCGACGATTGGGAAAATTTAGACGTCCAATTCACCCGAAGATCCGACGGCTGGCAATTTCTGTGCAAAGCGTGCATGGGGACGGAATGCAGCGGCTTTATTCTGGACGCACCCAAATCCCGCCGGAAACACGGTGTGAATTTTTTATAAAAACAGCATTAAATCCATTGAACCTGCAAAGCCGGCGAGTTTGGAATAAAATAACGCCATAAATTGGATCAAGATCATATTCCATAACGATATAAAAATATGTTATAATTGTTGTAAATGCAAATACTATTTATTCGTTACATTTAAATTTCTGTTCAAGGCGCGCCGCCGCCCTTTCTTTCTCACTTATGCGCCGTCCTGCACATATTTGAATCCGAGTTTTATTGAAAGTTCTGCCTTCGCCAATTCCTTTCCGAGATAAGCGGCATGACTCAACCGCGTAACCCATCTGTTTTCGATAATCGTCCAATAGAGGCTTCTGGCATCTCTGCCCTCAATCAATTTTAAAAGCCTGTTGTCGTAAGAATAATGCTCCACCGTGATAATCCCTTTTTCCGGCTGCGGAAGGATCACAAAATAGCCCGCCCTATCCATCCGGATTTTCTTAGGTTCTTTCGCCTGAACGACCGGTACAGTTGAAATCCTAACAGATTGAGTTTCGTCGGCGCACGTCTCACAGCCGCAGGATGGGCCGGATTCTTGTGAAAGTTCTTTAATTTTCCCAACGATGTCCCCCGCATCTTCACACCCAATCATATCCACGATCCGCACCTGCTTTCGAAAAGTTTCCACCTCCTGCCGGTTTACATTCCTCAAGATCGGACGCTTCCCGGGGGAGTCTATGACCTTCATGCTGTCATTCACGCCATTTTTCCCTAAAGCAAGAAGGGTCCCGCCGCTGTGATGCCCCTTCGGGTCTTTTCCGGCCAGAATAAGAAAGCGAATCGCAGGATTGGTTATCGTATTCTTAATAATTTTGTCGATGCCGATATTTTCTGTCTCAGTCTTCCCAACGATACAAAGTCCTTCCGGTGTTGCACCGGTAAACCTTTCGGCAAGTCCTGCACTTGCAAGGGTTGAGACGGCAACGGGGCAATCTTGACCCTTGCAGAAGGCAAAATACTCCCCCGGCACAGGCGGCCAGGCGTGTTCGCTGACTTCGAAAGCACAGCCCAAAGATAAAGTCTGTGCGGCTTTGGGGAAAGCCTGAGTAAAGATATTCATCGCGACCGCCGGATAACAGTATTCACAGCCAAGGCATGAATACTTGATTTGCTCCATTTGATTCAGCCATTTATCAATATCTTCAGCCAGATCCAAATGACTCTTGGTTTGAAGTGATGAAAGAGAATCCCGCAGGCTTTCCAAAGTCTCTTTCATACACCCGCACTTCCGGCATTTTGCAAGTTCCATCCCTTCCCGGAGCTCAGATCGAATTTTGTCCATCGGATTTTTCTCTGCCATACCGCTCATCTCCTCAGGCAACATTGTTGACTAATGATCAAATAACAGAGACGCAAGATATTGCGTTTCTGCCGTCTCTGTCTCAATCAGCATTTTCAACGGATTCAATTGTGTTTCCAATTGGATCTTCCGCATCCGTCTGCCAATTAAACAGATTTTTACAATATACTGACGAATATTATTCAACGATTTTTCATTTTTGACATTAATAATGATCATGCCATGAACATGATTTGGCATGATCACAAATGCTTCCGGGTAAACAAACGGTAAATATCCGGGTATTTTTTAAAACATTCATTGCGCGAGATTTTACCGATGTTTCCACACATATCTTTTACGAAGCTGATTATGCCATGAGTTTTGAATATGACCATCATGTTGTAAGCGTCCCACAACGATACCAGGGTCAATTCCCAAACAGCCTGCAAACTCTTCGATGTTTTGTGGATAAAATGAACCGCTTCGAATAAAAGTTTTGTAGTCATCCGGCGGAATCAAGATGTTTGCAGCAAATCGATCGGCTTCTTGCTCGGCTTTTTCCAATTCCTTTTCTCTATCATCGGTTTCCAGAAAAACCATCTGCTTACCATGTAACAGAAGGTGGCCAATTTCATGAAACAGGCTGAACCAAAAGATATCCGCCCAACTGCCGCGAATCGTCAGCATTAGGACAGCTTTAATCTGTCCCAGCCGGAACGTGGCACCCTGCAGGTAAGTTTTTGGTAAATGAGGAGAGAAAACCAGGACAACACCTGCGTCCAACAGAATCCGGCGGAGCCGGGTTTCAAATTCTTCAGGTAACAGGCGCGTCATACTTCGAATGGCCGGAAGGGCGCTTTTTAATGCCTCCTTACTAAACGGTGCAGACTCCGTCTTTTGACCTTGTAATTCTCCGATTCTTAACCAGGCAGCAGTTGCTTCCGGCGACCGTTTTCCTTTCCCCTGACGGAATGCCGCCTGATAACGTTTTAAGGCTGAAATATTCTTGAGTGAGGTGACTCCGAAAAAACGCTGCAATTCCCGGACTTTCTCCAAGGGTTTCGTTTTCAGGGCTACAAACCCTAATTTAACCAATTCGGAATAGCAAAATTTTCTAACCAGGTGCGCTTCTTTGCGAAGTTTCTGCATTTCTTGTAATTCCTGGTTACGAGCCAGCGTCAATCGATATTCTGCTTCCAACCCTGTCCAAATATGAGCCGGTACCCCAACCACCTTTTCTAACTGTAACGCGGTATCCGGAGTTATCGCCTTATCACCTGTAAATATGGCACTCAGTTTGGGTGCAGGACGGCTCATACGCTGTGCTAACTCATTCTTGGACATACCCAATTCGACGATGACTTCTTCCAGGTATTCGCCGGGGGGTACGGCCAGGTCGGAATGAATGTCTTCTCTAATTATCATAATGTTTGCTCACCTCCTCTATAGATGCGATATCTGACTTTTCTCCTTCTATAGTCAATATCAACCGGTAATATCCGGTCAGTTTGACTGCCCATCGCCCTTTTCTGTTCCCTTTTAGGGAATGACACCGCAGGCCAGGCAGGGCACACACTTCATTAACGTCCCGTACTTGTTTCAGGATATTGATGCGTTGGATATACTTCCGCGCCACTTCCGGTCCATAAACTTTTTCCGCCTCACGAGAGTTCTGATACTGTTTCTGTAATTTTCGTGTTCTGAAGCGAATTTCCATACCGGATCCTCATTTTTGCACCTCCAAAAGTCTTTACCTTTCAGGTAAAAGTAATAAAACAACACCGGTATTGCAAGAAATATTTTTACCTATTGGATAAATTATTTTTTTGCGCAATCCAATTATTTTCAGGTATATTTTAGAACGCAACCTTTTTGAAAAAGCCACCTTCTGGTAATGATTTTTCCCTGTACAAGCTGGATTTCTTCCTCGGTGAGGCTGTAGAGTTGGTAAACGAGTTGGTCGATCCCTCGCACCAGTTTGTTTTTAACAGATTATTTTATGTTATATTTATTTTTTCTTTGTTCGAATGCGATCCTTCCCCCATCCAGGATTTCACACGCGTGTTCACACACTCCTTGTGCTTTAAGAGTATCATTACAATCCTCGTCTTTTGTTTTAGAGTATTCCAAGCTACCAGTAAGATAATTGAATTGTCTCTCGTCAGCATTTTTTCTATCGGTTCCATGTCTGTTAGTAACAATAACCTGCTCAGAATCTGACCCAATAACAAGATTTGCATTGTGACTTACCATAATAATCTGACGTTCCTTTTTCTTTTTTTTCAAGAATGGAACAATATCGTCGTAAATAGACCTGCTATCCAAATCATCTTCCGGCTGATCAATCAACAAAGGCCAAGTATCTTCGGATTCATCCAGGATTAATCTTAAGAGGAACAAAGCTCGTTTACCTGGTGTCATTGTAGGTTCAGAAAACCCACCAATTTTATCACCTTCCATTTCGGCATTGAAAAGAATTTTTTCTGTCAGTGATAAAACATCACGAGCAACTTGACACTTTTCATTGCCCGCAATAATCTTTTGCTCCCCTGAATAAATAGCTGATAAAAAATCACCCGGTTTTTCTCTAATATCATTAATTTTCAGTTGACCTTTACCAATAAATTTTGAACTGTCCCTAATGTTTATTCTTCGGGTAACCTCCTCGAGATTTTCATTAAATCCATATTCCACGCCAAACTTCAAGCCTCCAAGGACACTTTGGTCTGCGTTTTCTATATTACTTACCAGTTCTTTAATTTGAGATTTTCTTAGATTAATTATCGATTTGATAGCTTTCTCATACTCACTTAATTTATCTTTTGAGTTTTTCTTTTCTTTTTCTGTCTCATCAATTTTTTTAATAATTTCGTTATACTCATTTAATTTTTCAATATATCCTTCTATCTCAATATTTTTCTTATATTTCTCGATAAGTTTTTTATTGTCTTCATTAATCTTTGAGATACTTTCTTCCGTCTTTTTTTTCTCTTTTTTGATGGAGTTTTTATGCTCGACAACTTGTTTATTAACTTCTTCCAAGATACCGACTTCTATTTTTTCTAAGATTTTCTTAATTTCGGCTTGGAATCCCTTTGGCAAACTTGTCAACGCTGGAGTAAGAGTAATCTTTAATTCAGAAAAAAAACGCCGTTTTTCGGAGACGTCTGATATTTGAGAGAGTTCCGTATTTATCGCATCTATTCTACCAGCATGTTGTGATAGGGAAGCACTTATTTCTTGATACTGCCTTAAATCTTCATCGCCTAACTGATATTTCTCTTTCAAATGGTTTATTTTTAATTCAATATCTTCTTTCTCTTTTTCAATAGAGTTTCTATCTCCCAATTCCTTTAATTGTTCATCAATTAATTTGATAGAGTCAGACAGACCAAACCAATCATCAATTTGAACAGAGATTTGCTGATTATATTCATCTATATTACGGACTGCTTGTTTGTATTTATCTTTAAAATCAGGAAGGACTTTAAACAATACCGGTTTAATTTTTTCTTTTATTTCTTTTGAATCTTTACTTTTCTTAAATAAATAATTCTGGGGGATGTAAACAATTTTTCCTTGGCTTCTATCATTTGACTGTCCATTGCCCCACTCAATAGAATGATCTATGTCTATTTTGTCCCAGTGATAATCTGCTCCTTCTCCCGGACCTTCAACCATTCTTTTTGCTAACTCTGCATCAACAGAATGGGCAACATAAGCAAGTAAAGCCGATTTGCCCGATGATCGACTGCCTATAATTGAGCAGAGGTTTTTATTAAACTTGATTTCTTCAGGAAAATCATTTGTATTGAGAAAACGAATCTTCGCTATAATTTTGTAACCATCTTTCTGATCAGGCTCAATCGGACTTATTTTTACACGTTCGCCAGGTTTGGGTTCGTAAATTATTTGTTTTAATCCTTCAAAGGTCGGGTCTGCTTTAATCCAGCAATATCTTTGTTCATCAGGTTCAAATAGTTTTTCTTCTGTATCCTGTCTTCCCGCCAAATTATACCTATGAACTAACAAAGATCCCATAAACAGCGCTATTTCTGACTTTTCTGGCTTGACATTCGTATGTGGATATTGGTATAATTATACCAATGAAGGAAAGATATTGATGTCAATCGTCCGTCTTAAAAACAAGAAAAACGGTATTACCTATGTTTACGAATCAAGCGGCTATTGGGACAGGGAAAAACGTCAAGCCAGAAACATTCGTACCTGTATTGGAAAGATCAATCCAGAAACCGGTGATATCATCTATAACAGACGCTACTTGGAGCAAGAACAACAAACGAAGGATAAAAAAAGAGGCCCTGTGCCGTCTT
>BDTM01000029.1 GCA_002898015.1 bacterium BMS3Bbin03 | reverse complement strand
GATTAAAGTGAGAGAGTAGTCCGAAAGAACTTGCACCGATCAAAGCGCTTATCGGGACAGCCGGTCACCGCGGTCTAACCGGCATTTCCAGACAATTGTGCCGGTTATTGACTTCGGCTGCCCCGTGGTAAACCGCGGGGCAAAAAATAGAAAGGACGCTAAAGCGTCCTTTAGGGCGCTTCACATTTTTAGCCTGATGGTTTACCATCAGGTGGATTCCATATCTCCCCGTAAGTGATGTTTTACATCCCCCAATAAAATCTCCTTGACATTTAAGAAAGGATTCGTTATACTTCCTTAAAAAAGGAGCTCTCAATGAAACGAAATGCTTTTGTTTTTATGATTATTACAGCCGTATTTTTGGGGATGACGGCGGTCTCCGGTTTTGGCTCGCCAAAAAATTACTGGCAGCAGGATGTGTCTTATGAGATTCACGTCACGTTGAACACACAAAAAAACACGCTTACCGGAAAAGAGCGGCTGGTTTACAAAAACAATTCACCGGATGTTTTGAATTATGTCTGGTTCCACACCTACCCGAATGCCTTTAAAAACAACACCACCATTTATGCAAAAGAAATGGCAGCAAGAGGGTCTTCCAAATTTTACTTTTCCGGGCCGAAGGACCGCGGCTATGTGAATTGGAAAAGCATCACGGCCGACGGCACACCGGTTAAGTGGCGCTATAAACCTGGGGAAATCACAGAGGCGAAAGTCTTTTTGGCCAAACCTCTGAAACCGGGTGAATCCATTACATTTGAAATTGCTTTTTTCGTGAAAATACCCCTGGTTTTTTCACGCCTGGGACACAAGGGCCGCCATTATGAAATCACCCAATGGTACCCCAAGGTTGTCGTCTATGACCGGAAAGGCTGGCATCCGGACGGCTACCACGCCACAGGAGAGTTTTACGGCGAATTCGGCACATTTGATGTGTGGATCACACTTCCAAAAGACCTGGTTGTAGCCGCCAGCGGAAATCTTATGGATCCTGCCTCGGAGATTGCCTTTCGGGATTCCCTGATTCGTGAGGGTGAAAAAATCGATCAAATGAGTAAAAAAGAGCGGAAAAAATATTTTAAAGAACGCCGCAAACGGATTAAAAAGAACCGGACCGACGAGGCGAAAACGCTCCATTTCCGTGCGGAAAAGGTACATGATTTTGCCTGGTTTGCCGATGCACGATTTATTGTCAAAAAAGGAACCTATAAACACACAAGCCTGTACGTGTACGTCCTTCCCAAACATGAACACGCGTGGAAAGACGCTGTTCAGTATGTATACGACACCCTCCAGAACTACGGCGGGTGGTACGGCGAATATCCCTACAAACAGATGTCTGTTGTCGACGGAGACCTGTCTGCCGGCGGCGGAATGGAGTATCCGAACATTACCATTATTTCGGCACCCCATATTCCGTTTCTGAGAGTACTGGAAATGGTCATCATGCACGAAACGGGCCACCAGTGGTTTTATGGCATGCTGGGGAATAACGAAATGGATGAAGCCTGGATGGATGAAGGGATTAACACCTTTTCCGAAATCCGCTATCTGGAAAAAAAATACGGCCGAAAAGGCAACCTGACCGATTATCCCAGGTGGCTGTCCTTTCTTCCGCCGATAGGCGACCGGTGGACGGCACACTTCTCCTATTTTAATTATGCCTATCACAATATGGATGAACGCATTCTCCAGCCCGCTTACAAATTCAGAGAGGGTTATGCGGCCATGGTTTATCACAAAACCGGCTGGATGATGTTTGACCTAAAACAAATTTTGGGAGATACGCTTTTTAACCGGGTGATGCAAACTTATTTCAAAGAGTGGCAGTATAAACATCCGGATACGGAGGATTTTGTGAAAGTGGTTAATCGTGTGACGGGCAAAGATTACACCCACTTTTTTAATGAATGGCTTAAAACGACGAAGAAATTTGATTACGCCGTCGGAAAAGTTTCTCAAAAACGAACGGATAAAGGTTTCGATGTCACGGTAAATGTCAAACGAAAGCGGAAAGGGATTGTGCCTGTTGATGTTCGGGTGACCACAAAAGACGGAACGATGCAAACGAGGCGCTGGAACGGAAAAGATGCAGTCGGCCGGTTAAAATTTCATACAAAGAAAAAAGTGAAAGAAGTCGCGATCGACCCCGGACGCAATTTACTTGAAATTAACCATTGGGACGATTACAAACCGGGACAATTGGATGCGGCTTTTCTGTTTAGTCTTCCCAATTTTTATAAGCAGCAAATTTTCTGGGGGCCGGTTCTCTGGTATTACGAGAAAGACGGCGTGCAAACAGGGCTGTGGTTCCGCTACGGCGTGCCGGTGATGAATAATCCAACCATCGACCTGAATGCCTACTATGGATTGAGCAGCAAACGGCTGAATCGATCGGCCCAAATTCAACAGGATTTACCGTTTTTTCATCGAAGAAGTAAACTTTCTGTTCAGGCGAAAAATGCGATGGGCTATATTCGCAATAAGGTTGAGTTAAGCTTCACGACGGGCCCCTATTTAACCCGTCCGCCTGTTCAGCATGTAAAATTCGGCCTCAATATAAACAAAATTTATGATCTGGACTATATGAGTCAGAAGGATTGGAGTCTGGGGAAGGAGACACAGGCATTTGTATCTTATTCTTACTTTACGAGAACGATTCGCTGGCGAAGCCGGAATAAAGTGACCCTTGAAAAAGGATTTAAGTGGAATCTGGGAAAATTCGATTATTTTCGGGCCAGTCTCGAGCTCAACCAGACGTTTCGCTGGACAAAATTATTCAGCACCCATTTTCGTTTTTATGGGGGTTACGCCTCCGGCACATTGCCTTTAAACCGGCGGTTTTACCTGGCAGGCGATCTGGATGTGGAACAATCCAATCCGCTTGTGCTGGACCGGCAGGGGCGTTTTTCTCCGCTTGAAGGCTACTATCTGCCCGGACAGGGAAATCTGAGAGGTTATTATGGGATTTTCACAAATGGCGTTCACCCGGCCTCAAAGGTCATTGCCGCATTTAATTTGGATTTTCCTGTGCCAAAAGTGCCCATCCGGATCTTTTATGATGTCGGCAACGTCTGGGCCTCCACTCAAAATGTGGATTTCGGAAAGCTGCGATCCGATGCCGGTTTTCTGTTGGATCTGAAAATTGTACAGTTTGTTTTTCCCGTGTGGGTGAGCCATCCCGTTTTGGGCGAAAAGAAATTCAAATTTCGCTGGCTTTTCGGGTTTTCAATACCCAATTTAAGCTTTTGAGCTTGCGGCAATGAACGATTTAACTTTGAAATCTGTTAAAAAAAGGTTTATATTAATAGGTTTAAAGTTAAATTTGTCAGGCGGAATGAATGAATATACTGGATTTGCTTCATAAAAAAATACTGATTTTCGATGGCGCCATGGGCACCACCATTCAGGAGAAAAATCTGACCGCCGAAGATTTCGGCGGCGAAGCCTTCGAAGGTTGCAACGAATATCTGAATATTTCGCATCCGGATATCATCGAGGAAATTCATGCGTCCTTTTATGAGGCGGGCAGCGACATTATTGAGACCAATTCTTTCGGAGGGATCGCTCTGGTTCTGAAGGAATACGGACTGGACGACCAGGTGTACGAAATCAACCGGAAGGCGGCGGAAATTGCAAAATCCGCTGCAAAGACATTCAGCACCCCCTCCAGGCCGCGATTTGTGGCGGGCAGCATGGGGCCCGGGACAAAATTACCCTCGCTGGGACAAATTGATTTCCGCGCTTTAAATGAAATGTATTTCGCCCAGGCCAGAGGCTTAATGGACGGCGGGGTGGATCTGTTTCTGCTCGAAACTGTACAGGACATCTTGCAGGCAAAGGCGGCGCTTCTGGCGGTGCTTCAGTTGGAAAAAGAACAGGGAAAAGAAATCCCGGTAATCGTTCAGGTCACAGTTGAAAAGGGCTCCGGTACGCTGTTGGTGGGCACCGAAATCGGCGCGGTTGTGACCACTCTGGAACCCTTTCCGCTGTTTGCCCTTGGCATGAATTGCGCCACCGGTCCGGAGGACATGCGCGAGTCTGTGCGCTATCTTGCAAATTATTCGCCCTTCCCGATTTCAATCCAGCCCAATGCCGGCATTCCGGACAACATCGACGGGAAGAGCGTTTACCCGCTTACGCCGGAAGAACTGGCGCGGGCGCATTACGATTTCGTCACGCAGATGGGTGTGGAAATTGTGGGCGGCTGCTGCGGATCCGGCCCGGAACATATGAAAGCGGTCGTTGAAGCGGTTTCTCGTCTAAAACCGGGAGATCGAAAACCGCAGTTCAAACCGTCGGTCTCCAGCCTGTACCAGACGGTTCTGATGGACCAAAATCCGGCGCCCCTCATTGTGGGAGAACGGGCTAACTCCAACGGCAGCAAGAAGTTCCGGAAGTTACTTCTGGCAAATGATTATGATGCCATGGTACAAATTGGCCGCCGGCAGGAGAGGGACGGTGCTCACATGCTGGATGTGTGTGTGGCGTACGCCGGCCGGGATGAGGTACAGGATATCGAGGAAGTGGTCCGGCGGTTTAACCAGCAAATTACCATTCCGCTGATGATCGACTCCACGGAAGCGGATGCGATCGAGCGCGCCCTGCAGCTTACCGGCGGGAGGGTAATCATCAACTCGGTTAATCTTGAGGATGGGGAGGCATCCCGTTTTGAAGCCATTTTAAAACTGGCAAAAAAGTACGGCGCCGCCGTGATTGCACTGACCATCGATGAAAATGGAATGGCTCTCGAGGCGGAGAAGAAACTGGCAATTGCCCATCGTATTTTTAAACTGGCCACGCAAAAATACGGACTTCGGCCGCAGGATTTGGTCTTTGATACGCTTACTTTCACACTGGCAAATTCGGAGTCTGCGGACGCCGCCGTGCAAACGCTGGAGGCCATTCGGCGGATCAAACAGGAAATCCCGGACACACGGACGATTTTGGGAGTCAGCAATATTTCCTTCGGATTAAATCCTTACGCCCGAAAAATTATCAATTCGGTTTTTCTGTACGATGCCATCGAGGCGGGGCTGGACATGGCGATTGTCAATTATGCACAAATTTTGCCTTTAAACCGTATCGAACCGGAAGAAAAAGATCTGGCACAGAAAATTGTGTTTAATGAAAAAACGGCGGATTTCGATCCGCTTACGGCGTTTTTAACCCGGGTCGGTGAAAAATCCGGCGTGACGAAAAAACGGGCTGCGGAAAACCTCCCGCTGGAAGAGGTCCTGAAAAATAAGATTATCGATAGTGATAAAGAAGATATCGAAAAATATTTGGAGCAGGCTCTAAAACGCTATAAGCCGGTGGAAATTATTAATCAGATTCTGCTGGAAGGCATGAAAACGGTCGGAAATTTATTCAGCAGCGGACAGATGCAGCTTCCGTTTGTGCTGCAATCGGCGGAAGTAATGAAAAAAGCGGTGGCATTTTTGGAGCCGTATATGGATCGGGCGGAAGGCAGCGAAAGAGGAAAGATTGTTCTGGCGACCGTAAAAGGCGATGTGCACGATATCGGAAAGAATTTGGTGGACATCATTTTGTCAAATAACGGTTACAAAGTGTACAACCTCGGAATCAAGGTTTCTATTGGTGATATTCTGGAAGCGGCAAAGGCCAATCAAGTGGATGCCATCGGGATGAGCGGCTTATTGGTGAAATCCACCGTCGTGATGAAAGAGAATCTGGAAGAAATGGCCCGGCAGGGCATACGGGAATTACCCGTCATTGTGGGCGGAGCGGCGCTCAACCGCCGGTACGTGGAGAAAACTCTGGCGAAGGCGTACGGCGGATCGGTTTTCTACGCTCAGGATGCGTTTGACGGCTTGTCGGTGATGAATGATCTTGCGAAACCGGAAACGGAGGCAAAGATCAAACCGGCCGGAAATGCGGCCCCTCTGCCGGAGCACCGAAATTCAGCCGCCGGAGCTGTCATTCCCGAACGTTCAAACATTCCCGAAGCCCTGTCCATCCCGAAGCCGCCTTTCTGGGGCGTGCGTGTTATACGGGAAATACCATTTGATGAGATTTTCACTTACATCAATAAAATTGCCCTGTTTCGGGGGCAGTGGCACTTCAAGAGAAATAAGAGATTAAAGGGGGAAGCCTACGAGAATTTCATCAAAGAAACGGCAGAACCTGTTTTTGAACGATTAAAAAAGCAAATGGCTGTGAACCGGTGGCTGCGCCCGGGCGTTGTGTACGGCTATTTTAAATGTCAGTCCAGGGGAAACGATGTGATTATTTACGATGAAACCGGAAACACGGAAGTGGAGCGGTTTACCTTTCCCCGTGAAAGGAAAGCCCCTTACCGGTGTCTGGCCGATTATTTCGCTTCGGTGGAATCCGGCCGAATGGACGTGATTGCCATCCAAATCGTCACGATGGGCAGGAAGATCAGCGAAATGACACGCCGGCTTTATGAGGCGAATGAATATGTCGAATATCTGTATTTGCATGGATTTAGTGTGGAAGCCACGGAAGCGCTTGCCGAGTACTGGCACAAACGTGTGCGGGAGGAGTTGGCCATTGCCGATAAAGATGCCGCCGATCCACAGCAAATTGTGAAGATGAAATACCAGGGCGCCCGGTATTCTTTCGGCTATCCGGCCTGCCCGAATCTTGAAGATCAGGTTAAGATTTTCAGGCTTTTACACCCGGAGCAAATCGGCATTAAGCTCACAGAGCAGTTTATGTTGGATCCCGAGCAATCCACGTCCGCCATTATTGTGCATCATCCGGAGGCCCGGTATTTTAATGTGAAGATTTCACCGTAATCTCATGGATAATTTCGGGGCTGCAATAATTCAGAGGTAAGCTGTGACTGCACCCATTCTTCGATTTCATGACGGAACTCTCGTCCTTGAAAATTGGGACAGGGAATCCAATCCACCCTATTTTCACTGGGATCCGCGCAGCCGGACATGGCGTGCGCTGGCATTCATTTATGCCGATGTGCTTAAGACTTTTAGGAAGAAGAAGATTCATCTGCAGGATACGGCACAGGCGTTTAACCGCCTCGACCTGCGCATGAAGCTTTCCTACACGCTCTTTCCCCACCAGAAAGAAGCGCTCAAATCCTGGCTAAAATCGGACTGCCGCGGCACGGTGGTGCTTCCCACCGGTTCCGGCAAAAGTCTCGTAGCGCTCTATGCCATGGCTTCTCTGAAAATAAGCACGCTTCTGGTGTCTCCCACGCTCGATCTGATGAACCAGTGGTACGCGCGAATGGGGGATGCGTTCGGAGTGGAAATCGGTATTCTGGGCGGCGGCTATCATGAAATTCGTCCGCTTACCGTGACGACTTACGACTCCGCCTATCGCCACATGGACCGGTATGGTGATCGCTTCGGATTTCTCATTTTTGATGAAATTCATCATCTTCCGGCCCCGGCTTATTCACAAATTCCCGAATTGAGTCTCGCCCCTTACCGGCTTGGCCTTACAGCCACCTACCGGCGGTCGGATGCGCAGCATCTCAAACTGACGCATCTTGTCGGGCCTGTTGTTTTTGAAAAGAAGATTAAAGACCTTGCAGGCGAACACCTTTCCGATTATGAGATTCACAGAATCCGCATCCCGCTGACGCTCCGGGAAAAGAAAAATTATGATTCGTTTCACGAATCTTACAACCGCTATGTTCATGAAAAAGGGATTAAGTTCTACGGGAAAAAATGGGAGGATTTTATAAAAGAGTGCAGTTACATGCCTGATGCCCGCAAGGCATTGTTGGCCCGGAAAGGCCTGCGGCAGATTCTGTTCAATGCCGAGAAAAAAATAGAGGTGCTCGAATCGCTTTTAAAATTGCACTGCAGGGACCGCGTGATCATTTTCACGGAGGACAACGCGCTTGTTTACACCATCTCCAGGCGCTATCTCATTCCCGCACTCACGCATCAGACCAACACGGTGGAGCGAAAAGCCGTACTCGACCGTTTTCGCTGCGGCGAGTACCGGTTTCTGGTGACGTCGAAGGTTTTGAATGAAGGCGTGGACATCCCGGAAGCCAATGTCGCCGTCATTCTCGGGGGAAGCGCCAGTCCGACAGAGCACCTTCAGCGTCTCGGACGGATTCTGAGGAAAAAGAGCGGCAAAAAAGCCATCCTGTACGAAATCATCAGCAGCGGCACTCAGGAGACCAACATCTCCTACCGCCGGCGGGGATCGGATGCTTACCGGTGATTTGATTCGTTATCGAATAGCGGGGGAGAGGATTTTCCCGATGTTTATCACCAGGCGCCGGGCCCCCTTTTATCTGAAAGTGTGCCGCGAGCTCCTGGAACTATTTCAAAGCCACCGGGGGAAAAGTCAGCGGGAGCTCTCTTCTTCTCTTGAAGCGCTGGAGGGCGAACGGACGGACTTCAAAATATTCCGCGGACTGGCAAAACTTTTGCAGGAAGACGCGGAATTTCATCCTGTCAGAGATATTGACTATTCGTCTCTCCGGCACTGGGTTTTCCTCCGGGCTCAAAACGATTACCCCATTGTGTCTAAACCCGATCTGCTGCATAAAATTCAGCGCCATCAAATTCTTTCCGAGGCGGCGCAGAAATTTAATCTGCCCGCTGAACAAATGGACGGGCTTCTTTACGGTGATCTTCCGGCAAACCAGATTCTCACTTCTTTTAAAACCGCTTACACCCCCGAGTCGCTTTTGAAGCGGTACAACCTGGCTCTGGCGCAGGGTCTGCTCTATTGGGCGCGCCGGATAAGAGTGGTCCTTTTTGATTATTACAGAGTGGTCTTTCAATATCTGAAACTCGCCCGTCTGATCCACTGGATTCGGCCGCTTGCCCCGCAGGGGATTGAAATTCTGGTGGATGGTCCGGCGTCCATTTTTCGCAACACGCAGCGGTACGGCATCCGGATGGCCGATTTTCTTCCCGGGCTTTTATTGGCCGGGAATTGGGAGATGACCGCCGATATTGCCGTGCCGCAGGGGATCAAACAATTTTACCTCGATTCAAATTGCGGGCTTAAAAGTCACTATACCGGCCTTCCATTATTCGACAGTGCCATCGAGGAGAATTTTTTCAAAAAATATTCAAGAAAAGAAAGGGAATGGACCATCGAGCGGGAGGGGGAGGTCATCGATCTGGGGAAGACGATTTTTATTCCCGATTTTACCTTTCACCACACGGATGGGCGAACCGCATCGCTGGAAATTGTCGGGTTCTGGACGCCTGAATACCTGCAGAAGAAAATCCAAAAGATTGAACTCGCGCACCGAAAAAATCTCATTCTTGCGGTAAACTCCCAGCTCAATTGCGGCCGGGAAGATTTTAAAGGCGAGGTTCTGTTCTACAGAACCGGAATTAAAATTAGCGATGTGCTGCAAAAGTTGGAAAAGGTCGGGTGCTAAATCACAGCGGCGTTTAATTGCCCCGCGCTTTAAAGGCCGCGATTCTGCCGCAAAATCACAGGGCTGTATGGATCGATTATTTTTGCAGAGAATCGTCACAAAGAGAGGAAATGGAGTGAGAGGTCTCTTTATTAAATGGCTTAAGGATATTTGGCGCAATGACCTGTCAGAGGCTGAAGGTTGCTGCATCCGGAACAATTGACCTCGGCAATCATTGTTCACCGGCCGGAGGCACGGTATTTTTTTAATGTGAAATAATTTGAAAGGGAAATTAACAAATGACCTGGATTTGGATTTTAGCTGGATTGGTTGGACTGTTACTGGTTCTGATTGTTGCGGCTGTGGCAGTGATGTATCGAAATCCCCGAAAAGCCCATCAACACACTCCTGAAAAGTTTGATATTCCTTTTCAGGACGTGCGATTTCCCACAAAAAATAATCGAAAACTTTACGGCTGGTGGATTCCGGCGAAAGACAAAAGTCCGGCACCGACACTCGTTTTGGTGCACGGCTGGGGGCGAAATGTGGAACGGATGCTGCCGTACATTCGCCGGTTGCACGCATCCGGGTACAATCTTCTGGCGTTCGATTCCCGGAATCATGGCAGCAGCGATCCCGACCACTATTCCTCGATGCTGAAATTTGCCGAAGATATTATCGCAGCCGTTGATTTTGTTCAAAAGCAACCGGAGGCAGACCGTGAACGGATCGGTTTGATCGGACTTTCCATTGGCGGGGCGGCCTCCATTTATGCCGCAGCACAGGATCCTCGAATCAAAAGTGTTGTCACGGTGGGAGCCTTTGCACATCCGGGAGAAGTAATGCGCTACGAATTCCGGCAGCACCATATTCCCTTTTTCCCATTGGTCTGGCTTTTGTTCAAATATGTTGAGTTTCGGATTGGCGCCAAATTGGATGCGATTGCGCCTGTAAAAAACATTCACCGGGCAAATGCATCTATTTTTCTCATTCATGGTGAAAAAGACGTTATCGTGCCGCCCGGGCAGGCGCACCAATTGGAATCGGCCGGGAACCCCGAAAAGGTTCACCTATGGCTCATTCCCGAAAAAGGACACTCCGATTGCCATTTTCATCCGGAATTCTGGGGAAAAGTTGAAAGCTTCTTGGAGCAAACCCTGCACGCCCAAAAAACTCAAAATCAAGCACGGAAGGATAAATTCCAAGATGATTGACTACACCAGAATCGGATCTATTATTCAAGATTACAAAAATGACCCGGAAAGCGTATACAATA
Source organism: bacterium BMS3Bbin03 (assembly GCA_002898015.1). Classification (GTDB taxonomy): domain Bacteria; phylum Zhuqueibacterota; class JdFR-76; order JdFR-76; family BMS3Abin05; genus BMS3Abin05. The sequence goes on along the minus strand of BDTM01000029.1, from coordinate 1,209 downwards.
CGTGGTTCATTAACAATGATGCCAGATTAAAGGCTTTCGGGGCTATCCGCAGGGGTGTTCAAGAAGTCGTAGCAGATATTAAAGCGGGCTCTTTCCCCACCGATTTCAAGGGGTCTTCGTTGGAAGTGGTCCTGACGGCAATCACGGAACAGAAGCAGGTTTTCATGGGCGCTGCGCATGCTTTTTACTGGAAACCGAAACTGAGAATCCCGGATATTTATGAGAATGACAGGAATAAGGTTAGCTTTGGGCAGTTCTTGGAACTCTGCCTAAAAGCCAATAGAGAAGAACAGATTATCAAAGAGATATTAAAACTGTCGGACTACAACATCAAGGGACTGGGACCGGCAGCCGCAAATATTTTGTACTTTATTCACCCGACATTTGTCACGCCTTCCAATACGGCGATGGTCAGGGGATTTAACCTCTTGTTTGGGGAGAAGCAAAAACTGGGTTCCTGGGACAGTTATTTGGAAATGCGGGATACGATACTGCAAGTGAACGAACGTTGCAGGAATATGCTGTCAAAGGATTTGGGCGCAATATCGGGATTGCTGTTTGACATAGGCGTTGGGAAAATTGTAATAGATGAAAACGTTCAGATCGTCCTAGAAGAAGAACACAAAAAGCGGGAGAGACTCCTTAAAAAAAGGCACCAGGAAGTACAACTTGAGATCGAAGAAGAGAATCTGCATACCAAGATTCAATACTTGCTGCTGAAGATCGGGAAATCTTTAGGATATGATGTTATTGCGGCCTCCAATGATCGGACAAAATCATACGACGACAATAACTTCACATTTTTGTCCTTGCCCAAACTCCCCGAGTTTGATGTAAACGAAGACGTAAGGAGGACAATCGGCCTGATCGATGTCATCTGGTTTGAAAGGAAAACCAATGAAATTGTGTGTGCATTTGAAGTAGAAAAAAGCACCTCTATTTTTTCCGGAATCCTGCGCATGACTGATTTGGCACTTGCGCTGCCGGGTTCTGAACAGACTATGCTCTATTTGGTGGCGCCGGAGCATAGAGAAAAGGAAATAATAGCCCAATTGAAAAGGCCCTCTATAGCAGCGAACAAGACAATGAAAATATTCTATATTTTATTCTCTGAATTGTGTAAACATTGTGATTCTATATGTTTATTTGGAGACGACTACCGGATTATGGAAAAGGTGGCGCGGTGCGTCGAATAATATCAGTAATTTC
>BDTM01000028.1 GCA_002898015.1 bacterium BMS3Bbin03 | reverse complement strand
TGGTTCGCCGCTATTTCGGACATTCACTGAGCGCCGGCGCCTTTTTAACGCAATTTGATTTTATGGCGCTTACGAATTTTCTAAAGGACAACGCACCGGCACTTTCGGTGATGACGGCCCTTTTAGTCGTGATCGGCCTGTTTTATTGGATCTTTCAATATTTTTTTGCCGGCGGTCTTTATTATCTTTTTTTAAATGAAGATGCGCCCAAGGATTTACCCAATTTCTGGAAAATGGCCGCTATTTATTTCGGAAGATTTATGCGGATTTTGCTGCTCGGCGTAATCCTTTGGATTGTTGTTCTTTTTATCTATTTTGGATTACTGGAGGGGCTGTCTGTTATTAAAAAGCATTTGTTCAATGAAATCATTTCGTCTCTTTTGAGAGGGGGAGTTCTGGCGATTGTGGTCGTCATCATTTTGTTTTTTAATATGTTGTTGGATTACACGAAGACTTTTCTTGTGCTGGATGAACAGAGCTCTGTTTTAAAATCATTTTTAAAAGCAATCGGTTTTGTGTTTAAACACAGTTTAAACACTTTAAGCCTTTATTATTTAGTAAGCCTTGCCGGCGCTTTTTTGATCGTCTCCTATTTGCTGGGAAGCACTTTTTTTAACGGAGAACAGGCCGTTTCACTTTTGATTCTGTTTGGAATTCAACAGATTTTAATATTTTTAAAGATTGGCTTGCGGCTGGAATTTTATGCCTCACAAATCGCTTTGGTGAAAATGACCCGGTGGCCGTTCAGCTATTTTTAAACGATGTTTGCTGACAAAACGTACCACATTGCTTTTAACCGACACGTCTGGGATTGTCATGTCTCGTCAAATGTTATTCACAAAGATTTCCGCTGCGGGAAACGATTTTATTTTGATCGATAACCGGAAGCCGCTTACGGCGCATCCCGGGCCTTCTTTTATTAAGCGGGTTTGTGCCAGGCGAACCGGCGTGGGAGCGGACGGATTAATCTTGCTGGAAAAAAGCAGGAACCAGGCGTTTGCCATGCGTTACTTTAATGCGGACGGCTCGGAAGCGGACCTCTGCGGCAACGGCGCCAGAGCCATTGCGCTTTTCGCCCATACGCTGGGGGTTGCCGGCCGTAAAATGAAGTTTGAGTCAAAAAGCGGCGTTCACACAGCAGAGCTATTGGACGACAAAGCGCGTGTTCAAATGCCGGTTCCGCAGGATTTTAACGGTAATCTGCGTTTGGCAGAAGAGTTCGATCTGACGAGCGGGGGCTTTTTAAAAATCGGCGTGCCGCATTTTGTGGTGTTTGTGGACGACATTTCGGCTGTAGAGGTGAATAAAATTGGCCGTGCGCTCCGGCATCATGCCTATTTTCAAAACGGCACAAATGTCGATTTTGTTCAGATCAGGGACCGGCATCACTTGTTGATGCGAACTTACGAGCGGGGTGTGGAGGATGAAACACTCGCCTGCGGGACCGGCGCCGCGGCTTCAGCGATTACAGCACATCTAAAAAAAGGCATTCAGTCCCCCGTACAGGTGAAAGTGCCCGGAGGAGTGCTGGCCGTTTCTTTTAATCCGGATTTTTCAAATTTAATCTTGGAAGGGCCTTGCGAAACCATTTACACCGGTCGATTACGGCTCAAAGAAGACGAACCATGAACTTAAAAAGCGTGCAGGACAAAAGTGGCCCCCTATTTCCGTTCTATTGATCCGAAAACGGTTCGCTGCATTTTAATTTCACGCCTGAGATTCATGGGGGATGTGATTTTAACGACTCCGCTCATTCGGGCCTTAAAAAAGGGGATGCCGCACACCAAATTGATTTACCTGACGGAACCGCCGTACGCGGACTTGCTCCGGCACAATCCTTATCTCGATGGGGTCCTTTCCTTTGACCGGGAAAAGTTTAATGCGCTTCCGGTCTTAAAAAGTTTTTGGCAGCAGAAAAAATTGGTTTCAAAATTGCGTTTGCTGAAATGCGGGGCCGCCGTTGATTTGCTCGGACTCCCGCGAACGGCTTTTTTAATGGTTCTCAGCGGCGCTTCCGTTCGGATCGGGGGTGATTATCGCTACCGAAAGCATTTGTACACGCATCTTTTTCCGGCGGGCAGAAGGTATTGGAAGACGGCGATCGATTTCCACCTGAATGTTCTGAAATTTTTTAATTTGCCGGATGATGGAAAAAAAACAGACTTTTTCCTGACCGGTGAAGAAATAATTCGGGCAAAGACATATCTGAAAAAAAACGGGTTTGATCCGGGGAGACCGATTGTGGGACTCCATCCGGGCGGCACCTGGCCCGCCAAACTCTGGGACTGGGAACGGTTTGCAGAGTTGGCGCTGCGCCTCAGAAAAGAGACAAAAGTGCAGATATTTCTGACCGGGGGGCCGAACGATATTTCAATTGTTGAAAAAGTTCAGGCAAAAGCAGGAAATGCCGCATTTTGGGGAGGGGTGCTTTCTCTTCGCCGGTTAGCCGGTGTGATGAGCCATTTTTCGGTGTTTATCTCCAACGATTGCGGTCCCATGCACCTGGCGCCCGCCGTGGGAACGCCCACTATTGGAATTTTCGGGCCCGGCGAACCGGACATCTGGTTCCCCTATTCAAAAAAAGACGGCCACACGTTTGTCTGCAAGTCCGTATTTTGTTCGCCCTGCGGACGCGATTTCTGCCCGACGGATCACATCTGCATGAAAGAGATTACGGTCGAAGAAATTTTTAAGAAAGCCGTCGCGCGGATTTAATAGACTTTTTGATAGTGAAACGTCTTTTTGAGAGAGTCTAAACCGGCCGAATAGGCAGCCACTTTTTCCCGGTATTCAAGATATTTTTTAATCTCTTTTTTCACTTCTTGATACGGTTTCGTCTCTTTTTGACGCTGGATCACCTTAAGAATAAGATAGTCGCTGCCGGTTTCAATAATATCGCTGATGCGCCCGGCGGGAAGGCGAAAAACGGCTTTTTCAATGGGTTCGGGCATCCGGCTTCGAGGAAAATCCTGAACAAGGCCGCCTTCGTTTTTAGTGGTCTGATCGTCTGAGTACGTCCCGGCCAATTTTGCAAAGTCTTCTCCCGAACGGGCTTTCTTCAGAATCATTTCCATTTTTTGATAAATCTTTTTCTTTTCGGCTTCAGATTTTCCCTTAAAAGATAAACTAATCTGCCTGATAGTAGCCGACTTGCCGCTATTATAGTAATCCTTTATTTCCGCCTCGCTGACGGAGATATTTTTAAACAAAACCTGATTTAAATATTTACGATACAATACTTTCGTTTTCAGATTTGATGTGTAGGCATCCACCGTAAGACCCTGAGAAGCAAGGTCTTTGACAAAGGCTTTTTTGCCCCCGAATATGGTGTACATCTCCTGCAATTCCGCTTCAATTGAATCTTGCGGGAAAGAAATATGATTATTCTGAGCGGCAATCGCAAACAGCTTCTGATTGGCTTTCTGTGAAGCCAGGTGATGCAGAAATGCGGTCAACTGCTTCTCCGACAGATTTTGCGGATTCTCGCCGTAAATTCCGAATTCGCGATAGATCCCCGGCATGACGTCACGGGTGGTGATTTTAAATTTTGTGGTCCGGATGAGTACATTCGATTGGTTGGGGTTTAGAATCGGAACTTTTTTAGAAACAATCTCGAAAAATTTGTATTGATTTGAGTTCGGCGAATACAATGCCGTTTCTTTTTTCTTTGAGCAGGCTGCGGCAACGAGCAGAAGTCCTAAAATCAGAATAATCCCTTTTCTCATTTCTCTCCTCCTTTTTAAATTTGTCTCATGACAGGTTCGTTTTCTTTCAGCCACTTTCGATGTTGTCTGTATTGCGGACAGCGCACGGCCATCAGAGACCAGAAACGCCCGGAATGGCTCATTTCATTGACATGAGTGAGTTCGTGAATAATAACGTACCTCAGCACCTCTTCAGGTGCCATCAAAAGCCGCCAGTTAAAATTGAGATTTCTTTTGGAAGAGCAGCTTCCCCATCGGGTCTTCTGGCTGCGAATCGACACGCGGCCGATTTTTAACCCGAATTCCTGAGCCAGGCGGTGTGTCTCCCGGACGATTTGGGCTTTGGCCTGCCGCCGAAACCAGACGGAAAGAGCCGTATGAAGGGAAGCTTCCGACGCACGCGGCAAACGGACGTCAAACGTTGTGTCATTTAATTGAACCGAAAAATCCGCCCCGGGAACTATTTTCGCCCGGATCTTGTGAAATCTGCCTTTATAAAGAACCGTTTCTCCGTCTGAAAGATTTTTTGGGAGGGGCTGTTGAGTACGGCACAAATGCTTCAGAATCCAGTTTTCTTTTTTAACAATAAATTCGATCACCTTCTCCGGCGGCATATTTTGAGGTGCGATGACGCGAAGACCCGTTTCAGAACGGATTTCCAACCGTAAATGCCTTGCCCGAAGGCTGATATGCAATTCGTAGGAAATCTGTGTTCCTGCCAGGGGCAGGAAAATTGTGTTCCGTGAATCAGGCAGTTTCATGGTTTCGGTTTTGCGTGTTTTGAAAAACATTCGGTTGAATTCTCCGGTAATTTGATCATTGCTTGTTTCCGTAATATTTTTTCAATTTACATCAAAAGAATTTTGGAATCAAGCGGAATTAACAGAAAATGCCGCTCGCCACATCGTTTCATTATGAATTTATGTGTAACAGTGAGACACGCACTTACCCCTCCGCAATCGCATCCGTCGAGGTTAATTGTTGTAATATCAATAAAATCAAACCGGAAAATAATAAATGATTTTGGCCCGGCACGGTATGGGCTTTGCAATTCCGGAGATGATTTTATTGCATCCGAAAGGACGGATAATTAAGACTTGAATCAGGCAGCATCCAAAATTAAAGAGGATTCTATGCAAGCCGTTATTTTAGCAGGAGGTCTGGAGACAAACCTGTCCATTTTAACCCGCCGTTATCCCAAGGCTCTTTTGAACATCGCCAACCAACCGCTTATCGATTATGTGCTGAGCCACCTCCGACAGTGGGAAGTTAAGGATGTGATTTTTTGTGTCAACAAGAACACATCCGTTCTTAAAGATTATCTCGATCAGCCCGCTTTTCGTGATTTTGCCTTTCGGTTTTACAAAGAAGACGTTCCCCGCGGAACGGCCGGTGCATTAGTCGATGTCCGGAAGTGGCTCACAGATGATCACGTGTTGGTTTTAAACGGAAATGTCATCAGTCAAATGGACATTTCGACCCTGGCGCATTACCATGATCTAAAAAAGTCTTATTTTACAATTGTCACAAGCTATCCGGTTCGCGAGCGAAAATCCTCGGAAGAAGTCCTTATTAATACGGACGGATCCGTAAAAGCCGTGATAGGCAAGACTTATGAGACCCAATCGACGTTCACCACAATTCCGCACGGGATTTATTTACTCAATCCCAAAGTACTGGATATTTTCTCAAAGTACAAAGGCTATCTCGATTTAAAAGAACAATTCATTGCGGCGCTGAAGAACAAAAATGTGCCCGTGTACAGTTACATCTCCTCCGAATTTGCGCGGGGGATTGAAACACTGGAAGATTATCTTCGGGTGAATTTTGATGTGCTTTCTCAAAACTGGATGACGCACTTTTGGGGAAGTGAAATTAAGGAACAAGTGTGGGCCGGCAGGGGCGTTCGGATTGATCCTGAAGCGGAAATCATCGGGCCGGTCGTGATTGGGGAATACACCACAATCGAAAAAGGGGTTCGAATCATTGGCCCGGCTGTGATTGGCCAGAACTGTCACTTTGCAGAGGGAAGCTTTTTGCGGGAGAGCGTGGTCTGGGACAACTCTGTATTTCGGGGACGGAGCCACGTTGAATATTCATTGATTGGAGAAAGCTTCAGCATTCGTGAGCGCAGCTTCTTCAGCCGGCAGGTCATGCTGGACGTGCCGCTGGAAATCGGCGAGCTAAATCTTCTTCCCAGAAATTTAAAAATTGATTCACTCTGGATGCCGGAGTCGCGATCCATTTTTGAACATTTTAAATTAGGTTTTTTTAAAAAAATCAAGAGAAGCATCGATATAGCCGGGGCTGTTTTTTTGCTGACATTCTTATTGCCCGTTTTTCTGTTAACGGCACTTGCCGTTTTAATTGATTCCGGCCGGCCCCTGCTTGTGAAAAAGAAATTGCTGGGTTTATGGGGAAAACCGTTCTTTGCATGGAAATTCCGGTCGCTGGTTCAGAAGGAATCTTCTCGTTTGCCAAAAAAGGACTACCGAATGACGCGCATTGGCCGTTTGCTGCTGGCGACGGGACTGGATGAGCTGCCGCAGCTTTTAAACGTCCTTAAGGGCGATATGAGCCTCGTGGGGCCGCGGCCGCTTGCGATGCATGAGATGCGCTTTTCACCCGGTTGGCGCGATGTTCGGCTTCGGGTGAAACCGGGAATTACAGGCCTCTGGCAGGTCAGCGGTGAGAACCAGTTCAGTTTTCATGAATGGATTCGGAACGATATCTATTATGTTCGAAATCAGTCATTGATGCTGGATTTTAAAATCCTGCTGAAAACGCCTTTTAAAGTGCTGAAGGGTCATGAGTAATTCGTTAAAACCTTTGCAAATTAAGAGATTCAATCGTCCGGAATGGTCCGGGGATGCGGGTGTTTTGACCTATGATTCTGAACGCAACTGCTATTTTGTGGATCCATCGAAAGTGGCCTGGCAAAAATGGTTCCCGCTTGAAATCCGGTTCCGGCATTTATTGAACGCCTGGCCGTTTGTTTATGGAAAAGTGCTGGAGATCGGCTGCGGAACCAGACCATTCCGGCTGTTATTTGAGCGCCTTTCGGAGCATTATGTTGGATTTGATTTTCGGGGGGGCGCCGCAAGGGGCTGCGGGGGTGTCATCGTGCAGGAAAATGCACTCCCGCTTCAGTCCGAGAGTCTGGAAACGATCATGGGAATCGATGTGCTGCGTAAGGTGGAAAATCCCCACGCATTCCTGAAACAAATTTACCGGGCGCTTAGGACCAACGGGCATCTAATTTTGTGGATTTCTCACGGCTCATCCTTATTGTTAGATGACGATGTAAGCTACAATTTCTCCCCCGGAAGTCTCCATGCACTGATCGAATCCCTCGGACTTCAAATTGAATACGAAAGCACGTTGATCGGAAAAGGGGCTGCTTTCATACAGAACGGCGTAAAATTTCTCTCTTCGGAAAGATTTTTTAAATACCGAAAAAGTCTGATCTCCGGAATTCTTATCCCGATCCAAAAATTCTACTTAAAACACGTGGAACGTGACCATTATCATTCCGGTGCCCGCGGGGAAAGGCTGAATTTTCCCCTGTTGAACGGAGGCAGGATCAGCACACTTATTGTCGGCCGGAAACTGTAATTCACAGGATTACACCCGGCTGCCCGCACCGGCTTTCCCGTCAGGCGCCCGCGCGGCGAAACCGAAACAAAATTACCGGCGCTGAAAAACCGTCGAAGATCGACACCAGGTACTCAGAACCTCCGACTTCCTCACCGATTTTACTATTGATTTTTACCGCCGGAATTCCTATTTTAATCCATATCTAAATTAATGCTTCCGACAAATCTTCCGGGTGTTGTGTTTTTGCGACCGGGATTTTTTGGGGTCAAAGAAAACTTTTACAAATATTGTGCCATTTTTTGATTTAGGCTTGACAATGGTCTGGTTTTATTATAAATTAGTTGCTGTGTGTTAAACGGAGGCTTTTTATGGCGATTACAATTGAAGAGGTTGAAAAGATTTCCAGGCTGGCGAAATTAACATTTACGGATGAAGAAAAATTGAAATTTACGCAGCAATTGAGTCAGATGATCGCTTATGTCGAAAAATTGAATGAGCTGGATACGGAAAACGTGCCGCCCACTTATCATGTGGTTGAAATGAACAATGTATTTCGCGAGGATGTGGTAAAGCCCTCGATGCCTCAGGAAAAGGTGCTGGCGAATGCGCCGGCGAAAAAAGGGGGCTATTTTAGTGTACCCAAGGTCATCGCACAGGACTGAGAAGGGTGCGGTTGGAAAAACCAAAAGACCTGAGAATTGTGGCTGTGATTCCGGCCCGGTATGCGGCAACGCGTTTCCCCGGGAAAGTTCTGGCGCCCATTTTGGGGAAGCCGATGATTCAATGGGTGTATGAAAGAGCCGGTGGGGCTGCTTATTTGGATGATGTGTGGATTGCTACCGACCATCCGAAAGTCCGGGCGGCGGCGGAATCCTTCGGTGCGCATGTGATCATGACTTCGCCGGAGGCACGGAGCGGCACGGATCGCATTGCGGAAGCGGTTCGTGAGGAAACGGTCGACATTGTGGTGAATATTCAGGGCGATGAGCCGATGATCGATGCGCGTGCCGTGGATGCGGCGATAGAACCTTTTTTTGAAGATCCGGATCTGCAGGTGAGCACGCTGATCCGGCCCGCACAAAATTGGGAAGAGATGAAAGACATCCATACGGTCCGGGTCATTTTTGATCAAAATCATGATGCGCTTTATTTTACGAGGGGGATTGTGCCATACAATCGGGATGAAAGCGATCAAAAGCGCTGGCTGGAAGAATTTAAGTATTTTCAGCACGTCGGTGTGTATGTGTACCGTAAAGATTTCCTGCTTCAATTTGCAGAATGGGACGAAACGCCCCTGGAAAAAATTGAAAAATTAGAACAACTCCGCATTTTGGAAAACGGATACAAAATCAAGAGTGTTGAAACAGACTATCGTCCCATTTGTGTCGATGTCCCGGAAGATATTCCGAGGGTTGAAGCCGTCATGCGGGATCAGGTCTGAAGTTTACGATAAAAACAAAAGGCGTTGAATCTGTGGCTCATCAAAATCGAACAAAATTTATTTTTATTACGGGAGGTGTGGTCAGTTCCCTTGGGAAAGGAATCGCAGCCGCCTCGCTGGGGATGCTGCTAAAAGCAAGGGGATTGAATATCACCATCCAGAAATTCGATCCTTACATCAATGTTGACCCGGGGACGCTGAGTCCGTTTCAGCACGGAGAAGTTTTTGTGACGGATGACGGCGCCGAAACGGATCTGGACCTGGGCCATTATGAGCGTTTCATCGATACCAATATGACCCGGAAAAACAATACGACCACCGGACAGATTTATTACACGGTCATCATGAAGGAACGCCACGGTGATTATCTGGGAAAGACGGTTCAGGTCATTCCGCACATTACCGATGAAATCAAGAAGCGCTGCCGGGATGTAGCACAAAACGACCCGCCATTCGATGTGGTCATCACCGAAGTCGGCGGGACCGTGGGCGACATCGAAGGACTGCCTTTTCTGGAGGCCATCCGCCAGTTTGCGCTGGATGTGGGCAGAGGCAACGCCATCAACATTCATTTAACATTGGTGCCTTACATCAAGGCTTCCGACGAGCTGAAGACCAAACCCACGCAGCACAGCGTCATGCGGCTCAGGGAAATCGGGATTCAGCCCGATATTTTGCTCTGCCGCACCGAATACCCTTTGTCACGTGAAATTCGTCAGAAAATCGCTCTTTTCTGTAACGTTCCGCCGGAAGCCGTTATCGAAGCCCGTGATGTGAAGACCATTTATGAAGTGCCCCTTGTGCTCCACAAAGAAAAATTAGATGAATTAGTGGTTCAAAAATTAGGCTTGGCCAGTTCAAATCCGGATATTTCGCAATGGACAAATTTTGTAGAGAAAGTAAAACATCCTTCCGGACAGATTCGCATTGCCGTTGTCGGGAAATACGTCAATCTGAGAGATTCTTACAAGAGCATCATCGAAGCGTTTGTTCACGCCGGCGTGGAAAATGATGTACACGTAGAACCGGTCTGGGTGGATTCCGAAGACATTGAAGCGAACGGAGCAGAAAAATTTCTATATGAAATAAGCGGTGTTTTAATCCCGGGCGGATTTGGCACGCGCGGAATTGAAGGCAAGATTCAAGCCGTTGAATTTGCCCGCGTGAATAAAATCCCGTTTTTTGGAATTTGCCTTGGATTGCAGTGCGCCGTGATTGAATTCTCTCGAAATGTGTGCAAATTGGGACGCGCCAACAGCCGTGAATTCGATCCGGACACCCCGCACCCGGTCATCGATATTCTGGAAGAACAAAAAGGAATGGAAAATTTGGGGGGGACGATGCGTCTGGGAGCCTACCCGTGCGTGGTGAAAGAAGGGACAAAAGCATTTCAGGCTTACGGGGTGAGAGAAATTTCCGAGCGTCACCGTCACAGGTATGAACTGAACAACAAGTATCGAAGTATTTTTCGGGAAAATGGGCTGGTGTTGAGCGGAATTTATCTTAAAGGAGATCTGGTTGAAATTGTCGAGATCCGGGACCACCCCTGGTTTGTCGGCGTTCAGTTTCATCCGGAATTGAAATCCCGGGTGAACAGGGCACATCCCTTGTTCAGGGAATTTGTCAAAGCCGCTTTGATTTATCGGAATGAAAACTTGGAAGTGCAGGAATCTGTCTAGTGAAAAAGCCGGAAAGCGCTGTTCGGGAAACTAAAATGAAAATCATTGATGTCAATGGAATCAAAATCGGCGGAGGCAATCCGCTTGTGCTCATCGCAGGCCCCTGTGTTATTGAAGAGGAGAGCCTTGTTTTGGATACGGCCGGTCAGATTCAGGAGATTGCGGATCGCGTAGGCATCCCCTGGATTTTTAAATCCTCTTACCTGAAAGACAACCGTTCGTCGGTCGATTATTACCAGGGACCCGGGCTGGAAAAGGGCTTAAACATTCTCCGGAAAGTGAAAGAAAGGATCGGCGTACCGGTCTTGTCCGATATTCACGATCACGGCCAGGCGGAGCCGGCGTCGGAAGTGCTGGATGTGATTCAGATTCCGGCGTATCTTTCGATGCAGACGAGCATCACGCTTGCGGCGGCGAAAACAGGGAAAGTGATTAATGTGAAAAAGGGCCAGTTTTTACACCCGCAGGATGTCGAAAAGATTGTCAAAAAAATCGAGAGCACGGGAAACCGCCGGATCATTCTCACAGAGCGGGGGAGTGTTTTTGGTTACCACAACCTGGTGGTGGACATGCGGTCCTTTCCAATCATGCGTGATTTTGGTTACCCGGTGATGTTCGATGTCACCCACTCGATTCGTATTTACGGTGTGCCGTCGTCCAGTGCGGCAGGCGGCGAGCCCTGGTTTGTGCCGTTTTTGGCACGGGCCGGTGTGGCTGCCGGTGTGGACGCCCTGTTTATCGAAACTCACCCGGATTGTAAAAATGCGCTTTGCGACGCCTCCAGCATGTGGCCGCTGCAAAAATTGGAAGCGCTGCTGAACCAGGTGAAACAGATTGATGAAATGGTAAAGCCCTGGCTGAACGATTAGTTCGGACTCATGGAAAACGGGATTAATCAGTATGCCTTTTAATGCAAAAGAAATTGAAAAATGGGAGAAAACCAGACTAATTGGCTTTTGGAAATTTGTAATTATCCATGGAGCAATAAGCTGGGGAATTTTAAGCGGACTTTTTTATTTTTTGATTACAAGTATTTTTCTACCATCAACACCTGTCACAAAAAATTTAATCGTATCGCTAATTTTATTTCCTGTTACCGGGCTTTTTTGGGGAATGACGATGTGGTACGTTGGGGAAAAACGATATGAAAATGCAAAAAAAGAAAATATAGGCGAATGATTCAGGATCAGGGAAGTCCCCTCTAACAAGAGGGGATTTTGACAGGGCCGGGCTAAAATAGATGTCGCACTGCTCAGGGAGTAATCTGTTGGACAAATAGGGTGATATCCAATAAATAATAAACTCTTAGGCCTGATTTGCAACAGTTGAAATAAGTCGCGCATGAGCGGCCATATTTAAATCGGAGAATTGAATGCAATTTTTCGTTGATTCGACGGAAATTTCAGACATTAAAGAAGCCCTTGCGCTGGGATTGTGCGACGGTGTCACCACCAATCCCAGCCTGATTGCAAAATCCGGGCGGTCGCTGAAGCCTGTGATTCAGGAAATTGCCGGTCTGGCAGAGGGGCCTGTCCTTGCGGAGGTCACCGGTTCCACGGCGGACACCATTATTGCGGAGGGCCGTGAAATGGCCGCCTGGGCTGAAAATGTGGTCGTCAAGATTCCCGTGACAATCGAGGGTTTAAAAGCGATTCGGGTTCTGGAATCCGAAGGCGTTGCCACAGGAACCACGCTGGTCTTCTCGCCGTCCCAGGGGCTTTTGGCGGCAAAAGCGGGGACGCGCTATGTGATTCCGTTCCTGGGCCGGCTGGATGACATTTCGGCCGCCGGCATCGGATTGGCCGTTCAAATTCAGGAAATTTTGTCGAATTACGGTTTCGATGCGGAGGTGCTGGCCGCCAGTGTGCGAAATCCGGGACATGTGACGGCGTGTGCGCTGTCCGGTGTGCCTATTGTGACGGCGCCGCTAAACGTGTACAAACAGATGGCCGGCCATCCGCTGACAGACATCGGCATTCAGCGATTTTTGGCCGACTGGGAATCGGCGAAGGCGGAGTTGTGACGGTAACAATGAACCATGACGAGATCATTCAAAAGGGGCGAGAGGTCATTCGCATAGAAGCCAGAGGACTGGAGAATCTCGTCGATCAAGTCGATGAATCATTTGAGAAGGCGGTGAATCTCATTCGGCGGTCTAAAGGACGCGTGATCGTGACCGGCATCGGAAAATCCGGTATTGTGGGGCGAAAAATAGCAGCCACTTTAACCAGCACGGGTACGGCGGCCTTTTTTCTGCATCCCACGGAAGGGGCGCACGGCGATCTCGGCATGGTTCTAAAAGAGGATGTGGTGATCTGCATTTCAAAAAGCGGAAACACGGAAGAGCTGGCGCAATTATTTCCTATTTTAAAACGCCTCGGCGTGCCGATTATTACCATGACGGCCAATTCTGAATCTGAGTTGGCACAAAAAAGCGATGTAACCGTCAGCATAAATGTTAAAACCGAAGCCTGTCCGTTCGACCTGGCGCCGACCGCCAGCACCACGGCCACAATGGCAATGGGCGATGCCCTTGCGGTGGCTTTGCTGGAATTGCGGAATTTCAGTCTGGAAGATTTCGCAAGGCTTCATCCGGGAGGCAGCATCGGCCTGAGATTGCGATTGCGCATCGATGATGTCATGGCGACGGGGAACCGGGTGCCGAAGGTTCTGCCGGAAATTCCTTTGAAAGACGCCATCATGGAAATGACCTCCAAGCGATTCGGAGCCACCAGTGTGATCGATGGGGAAGATAAGCTGCTCGGCATCATCACGGATGGTGACGTGAGACGTCTGATTGAACGGCAGAAAGATTTGTGGGATCTTCGGGCGGAAGAGATCATGACACCGGCCCCGATTACCGTAAAAGTGGGCGCAATGGCTGCGGATGCTTTTAATCTCATGAAAATTCAGGCGATCAATACGCTGCTTGTCGTGGATGCGGAAAAGCACGTGGTTGGAATTGTGCACATTCACGATCTTCTGAAAGCCGGGATTTCGTAAAAAATGGGGAAACCGTTAAAAAAGCGTCTCAAGAATAACTTTATTTTCGGCTTTGTGTTTTACTTGATTCTTTTTATCCGCTTAATTCGGCGGGAGACGGCTTTTTGGATCTTTGAAAAATTAGGGCGGATCAGTTATTATTTAATTCCCGACGTCCGCAGAAAAATGGTAAGACACTTGACGATCGCCTTCGGAGAAGAAAAATCTTCCGAAGAAATCGGGGCCATGGTGAAGGAATCGCTTGTTAATTTGGGAAGAAACGCCGTGGATGCCATTCGGCTGCCGGTCTATTCGCTGGAAGATGTTGAAAAATTTTTAACCGCAGAAGGATTAGAAATTTTGGATCGAATTCTGGCGAACGGCAAAAGCGTCGTGCTGATCACGGGTCACATCGGATCCTGGGAAATGATGGCGGCTTATCTTGCCATGAAAGGCTATCCCCTGTACGTCGTGGGTGCCCGTTTGTACGATCCGAGGCTGGACCACCTTTTGTTGAAAATGCGGAAAAGCGGGGGTTACATCAATATTTCCAGAGAAGGAAGTACAAAAGAATTGCTGAGAATTTTAAAGAAGCCCAATCTTTTGGGGATGTTAATCGATCAGGACACACGCGTCGCCGGTACGTTTGTCCGGTTTTTCGGGAAACAGGCTTACACGCCTGTCGGGCCGGTTATTTTGGCGGCGAAGACCGGTGCGGCGCTGGTGCCGCTTTATATTCATCTCAATGAGAATTACAGGCACCACGTTAAGATATTTCCGGAATACACCCTGACGGAAACGGGCAGCAAGCAGAATAACGTGGTTCAAAACACGCAGGGATTGACCACAATTTTGGAGAATTTTATCCGGGAAGTGCCGACTCAATGGGTGTGGATGCACGAACGTTGGAAAACACGTCCGGAGGAGATAGACACGTACAAATGAAAATCATTGTAAAATCATTTTTTTTGATTTTAATTGCCGCTGGTTTATTCACGGGCTGCGGTGAGAAAAAAGCCACGCAGCCTGTTCCGGGGCAGGCAAAATCTGCACAGAAGGTACCGGACCAGGAAGCCTGGAATTCGACGGCGATTGCTTCAAAACTGGGACACACCACGGTAAAGGTGAAATACGGCCACATGAGCCGTTATTCCGCCCTGGATTTAATGAAGTTTAACAAAGGTGTTCGGGTTTTTATTTACGATAAAAAGGGAAAGCTGAGTTCAACCATTCAATCGGAGCGGGGATGGCTGAATGAAAAGACGAATCTGGTTAAAGCTTACGGTCATGTGGTAGCGCATTCCGACAGCGGCATCACGCTTTACACGAATCATTTAACGTACAACCGTAAAAAAGATAAGTTGTTCACGGATGCGTTCGTCAAACTGGTGACGGAGAGCGACACGCTTTACGGCACCGGATTTGAATCGGATCAAAATCTGAATCACTGGGTCATTCGGAAACCCAGCGGTGTTTCAAGTCGTCCGTTTAATATTAATGTGGAAAGGCATTTTCGCGCGAAACAATCAAAATTGGATTCGAACCGTGAAAAATCCGGTGCTAAAAATAAATGACAGTCGTCTGGATTTATTCATTCAATGACTAAAAGAAGGTTCTTTGAAATAATCGCCGGAATTTTTTGGGCGGGATTGCTGCTTCACGGTACGGTTGTGTGGGTGCATTCTCAGGAAAAAAAGGTAAATCTGGCGCATTTAATCCACGCAGATTCGCTTGTTTTCCGGAAACAGGGCAATAATAATGTATTGACATTTTTAGGGAATGTGTATTTTAAAAAGGGGTCAAAATCCGTGACCTGTGAGGAAACGGTGTATTACCGTCAAAAGGAGATGGCTGTTTTTAAGGGACGTGTGATGATGAATGACTCCGGACGGATTCTTCGGGCGGACGAGATCATCTATTATCAGAATCCGGAGCGGGAGATGGCCAGGGGAAGCGTCGAATTTAGAAATAAAGGCAAAAAAATACAGTCCGGTTTCCTGACGTACACGGATACGCAAAGTCGGCTACTGGCGACGCAAAATGTGGTTTTCAGGGATTCGGTTAATGCGATCGAATTATTGGCAGATTCCCTGATTTATTGGGTGGATAAGGATTACGGTGAGGCGAAGGGCCATCCCAAATTGTTTAAACGGGATTCAACGGGTGCCGTCGAAATTGAAATTCAGGCCAAAAAACTTGCGTACAACGGGAATAAATCTCTGGCAGTCGCTCTTGAAAAGGTAAAAATTACAAAGGGGGATGTCGTCAGTTTCGCAGCTAAAGCGAAGTACTACAACCTGGCGCATAAAATCGTCATCACGGGAAAGCCGAAAGTTTACCAGAGAGGGGATAAGATGAAAGCCGACACAATCGAGATTTTTGTGAAAGGAAAATTTCTGGATCGTGTGCATCTTATCGGCCGTGGGCGAATGAGTTCCATCGTTCACGTCGATAAGAAAGCGCTGGAAGACTGGCTTTCCGGACAGAATATCTGGCTGAGTTTTAAGGAAGATACCTTACAAAAAGTGATTGTGAAAGATCAGGCCGTTAGCCTGTACCATGTTGTGGAAAACGGAAAACTAAAAGGCGAGAATCAGGTTTTAGGGGATTGGCTGAAAATTCAGTTTGAAAAAGGCGAAGTAAATCATGTGATTATAAAAAGTACTCCGGGCAAATCCAGGGGCAAGTTTTATCCGCCCGGGGCAAAGATCACCCCAGTGAAACCGTGAAGTGAGAACGCGACGCAATGTCCAGACTCAGAATGGAAAATTTGACTAAAATTTACGGCAAGCGGAAAGTTGTGAAAAGTGTTTCAATCGATGTGAAACAGGCGGAAATTGTGGGGCTGCTGGGACCAAACGGCGCCGGTAAAACGACTACTTTTTACATGATCACCGGTTTAATTCGCCCGAACAGCGGAAAAATATTTTTGGATGATCGAAACATCACCCGGCTGCCGATGTACAAACGGGCGCGATTGGGGATCGGCTATTTGGCACAGGAGCCGTCGATTTTCCGAAAATTAACGGTCGAGGAAAATATTATGGCCATTTTAGAGATGCTGCCCCTTTCAAAAGATGAAAGAAAGCGGCGTCTAAAAATGCACTTGAGCGAGCTTGGTGTGGCACATGTGGCCAAAAATAAAGGGTATAATCTTTCCGGCGGGGAGAGACGCCGTGTCGAAATCGCACGCGCACTCGTGACCGCGCCAAAATTTTTACTGCTGGATGAACCCTTTGCCGGTATCGACCCGATTGCGGTGGAAGATATTCAAGTCATTGTACAACAGTTAAAAGAAAAAGGCATCGGTGTTTTGATCACAGATCACAATGTGCACGAAACGCTTTCCATTGCCGACCGCGCGTATCTCCTGTACGAAGGGGAGGTTTTGAAATCGGGCCCGGCCGAATTTTTGGCAAATGATCCGGAAGCCAGGCATTTGTACCTGGGTGATAAATTCCATTTAAATCGATAAAAGAATGATGAATCGTTACAAATTAAGTTAGGTGCATTTATGCTGAATGTTTCGCAAAGACTGTCCATGCAGCAGAAGCAGTCGCCCCAACAGGTTCTGTTATCGACGCTCCTTCAGCTCCCGTTGTTGAATTTGGAACAGCGCATTAAAATGGAATTGGAGACAAATCCGCTGCTGGAAGAAGTGACGGAGATGGAGGAAGAACTGGAAGAAGATGAAGTTCCTGAGATGAAGTTGGAGCAGGAGAAAGACGATAAAAAGGAAGATGTTCCGGAAGAAGAAAAAGAAGTGACTGTCGAAGAAAAAGATGAAATCGATTGGGACCAGGTTCTTGGGGACGATGAGAAAGATGAATTCCACATTCCCCGTGAAAGAAAAGTGGAAGAATATGAACAGCCTGAGGTAAACAAAATCTCATTAAGCGATAAATTGTTCGAACAACTTCATATAATTAAAGGTTTAACAGAAGAAGAAACTCAAATTGGGGAATATATTATCTGGAATATCAACGGGGATGGCTACCTTCTGTCGGATGTGCCGGAAATTGCCGAAATTCTGGGTGTCCCTGAGGAGAAAGTTGAGAAAGTACTGAAGGTGATTCAGACGTTTGAGCCTTTAGGAATCGGTGCCAGAGATTTACGGGAATGCTTGTTAATTCAGCTTCGGGAGAAAAATGGGAACCGGGATGCCATCGATATCCTGGAAAAGCATTACGATGATTTCAAGAACAAGCGTTTTGAAAAGCTTTCTCAAAAGAAGAAAATTCCGATCAAACGGGTTAAAGAGGCGCTTGAAGAGATCTCAAAATTGAATCCGAAACCGGGAGAAGGTTTTTCCTCCGCAGCTTTAAATACGGTTGTTCCCGACGTCATCGTTGAGCGTATCGATGAAGAATTTGTCATTACTTTGAATGATTCTTATGTGCCCCGGCTGCGAATCAATAAAATGTACCGAAAGATGCTTTCGAACCGGAAGAAGACTCCGAAAGAAGTGAAAGATTATATTCGCAGGCGCCTTGAGGCGGCGCGATGGTTAATTAATTCGATTGAACAGCGTCGAGCAACCATTTTGCGCGTCATGCACGCGATCATAGAACATCAGCGGGCGTTTTTTTTGAAGGGCCCCGGAAACCTAAAACCGATGATTTTAAAAGATATTGCGGAAGATGTCGGAATGGACATCTCGACCATCAGTCGTGTGACGAACGGAAAATATGTACAGACCGATTTTGGTGTTTTTGAGCTCAAGTCCTTTTTCAGTGAAAAAATGCGAAAATCTTCAGGGGAGGAAATCTCGAATCGAGTGATAAAAGATCGTATTCAGGAGATTATAGAAAACGAAAATCATAAAAAACCTTATAATGATGACCGGATTGTCGAACTTTTAGCGAAAGAAGGCATCCCAATCGCGAGGCGCACGGTCGCCAAGTACAGGGAACAGATGAACATCCCCGTGGCGCGTTTGAGAAGGCGCATTTAGGCCGAACCTTTACGAGAATCCGGAATCCGGAAAAAAAGGAAGGGAGTTCTATTGGAACAAATTTATGCAACCACAATATTGGGCGTTCGGACGGACAATGGCGTGGCGATTGGCGGCGACGGTCAGGTGACCTTGGGGAACACGGTGATGAAAGCCACCGCACGGAAAGTACGCAGGATGTACAATGATACAATTTTGGCCGGTTTTGCAGGGGCTTCTGCCGATGCATTTACATTATTTGAAAAATTTGAAGCGCGCCTGTCCGAATACCACGGCAATCTCTTTCGGTCGGCGGTTGAACTCGCCAAAGAATGGCGTATGGATAAATATCTGCGGCGGCTTGAAGCCATGTTGGCCGTGCTGGATAAAGAACATGCGCTGATTATTTCCGGAACCGGTGACGTGATCGAGCCGGACGATCAAATTATTGCCATTGGATCCGGGGGGCCGTACGCATTGGCTGCGGCCAGAGCCCTGGTGAAATACACGGATTTAAATGCGGAAAAATTGGTGCGGGTGTCCTTAACGATTGCATCTGAAATCTGCATCTACACAAATTCAAATATTATTATCGAATCTCTCTGAAATAAATAAATAAAGGTGATTAAAAAACTATGAAAAGAGAAATGAAAGAATTAACACCCCGGGAAATTGTCACGGAACTCGACAAATACATCATCGGGCAGGATAAAGCGAAAAAATCGGTTGCAATTGCACTGAGAAATCGCTGGCGCCGGCTTCAGGTAAAAGGTGAACTGCGGGATGAAATTATGCCGAACAACATCATCATGATTGGGCCCACGGGCGTTGGAAAAACGGAAATTGCCCGCCGGCTGGCCCGGTTGTCCGGTGCGCCTTTTATCAAGGTGGAGGCTTCAAAATTTACGGAAGTGGGCTACGTGGGACGGGACGTGGAATCGATGATCCGGGATCTGGTTGACTTTGCCGTCAATATGGTCAAGGCCGAACGAACCGAAGAAGTGCAGCCCAAAGCGAAAAAAATGGCGGAGGAACACCTGTTGGATTTACTGCTGCCGCCGATTCGACGAAAAAAAGAAAATCAGGAATACGAAGTCGGCGAAGAGCTTGAAATAGAAGAAATGCGTGAGAAAAACCGGGATAAACTGCGGGAACTTTTGAAACAGGGTAAATTAAAAGACCGTGTGGTTGAATTAGATGTGCCCAAAACGCAAAATCCAATGATGCAGATCATTTCACCTGTAGGCGTGGAAGAGATGGGATTCAACTTCCAGGATTTACTGGGCGGAATGATGCCCAAGAAGGTTAAAAAGCGCAAAATGACCGTTGATGAAGCGAAGGAGTTTCTGACACAGGAAGAGGCTCAAAAGCTTATCGACATGGACGACGTGATCAAGCAGGCGATCATGCGGGTTGAAAATTCCGGAATTGTTTTTCTGGATGAAATCGACAAAATCGCCGGAGGAAAGTCTTCTTCAGGCCCTGATATCTCCCGTGAGGGGGTGCAGCGGGATTTGCTCCCGGTTGTGGAAGGCACCAATGTCATCACAAAGTACGGAATGGTGAAAACGGATCATATCTTGTTCATTGCGTCGGGTGCATTTCACGTCTCCAAGCCTTCGGATTTAATCCCTGAGCTTCAGGGCCGTTTCCCGATTCGCGTCGAATTAGAAAGCCTGACCGAAGCTGATTTTGTCCGAATTTTAACAGAGCCTCGAAATGCACTTATTAAACAATACACGGCGCTGCTCTCCACAGAGGGCGTAAAACTCGCCTTCACAAAAGAGGCTATTGCGGAAGTGGCTCGAATTGCTTCGAAGGTGAATGATCGTGCGGAAAACATCGGGGCCCGGCGCCTGCACACGGTTATGACAACCTTGTTGGAAGACATTTTGTTCAACGTGCCCAACATCGAAGAAAAAGAGATTGAAATCGACAAAAAACATATTCATGAAACGCTGGATAAAATTGTTGAGGATGAAGATTTAAGCCGGTATATTTTATAAAAAAGGTAAAGGGAGAAATCAGTGAAGAGAGATTTTTTGGCGATTACGGATTTCACAAAAGATGAAATTTATGAAATAATGGAGATCGCAAGGGAATTAAAGAAGGTTCAGAAGAATGGCAAATCGTACAAACCGTTAAAAGATAAATCGATGGCAATGATTTTCCAGAAACCGTCTGCGCGCACACGGGTATCGTTTGAAACCGGCATGTATCAGCTTGGCGGCCATGCCGTTTATCTCTCGCCGACGGACATTCAAATCGGAAAGCGCGAAGCGGTGTCGGACATTGCCAGGGTGCTTTCGCGCTACACGGATGTCATCATGGCGCGGCTTTTTGGTCACGAAGACATTCTGGAACTGGCCGAATATGCCACGGTGCCGGTGATTAACGGCCTAACGGATTTGCTCCATCCCTGCCAGGTGATGAGTGATGTCTTTACCATTTTGGAGAAAAAAGGCAGCCTGGAAAATCTGAAGATTGCCTACATCGGCGACGGCAACAATGTGTTAAACTCCTGGCTCAATATGGCTTCACGCCTGCCGATGAATCTTGTGCTGGGAACGCCGGAAGAATACGAGCCCGATAAAGAGATTTTATCGATGGCCAAAAAATCGGGTGTGAGCCAGATCGATTTGTACCACAATCCCAAAATGGCCGTAAAAAACGCCGATGTGATCTATACGGACGTCTGGGTGAGCATGGGGCAGGAAAAGGAAAAAGAGCTCCGAAGGGAAATTTTCAAAGAATATCAGGTGGATGATGATCTGGTCAATCTGGCGGATGACGACGTGATTGTGATGCATTGTCTGCCGGCGCATCGCGGGGAAGAAATCACGGACAGTGTCGTTGACGGGCCTCATTCGGTTGTGTTTGATGAAGCTGAGAATCGCCTGCACGTGCAAAAGGCCATTCTTGTAAAGCTTCTCGGGACGGAATAAACCGATGGCTTCCCTGCAAGTGGTTCGCTTTTCAGAAGAAGATTCGGAGGCCTGGGATAAATTTGTCGAGAGTGCCAACAACGGAACTCTTTTTCACACCCGAAAATTTCTGAATTACCATCCGAAGGGTCGATTTCAGGATCACTCGCTCATTTTCCGGAAGGGGGAAAAAATTGCCGCCGTTTTTCCCGCCGTGGAACGCATCGAAAACGGAGAGCGGATTTTGCATTCTCATCCGGGCGCTTCTTACGGCGGCTGGGTCGTGCCGAGAGACATTCGTCTGAAACGATCCTTTGATCTGGTTCATTCACTGATTGACCACACCCGCCGTGAAAATTTCCGCAAAATCGATATTACATTCGCCCCGATTTTTTATTCTTATGAAATTAATAATTATCTTGATTTTTCGTTGTTTATGAATGGGTTTACTTACCGAAAACGGGAGGTCTCAAGCTTTGTCACGCTCAATACGACGGAAGAGACCGTTCTTCAAAAATTAAAACCGGAGTCCCGTACAGCCGTGCGCAGAGCCATTAAATTAGGCGTCACAATTCGCGACTCGGAGGATTTCGCCCAATTTTTTGAGATTCTAAAGAAAAATCTTAAATTGCGGCACAATGTCCGCCCCACCCACACGCTGGACGAGCTGCTCCGTTTGAAACGTATTTTTCCCGAAAAAATCCATCTGTATGCGGCGTATCTGAACGATCGGATCATTGCCGGTGCGGTGATGTTCCGCTGCAATCCGCTGGTGAATCTGGCCTTTTACATCAGTCATGATGAAGCGTACCAGAAATACCGGCCGGTCAATCTGCTGTTTTATGACGTTTTCAGGAAATCCATTCGGCAGGGATTTCGCTATTTTGACTTCGGTATTTTTACAGTGAACATGGAACCCAATTGGGGACTTGCCCGTTTTAAGGAAAATTTTGGTTCGAAGGGGATTTTTCGGGACACGTTTGTCAAGGTTTTGTAAGCAAAAGCAGGTTGAGGAATTGATCCGGTGAGGATTTTACACATCGCTCCGGTGAATATGGCCGGAGTTCCGATGACGTTTGTGAAAGCGGAACGCGAGCTGGGACACGACAGCCGGCTTGTGACTTTAACCTCACATCCTTACGGTTACGAAGAAGATATTTGTTTAAACCTGCCCTTTTCCGATATGTCGAAATTTTTCCGGATCAAAAGAATTTTGACGCCCGCGCAGAGGCTTCTGGTGGAAAATGTACACCGCGTTCCGGATAAAATTCCGCGTGAATGGCAGCCCGGCGGGGGGGCCGAAACATTATTAATTCGATTTCGGGAACGGCTGTGGCGGGGGAAAATTCGGCGTTTTCAAAAGCAGACCGATTTCTGGAATTTTGATGTGATCCAACTGGACGGCGGACTGGAATTTTACCGGGACGGACGAACGGTCCGGAAATTAAAAGAACTGGGGAAAAAGATCATATGCTGTTACACGGGGAGTGACCTTCGTGTGCGCGGCGTTATTCCGGCAATCGATGCGTCCGCCGACCTGAATGTGACGGTGGAATTTGATCATATTTATTTTCATCCCCACATTCAGCACGTGTTTTTTCCGTTTTTGCCGGAGAATTTTACCCTGCGTTCGGAAACGCACCCGGATAAAATCCGGATTGGCCACGCCCCGTCCAACCGGCGGGCAAAAGGGACGGACCGCATTTTGACGGCTCTGGAAAATTTAAAGCGGAAATTTCCTGTTGAAATCGTGTTGATCGAAGGCCTGTCCCATCGGGAAGCCCTGAACCGCAAGCGGTCCTGCGCTCTTTTTGTGGATCAAATCGGCGACCTCGGGTACGGAATCAATGCCCTGGAAGCGCTGGCAATGGGAATTCCCACGGCGACCTCTCTGGTAAAAGGATTTGCGGCGGTCTGCCCGGATCACCCGTTTATCGATGTGACGGATCAAAAAATTGAGGAAAAACTGCTGCCGTTTTTAGAAGACCCTGATTTACGCCGCCGAAAGGGCATTGAGGGCCGCCGGTGGCTGGAAAAATACCATGATGCGCGAAACGTGGTGCGAAAAATTCATCAACTGGCCGGAATACGGTCGTGAAACGCGTCTGCTTTCCTTTATGATGACCCTGTCCTGACAGGATAAACAAAAGGAGATTTCATTTGTCTCTTGCAAAAATCCGTATCGGCACATCCGGGTACAGCTTTGAAGATTGGAAGGGTGTGTTCTACCCGGAAGATATTCCGAAGGGCAAAATGCTGGATTTTTATGCGAAAGAGTTCAAGACGGTAGAAATCAATTCGACCTATTACCGGATTCCGAATCAAGCGGTTTTTTACCATTTAAACCGGAAAACACCTCCGGACTTTGAATTTATTTCCAAAGTACACCAGGAGGTCACGCACAACCGCGAAAATGCGGAAGAATCGATGAAAGCTCTGCACGCCGTGTTGGAGCCTATTAAAAGTGCCCAAAAGCTGCACGGATTTCTGGCGCAGTTTCCCTGGGGATTCAAGTATTCAGTCCAGAATCTGGACTATCTCGGTAAGGTAAAAACGCTTTCGGAAGAGACGCCTCTTTTTGTCGAATTTCGGAATCGAACCTGGATACGGAATGAGGTGTATCAATTCCTGCGTGATCACGAAATCGGCTATTGCAATGTGGATGAACCGAATTTCCCCTCGCTTGTGCCTCCGCAGGACATCGCCACGACTGAGATTGGGTATATGAGGTTTCATGGCAGGAATACGCAAAATTGGTGGGGGTCTTCCGGCGGCGACCGGTATGATTACCGTTATTCGATGGAAGAACTTTCCGAATGGCTGGGACGTATTCGATCACTGAGCCAAAAAACCCGGAAGACGTACCTCTTTTTTAACAATTGTCACATGGGCCACGCCGTCGTTAATGCCAGGCAGATGATGGAATTACTGTTTCGCCGGGGAATGCCGGCTATCGATGGAGGGGCCGAAAAAGGCGAAGATGAAATTCTGGACAGCGATTGAACAATTCTTTAAGCGAAATGTGCTGCGTTTTTTGGAAATTCTCTTTAAACGAAAGCTTCTTCGGCTTTCGGAAGTAGATTACCGGAGAATCAGGCGTATTCTGGTCATTCGCCAGCATGATCAATTGGGAGACTTCCTGCTCTCAACGCCTGTTTTGCGGGCTCTGCGGGAGCATTTTCCGGACGCGCATATCGCCGTGCTGGTGCGCAGCTATCAGGAGCCTGTGATTCGCCACAATCGCCATGTGGATGAACGGCTTATTTTTCAGGAGATCGGCTACAACTGGCGGCCTCGCACGTTGTGGAAATTCTTTCGGCAGTTGCGCTCGGGATTCGATCTGGTGATTGTTCTGAATACCGTGTCCCATTCGTTCACATCCGATATTCTGGCGGGGTTAACGGGTGCTCCTTACACGCTCGGGTCTTCCCAACGCCAATTTCCGGGGACCACAAGAAACTTTTTTTACAATCTGATTGCGCCCTGCCCGGAGGACGGCCGCCACCAGAGCGCCAAAAATCTGGAAATTCTTGAATACCTTCATATTTCCACAAAAAACAAGCGTGAAGAAATAACCCTCCTGCCCGAAGAGCAGGGATGGGCGCGCCGTTATTTGAAGAAGTCGGGATTTACCTTTGACCGGCCGGTTGTTGCTCTGCATCCGGGCGCGGGGAAAGTTAAAAATCGATGGCCTGCACAGAACTTTGCCAAAACGGCGGAAATTCTTGTGAAGAAATACGACGCGCAAATCGCTCTTTTTCACGGGCAAAAGGAGAAGAATCTGGCGGATCAGGTGGCGGAAAAAGCAAATGTACCCATTAAGATTATGAGCGATCTCACATTGCGGGAATTGGCCGCGGTGGTTTCACAGACAGATTTGTTCATCGGAAACGACACCGGCACAACCCACGTGGCCGCCGCCGCCGGAACGCCCTGCGTCATCATTTTTGGTCCGACAGACCCCAATCAATGGAAGCCCTGGGGACAGGAATTTGCGGCCATTTGGGGGAAAGACAGGCGCTGTGAGTCCGTTTCGGTGAAAGACGTCATCCGTGCAGGGGAGAAGCTGTTGATGCAGAAAGGTGTTCTTGTTTCAGGTTCCATTGGCCGTTAAATTTCCATTTTATCCGGCTGCCAAAATTATCTCTTGATTCTAATCCAAAAATGCGGTAATTTTGGAAAGAACGAGTCGCGATAGTTTACGGCTAAAGCCTGACACGGCTAATTTCAACGCGATTCGAACGATAAAGGGTTGACATGGAGCTTGAATTTCCTAAAAAATTAAATCTGGCACAACTGCCTACCCCCATTCAAAAGTTGTCGCGGCTGTCTGAATTTTTCGGGGGTCCTACACTCTACATAAAACGAGACGATTTGACCGGCATCGGTCTGTCCGGTAATAAGATCCGAAAACTGGAATTCACGCTTTATGAGGCGCTTCGGGGTGGGGCGGATACCGTGATTACCTGCGGCGGAATCGGATCGAACCATGCGCGTGCCACCGCAGTGGCCGCCAGGCAGTTGGGACTGACACCGGTACTCGTGCTGCGCGGCAAGCCGGGCCGTTATCCAGACGGGAATCTTCTGCTGGATTCGCTTTTAGGAGCCGAGCTGAAGTTTATCTCCCGGGAGGACTATTCGGAATCCCGCGATGCCGTCATGGATGACCTGGCCGCTCAGTGGGAAAAGCGCGGGCATCACGCCTATGTGATTCCGGAAGGGGCTTCAAATGCCGTGGGCGCCTGGGGCTACGCCAATGCATTTCTTGAAATGCACAGGCAGCTATCTGAAAAAAAGTTAAAGATAGATGCCGTCGTGTGTGCCGTCGGATCCGGAGGTACCCAGGCCGGACTGCTGATCGGGGCGGAAACCGCGCATTGGGAAGGCGAAATTCTGGGCATTAATGTCTGCGACGATGCGGCTTTTTTTAAAGAGCGCATTGGCGGTATTCTGAATGCCTTTCGTCGGAAATACAAAGCACCGCTGCAGATTTCAGAAGACGACATTCATTTGATCGACGGTTATGTGGGGAGAGGCTACGCCCTGAGCCGGCCGGAAGAGTTGCAGGTGATTAAAGACGTGGCACGATTAGAAGGTATTTTTTTAGATCCCACCTACACGGGAAAAGCGATGTTCGGTTTGATGGATCAGATCAAACAGGGGCGTTTTCGGAAAGGGCAGAATATATTGTTTATTCACACGGGCGGCATTTACGGACTTTTTCCGAAGCGGCAAATGTGCTTTGGAGGACCGGATGCACCGGAATTCCCGGATGCGGAGACTTTTTGAAAAATAATTCGGGGTAAAGGAGCTAGAACGGGCGGAGGAGAGACGCTTCTTCAGGTTATTTTTACCGGAGTGCTAAAATAAATAAAATGTCTATCCGATATAGTAATAGTCGGATTAAAGACGGGGATTACCCTGAATAATTCAGGCGCCGCCAAGGCTCAAAGACGCAAGGCAATACTAAAACAATAAGTAAGGGGTAACTTCGCGGCAAAAATTCATGATGAATGCAGGCTGACTATTTTCGGCGTTATAAACGCCTTAGAACATAACTGAAAGGTTTTTTTATGGCCATCTTTTTAATCACCAATGGCTTGACGGCGCTGTTCTTTCTGGCTCTGGTTGGAATAGGTTTGTATTGGAAGAACCGTCCGGCTGCTGTTGTTAACTTTATCGGGTTTTTAATTATTGCCGCTTCCGTTTATCTTGAAATTCAGGGATTGCAGAATCGAGTCACTCTTTTTGCCGGCATGACTTCTATCGGAATAATTCTTCTGGCAAATATTCTTCTGGCCATTACCATGATTCGACGCAACAGCAAAGCCGACTGGCAGTGGCAGCAAAACTGGAATGCGTATTCCAAGCAAGTTGATTACAAAATGATTTTTGTGGAGAATGCTTTCAAGGAAGAGTTGGATCTGCACGAAAATGAAGGCATGACGGAAAAACTTCAGGCGCTGCAGATGTGGAAGCTGGGGAATGAAGCGTATTGGAACAAATCCTTTACGGATGCTCTGGAAAAGTATGATTTTTCGTTGAAGTGGGAGCCGACCAGTGTGGCCTGGATTAACAAAAGCGGCATCTTAAATGAGCTGGAACGGTTTAATGAAGCCATTCATGCGTGTGATGAAGCCATTAAGCTGAATCAGGAACGGATCGAAGCCTGGTTGAATCGGGGTTTTGCGTACGACCATTTACACCAGTCCGATAAGGCGATCAAAAGTTTTGACGAAGCGCTTTTGGTGGATAAAACGGACGTCGAAGCCTGGACCAACCGCGGAAATTCTTACCGGAAATTGGGAAAGTTTGAAGAGGCCATGGAGAGCTACGATAAAGCATTGGCCATCAAAGATGATTATCTTCCGGCCTGGTACAACAAGGGGCTTGCCCTGAGCAAAATGAATCGAATTGAAGAGGCACTGGTCTGTTTTTCGCAGGCGGCCAAAATTGATTCATCTTATTTTATGGCCTACTACAATCTCGGAAATTGCTACAACAAACTGGATCGAAACGAAGAAGCGGTTGCGGCCTACACAAAAGTCCTGAAATTAGCGCCCGATTTTAATGAAGCCTGGAATAATCTTGGGATTGCCCTGAGCAAATTGGGTCAGTTGAAGGAGGCCATCAAAAATTACGTCCACGCCATCGAAATTAAACCGGATTATTATGAAGCCTGGATCAATCAGGCCCTTGCTTATGAAAGTATCGGTGATGCGGCGAGCGCCTTAAAGAGCTACGAGAGATTTCTGGAACTGGCCCCGGAAGATTTAAAAAAACACATCGCCATCGCCGGGAGGCGGACAGAGGATCTGCGAAAAAAATTAGACCTGAATAAAAAACAGCCGTTTCGCTTTGGGTTCTCACTTTCGCGAAAGAAAAAAGAAGAGGTGAAACCGGAGAATGAAGCCGATGAGGTGGAAGAAGGGAATACGGAAGCCGCTCTGCCCCAATCCTGAATGATTCATCCCGACGATTCTATTGAGCCCCTAAATACGCCCGTGCCGTGAAATCAGGCGCCTGCAGAAACTATTTTTAAACTGAACCTCAAATAATTTCTTGACAAATTCAAATTTTCCTCCTAAATTCTACACAAATTACAGGGATGTAATTCCCGCCGATACGGCGTAACCGGTACAATCTTCATTTTGATCAAAGATTGTTTTAGAGAGGAAGAATATGAAAGTTACAGCCAAATGGACTCTAACGCTTGCAGCGGTGTTCTTTTCAATCACTCTTGCAAATGCTCAATTGGTCACTGTTTCGACCCTCCACCGTCCGTACGATCCGGTTGTCATAAAAGCATCGGATTTTCCGGAGTTTATTAATCAACCGATTTCTTCGCTGCATGTGTGGGCGTACCGGGATTCCACGGGCCGGTGGGAACCCATTCCATTTCAGGTGGACCCGATTAATGAAAATGGTTCCTATTTTGGTTTCAAAACCGGGCTGCTGTCCGCTCGGGATGAACTGCTGCTGATGGCAAAAGACCTGGGGGACCGGGTGCCGAACGGGTATTGGCCTGCGGATGATTCATCGAAGATTTTCCAGCGATACGAGATTTTTGTACAGGATACGCTGCATTTATCGCAGCAGGGCTGGGCCTATTTTTTTCAATCCGCTTCTCTGGATTCGGTCAGTCCGGTAAATTATGTCGATTATGATTCTGTAAATGACGAAATTCGTTCGGATGCCTATCAATTGGGGTTCAATGAAAATTTTGGCCTGCCGGACAAGATTATCATCCCGCAGGCAATAGAACACCCGGACACCAATATCTTTGAACGGTTCAAATTTCGGTTTAAAATCATCGCCAAAATAAAACAATGGTGGGGAAGCTATTCTAAAGAAGTTATTATTTCGGAAGAAAATTTGCAAAGAGTTCAAAATGACGCTTTTGTGGATGGAGCTATTCGCGTTATTTACCCCCTTTCTGTAAAGATTTACATCGATACTGGATTACCTGGTGTTTCTCCTTTTGAAGAAGGACCGTACGACCTGCCAATGACCTTCTATAGGAATTCATTGCAATTAGATGCCAAAGATTTGAATATTTCACTTACAAATCTGCCCTACGGGATTGAAGCAAAATTGAAACTCATTCGCTTTTCGATGGATTTTCGGAAGCCGGCGACCGGCATGCAGTATTTCAGCAAATACAATTCGAATGTGGTGGTTGACGGCCAGCCCGATGCCTTTAACTACACGTTAGATCCAAACGCCCTCAATTGGTTTATGGTAAAAGGGGATCAGGGGACAATTGTAGCCGTGAACTACGTGCCCGATCTTGGAACCGCTCAGAGACCTTATTATTGGGACAAAACCTCTCCCCTGAACACCACAGGCGATGGGACCTCGGACACCGGAGACAAGCGCTCGTACGGCGATTCCGGATTCATGATTACCGGTGATAATATTACCGGCAAAATGAATTTTGTGAATAACACCTACTTTTTTCCGCCGAACCAGCCGGTTGCCCTTGGCGATACCTTGACGGAGAACATGAAGGATATTCTGAGTGTCCGGATTCTGCCTCAAATATTTGATATAATTCCGCCGGCCCCCGTGGCCGATTTGCAAATTATGAGTGTGAATGATTCATCGGTGGTGCTTTCCTGGTCTGCGCCCGGCGATGATTCAACTTCCGGGGAAGCAGCGGCGTACGACATTCGCTACTCCGATATTCCCCCGACCATTGTCAGCAATCCGATGCTCGTCTACCTGT
>BDTM01000027.1 GCA_002898015.1 bacterium BMS3Bbin03 | reverse complement strand
CCGCGGTGACCGGCTGTCCCGATAAGCGCTTTGATCGGTGCAAGTTCTTTCGGACTACTCTCTCACTTTAATCGTGTTAATGGTCTTTCCATACAGGAAAGATCAGAAATTTATTCGCGAGTTTTCTTCAAGTCAAGAAAAAAGCAAACGATAATTGAATAGCGAATATCGATTAACGAACGCCGATTTTAGAAGTTAATTCGGGATAAAGAGATCCGCTTTGTGTTAAATTTGTGTGAATCTTTTCGTCGGATTTTTAACCTGGATGATTCCTGAATTTTTGCCGCGAAGGCGCTTTAAATTTCTAACTTCGGTTTGGGTAGATTGTCTTTGAATGCTATCTTGGTTTAATGTCTTTGAATGCTTTGCGTCTTTGAGCCTTAGTGGCGAATAGATTATTCAGGTCAAATTTTGTTTTCGATTGTACGGGGATTGTGGGCGTAGAGCAGGGCGGTTTCGCGTGAGATTTTTCCCATTTGATAAAACAGAAGTAAATTCTGATCCATCAACTGCATGTTGTATTGCCCGCCGGTTTGGATGGCGGACGGAATCTGGTGAATTTTCCGCTCCCGAATCAAATTCCGAATGGCGGGCGTGGCCACCATGATTTCCATAACGGCCACACGGCCTTTTTTATTTTTTGTCGGCAGTAGGCGCTGCGAAATGACCCCCTGAATCGAATCGGCAAATTGGGCACGGATTTGATCCTGCTGCCCTGCCGGAAACACATCCACAATTCGATTGATGGTTTCGGAAGCACTGTTTGTGTGGAGGGTGGCAAACACCAGGTGTCCCGTTTCGGAAGCCGTCAAGGCCTGGGAAATGGTTTCCAGATCCCGCATTTCACCCACAAGAATGACGTCCGGGTCCTCACGCAGAGCCGCCCGCAGGGCATTTGCAAAGGATTTTGTGTGGGGTCCCAATTCCCTCTGGTTGATGAGACAATTCTTCGCCGTGTACACATATTCAACCGGGTCTTCGATGGTGATGATGTGCACCTGCCGTTCGGTGTCAATTAAATCAATCATAGCGGCCATCGTTGTCGATTTACCGGAACCTGTGGGGCCTGTGATCAGTACGAGGCCTTCCTGCCGGCGGGCCAGCGCATAGACGCCCGGGGGGGCGCCCAATTCTTCAAGTGAACGAATGTGTTCCGGAATGACCCGAAATGCCAGCGCACGGCCGTTAAGCTGGAAATAGACATTCGTCCGAAAACGCGCTATTCCCGAGATGGCGTAGGCAAAATCCAGTTCGCGGAATTCTTCATAAATGGCCCACTGTTCTTTTGTGAGAAGTTCCTTGACCAGGTGGTACATATTCTCCGCAGAAATGACTTGTGTTTCAATTTTTTGCAGCCTTCCGTGCAGTCGATAAATGGGCTGATAGCCGGCGCTTAAATGAATGTCGGATGCCCCTCTTTCGACGGCAAACCTCAAAATTTTATTCAATTGCTGCCGGTCCATTTTTACTGGTTCTCCTCCACTATGTGCGGCGTAATAAAAATCATCAAATCGCTCTGTTTTTTCTCTTTTGTCTGATGCCGGAAAAACGAGCCGACGAGCGGAATATCCCCCAATAAAAACACCTTGCTTGTAGTGGTAACCGTATTGTTTTTGATCATCCCGCCGATCACAATCGTTTCACCGTCTTTCACGGAGACGATTGTACTGACCGATCGCTTGGACGTAATGGGCGCCCTGTTCAAATCGACCGTCACTTCGCCGGTTACCTCTTCGATGATCGGATTCACCCACATAATAATTTTTCGATTTTCGCTCACATGCGGCGTGACGCGAAGCTTGATATCGACATCTTTGTAATTGAACGTCACAATGTCGCCCTGTCCCGCAAGTCCGCGGTTAATCTGCGGAATGGGAAATGTGGTGCCCACGCTGATGACCGCTTCCTCATTGTCCATTGTGGTAATACGCGGATTGGAGATGAGTTTGGAATCGGTATGTTTCCTCAGAAAATCCAGAACCACTTTAAACTCGCTGGCGCTGAGGCGCCCCAATGTCCACTGCCCGGACTTGAGATCGGGCATTAGCGCCGAATACGATTGTTTCTCGCCGCCGGGTAAAAGCTGCTGCCATAATAATGTGGATTTAATCGTCTTATCCCAGTCGATGCCCAGCTTATCCTCATTAATAGGCGACATTTCCACCAACTTCGACTCAATCATGATCTGCGGCACGGCGACATCCAACTGTGTAATGAGTTGTGTAATCTGCCGTACCTTTTCCGGCCTGTCGCTGACAATAAGAACACTTGAATGACTTTTTGAAGAGGAAGATTGCTTGGTTCGCGCCATTTGACCCGGCTTTGCTTGTTTCTCATTTTGCGATTTCCGGAAAAAGGTGTCAAAAACTTCGATGCTGCCTTTTTCAGATTTTAGCGGTTCCAGTGTGTTTTTCAGATTATTGGCATCGACATATTTCAGACGGAAAACTTTCGTGACCATTTCTCCGGGCAAATCCTGATTCGTTTTCTTGACGAGAATCACATTCCCCTGAACAATATAATTGTAGCCGTTTGCTTTCAAAATAGTGTCCAGGGCTTCCCGTAAACTCACATTCCGAAGGCTCACGGTAACCTTTCCCGTGACGTCGCTGCCGGCAATAATATTCACATGATTCTGAACCGAGAGCAGGCGAAGCACATTGGGAATCTCGGCATCGTGATAATTCATTGAAATTTTCCCCGGCACATCTAAAACGGGCGAAGGATATTCTTCAACCTTTAGAACCTTTGAAGAATGATTTAAAGCGGAATTTCGCCTGCTCCTCACATAAATCAAAATGAAATGGCCCGACGGCCGGATTTGATAGGATTCCATATTTCGAAAGAAAAGACTCACCCGGGCCACCGGCGGATTATCGATATAAGATTCCAGGGAAATTCTTGACAGCGGCCCGTCGCTAAAATCCTGCTCTTTTGTCAGAATTACCAATTGGGTTTGTCCCAAATAAATCAGCAGGCGATCCGGTTTTTGCAGTTTTTTTGTAGCTATTTTCACGGAGTCGCTTAAAATCAACTTGACGACTGTCTCCTGCGAACTTCTTTTCACCTGAACGGCGGTCAGTTTGGCCGCATCCGCGGACACCACCCGGGTAAAAAAGAACAGGCTGCTAAGGATTAGAATTATTTGAATTATCTTGTTTCTTTTCATCTTCATTTCCGCCCAGAATTAATGAAAATTTACGGAGATTTTTTTCACAAATCACACGATTGCCGTCAATACGAAGGACTTTCAGTCCATTTACGTTTTCCCCAACTTTTACAATATCATCATTAATCAGCACATAGGCCTGGCCGTTTTTCCAGGAAATGGCTTTCAGCAGATAGGGCTGTTCTTTCTGATAACCCAGGGAATCCAGAATCTCTGCCGTAAATGCGCCTACAAACGGATCCCGTTTCCACCCTTTAAATCTTTTTAAAAATTTTTTAGGACCGGATTTTACGGCACTTACCGGGTGCACAAGCGGGTTTATTCTCTTCACAACGGCTGCTTTCTTCACCAGAGCGGCAGGTTTCGCAACCGCCGGGGATGGTTTTTTGGAAAATACAAATTGATTCAAAAGAAATAATCCAACGGCCGCACCCATCACGCCCAGCAATATTTTTTCACGTTTTTGCAGCGCCATTTTTATGTGCATCCTCTGTCAATAAGAAAAAGTAACCTTTTAGCTGAATATTGATATTCGGGTAGATTGACGGGTCTGCTTCGATATGGACCTCATCTACCGCAAAAGCAAAGGGCAGTTGGGGGATATCATCCAGGAACCGCCCCAAATTAAAATACCGGCCGCGCATGACAAATGTAACCGGCAATTTTACCATCGGTTTTTCTTTCGTCGAAACGCCTTCAACCGGAAAAAGGACATCGTATGAGGGTGTCATGGCGAGCACCTTAAGGCGATGCCGCCGTCCAAGCCGAATAATCGCCTTTCCAATAGAAGGCATTTTTGAAATGGGATAAATCTTTTTTTCGATTTTTTCGACATTTGCATTTAATTGAGCCACTTGCTGCTCCAATTGTAAAATCCTGTCCTCCGGAATATAGGATGCGCGAATCATCATATTCGATTTGTGGAGATCCCGGTTTAAACGGTTCACCGTGCGGCTTATAGGCCGGTAATAAAAAATAACCCAGACTGCAATCGCCACAATTAGAACCAGAAATCCGATGGATATTTTCACCGGACTGCCGGGTGACAACTTGCTCTTCTTTTGGGTTTTAGCCTTTTTTTTCATCTTGTCAAAAGCCTTTAAAATTGGCAGATAATTTCAAAGCGTAATTCGTCATTCTCTTCCGAAAACGATTGGTTCGCCAGCGTGACACTTCGGAAATATCCGGAGTTCCGCAGGCGCAGCATGAAATCGGCAATCCGGATACCTTCATCCGGTCTGGGATGGTACCGAATTCCATTCAAATGAAGAAAGGATGCTTTGACTCTTTTTTCAGTTTTTTTGCCCTTTGAGGATCCGTTTTTAACAGGATTTGCGGGCTTCTTTGTTTTTGCCGAAATCAATTCCCTGCTGACCGACATTCCCGTTAACGCCACTTCAGGAGGCATTAAATAAGACACCATCTTCAAAATCTGCGGCAGCGGATTGTCCAGTATCAATTCATTTTGATAGACTTGTTTTTTCTGCAGCATGTCCTTTTTTTCAATCTGCAGGGCATCGTAATGCTGCTTTCGGGGCTGTATTTTTTTGTATTCCAATTGCGACTGGCGAAATTCGTTTTTCAGGCTTGTGGCTTTAAAAAAACTGGTTCCCGAAAGAAATAGGATTAGAATAATCGTTAAAAAAGACACATAAATAAATAACCTGCGCTGGAGTTTCAGGCTGTCCACTTTTCGCAGTGATTCCGGCAGGAGATTTAAGGATTTACTGCTGTCAACCGCCAAACCAACCGCAACCGCCAATTCTAAAAACCGGTTATGGAAGAATTGCGCATCATTGGATGATAAATTCAGCGGGAAATGTGTGGAATACTGGAAGAGTTTAATTTCCACGTCAATTTCATTTTTGAAGAATTCCACCAGATTCTGCAGTCCGGCGGTGCCGCCCAACAAATAGACCCGGTCGATTTCATCGACAGAAAAATTTTCCCGGTAATAATCTATGGATCGTTGAATTTCACTGGTCAGTCTTTCCAGGTAGGGCCGCATCAGCGCGCCGATTTCCGACACGGGAACATCGCGAATCTGTGCTTGAGTTTTCCCCTGCAGCGGAAATCCGAAAGTACGTTTGACCTCTTCCGCTTCGTCATACGTCAATTGGAATGCCCGCCCCTCATAAAAAATCGTGCCCGTCATGCCTTCCGTGATGTCGTCTCCGCCTGTGGGAATTTCACGGGCAAATTCAATCACGCCTTCCCTAATAAAAGCAATGAGTGTTTTCTTGGCACCGATGTCCACCATAGCCACACGATCGCTGGCATCCGGAATGTTGGCAGCCCGATAAAGCGCCCACAAAACGGAAGGCAGAGGCCGGACATGCCAGGGCGCAATTTTCCGCTCCAGGAACGGTTTAATCCTCTCATTTGCCGCCTCCTCCGAGACTAAACTGGCCAGGATGTCGCTGTGTTCAACGCCCTTAACCGTCTTTTTTTTCAAAACCATGTAATCGCTGATCAGCGCTTTGTTTTGAAAATCAAATTTCTTCTTAAGCGTCCATTTAACCGCTTCGTGCAGCTCTTTGCTTTTTAGAGGAGGTAAACCCATTCGGTGAAAGCCGACTTCCGGCCCATAGATGGTGAGATTAATTTTGACAGCCTTGATAAATCCCCGTTTCTCCAATTCGTCAAGAGCCTTTTCAACGATCTGAGCCACATCAACCCGTTTACCCCGGGGATTTTCTAAAATCCCAAAAGCCTGTACAACCTTTTCCCGTCCTTTTTTCTTTACCAATACGTACTTTGTGGAACCCCGGCCTAAATCAAGACCAAGGTATGTCCCCGTTTCGATGATCTTCCCAATCGACCATTTTCTGGAAAACCCGCTTGAGGTGTAACCCCAATGCTTGAAATTCTGGGAGACACCTTCATCAGAGGTCTCTTCCTGTGCGTCCGAAAGCGTTTCGCCCTCTTCCGAAAGAGAATTGTCTTCGACTTCCTGCGGCCTTTCCAAAAAAGAAAAATCAAGATCATACGCCTGCCCGGCTTCAGCCTGATCGCTAAGTATTTCCTCCGGTTCATCCTGTTCCGGCCGAACCACTTCGTCTGCCTTAAACGCGTTTGTTTCTTTCTCCTGAAGAAATTCAAAATCGGGGGCACTCGTATCAAAAAACTGAATACTTCCCCCGTCTGAATCCGTGAGTTCGTCCTGGGATAATTTTAATTCCTGTCCGAAAGACTCCGCCTCTCCCGTATTCGAAGGAATGTTCTCATTCGGCGTTTCGGTTTGATCGTTCAGAAAATTAAAATCGACAAATTCCCCCTGCTGAAATTCTTCCAGAGAAATAACCTGTTCGGAGTCTTCTCCCGAATACCGGCCAATAACAAGGGGTATGTCTGGTTTATCTTTCATATTGTATTATAAGGGGTTATAACAACCATTCACTGCTTATACACGGTGTACCTGTCCTTTTTGAATTTCGACAGTTTTCCCGGATTCCTTTACAAGTTATTTTGTAACGATTCAGGTATCGGTTTGCCGCAAAATTACGAAGGCGCCAAGCTCCTAAAATTATTTTCTATTCCGCATCTACGCTCTGAAGAGCGCGGCAATTCAAATAAAATCAATAAGATTTTCCAAATATCTTTTTAACCTGAATTATTCTCTCGCAAAGCGCGCAAAGACCGCAAGGTGTTGAATAATAAAAGTATAAATAGGACCGTGTAACGGAGACCAAAAAATAATGTTTTCATTGGGCAAAACCATAACTCATTATTTCTTTGTGATTTGTTACGTCTCTCTGAAATTTTATGAATTAAACAGGTTAGAAATTATATTTTTTTTGTGATTAGAATAACCGGGAGCATTTTGGCGGCAATGATGGGATTGCGTTTAAAGCTTTTTCAATTGGAAAACGGCGTAGCCGTATCCCGGAAGTGAGATTTTGACAGAAGGCTTGTAAGGCAGTGTCAGTGAATTTTTGGGCATCACACGCACCCAGTGACCCTCTTCAGAATTTGAAACTAATAATTGGCCTTTTTCGAAAAGAAGCGTTGCGCTTTGAGGGGCAGGATCAAAATTCAAAACAACCAGAAATTGGTGCCTGGAATCCTGACGCAAATAGGCATAGATTTTTTGGGGCAAATCCGTCTGCACCTTGCTCAATTCGCCTTGTGTAAATACCCTGTTTTTTCGCCGTAATTTAATCAGTTTACGGTAAAATTTGAACCAGGGAGAAAACTCATCTTTCCGCGACAAATCGGGAAATTGTGCGGTACTCCCAAATTCCTGCCCGTAGTAGATCAATGGCGTGCCCGGAATTGTAAACAGCAGCACCGCCGCCAGCCGGGTTCGCTTTGCGCCGAACTGCTTCCGGAAGCGTTTCAGATCATGATTTTCCAGATAACGGAGACTCAGCGTCCCAGGCGGGTAATTCATGACCGTTTTTCTAAATCCCTCATCGATGGCAAAGATGGGTTTCTTCCCATTTAAAACATCCAATAAGTTCCCGTAAAAATCGGTGTCGTACGACATATCGAATTGCAGCTTGTGGTAAGCGGGCGAACGGGGCAAAACCTCATCCAGCAGCAAAAAATCGGGATTCAGACTTTTTAAAGTGCGGCGAAATGCTTTCCAGAAGGAGTGCGGCACGCCCCAGGCCACATCGCAGCGATAGCCGTCGATTTCCATTTTCGCCCAGAAAAGGGCGTTCTTCAGCATAAAATGCCAGACATTCGGATTTTTATAATTTAAATTCGGGAAAGCATCCCAATCATTGTAATAATCGTAGGCAAATCTTCCGTGCCAAATAAACCAATCACGAAACATCGAATGGGTATTCCAGTAAGCCGTTTTGAAATAGGGATGCTGGTCACTGGTGTGGTTCGCAATAAAATCCAGCATGATGCGGATGTTCTTTTTATGGGCTGCCTTTACCAAATCCAGCAAATCCGCATTGGTGCCGTATTCGGCCAGAACTTTCCGAAAATTAGTCGGGTTGTACCCATGCCGGGTGGGACTTTCAAAAATAGGCATCAGCCAGATGGTGTTTATCCCCAATTTTGAGAGATATTTTAAATTTTTCTTTACACCGATGAGATTTCCCTCTTTCGAAAACTTTCGCACATACAATTCATAAATAACGGCATCTCTTCCCCACGCCGGAGGCGATTGAAAATTCAGGACTCTTACCGTATTCAATCGTTTTTTAATCAGAATTGTCTGCGGAGACGCCGTGCGATTTCCTGCGGAAAGAATTAGGTTGACGAAGTACGCCCCATTTTTTTGGGGAATCGCAAACTTTGTTCGGGTGGATTGCGGCATAACGAGTTTCTCAGGATTTAATCGATCCGGAATCCAGGCTATTTTCAAGGGCTTTCCCATCGGGTCGTAGGACGCAGACGCGTCCAGAAGGATGGAATCATCCTCAACCGTTCCTTTCCAGCTTATGTTCGGCAGGGGCGGCCGCTGCACCGTTCGAAGCGAATTATAGCCGTTCCAGCCGTCGGGAATCTTTCGGGGGTTCATTGGATCCGGAACCCAGTCTTTTCCGTTAATCACAAACTTATATTCGTACTCACCCGGCGGCAGATTGATCTTTGTTTCCCAGAAACCGGTACTGTCGAGATTGGAAAGCATGATTTTTCCCGCTTTCCAATCATTAAATTCTCCGACAAGAGAAATCGTGCGTAATGAATCTTTAGGAATGTGAAGTGCGAGCACCGGAACCATAAATT
Source organism: bacterium BMS3Bbin03 (assembly GCA_002898015.1). Lineage (GTDB taxonomy): Bacteria > Zhuqueibacterota > JdFR-76 > JdFR-76 > BMS3Abin05 > BMS3Abin05. The sequence goes on along the minus strand of BDTM01000027.1, from coordinate 6,300 downwards.
TGGTGAAATAGTCCCGGTGTTTAAACACAAACGCCTCATTCGTGTCCACGGCACTCTCTAAAAAGGAATCGTTCATTTTCAATTCTACGCGGTACTTCCCCGATTTCCCGAAAGAATACCCGGGAAAGGGCTGCCGAAGAAGCGTCGCCAATGTGGAATCGTTTTGTAATATTTTCCAAAAAATGGATTTAAGAGGATCCATGTCCGGGTCAAAGCTGTATCCGGCGTTAAAAGGCGCGGCTTCTCCCACAAAGCCGATTGCGGTGGGACCGCTGCCGGCCATCGGCGCCCGGTTGAAACGATTCATCACAAATCCGGACCAGACGGGTCGTGCAGAGCGCCCGCCTTTATCTTCCGCAAAAATGCGAAACCGGTGAAATCCTTCTGAAAGTGTGTCCAGTTTCAGAGAGATTAAGGAATCCTGCACCACAAGGGGCAGGCGGTACTTTTCATCCAGAATCACGTAGGATTTGAACGCTGCACAGCGGGTACCCGAAACGCCCGGGCGGAAAACGGCCCGGATAGTGATCGGAAATTTTCGCAATTCCACACCGGGCAGCGGAACGGTCAGGTGCAATTCCGGATTAAGGGGATTCTTCAGAAATAGGAGCGAATTGCTGTTTTCCCCGCCGTAATACGGGTTTTCAGGATCCCGAACCCATTGCTTGCCGTTCACCAGAAAACGATATTCATACGTGCCGTACGGCAGGTACAGGCGCGTTTTCCAGGTGCCGCCGCTGTCGGAATTGAACATCGGATCGGCATCTTTGGCCCAATCGTTGAACGTGCCGCTGACCGCAACCGACTGCACGGAATGCCCGGGCGTGTAGCGAAAGGTCACCGGCACCCGTTTTTCCTTTTCTCCCTGCCCAAAAACAACCGTTGGGATCAAAAGCAGGGAAAGCCAGAAAAGGCCGGCAGATTTAGCAGACCATTTGTGAAAGCGCCTGCGCTTCATGGCACAACAGGCCCCTTTGTTTTCCGGTAAATCCACTCGGTGATTCCTCTTTTGAAATAATCTCTCAATTCCCCCACCTTTTCGTATCCCAGGGTCTCATAAAATTGGTGTGCGGACGCATTAAAATCAGCCGCCAGCAGAAAGACATTGGGACATTTCTCGAAAATTTTATCTTCTGCAAATTGCATCAATAGTTTTCCGATCCCTTTATTTTGAAAATCCGGATGAACGGCCAGCCAGCGAATCCCCCCGCTGTAATAAAAGGTCGCCCGTAAATCAAACCAGATAAACCCGGCAATTTGCTCAATAACACTGCCTGAATAGATGGTCTCCCCGCGATCTAAGGCTTTCGCAAAAACGGAATAGGCTGTATCGTAATCGATGCCGTAACGCTGCCAGATCGAATTCGTAGCAATCATTTCAGCCACCTGCGGCACATCGAAAAAGGAGAGCGGCGAAATAACGAGGGGCATATCCATTTAAAAGAATCTTCCGGTTAGAATTAAGTACACAAAAATCAGGAAAATCGCAAACGGTGCAAAAAATCGAACCGAAAACGCCCAGACTGCCCGCAGTTTGAACCCGCCGGCCCCCAATGCGATTTCCTTTGCGGCGGCTCCGGTGCCCCATTTCCAGCCCACGAAAATCGAAATGAAGAAAGATCCGACGGTCAGGGCGTAGTTCCCGAAAAGGGCATTCATAAAATCCAGAAACGGAATATGCACCAGTGGAATCTTATGAAACCATTTGGAAGCGCCCTGTGAAAGCGCAGACGGCACGCCGACCACAAATGCCAGAGCCCCTGTAAAAACAGCGGCCTTTACGCGGGACCAATTTTTTTCATCGATAAAATAGGCAACGGCCACCTCTAACAGGGAAATCGTAGACGTTAAAGCGGCAATCGCCAATAGAAGGAAAAAAGCCGCACCAAAGAAAGTACCGGCCGGCATTTTATCAAAGACGGAAGGAAGCACTAAAAACACCAGACCGGGACCGCCCTTCGGACTCATTCCCATGGCAAAAAGCGCCGGAAAAATAGCGAGGCCGGCTAACAGTGCAATGACTGTGTCGAATAACACCACAAACGCCGCAGACGAAAGAAGATTATCCTTCTTTGAAATGTAACTCCCGTAGGTGATCATGGCGCCCATTCCAAGACTCAATGAGAACAGCGCCTGGCCCAGCGCCCGGATAAATATTTCCGGCTTCAGTGCCCTAAAATCAGGTTTTAAGTAGAAGGACAGCCCCTTCGATACACCCGAGCCAAGCGTTAACGCCCGGATAACCAGTAAAATAATGATTAAAAAGAGCAGAGGCATCAGGATTTTTGTCCAGCGTTCAATGCCTTTCGAAATGCCACGAGATACAATGTAAATCGTTATTCCAATAAAAACCGCAAGATAAACAATCTCTGAAACGGGATTGCCGATAAATCCGGCGAAAACGTCCTGAAAAGATGTCTCACCCGAAAGGCGGGAAAAATCTCCCAGCAGGGTCTTAAAAAAGTAACCCAGCGTCCAGCCTGCCACAACGCCATAAAAAGATAAAATACCAATTCCGGTGATGATCCCCAGAACCCCGATGAATTTCCAGCCGGTCTTGGGAAAGATGGCTTCAAAAGCCCCCACTGCGTTGCGCTGCGAATGACGCCCAATGGTCAATTCCGCGAGCATGATGGTAAAACCGATGAAAATCACGAAAAAGATGTAAATCAGCACAAAAGCGGCGCCGCCGTTTTCACCCGTCATGTAGGGAAACCGCCAGATGTTTCCGAGCCCGACGGCCGAACCCGCCGCCGCTAAAATAAATCCGATTTTACTTCCCCATTCTTCTCTGGGTGTCTCCATTCCTGTTCTCCGTGTGTTGATTGGCACTGGCCGTCGTATTCAGAATTCAGATTTACGGATTTAAAGATAAGAAGAAAAACAGGTTTAGTCAAGTTAGAAAGAAATAAAAATAAGAAGACGAATGATCCGATAAAATTAGCGGATCAGCATCGGCTGTCAGCCGGCAGGTACTGCTTTCCGGAGTGGTGACAACGAAATAATGTTTCAGCGGGAATGGTTTTTGTTATTTTAAATACATGAGTTTCTTCACCCATTCCCGTTTTGCGGAATGGCCTTCAATGGTCAATTTGTAAATGTAAAGCCCGCTCGGTACGGCTGTGCCGGTGCGATTGGTTCCATTCCAGGTGACCCGGTAATTCCCCGGGCGCGCATCCCTCTGAAACAGAATTTGGACTTCTCTGCCGAGTAAATCGTACAGCGTCACCGTCACCCGGGCGCCTGAGCCGGCTGTTTTGATGTCGTTCGATCCCACAGAAAATGAAATCTGCGTGAATCCGTTAAACGGATTGGGATAATTTTGCGCGAGCTCAGTTGACTTTGGGAACGTGCCGGATTCGGAATGATCCATGACCTTTGTCGGCCAATCCCTGAAATTCGTAAAAATCCGGGCGGATGAACCGGGCAAATTGAAGCTCTTTAATGTATCCGCAGTGCCCTCATCGGAGTCGGTCAGAAATTCGTACCAATGCTCCATGCCATCCAAAGGAATATCGACCGTTTGGGCGGCGCGGGAAAAATTTGCCGCCACAATAATTTTTTGCTCGTTCCATTTCCGTTCGTAAACAATCGTTTTCTGTGAAATAAATTTCTTCAGGATTTGAATGCTTCCTTTTCGCAGGGCCTCGTGATTATCCCGAAATTGAATGATTTTCTTGTAATATTCGTACAGGGCTTTCGTTTTGGGCTGCGTCAGGTAATTCCATTTCAATTTATTCCAATCCAGCGTTTTTTTCGTATCCATGCCGAATTCTTCTCCCATGTACATCATGGGGGTTCCGGCCGCCGTGAATAAAACGGCGGCGCCCAATCTTGATTTTTGCAGCGCCAGGTCGTAGCCAATGGCAGGATTGGTCTGTACTTCCCAGATAATTCGCTGCTCATCGTGACTTTCGAGATAATTGATCACCTGTGTGGTCTTTGTGAACCCGTCCAGACTGTAATCAACGGCCCGTGCCGTGACCGCCAGATTTCCGTAAAAGTTACCCTCGAATTGGCCTTCACGAAGATTGGCTTTCATCTGGTCATGAAACGTGTCGTGCCATTCGGCGTCCATTTGTGTTTTCGTTGCCACCGCCGGATCCTGAGGCAGATGTTCGGCGATCAGGTACGCAGCCGGCTTGTTGATGTGCGCCACCGTAGCCATTCGATTGAGCAAATTCAGATTCCCTGCTTCCGATGTTTCGTCGTACCCCCGGGTGTAATCGAATCGAAATCCGTCCACATGGTAGTCATCCATCCAGTATTTATTGACCCGGTCCACAAACCGCTGCGTGGCGGGTTTGTAATGATCAAAATCCGGGAATCCCCAGGGGTTGGAAACCGCGTGGTAGTACGGGCTTTGCGCATAGTCGGTCCCGTACAATTGGTACAACGGACACGTGGCATCGCTGTGGTTGTACACCATGTCCATTAAAACGGCGATGCCGATTTTGTGCGCTTCATTTACCAGCCGTTTGAAATCGTCCGGTGTGCCGTAAGAGGATTCCGGCGCCATGTAAAAGGACGGATTGTACCCCCAACTGCGCCCGCCGGGGAATTCATAATTCGGCATGAGTTCGATGGCCGTGATGCCGAGATCTTTGATGTATCCCAATTTATCGATGAGCCCCTGAATCTTGCCGGACGGACTGAAATCGCCGATATGGACCTCGTAAATCACAAAATCCGCTTTGGCCGGCGTCACGTAGTCTCCATCCGTCCAATTAAATTGCGGTTTCGGCACCCGGAGCACCGTTTTCGCATTTTCAGGATGCCAGTCCTCATGGCCATTAATCGTCCAATCCACATCCGGAGAAAAGGGATCGGCCAGTATTAGGGTGCCATTGACCACATATTGGTATTTGTAGGTCCCGGGCGAAAGATTCAGCGTTTTCCACCAGAGGCCGTCCTGCTGCATATTCATCACCGTTTCGGATGCATTCCAGTTATTGAAATCTCCCCGGATCAACACAAACTTTTTATAGGGTGCCAGCAGCGCCAATGTGACCGACCCGTCGGCATTGTAATTGATCCCGGGCTGGGTTCCCGGAGGCGCATCGGCCTGTACGATTTCCGGCAGTTTCCAGACATGAAGGGGAGCAAATTGAACTCTGCCGGCCCCATTAATGCCCCGCGCATAAAGGGTCAGCTTTCCAAAAGGGACGCCGTCTGTATTCCAGGAATATTCAAAGGGTACCGTCGTTCGCGCGATCAGGTGCCCGTTGTACCAATATTCAACGGTGTCTGTATTCGTTGCATTGACGCTTAGCTGAACCGTACCCGATAAAACATCATTTTCCTGAAGCGATGTCCAGCCGATATCCGGATCCTCCGATTTTGGTGTAAAAGAAAAACGGATGTGATAATCGTTACCGTTGTTGTTGTCCCAACTGTTGTCCGCCCAATGAAGAACAAAATCTACAGATTGCACAAGCTGCTCCCCCCGATTAAAGGGTCCCAATTGAATTTGACTGACGGAATTGGCATCCGGCGCCGGGAGCGGTGTTTCCACCGCTGTCCCGTCGGACCAGAGAAACGTGCCCGGGGGCCAGTACGCCGAAATCGGCTGCGTCCAGTTGTGATTCGTCGCATTTACCCCCCAGTGCAGGTTGCCGGATTTTGTGACATTTCCGATGTGAACGGTAATGGTATCGTTTGGGCCAGGCGTTTTCGGTGACCAGAGGATATCTCCGGACATGAGGGAGATTTTATAATTCTGTTCACTGTTGTTGTCCCAGCTCCCGTCGTTAAAATGGATCACAAAATTAATTTCGGCTACCGGTTGGGCAGCATTCTCAAAGGGTCCGATCGTGATGGTACAAGTTCCATTCGCAGGCCCCTGCATGGGCGATTCGATCGCCGCGCTATCGTTCCAAAGCGTACTGTTGGGAGGCCAGTAGACCGAAATGGGCCTTTTCCAGCCGTTTACACCCCAATGCAGTTTTGCCCCAACCGTGCAATTTGTGACCGTAATTTTTATGGAATCATATTTCGTCGGTGCCGTCGGAATCCACGTGACATCCGCAAAAAGCAGGGTGGACTGGAAGATGAAAACCACCATAATCAGTACACTTTTCTTTAAACCCATGAAGTTACTCCAATTTTTAAAAAGAATTATTTTTACGCACAAGTGAAACGCAACCACACACCCCGTCCCGCCTGCGGCAGGCCACCCCTCTCAAGAGGGGATTTTTTTCCGGTTTTTAAAATTAGTCTAATAGCTCCAAATAGGGTCCTTTTAACACCAAAATCTCAATCCTGTTTTTGACCAAAAATCACTATTTCACCTCTCAACTG
>BDTM01000026.1 GCA_002898015.1 bacterium BMS3Bbin03 | reverse complement strand
CCTATCGTCCCGACATTCACATGCGGCTTCTTACGATTATATTTTTCTTTCGCCATCAGACTTCCTCCTTAACCTTTCTGATCTGATCTAAAAATAGCGCTTTGTCCGCCAAACGACGGCACTTACGGCCGCTCCGCCTTCACCCATCGCTTCTCCCGATTGTCATTCGGAACGAGCCGACACCCTTGATTTTGGGCATCCAACAGGTTTTCCACAGAAAAAAAGAGCCCACGACCGGATTTGAACCGGTGACCTCATCCTTACCAAGGATGTGCTCTACCGACTGAGCTACGTGGGCATTACGTAAAACAATCAGTTCAACCGCTCAAAAAGCACAAACCGCATTGGAGCGGGAGACGGGATTCGAACCCGCGACCAACGGCTTGGAAGGCCGTGACTCTAGCCACTGAGCTACTCCCGCAGACAAAAGCCGGTGGAGAGGGGAGGATTCGAACCTCCGAAGGCTTCGCCGGCAGATTTACAGTCTGCTCCCTTTGACCGCTCGGGAACCTCTCCACAAAAACGCCCAAAGATCTGCTAATCTTTTAATTTCTTAAAAATAGAGCCGATGAGAGGACTCGAACCTCCGACCGGCTGATTACAAATCAGCTGCTCTACCAGCTGAGCTACATCGGCAACTTCTTAATTATTAAACAGTAATACTAAACTCATCAAAATTAGATAAACTTACCCCATTAAAAATACAGCTTTATAATATAATAATTTATTCTTGTTTGTCAAGAAAAAAATCAATTATTTTTGTTTTTTTTCACGGGCTTCCAACTTGTCCCATCTTTTCGGTCTTCAATCAGAATGCCCGATTCCATCAGTTTGTTGCGAATTTCATCCGCAAGCGCCCATTCTTTTTTGGCCCGCAAGTCATTTCGAATTTGTACCAGAATATTAACCAATTGATTAAAGGTCCCGGTTTCCACACCGGTTTCCTCTTCGGCGCCAAACAGGCTTAAAAAGGAATCAAATTCGTGAAACGTCCGGTGAATGAACTTTAAAATCTTCTGATTATTTTCCGAAAGCTCCTCTTCCTCCAAAATCCGGTTGGCTATTTTTGCCATTTCAAAAAGCTGCCCGACGGCACCGGCCGTATTAAAATCGTCCTCCATTTCCTGAATAAACCGGAGCCTGTTCTTTTGCAGGCTTTCCCACCGCTGTTTTTCCGGACCGGTTAAGTCTTTCTCTTCTATTTCAGACAGCTTTTTCCCTTCAAGGGTGCGTTCAATATTTTCCAGCACATGCTTCAATCGCATTAAGGCATTCTCTGTCTCCGATAAAATTTCTTCCGAATAGTTGATGGGACTCCGGTAGTGCTTTTGTAAAAAGAACAGGCGCACCGCTTCCGGTTTATGACGTTTCACCACCTCACGGGCGGTCAAAAAATTTCCAAGAGATTTGGACATTTTTTCACCCCGAATTTGCAGGAAACCATTGTGCATCCAGTACCTGGCAAACGGTTTACCCGTGGCCGCCTCGCTCTGGGCAATTTCATTTTCATGATGCGGGAATATCAGATCCTCCCCGCCCGCGTGAATATCGAGCGTGCTGCCGAGATATTTCATCGACATCGTCGAACATTCGATGTGCCATCCGGGACGCCCATTTCCCCAGGGACTCTCCCACCAGGGCTCGTCCGGCCGTGCACTTTTCCAAAGTGCAAAATCAAGAGGATTGTGTTTACGCTCATCCACTTCAATCCGGGCACCCGATTGGAGTTCATCAATTTTCTTGCCGGAAAGTTTGCCGTAGTCCTTGAATCTGCCGACGTCGTAATACACATCGCCGTCCACTTCGTAGGCGTATCCATTTTCAAATAATTTCCGGATTAATTCAATCATTTCGTCGATATGAGCCGTGGCACGAGGGTTGACATCAGGCGGCAAAATGCGTAATTTATAAATGTCTTCAAGGTAGGCACGCGCATACCGCTGAGTCACTTCCCGGATAGAAACGCCCTCATTATTTGCCTTCTTAATGATCTTGTCATCCACATCCGTAATATTCACCGCGTAAATCACCTGATAGCCCCGATACATTAAAAACCGGCGGAACACATCAAAGACCACAAACGGACGCGCATTTCCAATATGAAAATAATCGTAAACCGTCGGCCCGCAGGCGTAAAACCGAACCTTCCCGGGCTCCTGCGGTACAAAATCTTCTTTTCGCTTGGTTAATGTGTTGTAAACCTTGAGGCTCATTTAAAAATCTCCTTCAGATGTTTCAAAGGGACCTGAGGTGAATTTCAAGTCTGTTTATTCCAGCGCCAAATCCACTATTTCCTGAACAAGCCCGGGAAACGTCGAACCGGCCGCTTTTGCCGCTTTCGGCACCAGACTGGTTCGGGTCATTCCCGGAAGCGTATTCACTTCGAGACAAAACACATTTTCTTCATGATCCACACGAAAATCGACACGCGAATAGTGACGGCACCCCAGCACCCGGTGTGCCTGCAGCGCCGCCTTTTGCAGACGCCCGCACAGACTTTCGGAAATTTCAGCGGGCACCACATACTCGGTCATCCCGTTCTGATACTTGCATTCGTAATCGTAAATGCCGTGCCTGGGTTTAATTTCGATGACCGGCAATGCCCTGTCTCCCAAAATGACCACCGTCATTTCATGCCCCGGGATGTACGCTTCAACAATGATTTCGTCCGAATATTGTGCGGCAAGCCGGAGTGCTTTTTCCAGTTCCTGATCTTTTTGAACAATCGTCAGGCCCACGGTCGACCCCTGATCACCCGGTTTTACAACCACAGGATACTGGATCCGCTTCTCAATTTCTTCTTTGATGGCGGGCACGGCCGGTAAATTAGCCTTCACCCGCAGCCAGCGGGGCGTTGGAATTCCGTCCCGCTCAAACAACCGCTTCGACACACTTTTGTTCATGGCCAGTGCGCACGCGAGATAATTCGAACCCGTGTACGGCAAACCCGCTAATTCCAGAAGACCCTGCACTCTGCCGTCTTCACCGGCGCCGCCATGGAGCCCTACAAACACCAGATCGACGGACCGGCCGGACAGATAGTCGACGGATTCAATGATTCGAAACGAGCTGTCTTCGGGCAGATCTTTTAGCGAGGGCGGACGCACGGGCACATTGCCCTGGAGAATGGGTTCGTTTAAATTGAGCTGTCCGGCTCCAAGCGCCGGATCGACCAAAATGATTTCATGCTGATTTTCCAGTAATGCCCGCGCAATTGCCTCACCGGATGCCAGAGAAACTTCCCGCTCGGGTGAATTGCCGCCCAATAATACCGCAATTTTCATTAACGTTCTATCCTCGATCTCTGATTTTTCAATTCCCGCTCTGCCTGGTTTACAACTGTTTCCCGAGCGTTTCCTTTATAAAGGATTCGCATTTTTCTTTTCCGAGAATTTCCACCACTCTCGGCAGTTCCGGGCCGTGCATCCGGCCGGTTAAAGCAATGCGGACCGGCATCCATAAAAATTTCCCCTTCACGCCCGTTTTCTTTTGAATGGATTTCATGATCTGCTTGAAGACTTCAGGCGAAAGTGTTTCAACCGGACCGAGTTCCTCTAAAAACGCCCGGCACACCTGTTTTGATGAATCCAGCGCCAGCATCTCTTTGGCTTCATCCGATTCAATAGACACTTCTTTCTGAAAGAAAATTTTGGCATGCTCCGGAATCTGCTCCAGATAATCCACATTCCCGCGAACCGTGTCGATGACTTGGGTCAGATAATCACGATCACTCACCCGAAAACCGGCTTTTTCCAAAAAGGGAATCGAGAGTTCGACAATACGCTCGAGTGCCGCCGTTCGAATATACCGGTTATTCATCCAGTTTAACTTTTCACGATCAAAAATGGCCGCCGATTTGGACATCCGGGTAAAATCGAATTCCTTAATGAGGCGCCCGAGGGGCAAAATCTCTTCCCCGCTTTCGGAAGACCAGCTCAACAGACTTAAATAATTCACCAGCGCTTCCGGCAAATAGCCCTTCTCCCGGTACAGGCGGATGGCTGTTATTCCGTGCCGCTTGGACAATTTTGAGCGGTCGCTGCCGAGAATCATGGGGATATGCACAAACACGGGCACATCAAAACCGAGCCTTTCAAACAGAAGCACCTGTTTGGGCGTGTTCGAGAGATGATCGTCACCGCGGATGACGTGCGATATTTTCATCAACGCGTCATCGATCACCACGGCAAAATTGTACGTGGCCGCCCCGTCCGAGCGGAGAATCACAAAATCGCTGATATTTTCTCCCTCGAACACAATCTCGCCTTTCACCAAATCCTGAAATTGAATGGTTTCCTCCGGCACATGAAAGCGAATCACAGGCCTGCGGCCTTCATCCAGGTACGCCTGCTTTTGTTCATTGGTTAAATGCAGGCAATGCCCGTCGTATTTCGGCTGCCCGCCGCGCGCCAGAGCCGCTTTATTTCTCACTTCAATTTCTTCCTGCGTGCAATAACAGTGAAAAGCCTTGCCTTCCTCCAGCAGCCGGTGCGCATATTTATGATAAATCTCAAGCCGTTCGGACTGCCGGTACGGGCCGAAGGCGCCCCCCACATCCGGCCCCTCATCCCAATTAAGACCCAGCCAGCGCAAATCCTTGTAAATCGCCTGCTCAAATTCTTTTGCGGACCGTTCGACATCGGTATCTTCCACGCGCAGCACAAATTGTCCGCCGCCGTGTTTCGCAAATAGCCAGTTCAAAATGGCGGTACGGGCATTGCCGACATGCAGATATCCCGTGGGGCTCGGCGCAAATCTAGCACGAATTTTCATCTATTTTATTCACTCCTCATTCTATTTTGAAGTTTAAACAGGAATATGCCGATACCAATTCCAGCCAAAATCACGATTCCCGCCACAAGATTGTATGTTTTTAATGCGTGCAGCAAAGCCCCTTTATTGGTCAGAATTTGAGAGCCAATCATCAATAAACCGGCATTCCAGACGCTGATTCCAATAAAGGAGAGAATGGCCATTTTCCAGAAAGGGATGCCGGAAAGACCGGCCACAAATGCCACGACCGTTCTGAAGCCGGCGACCAACCGGTTTCCTAAAATCAACATCAAACTGTAGCGTTTGAACCACCGTTCTGTTTTTTCCAGCTTCCTCTCACCAAAATGGAGCCATTTTTGGCGTAATACCCAATCTTTTCCCCAAAAGGTGAGCGAATAAATTACCAAAAAACCCAGTGTCCCCCCTGTACTCGCACTTGCCAGGACGATCCAGAAATTGAGCCACCCTTTTCCGATGAGCACCAGTGCGACGACGATCACCGTATCCCCCGGCACAGGCGGGAAGGCATTCTCAATAAAACCGACCAGAAATAATAAAACGTAGCTCCAGAGGCCTGAATTCTGGTGAAAAAGACTGAGTATGTGATCCACGGGCGGGGTCTACTCCTCTGAACTCACGGTCACCACTGCAAATGCCTGGATGCCTTCGCCTCTCCCAAAAGCGGTCAGGCCCTCGCCGGATGTGGCGGTAATGCCGATGTCATTTGGGGAGACGCCTAAAATGGCCGCAAGACAGCTTTTCATTTCATCGATTCGCAGGGCAATTGCGGGCTCTTTCGCCTCGATTGAAATTGAAACGTGCATAATTGTCATCTTCTTCATGAATCGAAGCGCATCCTTTAAATAGGCGCTGCTGTCCCGGATTCCCAATTCCTTGCATAAATAATCGCTCCGTTCGCCCAGAATGTTCACGCCGGTAATCCCCGACACGGCGTTTGTGACGGCGTGCATCACCACATCGGCATCGCTGTTGCCTTTTAGTGCCTGATGTCCTTCAAAAACAATCCCGCCCAGCACCAATTTTCGGGCCGGATTTCCTTTATCAAAACGATGGCTGTCTTGTCCAAATCCAACTCTGACTTTCATAAGATTGTTCCAAATTCATTTGCCAAAAATTCCGCGAGTTTCAAATCGTCGGGATGTGTAATTTTAACATTCAACCGGCTTCCCGGAATCGCGTAAACCGTAAACCCTGCATGCTCCAGAAGTCCGGCATCATCTGTGGCGTAAAAATTCTCAGCTTCGGCTTTTTCAAACGCACGCTTCAGCCAATCGAACCGAAAGGTTTGGGGTGTCTGAATTTCCCAGAGTTCATCCCGTTTCAGCGTCCCGGTGATTTCTCCATCCACCACCCGCTTGATGGTCGCCGCGACCGGAATTCCGGCGACCGTCGCCCCCAATTCCGCCGTTTTTTGAACGGCGTTTATTAAGATTTCAGCCGTTACAAAGGGACGAATGCCGTCGTGGATCATCACCAAATCGGGTGTATTGTCAATGGCATTAAAAGCGGCACGCACTGAATCCTGACGTTCCCGCCCTCCGGCAACAATTTTTTTAACTTTGTGAATGTGGTACCGGTCCACGATTTCACTGGCGACAAATGCGAGCTCCTCTTCCGGAACAGCCAAAATGATTTCTTCAATCGCCCCGCATCGATCGAACTGCCTGAGCGTATAAAAAAGAATCGGCTTTTGGCCGATTCTCAGATATTGTTTTTTAATATCGTTGCCCATCCGGCTGCCGGAGCCGGCCGCCGGGATTAAGGCAATCACATGTTTGGATTTCACGGCAGTATTTTTAATCCTCAAAAATTTGTGAACTTTTTGCCTTACACAATCAGCATGGCATCGCCATAACTGTAAAAATTGTATTTCTCTTTTATCGCCTTTCGGTAAGCTTTAAAAACAAAATCTTTCCCGGCCAACGCACTCACCAACATAATTAATGTGGAACCGGGCAGATGAAAATTCGTAACCAGTCCGTCAATAACCTTGAATTCATACGGAGGATAAATAAATTTATCCGTCCAGCCGCTCAACGGTTTTACATAATAGTCCGATGTCACGGACGATTCGAGTACCCTTACCGTGCTTGTGCCGACTGCGATAATTCTGCCGTTATTATCCCGGGTTTCATTAATGGTGTTGGCCGTTTCTTCATAAATTTCAAAATACTCGGAGTCCATTTTATGCCTGGAGAGGTCTTCAACCTGAACAGGCCGAAAACTCCCCAATCCCACGTGAAGGACAATCGGCACAACTTTTACGCCTTTGGCTTTGATTTTATCCAAAATTTTGGAGGTAAAATGAAGACCGGCTGTCGGGGCAGCCACTGCCCCGCGCACGCGGGCGTAAACCGTCTGATAATTTTTCTTATCGGACGGCTCAGGATCCCGGGTAATATAGGGCGGGAGAGGGGTCTTGCCAATATCTTCAATAATGTTGTAAAAATTTCCGTTCAGATTAAAACGAACGACTCTTCCACCGGAAACCGTGTTGTCAATCACATCGCAAAACAGATCATCCGTCACGGAAAGCCTGTTCCCGACGCGCACTTTTCTTGCCGGTTTGACCAGAACTTCCCAGAGATTGTTTTCCAATTCACGCAGGAGGAACACCTCCACACTTGCATCGGTTTTGTCTTTTTTTGCAATGAGTCTGGCGGGAAATACCTTCGTCTCGTTGACAACCAGACAATCTCCTTCTTGCAGATAATCGACAACATCGTAAAACATCTTTTGCTCAATTTTTTGTGCATTCCGATGTAAAACCATCATTCGGGCGCGATCTCTTTCTTCGGGCGGATATTGAGCCACTAAGTGTTCGGGAACGGAATACTTAAAATCTGAAAGCTTCATTTTTGAACTCCAACTGGTATCATTTATTTTTATTTTTTATTTCAGAACAAACTTTCCTGAATATCGGATGATTTCTTCACGGAAAATCCGAAATATTTATACGCAAACTCAGTGGCCTGCCGTCCTCTGGCGGTTCGGTGTAAAAATCCTTCCTGAATTAAAAACGGTTCATAAATCTCTTCAATCGTATCGCTTTCTTCCCCAACAGCCACGGCGAGTGAATTTACCCCCACGGGGCCGCCGTTAAACTTTTGAATCACGGTCAGCAATATCCGTTTGTCCATCTCATCCAGCCCGCGATCATCGACGTCCAGGCGTTCCAGTGCGCCGGCGGCGATCGCTTTTGTGATCTCGCCGTCCCCTTCGATTTCCGCGAAATCCCGAACGCGGCGCAGCAGCCGATTCGCAATTCTCGGCGTGCCGCGGGAACGCCGGGCAATTTCCGTGGCCCCCGCGTTATCGATTTTAACACTCAATATTTTCGCCGAACGCAGCACAATGAGCTGCAAATCATCGGGAGCATAATAATCCAACCGACTCACGACGCCGAACCGGGAACGCAGCGGAGATGTGAGCAGTCCCGCTCGCGTGGTGGCGCCCACCAGCGTAAAGTGCGGCAGATTCAGGCGGACACTCCTGGCATTTGCCCCTTTATCGATGATGATGTCCAGGCGGAAGTCTTCCATCGCGGTGTACAAATACTCTTCAACAGTGGCATTCAGGCGGTGGATTTCATCGATAAAGAGGACATCCCGCTCACGAAGATTTGTCAGAATACCGGCCAGGTCGCCGGCCCGTTCCATCACCGGCCCCGACGTAATCTTAATGTCAACTTCCAGCTCTTTCGCAATAATATTGGCAAGTGTCGTTTTCCCAAGTCCCGGCGGACCATAGAAAAGCACGTGATCCAGCGCTTCATCCCGGGCTTTTGCAGCCAGAATAAATATCCTAAAATTATCTTTCAGCTTCTGCTGCCCGATAAAATCTTCCAGCCGGGACGGCCGCAATGTGCGGTCAATCTCTATCTCCCCATCTAAAAGTTTCGGAGATGTGGGTATTTTGGCATATTTTCGAACCAACTTGTCCGCCCTATTCAGTCAACATTTTGTCTGATACGTTTGCTATGAATTTTTTTGAATCTGAGTCAAAGAATGTTTGATTAATTCTTCCAGAGTATTTAAGTCCGGAAATTGCTGCAAAACCTGCTGCACCGATCTCTGCGCCTGAGTTTGCCGGTATCCGAGTGAAACGAGCGCAAGAACCGCCTCATCTAACAGGCTCTGCCGCCCATTCTGCTCCACCGCCATGTGTTTTAATTTGTCTGTCTGAAATTTCTCTTTAAGGTCCAGCACAAGCCGCTGAGCTGTTTTCCGCCCAACCCCCGGAATGGCCGTCAATCGCGCCAAATTATTGGTGAGGACGGCTTCTTTGAAATCCTGAGGGGTTGTCCCGGAAAGTATGCCCTGTGCCAGACGGGGTCCCACGCCGGAGACCGCAATTAATTTTAAAAAGAGATCGCGCTCGTCGGCCAAAGCAAAACCAAACAGTTGCATCATGTCTTCTCGAACATGCAGATAGGTTAGAATACGGATTTTTTCTCCGTCTTGCGGAAGCCGTTCGTAGGTGTTTAGTGAGATACTCACTTCGTAGCCTACTCCGTTTACATCCATGATGATTTTTGTCGGAAATTTATGGACGATCTGGCCTTCCAAAAAGCTGATCATTGTTTTGTGTGGACTTTCATTTTAAATGCGAACAAAACCCCGTCTAAGTGATGCGCGGCGCTTAAACTACTTTTGAAACGATTGTGGTTCATCATAAAAATGCATACATTTTCTCATAAAAATATAAGGTTCATTCCAAGTTTTTGTTTTAAAAATTAGTGAAAAATTCGTGCACATTCGTGGGCCTTTTTCTTCCCACGAATTGACACCA
>BDTM01000025.1 GCA_002898015.1 bacterium BMS3Bbin03 | reverse complement strand
ATTTTAGAAGTTAATTCGGCATAAAGAGATCCACCTGATGGTAAACCATCGGGCTAAAAATGGGAAGCGCCCTAAAGGACGCTTTAGCGTCCTTTCTATTTTTTGCCCCGCGGTTTACCACGGGGCAGCCGAAACCTGCAGCCGGCACAATTGTTTTGCAATGCAGATCCAATTTATTACAAATAATATCTTGTTTAATCCCCTAATCCTTTAATCCTCTCATAATATTTATTTCATGATCTTAGCACCTCTATAATTTTGCAGCAGCCAGATACCTGAATCGTGACCAATAAAAAAGCCAATAACCGGTACTTAAAAAATTTAAATACAGGTTATTGGCAATTTGGAACAGAAAACGAATGTGTCTGATTAACAGTTCAATTTCTTATTTTTTCTTGGGAATATCATGAGCAATTTTCGCCCAGTATTTGGCAAATACAAACTTCTTGTAACTGGGACTTTCCGGATTATGACAGGTCTCACAGGTTTTGGCGTTCGGCAGAGTGAGGCCGACCGTGCCGGGTTTAATCTTTCCTTTGTATATTTTTTTCATGGTGGAATACTTCCAATAGCCTGAACCAGGCCCGTGACACGCCTCGCAGGTCACACCGTTTTCCATATTGTACTTGGGTGTAAAATCCGCTTTAGGAAGCCCATAACCGGTCACATGGCACTTTAAGCATTCCGGACTCTTCTGCGGATCCGTAATTCCTTTTGCCTTGGCCAGTTTTTTGGCTTCTGCTGTCGCCAGTGTGGCATAAGCGGTTGCATGTTTGCTGCTTTTCCAAATTGCGAATTGTTTGCCTTTTGCCGGGTTGTTGTGGCACATTTTACAGGTTTTTACGCCGACATATTTATAGTGTGTCGCGGCCTTTTTGGCTGTCTGTGCCATTCCCATACTCATCCATAAAAAAAGGATTCCAACACCAAATAACAACGTCATGCTGGCACTGCTTTTTTTACTTTTCATGGATTTAACCCTCCTATTTTGGTGATTAATCTGCGGCACGACGAAACATTTTATTCAAGTGATTTTTGACAGGCGCTTGAATATTTTCCAATCCACAATTCGCCGCAACCCATTTGAAAGAATGCCAATTAATTTTGCTTTTATCACGGGGCAGAAATATAAACCGGACATCTTTTTTTATTACGATTCTTCTTTATATCGGGTTCCCCGCGGTATTTTAAAATTCATACTATAAATTAAAATTTATTTTTACATTGTCAAGTAGAAAATTGACTTCAAACGAAAAAAGACGCAAGTTCGTCCGCTTTCCGTGCCGCCGGGCTATTCTCCTGTACTTCCCGGCTCCCGTCAGTCCGGCTTTATTGCCATTAATTTCTATTGAATTTTAGTCAGCTTTTTTGTAAATTTTAAATCAAATTTTAGCAGTCTGCTTCTTATCCCATTGAATTAGACGTTAAAGAAAGGACACGCCACGATGAAAAAACTATTCCTGTTTGCAATTTTATTTTTATTAACGATTCCCGGTGTGGCTCAGAAAAAACCCTTTACTATCGAAGATCTTTACCATTTGAAAACCGTCAACGACCCGCGAATCTCACCGGATGGCTCAAAAATCACATTTACAGTGACCTCTTATTTTTTGCACAAAGGAAAACACAACACGGAAATCTACCTCATGAATGCCGACGGCAGTCAGATTCATCAAATGACCAACAACCCGGCTGCCGATTATGCCCCGCGCTGGTCCCCCGACGGGAAATCCATACTGTTCATTTCCACCCGAAAAAATGGGGCACAGCTCTGGCTGCTGCCGGTTTTCGGAGGTGAACCCAAACAACTGACTCACATCTCCACAGAGATCAGTAACCCGGTCTGGTCATCCGACGGCAGGAAAATTATGTTTGAGACGCGTGTCTTCCCCGAATGCGGTGCGGTTGACAGTTGTAATAAAAAGATCGATGAGTCCATGAAAGAGGGGCCCATTCAGGCACACATGGCAGATCATCTTCTGTACCGCCACTGGACTTCCTACAAAGACGGACGCAGACACCACATCTTTGTTTTTGACCTGGATTCCAAAAAAATGACCGACGTCACGCCCGGCAATTACGATTCGCCTCCTTTCTCCCTGAGCGGCGCCACCGATTATGATTTTTCTCCGGACGGTCAAGAGATTTGCTTTACCTCAAAACGTGTCTCCCACCCGGAATCTTCCACCAACGACGACCTGTGGCTGGTGCCCCTGACAGGCGGAAAGGCCAAAAACATCACCGCCGATAACCCCGCTTATGACGGACAGCCGCGCTATTCCCCGGACGGACGCTCCATTGCTTATCGAACACAAAAAATCCCGGGTTACGAATCGGACCTTTTCAGACTGGCCGTTTATGACCGAAAAACGGGGAAAAAACGCATCATCACAGAGAATTTTGATAATTGGGTGGATGATTTCGCATGGGCACCGGATTCAAAAAGCATTTACTTTATCGGTGAAGTGAAGGGACATTTTCCGCTCTACAACGTTCGGTTAAAAGATCAGCGAATCCGGCTGGTGGCTGATTTAAAGACCATCAATGCGTTTGACATCGCTCCCAACGGAAAATGGGTTGCCGTGAGCCGGCGGGCTGTCAAAAACCCGTATGAAATCTGGCGTATAAACACAAATGGTCACTCCCCCAAGAGGCTTACCTTCTGCAATAAAGCCGTTGAAGACTCGGTGGATATTCGTCCGGTCGAAGAAATGTGGATCCCGGGCGCGGACGGAATCAAAGTCCAGACATTTATCGTCAAACCCCATAATTTCAACCCGGCTGAAAAATACCCGCTAATTTTGAATGTGCACGGCGGGCCGCAGGGCCAATGGGCCGATGCCTTCCGCGGAGATTGGCAGGTCTATCCCGGCGCAGGCTACATTGTGGCGTTTCCCAATCCGCACGGTTCCACCGGTTTTGGTGAAGCTTACACAGAAGAAATCTCGAAAGACTGGGGAGGGAAGGTTTATAAGGACATCATGGATGTGGCCGATTCGCTGGCAAAAATTCCCTGGGTGGATGAAAATCGCATGGGCGTGATGGGCTGGTCGTATGGCGGCTACATGATGATGTGGCTGGAAGGCCACACGACACGATTCAAAGCCATTGCTTCGATGATGGGTGTCTACGATTTACGCTCCATGTACGGTGCCACCGAAGAACTCTGGTTTCCGGAATGGGAATTCGGCGGCCAACCCTGGAATTCGGATTTGTATCAGAAATGGTCTCCGAGCAACTTTGTGAAAAATTTTAAAACCCCCGCATTGGTGATTACCGGCCAGAAAGACTATCGCGTGCCTTACACACAGAGTTTGCAGTTCTTCACAGCGCTGCAAAAAATGAACGTTCCCTCGCGGCTAATCATTTTTAAAAATGACGGGCACTGGCCGAACTATGTCAAATCGATGCCGCTTTACTACAACGCCCATCTAAATTGGTTTCACAAATATCTGGGCGGCAGCCCCGCGCCCTGGAATATGAAAAAGATGGTCCGGAATATGATTTTTAAAGAAAAGAAGTGACAGTTCGGGGACAGGTTTGCCATTACCTAAACAAATACGCAAATGGAAACAAATGAAAAAATTCAAATGAATCCAAAATTCAAATGATATAATTTATCAAACACAGACCCAATGGGCCTTTTGCTTCGTTTTTAATTTCGGTCATTCGAATTTGTTTCGGATTTTAACAGCCGGTATTTTTGCATTTTAAATTGTGATTTTGATTTTTGATTTTTTCAATTCAATTTTAGTTGTGATTAGAATCGCTTTCAAAAATGGATCAAAATGGACACATTCCCGCGAAGAACCTAATTTTTGTCAACCAGCGCATCAAATTCTTCCACAGGCATGGCGGGTAAGGTGGAAAAAGAAATCCCTGTGGCTCTCGTAATGGCTACGGAGGCACGCAAGGCCTCTTTCATCGTTTCAAAATTGGCGACCATAATCAAATCATAAGCCCCCATTAAGGCATACATGGATTTGACTTCCCCGCCCTGTTTTTTAACAATCTCCAGAACCTTTAGGGTGCGTTCCTTTGAAATTTTCTGAATCGCTTCGGGCGAGTACTTTCCAAACATAATAAAAATCGACATCATGAGCCTCCTTGCCTTACGGCACAACTTTGAGGGCGCAGAATGGTTTTCCGGGTTTGCGTTGTGCTTTCTCGCGGTGCTTTTTGGTTCTTGTCAGGACAGATGTAAGGCTTTGAATTCACCGGTAACCCGGATTTCAATTGCGATGCCCTTAATTTTCGACGGAATTTTCCCGCGAAATTTATCGCCATTTTCTTTTACCGAAATAATCAGGCCGGGGCTGCCGTCGGAGGTTTTTCCGATACCGACTCCGACGACGCCCTCAAGTGCAAGCCATTTTTTTTCATATTTTTTCTTTACCTCCTTAATTTTAAGGAGCGGGTCATTTTGCATTAATTCACCCTCTGCAGACTTTACGCATTCGTTGTGACTTTTCGGATCGATGACCGGCCGCTTCGCCGCGCCGGGCAATTATCGGCCCTTCTGCTTTCGTCGGCCGTGCCCTAAGGCACCGTCACCTGCAGCGCCTGAAATACATTCTGAATGCGGTTGATAATGGTGGAGGTGGAGCTTCCGGCAAATAACAGACCCACCAATTGATTTGCCTCACTGACGACCGCCGATCCGCTGTCTCCTCCCTGGCTCATCTCCCCTGCCATGAGTTGATCCACAAAAGTGGCTGTTTTGTTCGACCCGTAACTGACATCGACCGTGACATCGATCTGCAAAATGCTGCCGCTTGTGAGACCGGTTGTTCGCCCGCTTTTCTTAATCTGCATGCCCAACGTCCCTTCGGCTGTTCCGGAGAGCGTTCCAATCTGAAGTATTTCATTCTTTACATCACTTTGGCTCAGCGGCTCCGCAATGGCGCAGTCGACCAAATTTTCTTTGGCTTTGATTCGGGCGGGGCGCAGCCGGGTTTTGCTGCCGACAATAGACGCCAACAAATTCAGAATTGCCGCCGCCGAACGTCCAAAAGGACACGGATTCGTTCCGCCGCCGCCATCCCCGGAAAATTCAATGGGAATAAACTCACTTAATTTTGCAATCTGATCCTGCGGAAATCGCCCGCCGTCATAAGGGCCGGGTTGAAGGATCGCATCTCCGATATCGGCGTCGTTACTGTTTGCCAGCACGTGATTGTTTGAAAGAATAAACAACTTGTCATTTTTTTTGACCAGACATCCCAGAGTGCCCGCCGTAATATAAATATGGCCGATACTCACACCCCCCGGAGCAGGCCGGAATCGCCCGGTGGGCGCCTGCAGGGCATGAATAATTCCGGTCGGATAAACGTCTGTGGGAATATTCTGGATGCGGGCCGGAATTAACTCTTTTGTCGTCAGCCGCTTCGCGGATTGCTTCGTTTCAACAGAGCAGATAATGGCCAATTCTTTCGTCTGGCGGCCGCCCGTGATTTTATAGCCAATCCCGGTGGCCACCACATTGGGTTTGCTGAACAATTCGTCACGCACCTCTGCAAGAACGCTTCTTACATCCTTAAGACTTGTTTCCATGACTTCCTCCTTTGGCAGATTGGGGCGGGCTAACCCGTCTCAATCGATTGAATAAAACCAAACGCCTCGCCGATATCCAGGCATTTTTTCATTTCCTGCACGCCTTCCGAACAGGTGGAATGAAAAAGGGATGCGGCGGCGGCACACACGCCAAGATGAAGACTTTTCCGAATTTGCCACTCTTCGTGCATTCCCCAGAGAACACCCGCGGCAAACGCATCGCCTGCACCGGCGGTGCCCTTTATTTTTTCCGGAGGTATCCGAACACTCCCCTGAAACACTTCCTGTCCTTCCCGGTTACAAGCAAAAGCGCCCTCCGGAAAATGAATGATAACCCAATCCCGAACGCCTTTCCCGACAAGTTTTTTTGCGGCCGAACGAATGCCGCTGGGATTGATTTTCCCTGCGTCGCAGGTTCGGATCCCGCTGATTTTCTCCGCCTCATATTCATTGATAATTAAATAATTAACCCACGGCAGGGCAGGGATTACAATGGTTTCAAATCGATCGCCGTTTTCACTCACAGTATCCACGGAAGTTTTAAAACCCAGATGAAGCGCCTTTTTCAAAAGCCTGGAGGCGCCTGTGGAACCGTCTTCGTAAACCGTATCTAATTTACCCAACAGCAGCAAATAGGCCAGATGAAAAATTTTCGCATTCGACTGCTCGAGACGAAAATGGATTTTATCCAATAAAACATTGGCGCCCTGCTGATGAAAAAAGGTCCGCCGGCCTGTCCGGTTTTCCGTCATGACGTCTGTGTAGGAGGTGTGGGCTTGTTTTGTCAGGTGCATTTGGGAAACATCGATGCCGTGAGATTTACAGTCATTCAAGATGGATTGCCCCTCTGCATCGTCTCCCACAAGCCCTGCGCCCGCCAAAGGGAAAGGACAGCCCATTTTCGATAAATTTTTCAGAAGATTGTACGGAGAGCCGCCATTGCTGCTCGTTTCGTCTAAAATCAATGCAAACGAATCCTGTACCGGATATTTATCGATAATTTTTACATGATCGATAATCCAATTGCCCCCGGCTAAAATGCCAGTTCGAACGGATTTCATTTACGCATCTTTCCCAATTCTATTCACTCAGAAGTTTTGCAATGGGCGGTTCATCTTCTTCAATGTTTGGAAATCTTCCGATATCCGGATTGACAAAAAAATTATCATGGAGATCATCGTTGCCGGAAGAAATCTCTCCGATAATACAGTCGTCTGATTCGGAATAGAATTCGTGATAAATACCCGGTGCCAGTGTGATTCGTTCCCCGGAGTGCAAACGAATGCGATCGCCCGGTTTGACCCGGCGTATTTTTCCATTCACTTTCACCCGGAATTCTTCCGGGGCAGAAATCTCATCCGGATTTTTATTCCACACCTGAACGATTAAAACACCGCTGCGGGCAATAATATCCTCTTTCTTCCGGCGGTGGCAGTGTGCAGGCGTCCGTTGATCTTTCAAACCGTACATCAGCTTCTCACAATATTCTTTTTCGTCCGTCAGATTCATCAGCACAAGGCCGTATTTCCGGAAGTCCCCCAATCCAAAATCCGTCACATCCCAGCGGGATTCGGGCGGCAGGTGCCAGCCCTTCTTCTTAAAACACGCAGACGCTTTCCGAATCGCTTCATTGATTCCGGAACGTTTCATTTTAAATTTCCCTCGAAGCCCAAATGCCTCTTATTTCCGCACGGTTGATATTTTATGAAGATTTCACACCTAACGGCGCTTTTCTTGAATCACAGAACTTGGCAGAGACACCAGAGAAATCTAATAACAAACGGTATCTTAAATACTTCTGTCTGTTCCACAATTGTAAGGGCAATTCATGAATTGCCCTTACAGAGCTTTTTCGGATTTGAGATATCCCTATCACGTCACTTTGAAATCGACTCTAAAAATTAGAGATTGCTTCACCCGCGGCGGACTTCAGATCATCGGATTTGGCAATTCGCTATAAACATTGCGTCCCTGCGGAACTTTCAAGGAACTTGATTCTGCCATCAAAAAAAGGACAAAATGTTTATAGAAAATGAATCAACACAGTATTTAAGTCCCGTAGGGGCGATGCATCCGGTGGTAAAATTGTTGCAGATGGACAAATCATTCCCTGCGAATGCATCGCCCCAACAGATAGAATAATAGCCCTGAAATACGATCCTGCAAAACCATTACCGCAGATCCATTCGATTAACGGAATTATTTTTATCGATACAACCCCATAACAATCCATTTCATATTTTCGGGGTTTTAACCCCAAACAATTGAATAAATCGCGGTTAAAACCCCTTTTTTGATTTGCTTTTTTATTCCGCATCCACGCTCTAAAGAGCGTGGCAATTCAAATAAATCAATAAGATTTTCTAAATATTGTTTTAGCTTGACGCCAACCGGCGGACAGGGACTCCCCTGATAACATTATTGTAAATAATTTTTTTTTAATCCTCTAATCCTGTTTAATCCTCTCATAATATTAAAGATGATAAACAAGATATTCCAGCCTTTTTCGCAGATGTTGAGAAATAAGAACCCAAATCCATTCTTGCCTCTGTGATTTGGTGACTTTGCGGCTGAATAATCACAAAAATTGTGAATGGGCCTTTACAGATTCTCCCCTGTTTGTGCCTGCAAAACTCGCCCTGCTGAAAAACAAAATAAAAAGACTAATTGAGATTTGCAATTAAAAAATGCCTGAAAACGGGAATTGTCCGGTTTTTACGGAAATTTTAACTCGATTCCAAAGCGCGGCTTTCCAAGCAGTTTTGTTTTGAAGGGATCGACGGCTCTGTTAATCTGTTGTCCGATAAAATACCCCTGTTTTAATTCGTTGGCAATCTCCACGCTGTAGCCGGCAAACAGGTGAACCGAAATGACATCCAGATTAATCCCCCCGCCCACACCGATGATCGGCTCTAAAAAATCTGCAAGGCGAAGACCGCAGAGAAGGTGAAAGGACGTGGCCAGCGTGGGGGCTTTCGTATCGACCGGCCGAAAATTATAATTTATGACGCCAAAAGCGGCAAGGTCCAAATCCGGTCTGGGGCGCACAATGATCTTCCCGTTTGATCCCACGGTGATCTCCACATCTTTTGCGCTCGTAACGGCTGTGGCCACGCCATAACTCCACCGCTCTTTGGACGTGTTGTCAAATGTCGCGGATGCCAGAAATTTTTCAGACGAAAGTTTGGCTTTTACAATGAAAGAAATATCACTAAACTTTCGGAACGGTTTCGGCACATCAAAATGACGGATGTCGATCCAGGTCTCTTTTTGAGCCACCGTTTCGGGCGTGATCTGTGCAAAGGGCAGCGGTTGAAAAAGCCCGATAAAACCCGGCAAATTTTCGAGAAACGGCGGCATCTTCTTCGTGGCCAGCACGGATAGAAATGAGGCGCCTTTTCGCTGCCGCGAAATAAAAATATAGAAGAGATTGCTGCGGTTCAATCCAAACAGGCGTGTGCTGTTAAAATCATCTTTTTCATGAAAAAGGCCAATCGGAGTGAATGAATCCGTAAAATTGGCGGCCACCACATAGTAACTGCCCGGGTCGATCTTAAAGCCCGTTAATTTGACGAGTTTTCGCAGGCTGTCTGCGCCAAAATCATATTCACCCTCCAGAAACCACCGGTAGGCTTTACCGAAAAGGTCCTCTGTATCGTTCAACTTAAATGGGGCGCCGGGGACCCGTTTCGGCACAAGAATTCTTCTGTCCTGGGCAAAATTAATGCCCTGAAGCGATAATACAATCCATATGATGCAGAGAAAAGTTAATTTTCGCATGATTCCTCCCAAGGATCAATGTTAATTCCTTACTTCAAATCAAACGTCACCGAGAGCCGAAAATTGTTGTTTAAATCCTGAAGAATGTAGGCAAAATCGAGCGTGAGCCTGAACCCCCGGGGAAAGGCGTGATGCAGCCCGCCGCCGAAAGCCGTTGAAGAGAGATCGGAGGGGACCAGTCCCCTGGAAAATCCGCCGCGCAGGTAGAAATATTTGAACAGCGGGCGTTCCACACCAAAGGCAAATTTATCGGGGATATCTTTGTAAAGCGTCTTTTCGATGTCCAGATCGAAATTGAAGTTTAAAATATTCACGGCGCCCAGGCCGAACACCAATTGCATGGGGGTGCCTTCACTGTATTTCCCGATGGTCGATGTATTCCACTGCAGATAATTGACGGCATTCTTGAGAACGGCCGCCAGAATGTAGTGTTCAGCCGGGGAATATTGAATTCCAAAATCCACCGCAAAACCGGAGACACTTCCGGTGACGGCGCCCGAACCCCTGGGGGCATTTTTCCCGAAAGACGCATTTCGGTACGAAACCACCGTGCCGCCCCGCAGATAGTTCCCGTTTGGCCAGCGCTTTTCATAGGCTGCCCCCATCAGAAAAGTGAATTCACGCATGGCATCGTCTCCGGAGAGAATGATTCCTTCCGAATGGACCCAATTCACCCCGAACCGAAAAGCGGCGGCAGCCATCTGGTAGGGAATGAGCCCGAATTGCCTCGTCGTGCTGAATGTTCCCTGCACAAACGGAACACCGGCCAATCCTGCAGGATTCCACAAAACAGACTGCACGTCATTGGCAATTGCCGTGTAAGCGCCGGCCATCCCCAACGGCCGCGCCCCAAATCCGATATCCACAAATGCGGCCGGGTAATTCGCCAAATCCTGAGCCGAAACAGTCTGTTCACCGGCGAAGAGAAGAAAAATAGCCGCAAACATCATTAAACGTTTCATCTTTATTTCACCAGAATTACGGTTCCCAATTTTGTTTTTGTACCTGTTGCATCGGAAACATCCACCTTCACGACATAGCGCCCATTCCGGGCCATCCGGCCGTCATCCGTGAGGCCGTCCCAACGGAATTTGAGACGCTGATCCTTGTTTTGGGGTTCGTGATTCACGAGTGTGCGCACCTTCTGCCCCAACAGGCTGTAAATTTGAACGGTTACGAACGGCCGCCTGGCATCACGGGACGTGATTAAAAATTCAATGGTTAAGCCCGGGTAGCCGTCCAGATCAGTGTCTATTTTAGGCGAGAAAGGATTCGGGTAAAACCGCAGAGATTCCATTCCGAGATCCTTTGCGGGATTCAAAACAGCCAGCAGCGAAAATTCCGACAGTTCCGAGGATAATTTGCTGGTATCCCCGTGCGTCACCACGTTTGTTTCCAGCACATCCCACTGCGCTTTATCCTGATTCCAGCGCCCGATTTTTACACGTTTTGCGGCAAAACCAGCCGGAACCGGCATTTCCAGATGAACGGATTCCTGAAATTTGTACCCGCCCGGCTTTAAAATGTACCCTTTCCCGGGCGCCGAAAAACGCTTCGTGCTTTTTTTGACAGACGGCAGAGAAACCGACTGGATTTTAATCTTCTGGGGCTGATCCACCGAGCCCGGGGTAATCTGCAGACTCACGCCTTCCGCATTTTCAAAAACGGCATTTGTGGCTGCCGTCACCGGGGCGTAAACCGACAGCCGCAGGGTGTCGGAAATTCCCGTGAATTGATCGGTCACCGAAAGATTCGCTTCGCCAAAATAATCCGGATTGGGGTAAACGATTCCCTGGCTCGCCACGCCCGCCTTCTTCGGCCACAGTTTCCACACAGGGGAACGCAAAGCCATGACCTGCCCTTTCGCTGTTTTCCCCGTAAAATCAAATCGGGACGACACATTGTTGGGAATTTCCTGGTTGCCTGAAATATCAATCGCCGCCAGAACCGCCCGTTCCATCGTAAAGTCCGATGCAACCGAATCCCCGGGCGCCAGGTTAACGGTGACCTGATTGGGCGTGCTCACAAACCCCTCCCGCAGCGCGTAGATCAAATACTGATCCGTCTTCAAACTGTCCAGGTCATATTTTCCGGTTTTGTCCGTGAGAAAACTATCGACACGCGTGCCTTTCTTTAAACTGAGTGCCTGCACAAACACACTGTCCATCGCCACGCGGTTCGTGTCCCGGACCATTCCGTGAATTTCTCCGTAAAACCACTTCATTTGGACTTGAACCGTTTGGTTCACCCGTACATTCTGAAGGACCGTGTCGTGAAATCCGAATTTCGTCACCGTCACCGTGTAGGAAAATCGTTTTGCCAGATGATTGACGGCAAAATGACCGGTGGAATCGGTGTTTCCGGAACCGAAGTGCCCGTGCCCGTCATCTGCCACCACCAGCGCGCCCACGACGGCTTTATTTTCAGGAGATTTTACCCAGCCGTCGATAAACCCGTTTTGCTTTTCCAGATAGAATTTCAAATCACTGGTGCCGGTTTTCACGTGTTGCACCGGGTCCGGCGAGGTGTAGCCGGGTTTCGACACACTCACCGTGTAAGTTTTGGTCGAATCCAGGGAGGCCACAAGGAAGGATCCCGTGCTGTCCGAAACTCCGGTTTTCACCTGCCCGGTGTCCGTCTCTTTTGCACTGACCACGGCATCTTTAACGGCGGTCACGCTGTCCGATTCAAATACAAACCCCGAAATGGCATCGTGCCGTTTATAAATTCGGATGAACCCATTCTTCACATTTGCAAATGGATTTCCCTGATTAAACCGGAAGCGATCAAATTTCAGCTCGGTCGTATCACCCTCCTGGGCGGCCGGCAGTGTTTCCAGATCGATAAACAGAAGTGTGCCGGAATCCGACACCGCTGCGGTTCCCTGCAAGGACACCGTCAGGCTGTCCCCGCTAATTTTTACCTGGGGGGATCCCCAAATCTCTGTTAGTGAATTTTTGGTTTCAATGCCGTGAAATTTTACGATTTTATTATCGGCGGAAAGCGTCAGAGCCAGCGAATGGATGCCTTTATCCGTCACATCCGAAACGGAGACGGGCAGCAGCAGGCGTGTTCCGGGGAGCAGGCTTGTATCCGGCAGTGAAACCTCGATCCCGCCGGCCGCATGGCCCTGAACCACATGAATCTTGCCGGAATTAATCTTGGCCGCCGGCGTGCCGCTGTTTAATTGAAAAGAATCGAAAGAAAAATTCAGGACTGCACCGGGATACACCCCGCCCAGCAATCGAAAACGCAGCCAGATTAAAACCCCTTTTCCTTTTAGCGGTTCAGCTCCCGATATTTCCACATGGAACACATTCTTTGAAACGGAATAGAACGGTGTCCCCCATTTCGCCGTCATGCTGCTGTCGGAGAAAGCCCCGATGGGCGATAACGTGGTGGAATCTATGGTCATATCCATTTGTATTTTCTTGATTTGAAAGCCGGTTAGATTTGTCACGGTAATCGGAA
The DNA here is from genome assembly GCA_002898015.1 of bacterium BMS3Bbin03. Lineage (GTDB taxonomy): Bacteria > Zhuqueibacterota > JdFR-76 > JdFR-76 > BMS3Abin05 > BMS3Abin05. The sequence goes on along the minus strand of BDTM01000025.1, from coordinate 49,639 downwards.
CATCGAATACGCTTCCGATCGCCACGGTCATCTCCGGCAAACTGACGGTCACCGTATCCGAGAGGGTACTGAATGTGGCATCGGCGGTGGTCACAGGCCCATTTCCCGCCGTGTCCGTCGCGGAGACTCGAAAATGGTAAACCGTTAGGGGCTGTAAATTCTCAAGCGCGACCAGGTGGACAGAATCGACGGCGGCCGCATTTTTAAATTGGCCGTACCCGGCGGTTTTGCCGTACTCAATTTTTCCGGTCGTCAGCTCATTTGTTTTCCATCGAACTGCTGCAGAATTGACACCAACGTCGACCACCTCCGGCCCTTCCGTCACCACGGGCGGTGTGCGGTCGACCAGCCGCCAGCGGGCACTGTTCGGTGAAGCCGGAATGGCGCCGTTATTGAACGTGAATGTACTGAAAATCAGTGCGACATCCTTTCCCGGCTCCGCATTTTCTCTGATCTTAAACAAAAGCCGGATTAGCGTGCCGGACCCGGTCAAATCGCTGCCCCCCGTCTGTGAAACGGACATGCGGCCGTTTTCCTTTGTAACCGAGGGTTCTCCCCAGGCGGCCGTCAGTGTGCCCGCTTTTTCCGCTCCCACCGGTACGATGGCAGTGGAATCAAAACGAATGGTCAACTGATAATTTCGGATGCCTTTTCCGGTCACATCTTCAATCGTAACCGGACAGGAAATGGTCTGTCCGATGGGCGCAAGTGTATCCGGAATGGCAACCGATATTTCATTTCCGGCCGTTGTGGTAAAGGTTGTATCGCTGCTCCGGACCGGTCCGTTTCCGATTGTATCGGTTGAACTCACCCTAAAATGATAGGTGGTACTCGGAGAAAGGCCGGAAATGGCCATGTCGTGGTACGTCATAAAATCGGAATCGGACAATTTAAGATCGTAGGAAGTGGATGTGCCGTAATCGATCTGACTGTCGGACGGTTCATTTGTGCTCCACACAATATGAACGGAACGGGCAGTGACCTGAGCTGCGGAAGGTCCGGCGGTAATTTTCGGAGGCGTCCGATCCACCAGCGTAAATGTACCGCCGCGAATCACAAATCCGGATGACAGGCTGTTTACCAGCATATTTTCCATAAAAACGGGCGTCGGTTTATTGTACACGCCTCCGGATTTGACCTGAAATTGAATCTTGAACAGCGTCCCGTTTTGAGTCACCGGTTCCGTCGACTGCATCCGGACCCGCACGGAATCCTCTCCGATCCAAACCACCGGATTAGACCACGCAGCCGTCAGTGTTCCGGCTGTCAGAAGCCGAGTCATTTTAAGCGCTTTAGAATCAAACTTTAAAATAAAATCCAGAGAATACACGCTTCTGTTTCCAAGGCTGTCCAACTCGACGGGTAAATCAAATGTCCTGCCGACATCGAAAGCCGTCGATGGAATTCTCAGAACAAAGGGGTTTCTTGAAACGGTTTGAAACGTCCGGTCGCTGCTGACGGTCGGTCCGTTGCCGCTTCCATCTTTCGAAGACACCCGAAAATGATAGGTCACACCCGATTCCAATTCCGTCAAAACCACAATATGGCTCTTCTCAAGCTCGCCGCTTTCCACCGACCGCCCGTAAGCGGAGGTTGTGCCGAATTCAACGGTTCCCGTGGAAGGCTCGTCCGTTGCCCAGAGAATTGTGGCGGATGCGGCTGTTTTACTGACAACCTGAGGTGCGGCGGTGATTTTGGGCGGCGTGACATCCTTCACCGTCAACAAGCCGCCTTTGAAAATAGCCGCCGGCGTGCCCTCATTGAAAACAAATTTCTCAAATTCCACGGGCGTTTCGATTTTCTCCGGAGCGCCGGATTTTACCCGAAAGCGGATTTTTACAAGAGTCCCGCTGCCGGAAAGTGTATAGATGCCGCCCATGGCAATGATGATTTTACCATTTCCGGGCGTAAAAACAGGCGACCCCCAGGAGGCTGCCCGCGTACCGGCTGTGGATGCCGAAAGTGCCGTGAGTATATTGGGGTCGTACCGGACGATGATATCCGACGAATACACCTTCTTCCCGGTAACGTCCCCAATTTGAACCGGCCAGTCAAACGCCGCGCCGTCTTTCCGCATTTGATCGGGAAGCAAAACCAGCACTTCCCCGCCGCTTGTGGTTTTAAATGTGGCATCGCTGCTCGCTGCGGGACCATTCCCCCAGCGATCTGCGGACTGCACCTGAAAATGATAAACGGATCCCGGTGAAAGTCCCGCCATCACCACACGATGAACGGTTTCCAATTCCGGGCTCCCCGCAGAGAGGCCGTAGCCGGCACCGGCGCCGTATTGAACAAATCCATCCGCCGGTTCATCGGTCACCCACACGACACGCGCCCCCGCTGAAGAAATATTATCCACAAAAGGACCAAAAATAATTTGCGGCGCCTGCGTGTCGGGTGTGCCCCGCAGCGTCAGAACCCCATTTTTAATGGAAGCCTCCGGCCAGCCGTTGTTCAATTGCACAAACACAATTGAAATGGGTGCGGTTAAGCCGTCCGTCACGGAGGATTTCACGCGAAACAGGAGCTTTACCAGCGTACCGCCTCCGGCCAAATTAGATCCGGATTCACCCTGCACCACAACCTGCCCGTCCACAATTTTCACGGCCGGTTTGCCCCAGCCGGACGTGAGGGTTCCGGATTCATCTGCAGAAAGCGCCTGAATTAAATCGGAATTATACGCCAAAACAAGTGTGTAACTCCGGATGTTCTGTCCGCTTGCATCTGAAATACCGATGGGAATGGTGACGTCGCTTCCCGCCTGCCCGCCGGCATCCGGCACAGAGACAAGAATGCCGCTGCCGGCTTCTGTTGAAAAGGACTGATCCTCGCTCCACGTGGGCCCGTTTCCGCTGGAATCCACGGAGCCTGCTGCGAAATGGTAGGTCGTGGACGGTGAAAGATTGGACAATAAAACAGAATGTGTTTTGACCCGGTTTTGATTGTTTTTCTGCCAGCCGTAGGATGTCCCCGTGCCGAATTTAACAAGGCTTGTGCTTTTTTCATTGGTTTCCCAGGTAATCACGGCACTTTTTGATGTAATCGTCTCTACACCCGGCCCCGAGACGATTTTCGGCGGCTGTGTATCCTCCACCGTAAATAACCCGTTTTCGGTGAGGGAAGGAATGGTTTCCGAAGCGCTTGTTTTCAATGAAAAGGTCTGAAATGTTAACGGCGTCGACCGGCCGATCTTCACACCGGATGAAATGCGAAATTGCAGATTCACCAGCACGCCGTGCCCGCTCAAGGGATTGCTGCCCTGCATTGAAACGGTAATTTTCCCGGGTTCATTCGAAAAGGACGGCTTATTCCAGGCTGAAATAATGGTACCGTCGGTGCTCACACCCGTGGCGGAAAGCAGGCTGCCGTCAAAAAGAATGGTTAATTCCACGCGGGTAATTCCCTGCTCAGACACATCTGTAATCGTCAGCGGAAACACGATAGCCGCCCCGGGGTCCAGTGAAAGAGACGGCAGCCGGGCGATGATGTCCGCCGTCCGGAATGTGTCATCTTCCGAAATTGTCGGTCCGTTCCCCAGTTTATCCGTTGAATAAACGCGGTAATGGTACGTGGTGGACGGTTTTAACGGGTGAATTTTGAGCGAATGGGAAGCCACCAGGGCGCTGTTTTCCAGAACCTGTCCGTAAGAAGCCGAGGTGCCGTAGGCCACTTTGCCGGTGGCCGGCTCGTCGGTGTTCCAGCGAATTTCAGCCGAATGCGCGGTGACGTTTTGTGCCGAAGGACCGGCTGTAATTACCGGCGGCTCCTTATCCTGAATCACCGTAAAGGTGCCGTTATTAAAATGCGCCGGGGGGGTGCCTTCATTAAATTGAAGTTTTATAAAGGTTAACGGAGAGGTTTTCCCGACGGCCGCGCCTGCTTTGACGTGAAAATTGATGTAAATGAGATTTCCGGAACCGGACAGCGCCGTTGTTCCGCCCATGCCGACCTGGATTTGTCCGGCGGAAATGTGCGTAGTGGCGGGGCCCCAGGAAGCCGAGAGCGAACCGGACGTCTGTGCACTTTGCGCCGTCAGCACGGAGGCGTCGTACACCAGGGTGAAATCAAAAGAAAATACACTCAGCCCGGTTAAATTCGAAACCTTCACCGGAAGCCGGAAGTTTTTTCCTTCGGACATCTTTTCATCCGGAACCGAAACGGTTACGGTCTGGGCGAGAACAGTGCCGGCTGTCAGCAGAATTCCAAAAAGAACCGCCAAAAATCTTAATAGCGCGTTTCTTCTGTCATTCGACCGGAATCTTTTTTGTTTTGATTTCATAGGGTTTACTTTAAATATAATAATTTTTTGATTTTAACGAATTTCCCCGCTTTCAGCCGGTAAAAGTAAATGCCTCCGGCGACCGGCCGGCCCTCCTGATCGGTTCCGTTCCACTTGAACTGATAGTAGCCGGAAGCCAATTTCTTGCGGACCAGTGTCTTAATCTCTTGTCCCAGCACGTTGTAAAGGGTCAGTTCCACGACCTGTTTTTCCGACGATTGCGTTTCAGGAAGCGCCAGGCGAATCAGCGTTTCGCTGTTGAAGGGATTCGGGAAGTTCTGGTACAGGTGAAATTCAGTCGGCTCGGCAGTTTCCTCAGGCGAAATAAAACGGGCCGCCACCAGACCTTCATTGATGCTGACATGGACCACTTTCAGAAAATGGAGCGGCGAAACGGAAGCGTCGCCCTTCACGCGAAGCACAATTTTTAGAAAATCTCCTGATTTTCGAGGCGCTTCTGCACCCGCCGTGGCGATTGTGAGTAAACCGTTCGCCTTCGACCAGGCCAGACGGTGATTTTGAAATTCAGGCAAAAGGGCGCAGTTTCGGATGTCAATCCAATCGGGGGCGTAGGAAATCTCCCACTGCGTGGCCAACAGACGATTAAAATTATCTCCGGAGACGGCCACCGTCCACCGGTTCTTTTTGTGAGATAAAATCCGAAATGTAAAAATGTGCGCCGTCGGATCGGCATAAATCTGCCGCATCTTGCCCAGTCTTGACGGCTCTGCGGGAAATCGATCGATTAATTGAACGGCGTAGCGGAAAATCAGCGACGCATCGAACGAACTCACCTGTCCGTTGCCGCTCACATCCGCCGCAATGGAATCCCTGGGCTGATTCTGGTAGTAAGGCGCCACATTCTGCTGCGCACTGATGCGCAGGATGAGAGACCCGTCGAAAGAGCTGACCGCTTTATTCCCACTGACATCTCCGTAAAGAGCGCCCAAAAAATTCTGGTTAACTTTATTCTGCGTTAAAGGCGCATACGACCGTTTTTCAGGCACAAAGAAATAATTGCGCAAATGCGGCCGCAGACTGTAGTTTAAGCCGGCCTGAAGCCTCTTAATGTCGAACGTGCCGTTCATCTCCGTGTAAATGAGCGCCACTTTCCCGCCGGACAGCGTGATGGGGACGCCGTTTATCGGCAGATTCGAATCATCCACAATTTTCCCCTGAAGCCGGGCAATTTCACCGGGCGCCGGCAAAAGGAAAATATCCTGCGTTCTGGTGACGCCGGCTGCGATTGAAACGGAAAAATCCAGGGCATGATAACCCAATTGATCCGCCACAATTTGATAGGTGCCTCCGTTCAAATGAAGGCTGTATTCACCGGTGTAGTCGGTTTCCGTCCTGGTGGTATCCTTATTGTTAACGGCAAAAATAGACGCTTTATCGATGGGCAGCCGCGTCTGGTTGTCGGCTATTTTCCCGGTTAGTGTCCCCATTGTGGTGAGTGAATAATTGAGTGATGTCACCGCATTCAGCGTCACATTTGCCGGTTTTGTCTGTGTATCATACCCAGTTTTTTGAGCCGTTAATTGGTAGGCCCCGGGTTCCAATTGAATGGCGAAAAAACCGCTGTTGTCCGTGAGGGCTTGCAGGCGGGCGTTTTCCACCTGAACCGCGGCTCCCGGCAGCGGATTGTTGTGATTGTCTTTCACCTGTCCGGAAACGGTGCCGATATTTCTGATCAGATTGAAATCAATGCCGGAAACGGTCTGCCCGGACTGAACCGAGATTGTGGCGGCCCCTTGCTGGGTCACAAATCCTGCCTTCTGCGCCGTCATTTTCCAGGTTCCGGGTTTTACGGAAACCCGGTATCCCCCGAGAGCGGCGCTCAAGGTTCGAAGCGTATCGGAACCTGAAACTGCCAAAACAACGGCTTCGGCAATCGGATTAGTCCCTTCCTGAACGGTTCCCTTAATGATGCCGCTGTTGGGAGTCAGTGTGAAATCGATATTCGCTTTGTTCTCACCCAATCCGATTGTAACGGTCCGGATTTGATTGGCCGCAAAACCCGCTTTTGCGGCCGTCACCTGAAATGTCCCCGGCGGCACCCAGAGCACATAAGTTCCGTTCGCCCGCGTCGTATCCAAAGCGCCGCCCGCCCGGACAATCACGCCTTCAACCGGATTTCCACCGGAAGTAACCCGGCCTGAAATGGACACAGGATTTGGATGAAGCGTAAAATTGACATTTGAAAGCGTCTGCCCGGTACTTATGGCAATCTGTGCGGGATCCGGCGAGGCATAGCCCTGTTTGGAAACGGTCACCGTGTAATTTCCTGAAGCCAAATTCAGAGCGTACACGCCGCCCGGGTCCGTTGGGGTTGAAACGGGCAGACCCGAAGGCGGTGTCGCTTGCACGAGAGCATTCCCCAGCGCTTTCTGTCCGTCGAACACAAATCCGGACAAAATTCCGGCATCCGGCTGAAGCACAAAATCCGGACTGATTTGAACCGTCTGCCCGGCCGTCACATTCACGGTTCGCGGCGCAGGGCTCACATACCCGTCTTTTAAAACCGTCACCGTCCAGGTGCCGCTGCTGACCTGCAGCGAAAAGGTGCCGTTGCTCGCGGAGTACTGGTACACTTCAACATTTCCTTTGGAAGCCAGCACTTTTCCGGAAAGAATCGCCAGCCCCGACGGATTAACCACTTTCCCGGTTAAGGTGCTTTTGAATTCTTTTAAAATAAGCGGCTGAGATAGGGACACATTTGTTTGAGATGTTATTTCGACGCGGGTGGTATCGGAATCGGAATAATTTTCCTTTTCCCCCCAGACATCCCAGAGTCCGGCTGAAAGGGTCAACAAAAAACCGCCGCCTGCATCGGAAATCGTCTTAAAAATCCGGCCGGAGGTGTTTTCCCTGGCGTGAACGGTGACGTTGGGAAGAAACCGGCCTAATTGGTCTTTCACAATTCCGGTGACTTTATAAATGGCAGGGCTGAGATAAATCGCCACCGAGACGGTATCACCGCCTGGAGCGCTTATTGTTTTCGTCGTATCCAGAAAGCCTTCTTTGGATGCCGTAATTTTATAAGAGCCGGGCTGAACCGAAATGGTCATATTTCCATAATCCGTTGTGACGTACGAAACGTTGCTCGACGAGCCGTTCAGGGGTGCCACAGAGATATTCGTCCAGGGAAGCACCTGCCCCTTTAAATCCCGGGTATGAATGTTCAGGGCGCTTACCGGCACCTGGTAGATAAAATCCCGGGTAGCGCTTGCAGCTCCGTTTCCGGCGTTGTCCATTGCCAATACGCGCCAGGAATATTGGGTGCCTTTCAGCACAGCCCGCGCCGGAAAGTCTATCGACAAATTGGAGGTTGTGGTACTCCACACCAGAATGCTGGACGAACTGTTATCCTGCTGAACCAGCTCAAATAATTGAATCAGGTAATTCACGGCATTGGATACGGATTGCCATTGAAATGTAATGGTTTCGGCGCTTAAATTGGCGAGATTCGCCGGGGAAACGAGAACCGGCTTTCCCACGGGCACGGTCAATTGAACCTGAAAAGTGCTGACCCCGGATTGAATCAGAGAACTCAGAGCCGGATTGTTTCCATAATTATTCAGCACAATCCATGTGTACTGATTTCCGTTCAGCAGAGGGGACGGCATTCCGTTAATTTCCGTAAAATAGCCGGACGGATCGGGGTCCCCGTAAGTAATGTGGGTATTCTGTGTAATGACCTGCCAGATAATGTTGGCGCCGGTCAACTGTAAATTTCCGTCGGCATCCCTTGAAATGACCACCTCGCGATCGGACAGAATAAGATGGTAATACGGAACACCGGCCACTTCATCCCACTGGAATTCCGGTGTGGCTGTGGAAATCGTCGTGCTGTTCTGGGGCTGCCGCATCTTCGGTGAAACGGAGGCTTCAATAATCAGAGGAAATTCCTGAGAACTTAAAGCCCCGTTGGTGATAATCGCATAATACACACCCGGTTGAATGCCGTCATTTTGAGGGACAAACGTCAGTGACCGGTTCCCGCTTTGGGAAAGTGACAAATCATATTGACCGTGTGTTTTGCCGTAATGCAGAGTCGCACTTACGGGTTCCAGCCAGGTCACTGTAACCGATTCCGATTCTCCAATCAGTTTGTAAGGGACACTGGTCAATGTAATTTGTTGTGCCCATAAAACGCCTGCCTGAAAACAGATCAGCACAAAAGCCAGGCAAAATACAAATCTTTTTTTCATGTTAAAATTGATACCCTGTTGAAAAATACACAATGGGTTCCGGTAAAAGCGACAGACCCAATTGAACCGGATAATGATGACGGAGTAACCTGCCGTAGCCCAGAGCAAAAGAAGGGATCCAGACACGGTTACCGCCCTGACCCCATTTTCCCGTATGGTCTAAAACGGTTTTGGCGGCGTCTATTTTAGTGACAATATAAAAATGATTCAAACCAAAGATGCTCTGCCAATCAAAATTTGAAGAGACGCCGATTTTGTAAGGCCCGTATTCAACCCCGGTATAACCGAACTTAAGACTGACGTTGTTGTACCAATATAAATTGCTTTTTTGATAAAGCACGCCCAGCTTTAAGTAAGACGGCAGGTGTAACAGCATCTCGGGATACGTTTTGTTTTGAACGGGTTGGGTCAAGGTCAACCGTGCCAGGTCCAAACCGGCTGGATCTAAAATCTCTTCATTCGGATTATTGGAGCTTAATGCATTTAAATTTAATGCAGGAATTTTATTGACCAGAATGTTGAAATCACCTTCAAGACGAATCGGCGACTGCATCGATAAAACCGCATCGAACAAAAAACTTTTATTGTAAAAATACCACCCGCCCCACGTGGTCCGCCAGCCGCTGCCCTGATACCCGCCGGAAATAGACTGTGTCAGTTTGTTGTACCAGGCATCATTCGGATTATTAAAGATGTACTCCTGCCCGTTAAAAAGCATATCGCCCTGGGCGTCTGCAAACCCCTGACTTTTCACATTTCCGCCGTAACGATCGATGGAAAATCCGAAGGCAAACCGATTTCGAATAATTTTGCTTCCGCCGATCGAGGTCTTATCGACTGAAAATGTCAGGTGAACCGCAGCATCCAAATAAGCATTTAAGACCACATCGCTTGTCTGACCCCCCATCGGAACTTCCGTTGAAATCGTCGTCTCAATGCCCGTTAAATAGGCGTTTAGATTCAGAAACAGAGGTCTCTGGTACCCAAAGGTAAAAACCATTCCTCCGGCAGGAAAACTGACCAACCCCTGCCCCCAGAGTTGGTTCGTCCTGAACACAAGGTCGGTTTGCGGGTATTCGATTGCCAGGCCCGGCGCGCGGTAATTTGCCACACCGTTGTTCATGGCTGACTGAACGCGGCCGTCAATATCGATAAAACGATTGGGGTGAATGGAGATGGGAGGCGCCATGAAATACGCGACGTAAGGCTTTTTGATCCCTGTCGAAAATGCCGGATTTTGATAAAAATCCATCCAGGCCAGATAATCGCCGGAAGCCGTAAATCTCCCCGCATGAAACGTCGATAAGGCACTGCTGCTAAACGTACCGGCGACAGAGAGGTGACCACCCACAAGACGCTGAATCCGGCTGCCGGCGCTTTGTGAAAAGAGAGGTGCGCCGTAAAATAGAAAAATGAGACTAAAAACAATCCATGTTTTTTTCATCACCATTTTTAATCACTCAGATTGGGGTAAAATAAAAATCGGATGATTCATAGTGCGCCTCAGGCGCATTTAGGTGCTGTCTTCACGCTTTTGCCAATACTAAAATTTCGGCACAAAAAGCAAAAACGCCAGCCCTGCTATTGTAAAAGGATGAACAACATTCCGGAAAGAAACAGCTATCAAAAGAACCCGACTAAATTTCATAAATAGTATACATTTTTTATCAAACTGTCAAGTAAAAAATTGTTAAATATCTGTTATATTTGTTTTTCCTGAATCCGGCAAAATTGTTCAAAAAAAAAGGATTTCGCCCTGTTTCGAAAATATTTTCATTTTTTAGAATTTTCTGTTGCAATTCGTTTTCAGATATAATATATTATGTGGAAATTTAAATTGAAAAAAAAGAGATTATTCTTTATGAAAAAATCACACTCCCAAAATTGTATGTGTTGTCAAATGTGTCTGTTGCGTGGGCAGCATGCGTGGCGGTGTGGTTTATATCATTTGTAACTCGTTTTTGTTTATTGATCATAAAAGCCCCTTTGCACCACGCAACGGGGCTTTTTTTTTGGAATAAACGCCGGAAAAAATGCGTCTGAAGTTCATGCGGCTGCTCCGGAACCTGAATATTTGTCTGTTCCGGGTGCCCGTTTGAACAAACCTAATCATTTAAAAAAAAGGAACCAAAAAATGGGAATGATTCGAGACATTCAATCGGTTTTCAAATACGATCCTGCGGCCCGGAACATTGTGGAAGTTGTCCTCGCTTATCCGGGTTTACACGCCATCTGGAGCCACAGGATTTCACATTTTTTATGGAAACTCAAAATTCCGGTTCTGCCGCGATTGTTGTCCCACTTCAGCCGTTTCATCACGGGAATTGAAATTCACCCGGGTGCCAAAATCGGCAAGGGCGTATTTATCGACCACGGAATGGGGATTGTAATTGGTGAAACATCGGAAGTGGGGGATGAATGTTTAATTTACCAGGGGGTGACCCTGGGGGGAACGACTCTCAAGAAAGGCAAACGCCATCCGACACTTGAATCGCATGTCGTTGTGGGCAGCGGCGCCAAAATATTGGGAGATATTCGTATTGGCCATCACAGCCGGATCGGGAGCGGTTCCGTGGTTTTAAAATCCGTTCCGTCCCATTCGGTCGTCGTCGGAGTACCCGGCCGTGTGCTGCACGAGCAAAACAATTTCGACCAAAAAGTGCTTGCACATAATAAATTGCCCGATCCTGTTTTTAAGATGATTCACGAGCTGGTCGATCGTTTGATCGATCTGGAAAAAACCGTGGCCCAATTAAATCAGGAAAAAAAAGTGTCCGGTCCGAAAAAAGAGGAGAAGCTGCTGGAATTGGAAAAGCCTTTCATCAACGAGATGTACAATTTTATAGACGGCGCGGGGATTTAGTTTGAGGCGTTTCGTCCGATTTTTATTTTTAAAGAAAGATTTTTCTTGATTTCTGCTTTTAATTCAAGCATATTTAAATACTTTAGGTAAAATTTTTTACTAAGAGACTCAACTAAATCCCATTACAAACCCAAAAGGGAGCTGTCTATGTTTAAAGATTTGCTCACAACCTATTTATTGAATTTTTCGTATATCATTGTAAAGGCTGTTTTCTTTGCCGTGGCCTGTTTTTTCGCCTGGCGGCTCTTCGATAAATTGGAAAAACTGGATATCCGGCGGGAAATCGCGGAAAACAAAAACATCGGGTTGGCCATTATGATTGCAGCCATATTTTTAGGGTTGGCTTATGTCATCGGACAAATTTAAGTTCATCCTGATTGGACTTGTGTTTATTCTCTGGGCGCCCCTGTCACAAAAAGCCGATTCGTATCCGCAATCCAATGAACCTCCGGTCAAATCGGATGCGAATCCCTCTTCTTCTAAGAAAGACTGGAAGTACATCTTTACGCATTTTACTGTCATAGCCCCGGGAAGAATTTCCAGGTACGACCGTATTATAAAAAAATACAGTTGGCGCTACGGATTCGACTGGAGGCTTATTGCGGCTCAGATTTACGCCGAAAGCAGGTTCGATCCCGGTGTCCGAAGTTATGTCGGTGCAGTGGGACTGATGCAGATCATGCCGGGCACGGCCAAACATCTCGGCACTCACCCGAAATTGCTGCTGAAACCTGAAATCAACATTGCATTGGGCGTGTTGTACGACCGCAGGCTGTACAATATCTGGAAGGAGGAGAAAGGAAAGGACCGGCTGGCGTTTACATTTGCCAGTTACAACGCCGGCCACAACCGGGTGTTACGGGCACAGAAAAAAGCCCGTCTGCCCGATAAATGGAAGAGCATCAAACGTCACCTGCCCGGGCAGACCCGCCATTACGTGTTTAAGATTTTTAAAGCGTACGAAACGTATAAAAAAATAGTCTTTTAAGCGGTTTATACGTGATCTATCTACCCATTTTTGAATTTCATGAGCGTATTACGCCAAAACCGGTAACTTCCCGTTTGATCCAAAAATAGGCTGCCGCGCCTGACACATAATTTGAAACAACCGCTGCCCAAAATATCCCCGTCAATCCAAACAAATTTGAGCCCAAATAGGCCAACGGGACATACAGCACAAACATTCGAGCGATCATAAGTGCCGAAGCAGGAAGCGGCTTATTTAGGGCATTAAATGTTGAAGCTGTTAAAATCAGAATTCCAAGAGCCGGAAAACCGATTGAAACGATTTTCAAATAGACATCGGTCGTCCAAATGACCTGTGGATTTCGATTAAAAAGCGCTGCAAGCGGATTGGCTGCCAAAAGAAAAAGTATAAAGAGAAAAGCCCCCCAAATCACTGAAGCCAGATAGCTGAAGTTCACGCCGCTCTTTATTCTGATGTAGCGCTTGGCCCCCCAATTCTGTCCGACAAAAGGAGTCAGAACCGAGGAAAGCGAACCGATTATCGCCATCGAGAACATTTGAATACGGGATCCGACACCAAAACCCGCGACGGCCGGCGCGCCGTAATGCGCCACCAATCGCGTGATAATTCCCATCGAAATCGGCGTAATTAAATTGGTTCCGGCAGCCGGCAATCCGACATAGAGAATTTTCCCCCAGGATTGAACGGCCTCTTTTAGTTTTGGAATGGCAAACGTAAGCATTCGCTCACGATGGTAGAGAATCCAGAGAGACAAGACCATGGTAATCCCGCGGGAAATAACCGTCGCCAGCGCCGCACCGGCCAATTCCAACCGTGGAAACGGACCGTAGCCAAAAATCAGCAGCGGGTCCAAAATGATGTTTACAAGAACGGCGCTTACCATTATAAAGCTGGGCGTTTTGGTATCCCCTGTGGCCCGAATGGCGCTATTGCCAACCATTGGGATCACGACAAACGGCATCCCCAAATACCAGATTTTCATATAAGATTTTATGTATCGAATAATCTCCGCAGAAGCCCCGAGAGAACGAAAAAGGGGGCCAATTGTAAACAGCCCGATCACTACAAAAGATGTGACGATGATCAACGAAAGCGACAGTGCATCTGTCGTAATCCGGCGGACTTTGGACTGATTGCCTTCACCAATAGCCCGCGAAATAACAGACGACGCCCCGATGCCAAGCCCAAGAGCGATGCTGTTAATAACCATAACGACGGGAAATGTAAACCCCATTGCCGCCAATTGATTGGTTCCCAGTTGTCCGACAAAAAACGTATCCACCAGATTGAATACTTGCATTGCCAGAATGCCAACGGACATTTGAAGCGTCAGCCGGGTTAAGGTTTTGGAGATTTTCCCTTCCAGCAAAACGGGATTCATTTTTCTCATCTGCATAGGCAACTCAACCGTTTATCCTTTCCCACATTTGTAAAACTTCATTCGGGGGCTGCTCGGGCATTTTCCCCTTTTAACCTGAATCATTCATAAGCCGCGAAGACACAAAAGCACACAGGTATAAAAAACAAAACGATCCATAAATTTGTATTCAAAGAGGAAACCCTGCAAAATCAACCGAGTTTGAATGAGCCAATTTTTATACCTGCGATGACCTTCGTGAGTCAGGGCTCTTGTGGCATAAATTAATGAATTTTACAAGTTAAAAGAATTTTAGTGACAACACAAGAATATTTTTGTATATTTTAAAAATGGAAAACTTATCGGAACTTTGCGCACCGGGAAGCACCTTTTCCGAAGAATGGCTGCCAGCCGCTCCGGGCGTTTCACTTCGGATAATTACCTTTTTACCCGCACAAAAACGGGACACCCCCGACATTGTTTTTGTCAGCGGCTGGATATCAAAACCTATTGCCTGGCGGGATGTGCTTCAAGAGATGACACGGGAATTTCGGGTTTTTTATATCGAAACCCGTGAAAAAATTTCCTCCCGTATCCGCGGAAAGGTTCGGTTTGGCGTTGACAGCATCGGAGAAGACCTGGTTCACGTCATTCCCCGGCTTCCGATAAAACCCGACCGTTACATCTTAATGGGAAGTTCCCTGGGAGCAACAGCCATCCTGGATGCGGTTGCCGTCCTTCAGCCAAGACCCAAGGCTCTGGTTCTTGTCGCACCCAACGCAGAATTCCGGGTTCCCCGATGGGGAATTTGGTTCATCCGCCCGCTCCCTCCGCATCTGTACCTGATTGTTAAACCGTTTATAAAATGGTATCTGCGAAATTTTCGACTGGATGTCACCACTGATTACGCCCAGTACCAAAAATACGCCAATGCTCTGGACGCGGCTGATCCCTGGAAACTGAAAAAAGCCGTGCTTGCCCTGGCCAAATACAGAGTCTGGAAGAAATTAGGTGCCGTAACCTGCCCGGTTTTGATTGTCGCTGCATCGAAAGACAAACTCCATGAACCGGAGAATCTGAAACGAATGCTTGCCCTTCTCCCCCATGCCAGCTACATCGATCTGGAAACAAACCGGGGCACCCACAGCAAAGAAGTCGTTGATGCCCTGAGGAAATTTATCCGCGAAATCACGGTCTGACTCCGCGGACCCGCCCCCTGATTTTTTTCACAAATGCGCAGGGTCTTACACTTTTTAAAAGGCATTTAATCGCAGACAAAAGCAAACTCTGAAACCATCAAACCTCTGAATGGCCGCTCCCTTTAAAGGCAGCGGATTCATAAAAAATGCGGGGCACACCGGATCTGCAGCCCAAAAAATAAAGAAAAACTTCGAATAGCCAATTCCCCGGGAATCAAGTAATTGGGTTTTGGGGCTATTGCGTCAACATCGACACATCCAATGCGGGTGCTGAATGTGTAAGGGCCCCCACAGAAATAAAATCCACACCGGTTTCGGCAATCTTACGAACCGTTTCAAGGGTTACCCCGCCGGACGCTTCCAGCGGCACCCTGCCCGAAACCAGTTTCACGGCATGGGAAATGGTTTCCGCATCCATGTTATCCAACATGATCTGTTGAATCGGCTGTCCAAGGGCCTCTTTCAACTCCGTCAGATTTCTCACTTCCACCTCGATGGGAAGACTCAACCCACGGGAGCTAAAATAGTCTCTGACGGCCTGAACAGCATGACGAATGCCTCCCGCCGCCTGAATGTGATTGTCCTTAATCAAAACCCGGTCAAAAAGTCCCATCCGGTGGTTGGTGCCGCCTCCCTGCCTCACGGCGTACTTCTCCAAAAACCGCCAACCGGGTGTCGTTTTTCGGGTATCCAGAATTTTTGTTCCGGTTCCCGAAACTGCCTGCGTAAATTTTTGAGTAAGCGTGGCAATTCCGGAGAGCCGTCCCAAAAAATTCAGGGCTGTCCGCTCCGCCGTCAACAATGCGGATACCGGGCCTGTCACTCTGAGCAGTGTTTCGGCGGGTTTGACAGCATCTCCGTCCCGCTTTAAAAATTGCACTTGAATCGAAGTCTCCCGGACGGCAAAGACGCGTTCAACCATAAACAGGCCGGCCGCCGTGCCTGCTTCTCTGGCAAAAATGCGCGCCGTTTTAACGGCATCATCCTTAAAAATAGCCTGACTCGTCACATCTCCAAGCCCATTCAGATCTTCCTGAAATGCCTGTTCGATCAGCAGTTCACCTTCACGCTGCAGCGCCGATGTCCATTCAGCGGGCCAGTTTTCGATATTTCTCAGATTCACGCGTGCTCCACATTTTGGTTCCGGTTTCGGCAATTTCAAAAACCACATTCCCGATTTGAAATTTTACTTTTTGACCAAGCGCAAAAACAGTCTGCAGTCCGGGGTGCCATTCAAGCAGCTTAAAGTACGCCGGCGATCCAAACGCCACTTTGACCGGCGGCTGCGTTTCGCCGATTCCTTGTTCCACCCACACACTGTCCTGAAAAATAAACGACCGGCCGGCTGCAAACCGGATCTTCTGCGTCATTTGCCGCAGCGCATGGCGGCTCGTTTTCAGGTTTTGAATGCCTTTGCTGATGTAAAACGAGCTGACGCCGCTGGTCTCCTGACGGCCGGAGGCAAAATCCGTTAAAAAACGCCGCTGCGTGCGGTTGAATTGCGGGTACGGCGGTGCCGGAGGCTGACCGGCGGCCTGCAGGACACCCGCAGGTTCCGGTTCCTGAATCAAATAAGACGTGTACGGTGTGACAATTCCGAATGCCTTGCTCAGGCGAATAATCTCATTTTTGAGCTCCGGGTTTTCCCCGTGCCACCGGATTTGATCCAGCAAATACCCGATCTTGCGGGAGGCCCAGATGATGGGCACGAAGTCATTTTCAACGGCTTCCTCCGGAAATCGAAAGGTCTTCACAAAGGTTTTCCGCTGTTTTAACGCATCCCCTTTTAAAGCAATCTTGAAATCACCGGTTTTTTCATACCGGCCGGTCACGACCAGTTGGCTTCCCTGAAACAGGTCGGGAAGCGCTTTCGGGAAAATATCCCGCACTTCCTGATCGCCCCAGTCAATTCCAAGATGTGTCAGCACCGGCGCTTTAATTTTATCAAAAAAAGAGGAAATCCGTGTTTCAAGATTGGCCTCCGGTTCCACATACACCACGGTGCCGCGCCCTTCCTCCGAAAGATGATTGAGCAGAAAGGTGTTCACATCGTAGCCGACACCAAACACAAACAGGCGGAGATTCTCTGTGTTTTCCTTTTTAAACGCGTTGAGAATCCGGCTCTCATCGGTAATTCCGACCGTCGGTTTCCCGTCGGTCAGAAAAATGACCTCCATTGTCCGATCCGGATTTTGCCGAAACTTCTTCAGCGCCGCCAGTGCGCCGTAAATATTGGTGCCGCCGCGGGCATCGATGGAATCGAGAAATTGCAGCGCCTTTTCCCGCCATTTTTTGACGGGCAGCAGCTCCGGACGAAACATCTGCACCTCGGAACTGAACGTCACCAGCCCAAAGCGGTCGCCCCGTTTTAAATGATTCAGGCAAAATTTCAAGGCTGCTTTCGCCTGCACGATTTTCTCTCCGGACATGCTGCCCGAGCGATCCAGCAAAAACACAAAATCCGTCGGCAGGGGCTTCTGCTTTTTCCATTCAAAAGCGGGTGAAATGAGGAGAAGAAAATAGCCCGGTTTTTCCGGCTGCCTGAAGGTCAACAGGGACAGCCCGACAGGATTTTTCTGCAGTGCATACACCAAACGGAAGGACTTTTCTTTCCATGCAGAAAACTCTTTTTCCAGGCTGACCGTGAGTTTGTGATCGGATTTTTGGAGGATCTCCACATCCGGATCGGGTGAATACGCATTCTTAACAGGGGTTTTCGATCGAATCGTCCCTGTGAGCACAAACCGCCCCACCGGCATTATTTTTCCGCCGGGAAGCCAACGGCGTTTTTGCATAAAAAGGGGCAATTGGATGGTCACCTGTCCCTGATCGAGAGGAAAAACAGTCTGATATTTCAACTGAATCCGGCGGGTTTTGTGCGCAGGAATGGGAAACAGGCGCGTGCGGAAAAGGTTGTGATTCAGAAATTCCAACAGACCCGGGTCGTGCAGCCGCCGGACAATATCCTCGTAAATTTGTCTGGCCTCATTCCGCTCGTACAATTTTCCGGAATAAACGGAGTCGTCTATCGTCATTTCAAAATGGGTGACCTGCGCGCCGGGCGGCAGCGGAAAAAGCATTTTCCCTTCGATCGTGTGATCGGACGGGTTCTTCCAGAATTGCTCCAATATTACGGTGCCGGCCTGATCCGTGACCGAAAATCGAATGGTTTCCTTTTCGAGGATGGGCATTTCAGACAGCAGAGGCGGCGGAAATCGAGGCGGATGCGGCCGTGGGATGAACCAGGCCTGTGCAAAAACCGAAACGGACAGGCCCAAAATTAGGCCGATGACCCAAAACAATTTAAGGGTAATGCATCTTTTCATGGGGCACCTCCCTTCCTTTTGCTCTTTTTAATACAAATGATCCGGCCTGTCATTTGTATTTTTAGACGCCGGAGACCCCAAATGGGTTCAAATTCCGGGTTTTAGGCGAAAATATTTTCCGATGCCGAATTGAAGCGTCCACGAATCCATCACTTTTCGATTGTAAATTGAACTCTGAAAATGGATGATCGAGTAATGGAGCCCGGCATTCAAGAACCAATTCCCCAGATTATAATTGAGCCCGAGTCCCGCAAACCCCGCCGCCGTGAGCTGGGTGTAGCCGTGCAGAAATCCCCTGCCGCGCACGGATTCGTACGCCAGGAGGGGCCCGACACCCCCAATCACGTAGGGGCGAAAGTTATATCGAAACTTCCGTGTAAATATCTCCTGACGGTAGTTTAGGAACAGGGCATAAATGGAACGTGTCTTGCGATATTCACGATCGATATACACATATCCGCCGTAATAAGGGTCGTACATTTGAAAACCCGGGAAATTATCTGCCGGAAGCGGAATATAATTCACCGTCAGGCCAAAACGGTGATTCTTCAAAAACGGCCGAAAGAAATAACTGCCGCCAAAACCCAGGTAATTTGAGCCGAATGTGTTAAAAAAAATAATTCCCTGCGGATGGGATTCCCAATGCGGCTTGGGCTGAAGGGAAAACCGCTGTTCCTGATGGCGCCTGCCGTACCGCCGGTTGCCGGGCATTTCCTGGGCGAGCACGCTCGCCGAAAACAGAAAAATGAGCCCCAAAAACAGACTGTACTTTTTTATAAGATCCCTCATTTTAAACCTTTCAAATTACATTTACTTATCATTTCCCCGCCTCTATTTCCCGAATCCGTTTCAGGGCCACTTTGCCGTAATCGCTGCCGGCGCCGCGCTCATTAACGATCTTCCGGAAAATAGCCTTCGCTTTTTGAGGCTTGTTCAGCTTCAGATACGCGAGACCGGCTTCGTATTCAGCCGTCACATCCCATGGCAGCTTGGTGGGTTTGGCCATGTAGCGCACCTTCAGGAACTCCGAAATCGATCGCTCGAATTGCCCCATTTTGAAATAACTTTCGCCGATCCAGTATTGAATTTCGGCCTCGGTCTCCGTATCGGCTTCCGGCAGCAGCTTTCGAAAATAATTGATGGCCTGTTCGTATTCTTCCAGCCGCACGTAATAAATACCCGTCTGGATTTTTTGATCGAACACATCCGATCCGTTGGGAAACGCCTGAATGTATTGGCGGGATGCCCGCAAAGCCGAATCCCACATCCCGAGGTCTGAGTAAACTTTTAAAACATATTTCATGGCCGTTTTTTTCGTCTCTCTCGAGGGGGCCGACGTCAGCACATTTTTAAACGCAGAAAGCGCATTTTCAAATTGCTTCGATTTGTAGTAAAAATCCCCTAAATTAAGATAAACCAGGGGCAGCACGCTGCTTTTCGGATATTTGCGCGGCATGCGTGTTAAAATTTTAAGCGCCTTCTCAATTTTATTGGTGACCAGATACACACGCCCCTCACCGTATTCACCGTAAGGACGCCATTTCGTCCGTTTGTATTTGCCGGCCACAAGCTTGTAATTTTTCATCGCCCGGTCAAAATTCTTCTGCCGGACATAGTAATTCCCGAATTCGTAATAAATCTGCCCCAGATAGGTGTTTATCCCCTTGTACGATTTTCGGAAAGCGCTCAGTTCTTTTTGCGCGGTTTCAACTTTGCCGAGATAAATCAAACAAAGAATCTTCTTTGCCCGCACATCCGGAATATTCATTTCATTCGGATTTTGCTCGAGGAGCAGGTTGTAATTTCGGAGTGCCATTTTGTATTTCTGCATGGCAAAAAGAATGTTAGCGATTTTGAGACGCACGAGAAACGGCTTCACAGTTTGAGCCGGTTTGCCTCTTTGGGAAGATTCCAACACCAAGCGGTAAATTTCCAGCGCCTGCTGCGGATCACCGGATTGATTTGAGATGTCCGCCATAATCTTAAGCGCTTCCGGAACGTGTGCGCCGGCAGGATCATTCGCAATGTATTCCCGAAGCCGCAGAACGGCCGCGGCCGATTTTCCCTGCCGGTACAAAATAAACCCCCGCTTGAACAGGATGTTATTCTTCCTCTCCGGGTGCAGTTTTTCCACGCGATCCAGCACCTGCAGGGCTCTGTCGTATTTCTTCAGTCTTAAATAAAGCTCGCTCAATTCCGCCAGGGCGCTGTCGCTGTAATCCGTGTAGTAAAATTCCCGCTGAATGGTCTCAAACAATCCGAGCGCCTTTTTAGGCTGCCCCTGTTCACCATATAATTTCGCCAAAATGTAATTGGCTTTGACAATAAATTCCCCCTGCGGAAATTTCCGAATATAATCCTTAAGGTCTTTCACGGCCAGAACAGGGTCTTTTTGACGCATTCGCAATTCGGCAAGGGAAAACAACGCCCCATCCGCCCAAATGGATTTCGGATCGAGACGAAATGCCTTTTTAAAATAAATTTGGGCCCGCCCCAAAGAATCGGCTGAAATCTGTCCGGACGCTTCTATCAATGTTTTTCCAAGATCAAAATAAATCTCGGGACGATTCGTACCAAGCGGATAGGCCGTGACGAGAGCCAGATAATCCTGGTGCCGCCGGAGCGGAGAAAGGCCGGGGGACTGCAGCCGAATAAGCTGAAACTGAGCGTCGGGCGCTTTTGTGTGCGTGGGGTAACGGGTTAAAAACCGCCGGTAGATGGCTTTTGAACTGTCTTTAAATGCGATCGATTGCGCACCGGTTGAATCGTACTCGGCTAACATCTGATAGGCACGCCCCAGGTAAAATAAAATTTCCTGCGAGTAATGCGCGGCGGCGTTCGTTTTAAGAATCAGATGCCCCAGCGAAACCACATTCCGGTAATCCTTCAACTGCTCATAATTCAGCTTAAAAAGGGCATAAAGGGCGTCTTCCCTGCCCTTGTTCAGCAAAACCAGCCCCATCAAATTCGCCAGTTGTTTTACACTGCCCTGCAGATTTGTGTTCAGAAACTTGTTGTACCAATTTAGATGCCGCCGCACATCCGGCAGCAGCGGGCTTCCGGGAAAATTTGCGGCAAACTGCCTGTAAATCGTGAATGCCTGTTCCGTTCGTCCCAATTTTTCCAGACACCTGGCTTTCCCCAGTGTGGCTTCATCGGCCCACGCGCTTCGCGGAAAAGTCCGCAGAAAATTTTCGTACTCATCTAAAGCCTGCGCGGGGGCATTTCGATCCTTTTCATCTAAATTTGCCAGCCGGAATTCCATCGTTTCCCGGTACACATCTTTCGGAAATTCTTTAAGGAACTGCAGAATCGTCTCCCGGGCCGACGTGGTTTTCTTCAATTTGAGAAAATCATCCAGCAAATGCAAATAAGCCGTCCGGATGTTCCGGACGGCACTTTCCGGAAATTTGTGCAGTGACGTGATTGTCTCCAGAAAACGAATGGCCCCCTCAAAATCGAGCATCTTCTCGGAGGAGAGCGCCGCACCCAAAAGGGCCTGAATCCTTAATGAAGAATCCGCAGCGGCACGCGCCGTTTTTTGGTAGTAGCGCAGCGCATCCGGGTAATCGCCGAGTACAAAAAATGATTTTGCAAGATGAACCTGTGCCTTCTGCACCAATTCTCCGCTTCCCCCCAATGAAAGAGAAGCCTTAAACTGCGTGTTCGCTTCACGCCAATTCCCCAATTTCACATCGAGCAGCCCCAACTGCAGACGGGCTCCGGCGGCTTTCTCCGGCGGAACCGGTTTCAACCCTAAAACCTGCCGGTACGCATTTTGAGCATCCGTCACGCGGCCCATTTTCTCCAGAACCGCCCCCTTCCGCAGCAGGACTTCCGCTTTCACAGACACGTCTCCGGATTCAACGAGACGATCCAGATAGCGCAAAGCGGTGGACAAATCCCCTTTAGCCTCATAATAACCGGCCACTTTCAGGCGCGCCCGATTGCCCAGATCACTCCCGGGATATTCTTTAATCACCCGTATCCACAACTCACGACTTTTTTCAGAATTCCCGATTCTCCGGTACATGTCGGCCGCAAGCATCAGAGCCTTTGGCGCAAAAACACTTTTGGGATAGTAAAGCGGCAGATTTTCATAAGATTCAGCCGCCTTCCGGAAAAGCTGAAGGTTGAAATAAGCGTCCGCGATGCCCAATTGGGCTTCATCCAGACGCTGAAACTGCGCATACCGAAGAATGAGCGCCTGAAAAGCCTGAATGGACCGGTGGTACTTTTTCTCATGCATCAAACACTGTCCCGCCGAAAACTGGGCTTCCGCTGCACGCGGACTGTTGGGGTACTTTTTCGCGTATTCCAAAAATTGATCGGCTGCGAGGTCGTACATTTTATCCGCCATTAGGCGGCTTGCGTACACAAAGGCGCGTTTCTCTTCGGATTGCTGTGCCGGAAGTTCGACGGCAAATCCGAGAAGAATCAAAATAAGGACCCAAAAGTGAAGCTTTTTCGCGGGATTATTCATGAAAGAATCTCCAAATGTGAATATTTAAAGATCAATTTTTTTTGTTCGCCGATGTCGTTGAAGAAAACGGTCAGTTTGGCTTCCGGCCCGCGTCCCTGAATTTGCAGCACAATGCCCGTTCCGAATTTCGGATGACGCACATAAACCCCCACATAAACGGCGGGCATGTCCTGGCTGAAATCTTCATAGGCGGGCATCTTCTGTGTTTCCGGCTGGATTTTTCTCTTGGAATGCCATCTTTCGTCCGAGGTCACACTCGGCCCGCGTTGAAAACGGCTGCTCACATCCAGAATCTCCAAATATTTTTTCGGAATTTGTTTGACAAACCGGGATAACGCTTTTACCTGGCCGTTTCTTAGAAATTGGCGGCGGCTTTTTGCCCAGCTTAAAACAACCTTCTCTTTTGCCCGGGTCACCGCCACGTAAAAAAGGCGGCGTTCTTCCTCCAGATCCTCGGGCGCATCGGAATTTCTCAGCAGCGGGAACAACCCCTCTTCCAGCCCCGTCACAAAGACCACCGGAAATTCCAATCCCTTGGCGCTGTGTACCGTCATCAGTGTCACGGCGTTCGACGAATCGTTCCAGTTGTCGATGTCCATCACAAGAGAGACTTCTTCTAAAAAAGCATTCAGCGTCGGATTCTCCCGCGTTTTTGAAAACTCCGTAATGGCTGAGACCAATTCGACAATATTATCGTACCGGTCGAATGCCTCATCGGTGCCTTCCAGTTTATACGTCTCTTTAAATCCAATCTCTTTTTCCAAAATGCTTGCCAGTTCTCCGACCGAAAGCTTATCTTTTAGGTCAATGTATTTTTGAAATAACTGATGGACTTCCAATATGCGGTTCTGCATGGGTTTGGAAATCGCAGCGATTTCTCTTGCGCGCCCCAGCGCATCCAGCAGGGTCACCTGATGCTCATCCGCGAATTGCTGAAGTTTTTGCAGCGTCACGCTTCCGATGTTGCGTTTGGGAAAATTAATAATCCGCTGCAGGGCAATGCCGTCATTCGGATTTGCAATCACACGCAGGTAGGCCAGGAAATCCTTGATCTCTTTCCTTTCATAAAATTTAAATCCGCCGACAATGTCGTAGGTGATGGCATTCCGCCGCAGCACGTCTTCAAGGGCGCGGGACTGGGCATTTGTGCGGTACAGGATCACAAAATCTTTGAAATTCAGTTTTTTGTTGAGAATTTCACTGCGAATGGCATCCACAACCAGTCTGGCTTCGGCGTTTTCATCGTCTGCGACTAAAAGTGTGATTTTGTCGCCGTCCTCACGTTCCGTCCAGAGACGCTTCTGCTTCCGGATCACATTGTCTTTTATGACGGAATAGGCCGCCTCCACAATGGTTCGTGTCGAGCGGTAATTCTGCTCCAGCCGGAATATGTGGCAATCCGGGAATTGATTTTCAAACTCGAGAATATTTTTAATCTCGGCGCCGCGCCAGCGGTAAATGGATTGATCATCATCCCCGACCACGAAAACGTTTCGACTGCTTCTTCCCAAAGAGAGCACCAATTTGTTCTGTGCCAGATTCGTGTCCTGATATTCATCCACGAGAATGTATTTAAAGCGATCCTGATATTTTTTCAGAATTTTCGGGTAGGTGTCGAACAGCTCCACGGGTTTTTTAATGAGATCGTCAAAATCCATGGCGTTGTTGCTGCGCAGGATTCCGGCATAATGGCGATAGATTTCCGCCGCCACTTTGTCTGTTTCCGTGATGGCTTTGTCCTGAAATTCCTTCGGATCGATCATTCGATTTTTCAGACCGCTGATCCGCCGCTGAATGTCTGCCACGGAGATATTTTGGTTGGAAATATGCAGTTGTGCCATGAGATTTTTGATCGCCCGCTTCTGATCGTCAACATCATAAATGACATAATTCCGTCCGTAGCCCAGATAATGCGCCTCGAATCGTAAGATTCGTGCAAAAATCGAGTGAAAGGTTCCCACCCAGAGATTCCCGAAATCGGGGCCGATCAATTTGCGGATACGGCTCTTCATTTCCTGAGCCGCTTTATTTGTAAAGGTCACCGCCAGAATTTCTTCGGGTTTAAATTTTTTCTGGGCCAATAAATAGACAATTCGATGGGTCAGCACACGCGTTTTACCGCTGCCGGCCCCGGCCAGAACCAGAACAGGCCCGGTTCCCACCTGGACAACCGCCTGCTGTACCGGATTTAAATTCTTAAGGAGGTGATTCATTACGGTTTGTAGTCTCTTTCCGGCCATTTGTTGTGATGCTTTCGGTAATATTCCCGACGAAGACGATCCAGATTTCTTTTGGCGATTAAATGGGCACGCAGCGTAGTGGTAAAAACATGAGATCCATCCCCCTTGGCGACAAAGTACAAATAGTCCACTTTCGCCGGATACAGGGCTGCCAGAATTGATTTTCGGCCGGGGTTATTGATCGGTCCTGGTGGAAGTCCGGGGTGCCTGTACGTATTGTACGGAGAATCAATCTCAAGGTCTTTGTTCAGCAAGCGCCGGGGACCATTTGGAATCAGGAATTGAATGGTCGGCGATGCCTGAAGCAGCATGCCCTTCTTCAGGCGATTATGATAAACGGCTGAAATCAGCGCCCGCTCACTGTCGATTTTTGCTTCCCCTTCAATAATGGATGCCAGCGTAACGACCTGGTGGATCGTCCAGCCCATTTCTTTCGTACGGTTTTTCAGCGTGTCGTTAAAGACTTTTTGAAAGTGATCCACCAGCGTTCGAATCACAATTTTGGCACCGGCTTCGTACGGGAAAAAATAAGTGTTCGGAAATAAGTACCCCGCCAGACTGTTTGCGTCGATTCCCAGTGCATGCACAAAAGCCGTGTCTTTCACCAAAGCCATGAATTTTGCAGAATCAACACCCACTTTCCGCTGAAAAATACTCGCCATTTTTCGAGCCCGAATCCCTTCCGGCAGTGATACCTTAATTTCAGCCACTTCTCCCTTGCGAAGAATCCGAACGACTTTTGCGTTCGATTCTCCAAGCGGAAGACGATACAACCCGGCCTTCAGCTCCCGGCGGGCTTTGTACAGTTTGGCCGCCAACAAGAATCGATCCGGGCTGAAAACAATCTTTTCCTTTGCCAGCAGTTCCGCCACCTGCCTGGCAGATGCACCTCTGGGAATGAATACGGTTCGGAACTCGCCCGAATTCCCGGGGTTGGGCATGTACAACACCCAATAAAACCAGGCCGCAATCCCAAAAAGCAGCAGAACGCCAAGCAGGTAAATCAGCTTCTTCCAACAAGTGAAAATTTTCCCGATCCCCTCGATAAGAAATCCGACTATTGCCAAAACCATTAACCCTGAAACTAAAAGTAATCCTTCAAAAAATGCCCGGAACTCACGTGGTATTACTTTGAGTCCGCTCAAATGTTCCTGCCGTTTCATTCACTCATTTCAGACGCCGATTCACCGGAATCAAACCGCCTCATCAAAAGCAAGGCTTTTTCGGCAATCGACTATCTCGAAATTTAACCAATTATTTTATTGGAATCAACGTTTTTTTTGCAATAATGCCGATTGGCTTCAACCTAAAAAGATATTTGAAAAATCTTTTTGATTGATTTGAATTGCCGCGCTCTTTACAGGCTGTGTAAAAAGAGAAAGGAAATGTAATTTTTAATGATAGCCTTTCATAAACTGTTATTGCAAAGAGCGAAGTGATGGCATATACTCTTTAGGTACAGTAGCTTATTAGATTGTTTTTCCCGACCCGTCGGGACGGCAATGGTATTTTTAAAAAACAATTTGCAAGAATAGACTTTATTTTGAGTTTTTGATTCAACAATATGGGTATTTCCCTTAGTAAACAAAAATACGCATTTTTCGGATGAACCTAATTTTATTTCCATTCAAATCACTTTTGAAAAATGATTGAATGAATCAAAATGTAAGCATTTTCGCGATGAACCTATTTTTATTAAGAACGGCTGCGCAAATGTAATTGTGTCGATCTGTTCATCAATTTTCGACTACCAACTCTTGTAATAGTAGGAACTGTACATCTTTAAATAAACGCACTCTGCCCGAACTTGTGAACCTACCGACTAACTGAATGAACCATAGGCGAAAACTCAAGTGTTCCTGATGCCAGGCCTTCTTATCTATCAGCTTGCACATCCAGACACTTTTATATGGGAAACATGGAATCCGTTTCAAGCATACCCTTAAATTTCCTCACAGCAACAAAGCGACGCGTTCTATCGCAGCGCTTTGCCTGATAATAAAATTCGGTTATCTCCCAATCCGGCATCCCTGGGATTTTTTCCCAATCCTGTCGTCTGAGTAAATCATTTAAATTACGCATTCTCACTTTTATAAGATACTGAATGTTGCGATAGGATTCGATCACTTTTATCAGCTTACCATCAAAATACCCTCTGTCTGCACGAATTAGCAGTTTTGATCGCTTTTACTCTATTTCTTTTCTTCACTTGAAAGGTGCTCCTTATTATTGTTTTATTGTCTTCTTAACAAATATAATATACAATAATTTAAAACACCTTTCACCTTTTTTTACTTTAGATATTTAGGTATAAATTGAATCTTTGATAATTTTGACAATCTCCAAATCTCACAATGAAAAGTTCTTTGCACTTTTCATAAAGTTGTTGTAAATTTTTGTTGGCGAACAAAACAGATTGACCGTTTTCACAAGTCCGGAATGACGTCAACCAGTATCTTGCCAAAAAAACAAAGAAATAACTTGTAATACTATAGACTCATGGCAGAAGAGAAAACGAAAATCATCGATCAGTTCACATCAATTATTCTTGACAGCATTACCGATGGTGTTTTTACGGTAGATAAAAAGTGGCGAATTACCTCGTTTAATAAAGCAGCCGAAGACATTACCGGTATTGAGCGCAAAGAAGCTATAGGCCAGCGCTGCAGCGATGTTTTCCGCGCCAACATTTGTGAATCTGGGTGCGTGCTGCAGCAGACCATGAACAGCGGCCAGCCCGTCGTTTGCCAGACCATCTACATTGTCAATTCCGAAGGAGAAAAAGTGCCCATCAGCATTTCCACAGCGCTCTTGCGCGATGAGGACGGTAAAATTATCGGCGGAGTGGAATCTTTTCGCGATCTGAGTACAGTAGAAGAGTTGCGCAAAAAGCTGATGGAAAAATATTCTTTTGCAGATATTATCAGCAAGAACAGTCAAATGCAAAAGATTTTCAATATCCTCCCTCAAATTGCAGAAAGCGACAGTACAGTCCTCATCGAGGGAGAAAGCGGCACAGGAAAAGAACTTTTCGCACGCGTCATCCATCAGTTGAGCAAGCGCAAGAGCAAAAAAATGATTGCATTGAACTGCAGCGCCCTGCCGGATACACTTTTAGAATCGGAATTGTTTGGCTATAAAGCCGGCGCGTTTACAGATGCAAAAAAAGACAAAAAAGGGCGCTTTGCCCTGGCCGAGGGCAGCACACTTTTTCTGGATGAAATCGGCGATATTTCGCCGGCGCTGCAAGCCAAGTTGTTGCGAGTTTTGCAGGAAAAAGAATACGAGCCGCTCGGTGCCACAGAAAGTGTCAAGGCGGACGTCCGTATCATCGCAGCTTCAAATCAAAACCTCGCCGATTTAGTTAGCCGGGGACTCTTTCGCCGGGATTTATATTATCGAATCAATGTCATTAAAATTCTCATTCCGCCTTTGCGGGAAAGAAAAGAAGACATTCCGCTGCTTGTAAAACATTTCATTTCCAAATACAACCATTTTCAGAATAAAAACATTACGGACCTTTCCCCGCATGTCCTGCGTCTGCTGATGCAGCATGATTTTCCAGGCAACATACGTGAGCTTGAAAATATTATCGAGCATGCCTTCGTTTTATGCCGTGGAAATATCATTCAGGTCGACCACCTTCCTGCCGAGTTACAACCCCAGGGCCTTCCGCTTGCCGATGCTTCTCCCAATTCTGACTTGCAGACCCTGGAAGCACAATATCTTATAAATCTCCTGGAAAAGAACAGCTGGAGCCGTACAAAAACGGCCAAAGAATTGGGAATTCACAAAAGTACTTTGTTCAGGAAAATTAAAAAGCTGGGCATTACCTTACCTGACGTCGACGGCAGATCGCTAAACAACAGAGCTAAACTGCAATAACGCCAACAATAAAATCTGAAATCATGATATATGCAGCACTCCACGCACATTGCTTTTATTAAAAACCTATCGTTGCATAATTGCAATTATATGCTGTTTTTATGGTTGCAATAATGCTTTGACAAATAACATATCCTAATCCGTATTTCAATATCAGCATACCCTAATACTTATAATTTCAAATAATTACACTTGCGCTATATTGCCTGGCATACTTATTGTCCATTAAAATGTGAAATGAAAAGAATAATCGCAATAACTTGTTGGCAAAATCGTATATCACCGGTTTTTGATACGGCACAAAAGCTTTTAATCTTTGAATTGAACGACAAAAGCGAAATCAGCCGCCGGGAAGAAATGATTGGTTTTAATGTGCCTTTTCAAAAAATACATGCGCTCGTTCGATCCGGCGCCAAAACCCTGATCTGTGGTGCAATTACAGAAGAGATTAAAAGCCGAATTGAAGATGCAGGGATAAAAGTATTATCTTTTATCTGCGGTGATATTTCTTCGGTGATGCAGGCATTTATTGCCGGCCGAGACATTGAATCTGAATTTGCAATGCCGGGATGTAAAAATCGTCGTCGTCGTCACCGTCGCGGTAGATACACATATTTAAATTATTAAAATCAGGAGTTCATCATGTTGGAGGTAGATGCAACAAAATGTACAGGATGTGGGGATTGTGCAGAAGCGTGTCCTTTTAATGCGATCGTTTTTATCGGGACAAAGGCAAAAATCGAACAATCATTGTGCAGACTATGCAACAAATGTATCAGCGCTTGTCCCGAAGGAGCAATAGGTATTGTACAGGAACCTGTTGAAGCACAGTCCGGATTTGAATCACAAAAAGAAAATTCGGGTTTTAATAGAGCTGCCGAACACTCGTTTCGCGAAAACCCGGCCTTTGCCGGCAGACAAAAAAATATTCCAATAAATCCACGGCCCAATTCCTCCTTTGGCCAGGGACAAGGAATGCGCCGTGGCGGTGGTGGCGGCAGCGGAGGATTTGGACAAGGTCTTGGAATGGGAAGAGGTGGCGGCGGCAGAGGAAGACGCTTCGGTTGGTAAAAACAGCTAACTGGTATTAAATAAACGCGACTTAATTAAATCAAAAAAGGAGGTTCAAAATGCCTTTCGGAAATGGTACAGGTCCCGCCGGAATGGGACCCATGACAGGCCGTGGTGCCGGTTATTGCGCAGGATATGGTATGCCCGGTTATATGAATCCGTACGGAGGCCGCGGTTACGGCTATGGCTTCGGCAGAGGCGGGCATGGCCACCGCAACCGGTACTATGCAACAGGATTAACCGGCTGGCAGCGAGCAGCAGCAGGTTATCCTGTAAATACGCCTTATGCTCCACCTTATGTCGGTGCCGGCTATGCGCATGCACCGTACATCAGCAAAGAACAGGAAGTTGATATCCTAAAAAAGCAAGCGGAGTATTTCGAGAACGCTCTTGATGATATCCGCAAGCAAATTGACAACCTGGAAACACAAACGGAAAAGTCTGAGTAATTGCAGATTTTCTGCAAAAAACAGCAGATGAATTCCGGGACGAAACAGGGATGAAAGACAGGCGTTGCTTCCATAATACATGGAGGCAACGTCTTATTTTCAAAAATGGAGAATTAAATCATAATGCCCACATATAAATATCAATGCCGGGAATGTGGCTGTGAACTCGAGGCCTTCCAGCAGATGAAGGACAAGCCGTTGGAGCGATGTCCCGTATGCGGCGGCCACTTGGTACGTTCGATCGGCAAAGGCGGCGGCCCAATTTTTAAAGGAACAGGATTTTATCAAACGTACTATACAAATACAAAAGTTCGTTCATGATCGATGGAGATGATAAAATGGACGGCACGCAGCAATTCACTCAGGTTGAAGTACCCGCAATTTTAAAATATCCTGATTCCATCTTGCTTGAAACGGCGCAGGAGATCACCAATATCGATGACAGAATCAGACGATACTTTCTACAAATGAAAGCCGCAATGGATCGTTACAACGGGATTGGGCTGGCGGCGCCACAAATTGGCATTTCTTTGCAATTGATCACCGTAAGACGGGACGAGTGGATATATGAGTTCATTAATCCTGTCATTTCATGGACACAGGGTCTGGCTTCCGACTATGAGGGATGTCTCAGTCTTCCCTGCGAAATCTGACAAGTAGAGCGATCTTTTGAAATCAAGGTGAGAATTATGCATCCTGTTTTAATAAAATTTGGTCTGTTTGAATTGCGAAGCTGGGGCGTTGCATTTGCCGCCACGACGCTCGTGGGAATCTATGTCGCCGTTAAACGAGCGCCTCGCTTTGGCATGACAAAAAACAATATCATCGACTTTTCCGTTATTATTTTACTATTCGCACTCATTGGCAGCCGTTTATGGTACATTGTTTTTCATCTGGAAGAATTTCGCGGTCACTGGCTCGATACCATTAATCCCTATCACAGCGGTTACTTTGGCATCGCCGGTATGTCCATGATGGGCGGCGTTCTTTTAGCCATAATTGGAGCCGCGTTATTTGCATGGCGAAAAAAGGTTGACTTTGTGAAACTGGGCGACGTGATGGCGCCCAGTTTTCTTTTAGGAGCAGGCATTCAGCGTGTTGGCGGATGTTTTTTGAATGGCTGCTGCTTTGGAAAGCCCACCCACAGTTTTTTGGGAATCATCTTTCCCCCGCAAGGTGTTGCCGGATCAATTTTCCCCAACACGCCGCTTTATCCCACCCAGCTCTTTGCATCTGCTCTGGGATTTCTTGGGTTTGCTCTCATCTTATGGATGGAGAAATGGCACAAGTTTAACGGCTACACGCTCTGGCTCGTTTTGATTTATTACTCCATTGATCGATTTATTGTCGATCAGTTTCGTTATTATGAATCGCCGCAAATTATTGGCCATATCGGTCCTCTCGTTTTTAACGTAAATGAAATTTTACTTTTAATTCTCTTTCTTACCAGTCTTGTCGTTTGGTTAAGAGGCTGGCGTAAAATAAATAAAACCGGAGCGTCGTAAATTTTTCTTGGTAATGAAAACAATTTGCGCTTTTTCACATAAAATTTCAGGAGGATAAAAATGTCTCAGGTAACAAAGGATGATGCACTTAAAATCGCTTCGCAGGTTATGCATCCGGCCATTGATAGAAATCTTGTAGACCTTGGCATCGTCAAAGATATCGAGGTGGAGAATGATAATGCAACGATTATTTTTGCATTTCCTTTTCCAAACATTCCTATAGCGGATCAACTGATCAGCAGTGTGCAATTCCCTTTGGAAAAACTGGGTTTGAAAGTCGAATATGAAATAACAACGATGAATCAGCAAGAAGTACAGGCCTTTATGGCAATGGAGCAGGCAGCCTGGAAAAGAACGATGTAATTCAAATTGAAATCGAAAAATTAAACGAGCAGATTACAAGATGTAATCGCTGCGGATTATCCAATACAAGACAAAATGCCTTGTACGGTGAAGGCGAGTTGAATGCCCGTCTGATGCTTGTGGCATTGTCGCCGGGACAGAATGAGGACCGGGAAGGGAAAATGTTCATCGGGCCCTCGGGTAAAATCCTGGACGAGCTTTTGCAGTCGGCCGGAATCGAAAGAAACTCGCTTTACATGACAAATCTGATCAAATGCGTGCTCCCCAAAAACCGAAAGCCGAAACAGGATGAGATTGAGGCCTGCAGCCCGGTTTTAGATGAGGAAATAAACATGTTGTTGCCTGACATTATTGTTCCATTGGGATACTATGCGACACGATATATCTTGACAAAATATGCCGCAGATCCACCTTTAGCACACACAGACTTTCAGGCTGTTTACGGCAAGCTGATTTACTCTAATGATCAGAAAACATTTCCATTGCCGCATCCGGCCTCTTTGATATACAATCCGTCTTACAAACAGGAGACGATGAAAAAGTATCACAAATTAGAAATTCTTTTCCGCGATTGCAAGTGGGCGACAATGTGCCCGATGAAATGGTATTTTGAAAAAGGACGTTTGCAAAGAAAATGGATTGAATTATACTGCAAGGGCGATTGGGAAAGCTGCATTCGATATCAGAAAGAAGCGAGCGGCACTTATCATCAGGATTGGATGCTGCCCGACGGCAGTCTTGATGAAAGCTTAATTTGAGGTTTGCCAAACTTCAAG
Source organism: bacterium BMS3Bbin03 (assembly GCA_002898015.1). Taxonomy (GTDB): domain Bacteria; phylum Zhuqueibacterota; class JdFR-76; order JdFR-76; family BMS3Abin05; genus BMS3Abin05. Next base: position 16,641 of record BDTM01000025.1, on the reverse strand, counting down.
TATTGCAAACCTGGATTTTCAATAGGAGGTAAAATTGAAGGCAACCATCATTTATGACAACACGACCATACGTGCTGATTTAATCGCCGACTGGGGTTTTGCCTGTTACATCGAAACCGGTAGGAATAAAATCCTTTTCGACACCGGTGGCAATGGAAAAATTCTCCTTCAAAACATGCGCTCCCTCGACATTAATCTTTATAAAATTGATACGGTTTTTATTTCTCACAACCACTTTGATCATATCGGCGGCCTGTCGGCATTTTTAAATGAGAATCCCGATGTCACGCTTTATGCACCCAATTCATTGCGCGGCATAAAACATGCTAAAAAAGTCATCCTTATCGAGCAGGCGCAAAAATTGGAGGACGGACTTTACACCACCGGCGAGCTGGAGGGCATTGAACAATCCATGGCCGTGCAGACTGAGAAAGGGCTTGTGCTGGTTGTCGGCTGCTCACATCCGGACATGGCCAACATTTTAAGCGCGGCTTCCCAATTTGGAGACATTTACGCCATCATCGGCGGGCTGCACGGATTCGATCAATATGATTTATTCGAAGAGTTTCAATTGATCTGCCCGGCCCACTGCACGCAGCATAAAGCGGAAATTAAAAACATCTACCCGGGGAAATATATTGAGGGCGGCGTAGGAAAAATGATTGAGTTATAAAGGAATGAAGATATGCATAAAATTCTGGTACTTGGTGCGGCCGGCCAGATAGGCTCGGAACTCACTCTTGCCCTGAGGCAAAAATACGGCAATGAAAATGTCATTGCTGCCGACATAAAAACACATCCGGATAAGCAGATCACCGAAGCCGGTCCATTTCTGCATGCCGACTGCATGGATAAACAAGCCATTTTATCCATCGTAAATCAATACAAACCGGATGCAATCTTTCACCTTGCCGCTATCCTCTCCGCAGTAGCGGAAGAGAATCCGCAAAAAGCATGGTCCGTAAACATGACCTGCCTGCAAAACGTTCTGGAAGTGGCTCGAAGCGTTCCTTGTCAGGTTTTCTTTCCCAGTTCAATTGCTGCATTCGGGCCATCGACGCCAATTACTTTTACACCGCAGGACACCGTCCAGCGACCAACGACGATTTATGGTGTTACCAAAGTGGCGGGCGAATTGTTTTGTGATTATTATTTCCAAAAATATGGCGTGGACACCAGAGGACTTCGCTTTCCGGGATTAATCAGTTATCACACCCTCCCCGGCGGCGGGACAACGGATTTTGCAGTGGAAATGTATTACAAGGCACTGAAACACAAAAAATATACCTGCTGCCTGAGAGCCAATACGCAGTTACCCATAATGTACATGCCGGACGCGATCCGCGCTGCCATTGAATTGATGGAAGTAAATCCATCGAAACTGAAACATCGAAATGCCTTTAACATCCATGCCATGACGATTTCGCCGGATGATATTGTGCACTCGATCAGAAAATTTGTGCCCGGGTTTACGATTAATTATCAGGTGGATGAGCTTCTGCAGCAGATTGCCAACTCCTGGCCCCGCAGTCTGGATGATTCTGCGGCGCACAAAGAATGGGGCTGGAAACCGCATTTTAACTTGGATAAAATGAGTGAAGATATGATTAAAAACTTGTCACTGAAGTTGAACATGAGCGTACAGGCTTAATATGAACATTTCCCTGGATTGCATCCCATGCATTGTTAACAGCTTTCTGCGATTGTTGAAATCCGGCATTCTGCCGGAGAATGAAAAAGAACCGGCCATGAGACATCTGTTGGATTATTTATCCCGGGCCGATTACCAGCAATCTCCTCCGGCGCTGGGTCGTGAAATGCACCGCATGATTCGCGAGGTGCTCAAAAATCCTGATCCCTACAAAGAAATCAAGGAAAAGTATAACAAGATGATGCTTGATCTTTACGACGATTTTAAAGCGACGGTAAATGCAGCCGACGATCCGTTTGATATGGCCATGCGTCTGGCCATTGCCGGCAATGTCATTGATTTTGGTCCCCAGCACCAACTGGATGTCATGGACACCATTAACCGCGTTGTACATGCCGATATTGCCATTGATGGTTCGTTACAGTTACGACAGGATTTACAGAACGCTTCCACTGTTCTGTACATTGGCGACAATTGCGGCGAGATTGTTTTGGATAAACTTTTCATTGAAACAATAAATCATCCGAATATCTATTTTGCTGTACGCGGCAAACCGGTTATAAACGACATTACTGTGGATGATGCGGAAAAGGTTGGAATGAACAAAGTGGCTAAAATCGCAACCACCGGGGATGATGCCCCCGGCGCTGTGTGGGAAACGACTTCAAATAAGTTTAAAGAATTATTTCTCAGTGCCGACGTTGTCATTTCCAAAGGGCAGGGAAACCTGGAAGGATTGATTGACGTGCACCATAATATTTATTTTTTGCTGATTACCAAATGCGATCTGATTGCGCATCGCGTGGGCGCGAGGACTGGAGATTTTATTGTAATGCAGCAAAATCCTAAAAACGTGACGCGATAAGGAGACCTAAATACAAAATATTAAATTCCGAGGGAGATAAAAATATTTCATATATTGACTAAAGAAATACTTCTGTTGGCAACTATTGGATTTACTGCCGGGCTAATGAGTGGCATTTTTGGGATCGGTGGCGGTTCGGTAAGAATTCCTTTGCTCAATATTGCCGGAATGCCATTACTAAATGCTTTTGCTATAAATATGTTCGTTATACCATTTGCACAGAGTATCGCCGCTTATACACACAGAAAAAACATTGATTGGAATATGGCTTTGTACGCAATAATTGGAGGCATTTTGGGCTCATTGGCGGGCGCAGTATTTACCGGCATAATACCAACTTTCATTCTCTCAATAATCTTTGTCAGTGTAGCGATTTTGACTGTGCTTTCAGTTTATCTCGATAAAATTGCCCCTGGATTATATAGCCGCCTGGTTCCTTTTGCAAGAAATATTATTTTGGGGACGTTCATCCTGAACTTAATAACCGGTCTGCGTGGTGGTAGTGGAGGTTCTCTTTTTCCACCGTTTTTAAAAGCTATGCATCTTGATATGCACAAGGCAATTGCGACATCGCTATTCACCACAATATTCACTGCCGGTGCCGCGTTTTTTATTTATTGGCACCGTGGGAATATATTATGGCTGCCGAGTTTATCTGTACTCATTGGGTCCGTTCTTGGCGCACGAATAGGCAGCACAATTTCCCTAAAAACGAAGCCAATGTGGTTGAAAATCGGTCTTTCATTGTTCATTGTAGTTCTTGCTTTATTAACAATTTACAAGGCAATTTAACAGTAACAGTATAACGTTAATGTAAAATATTAAAAAAGCTAATAATAAAAAATCATTTTCAATGAATCACAATTTGATAAATGTCATCTAAAATTTGAGGCAAATCTATGAATGAAATGAAAAACATATCGAAGCGAATCCGTCAGATGCCAAAATCTGCCATACACGAATGAAGGATTGGCCGCAGCAGTTATGGCCATTCGATAAAATGGAAAACTATTTTATTTTCTGGCTGGCCAATTATCATATTTGCTAAAGAAAAAGTTACACTATTGTCTCAGCCTAAATACAAGTCTATCGTCAAAGCAGCGCAAACGCTGGAAATATCCACAGCACTAACCCGGGAGCAGATCAGGCAAAAATACCGGGAAATAGTCAAGCAGTGGCATCCGGATAAATCCGATGAAAATTCTCAGGAACGTAATGAAATGATGGCAAAAATCAATGAAGCCTATAAAATAATCTTGGATTATCTTGAAAATTATAGATACTCTTTCACTGAAGAAGAGGTTAAAGAAAACCTTCCTGTTGACAGTCAAGATTGGTGGTCAGATAGATTCGGAGATGATCCCTTGTGGGGAAGACGGTCGTAACAGGATTCGAGTCATTGTTTTTGATTATTTCTTTCCCGGCGTATCGTTTACGCCTGGAAAAGAAATATTGTAAAATGTCATACGGAGAAAATTATGCGACTTTTAATGCTCTATGCCGATCTTTTCGCTTATAAACCTGCTGTTCAAAATCTGGAAACCGCAGATGAACATGTAGAATCAGCATCAATAAAAAAAGCACTTGTGGGCTTTATCCACGTGGAGCCAAAAGGTGAAGAGAATCTATCTTCTGTGGAAACAAAGCTGATTAAAAATCTAAAATGGGCAGCGCGGAAAAATGAAACGAACAGTATTGTTCTGCATTCCTTTGCACATCTGGGGGAAGACAAAGCTGATCCCGATGCCACAAAACAACTTTTGGATGGCGCAGAGGTTCGTCTTGTAAATTCGGGCTATGAGACACATCAAACGCCTTTCGGATATTTTCTTGATCTCGATATCCAGTCGCCCGGTCATTCTTTTGCCAGATTATTCAAGGAGATTTGAGGATCAACGACGTGTACAAAATAGCAGCCAGAGCCATTAAAAAAGCGAACCGGGTGGTTGCATTCACAGGCGCAGGTATTTCGGTCGAAAGCGGCATCCCTCCTTTTCGCGGCAAGGGAGGTTTGTGGAGCAAATATGATCCCATATTTCTGCACATCGGTTATTTTCACAATTATCCTTTGGAATCGTGGAAGCTAATCAAGGAAATTTTTTATGATTTCTTTGGCCGGGCAAAGCCAAACGCGGCACACTACGCCCTTGCGGCAATGGAACACAATGGATTACTTCAGGCCATCATCACCCAGAATATCGATAATCTCCATCAGGAAGCGGGCAGCAAGACAGTTTACGAATTTCATGGTACGTCTCAACAGCTTGTCTGTGTTCATTGCGCAAAAAAATATCATGTCTCGAAAATCGACCTGGAGCATTTGCCGCCCTTATGTACGGACTGCGGGCATCTGCTGAAACCCGATTTTGTCTTTTTCGGCGAACCCATTCCCGAAACGACAAATTCGCTGTCATTCCGTGAAGCGGAAATCGCAGATATTTTTATTTTGATCGGCACAACCGGCGAAATTATGCCGGCTTCAATGATTCCAAATCTCGCAAAAAAGAGACGCGCAACAATAATCGAAGTCAATCCAAATGAAACGAACTATACACACGGCATCACGGATATGTTTCTTCAGGATAAAGCGACGGAAGCAATGATTAAATTATCTCATGAAATGGGAATAGCGAACCACGAATTGCACTAATTACACGAATGAGGAAGCACAAATAGTTTAACCTGCTACGAAGAAAATTGGTGTGCTATTTTATTGTTACAGGCCGTCTATTTTCCGGAAAAGAAATGCGAATTAATTTTCATATCCATTCGTATCATTAGTGAAATTTGTGGTTAAAAAGATGTTTGAAATTTATCAAAACGGTGCAAAGGTGAATTTAATGACACGAATTACAATCTGGATTTTGATGCTTTTGGGCGGAGGCGCTCTGGGCGTTTGGCTGGATTTGCACTGGTGTAAAAGCTGGTTTTTAAATCCCTGGTTCCACGCGGTTTCATTCCTGATCGGCATTTTCATGATTCGCCTGGTGATGCGCGCAAGCCGGAATACCGGCCGCTGGCTGGCCAAAATGGGACGGGAAGGCGACATTCCAAGAATGGAAACCAACAAATTGGTGACCGGCGGATTTTACGCGTGCATGCGCCATCCCATGCATTTCGGTTTGCTGCTATTTCCACCGGCTTTTGCGTTTCTGATCGGGTCGGTTTCATTCATCCTGTTCATTGCGCCGATTGAAATGGCCATTATCATTGCCATGATAAAAATAGTTGAGGAGCCCGGCGCCATCCGCAAATTTGGCCAGGATTACAGAAATTATAAAAACCAGGTGCCGATGTTTTCGCTGCGGTGGGTTTGCCTGAAAGAGCTTTTTGGCAAAAAATGAATCCGGTGTAACTCGTTTTGAAATAACCTCCGAAAGCCATATTCTAACGTGGGGTTGGATAGAATTAAATCAACAAAATCATCAATAGGTTTAATAATGGAAAGCCCAATGCAACAACAAACGAAAAACAAAAACTCTTTTTCAAGCGGGTTTTCAAAAGCTCTGAAAGGCTTTGGAACTGCGGTGCCCACTATTATCGGCGTCATTCTTCTTTTTGGTTTGTTCCGCGTTTTTGTCCCCCAGTCCTGGATTCTTTCCGTGTTCACCGGAAATCTTTTTCGCGATACCCTTTATGGCGCTCTCATTGGAAGCATATCAGCGGGCAATCCCGTCAACAGCTATATCATCGGCGGAGAATTATTGCATGACAGTGTGAGCTTGTACGCTGTAACGGCGTTCATTGTATCCTGGGTAACGGTTGGTTTCATACAACTTCCGGCCGAAGCCTCCCTGCTGGGAAAAAGATTTGCCCTGACGAGAAACCTTCTCAGTTTGGTTCTCGCTTTTTTTGTAGCCATAGCAACGGTCCTGACCATGAGTTTACTATGAATAAGCAAAAGGAAAAAAGCAATCTTTTCAATTTCATATTTCCCGGTTTGGTCATTCTGCTATATTTGGGTCTTTTCTTTACAAATTCATCAAAAACAGAAAAAGCTTTTCTGCTCAGCGGTCGAATGCTATTGGATCTCATTCCGGTTTTTGTCGTAGTCATTTTGTTTATGGGCGGATTAAATTATTTTCTCAATCCGCAAAAAGCAAAAAAATTTCTCGGTAAAGAATCGGGTTTAAAAGGTTGGTTTTTTGCCATTCTATTGGGAATTATCAGCCTCGGCCCTATTTACGCCTGGTATCCGCTGCTAAAGGATTTACAGGCACACGGCATGAAAAACGGTCTAATTGCCGCATTTCTTTACAACCGAGCTATTAAAATACCTTATCTGCCGGTGATGGTCTATTACTTTGGTTTGGAATTTGTCGTCCTCTTGTTTATTTATATGATTATTGCTTCCATTGTCGAAGCATCAATAATTGATTTATTGCATTAAAAAGCATGTCTGGTTCAGTTATGGCAAAAACAAAAGCTTTTGAAGAAAATGCGACAAGATATGAGAACTGGTTTGAACGCCATGAGAATGTTTACCGGGCCGAGCTGCGGGCTGTAAAACAAATCATGCCAGCGGCGCAAAAATCTCTTGAAGTGGGTGTGGGTACTGCCCGGTTTGCACAGCCTTTGGGCATTCGTTTCGGACTTGAACCGGGAAAAAAGGTGAGCAAAATATCCAAAGCCAAAGGAATTGCAACCGTAAACGGTACCGGGGAAATGCTGCCTTTTGCTCGTTCTCAATTCGATCTCCTTTTGATGGTAACCACCGTCTGCTTTTTGGATAATGTTGAAAAATCTTTTCATGAAGTGAATCGGGTTCTGAAAACAAACGGCTCCTTTATAATCGGCTTTGTTGATCTCGGCAGCGCCCTTGGCAGAAAATATGAAGCGCATAAAAACGAAAACATTTTTTATAAAGATGCCACCTTTTTTACAGTCAATGAAATCGTCACCCTCCTTGAAAAAACGGGATTTCCAGCGTTATCGTTTAATCAAACTGTTTTCCACGATCTTGATGAAATAACCGCTGATGAACCGATAAAAGAGGGTTATGGCAAAGGAGCATTTGTAACCATTAAAGCGGAGAAAGCTCTTGTATAAATATCTCTTTGGCCCGGTGCCTTCACGGCGCCTTGGTATTTCATTGGGCATTGATTTAATTCCCATGAAAACATGCACCCTGAATTGCATTTATGGCGAATGCGGCCGGACAACGAAATTGACACTGGAACGTAAAGAATATGTACCATTTCAGGATGTTAAAAAAGAATTGACGCATTATTTTGCGCATCATCCGAAACCGGATTACATTACTTTTTCAGGATCGGGTGAACCGACATTGAACTTCCGGATCGGCGATGTTTTGAAATTCATCAAAGATCAGCCGCAAAACTATGCCACAGCGATCCTGTCCAACGGAACATTGTTCTATCAGAAAAATGTCCGTGCTCAGGTTCTCCAGGCGGATGTGATTATTCCTTCACTAGATGCAGCAACACCATCGGCCTTTCATAAAATCAATCGCCCGCATCCAAAATTGGATCTGAATGAAATCATCTCCGGGTTGATTCATTTGCGCCGGGAGTATCGCGGCCGGATATGGCTTGAGGTTTTCATTGTTCCCACGATAAACGATACCGAAGAGGAACTGACCGCACTAAAAAATGCAATTAAACGAATCGCACCGGAGCTAATTCAGCTCAATACGCTGGACCGGCCGGGTACTGTAAACACAATTCGCACTGCTACAGAGGAAGAATTAAAACGCATCATCGACTTTTGGGGATTTGCCAACGCCGAGATCATTGCGAAAGCACCGGTGCGAAAGGAGATCACATCTTTCCGGGACGATGTCGAGTCTGCAATTCTGGAAACCATTGCCCGTCGTCCCTGCACCTTGCAAGATTTGCAGGAAATTCTGGGGCTGCACATCAACGAAATCAACAAATACCTGGATGTCCTGGAAGCCGACGGAAAAATAAAAGTGGTGAAACAGGAAAGAGGCTTTTTCTACCAAATTATATGAGAAGGATATGCAAAAAAACACACACAAATACCCACCAAATTACCGCTGGAACTTTACCATGGGTGTGCTTCACGGCATCATCTTCTCATTCGGAATGGCGTTCAGTGAACCCTTTTCTGTCCTGCCGCTTTTTTTGCGTTCCTTTACCAGTTCTAAAGTTGTCATCGGGTTTTTAATCAGCATCATAAAAACGGGTTCTGCCCTGCCGCAGTTCTTTGTTGCCAATAAAGTGCAGAACCTCTCCAGGGGTAAGCCCATATTGCTCGTGGCAATCTGGGTGCGCTGGCTGGCCTGGGGTCTTTTGGCAATGGTCACATTTATTGGGGGACATCACTCTCCCCATCTCATCCTGGCGTCATTTGTATTTTTTCTTTTCATTTTTTCCTTTGCCGGCGGCGTAGCCAATGTACCGTTTTTCAACATGATTGCCAAAGCCATTTTCGCAGAGCGGCGCGGCAGTTTTTTCGGCATGCGCCAGTTTTGGGGCGGAATTGCTGCAATTGGCGCAGGACTGCTGGTGCGCATTATTCTGAGCCTTCCGTCGCTCAGCTTTCCACAAAACTATGGCTATCTTTTCCTTGTTACTTTTGCCGTGCTCACGTTCGGATATGTCGCATTATCCTTATTCAAGGAACCTGAATCAAGAGTTGAAAAAACCGCTGCGGAAAACAATAGTATTAATCTGCCAACCATCATTCACTATCTGAAAGATTTTCCACCGCTTTTTCATCTGCTTCTTATTCTTATTTTCAGCCAATCTCTGATGCTTGCTCTGCCGTTTTTCGTTCTTAATGCTAAAGAAACGCTGCATTTCCCAACAGCATGGGTCGGCTACTTTGTCATGGCGCAAATGGGCGGCGGAGTCCTATCAAATTTTCTCTGGGCAAAGTTATCCGATCAGCGTGGAAATGTTCTGGTCATCAGGCTGTCTATTATTTGCGCCCTCCTGGCTGTTTTGTTTGCCGTTTTTTCAAAATCTTTTATCCTTTATCTTTTTGTCTTTATCTTTTCCGGAATCTTTCTCAATGGCGCCGGAATTGGCTTTAACAATTATATCATGGAATTAAGTACAGAGCAACTTCGTCCGCTTTTTTTAAGTATTCAGGGCACATTCATGTTTCCCGTTTATTTTTACCCGCTTTTCGGCGGTTTAATTGCGGATTATTTCAGTTTTCATATTTTATTTCTGAGCAGTCTTTTTATGCTTTTGATTAGCCTTTGGCTTTCCATAAAATTATGTGAACCCAGGCGAAAAGAAGCCGTATGTGTCGTAGCAAATTACATAAATGAAATATAATTTTCTTAGAAACAATTCGGCGCGAGCTGCATCTAATAAAACGAAAATAAATAGTAATATAATTTTAATCCAAAGAAAAAGGAGCTCGAAACATGAAAATCGCCGTTGGAAGCGATGACAAAAAAACAATTCGCAAAGGTCATTTCGGGGAAAGCAGGTTTTACCTCGTTTTTGAGGTGCTTAATGGCGAAATGAAAACCGAAGAACTGCGTGAAAACCCGCGAAACCTGGAACAAAATCACCATGGAGAAGCCCATGATATTGTCGAACTTTTGAGCGACTGCGGCATTTTTATGGGACGCAGCATGGGGAAAAAATCCATGATGAAAATTGCTGAAAAAAATATCGACTGTATTATCACAACAACAGAGGAAATTGATCAGGCTGTTGCCAAATTTTTGGAAGGCAAAGATGAGGGTTATCAATTTTTCGATACGGCAAGCAGCAGCCTTTTACCCTGTTCGATGAGGTGGACGAAATGATCGAATCCAAAGTTGAAGTGAAGGGCTTTGAAGCAAAGCATTATGATTTCCTGCTGCAGTTGGGCAGTTTCAGAAAATATGGTCGCATGCTCAAAAACGCCATCGCGGCAATGAACATTCAACCCGATGATGCCATTCTCGACCTGGGCTGCGGTACAGGAAAAAATAGCTGCCTGATGGCCGAATTCCTCGAGCGGCGCGGGCGGATTCTTGGACTCGACATTGGTGATGAGATGATCTCCCAGTTTAACAAGAAATGTGCTGCGTACCCGAATATTAATGTGGAGAAAAAAAGAATTGATAAGCCTCTCCCCTATCAAAATGAATTTGAAAAGGTTTTTCTCTCTTTTGTTTTCCATGGTTTCCCGGACGAAAAAAGAAATCGGATCCTTGCAAACGCCCGCCGCGCATTAAAGGATGGCGGCCAACTCGTTATTTTTGATTTTAATGAGTTCGATCCGGACTCGAAACCTTTTTGGTTCCGCATCGGCTTTAAAAAAGTAGAGTGTCCGCTCGCTTTTGAGTACATTACCATGGACTGGAAGAGCAGATTGCGGGAACAAGGTTTTGATAATTTCGAGGAGAGGCTTTATTTCATGGATACCATTCGGCTGCTCATAGCTTACAAATGAAAGAGTTTAATTATAGAAAAAACAAGTTGATATTATATGGATTCAGCGCCAAAGGGATAAATAGATTGTACTATTTCACTTCGATCTCCATTTTCTATTTAAAAGATTGACTTACGAACAAGGATTAACGATTTTTGACTTGTGAAGGAATCCAGTTTAGAAACATAAATCAGAAAATCAGAAATACTTCTAAAATCGTAAATCTTGAACCTATATTCTGAGATTAAAAGAAGGACTTGCTGAGGTGGTGAACGAGTACAATAAATTTAACTTTCACAATCAAACAGCTTATGGATGCCCACGAACTTTTATTAAAACTTGAAAAAGAAACCTGCCGTAAGTGTGACCATATTCTCGAGGTCGGTTCCGGAAGTGGTGAATTATTGCGCCGGTTAGCACAAAAGCATAACGCTTCGGCGGTCGGGGTCGATCCCTATATTTCCGAACGGGAAGAGGGAAATATTGCTTTTATAGCAACCCGTGCGGAAGATATCGATTCCCTGAACAGACGCTTCGGCTTAATCTATACTGTGATCTCTTTTCACCATTTTTATGATCCGGACAGATTTTTTGAAAAAATAAAAAAGACGCTTGCCTGGCATGGGCGATTTATCATTGTGGACTGGAAATTTGGAACGCACACAGGCGTTCCGGAAAAGTATTTCCATCTTTCGGATGTGACGGCACTGACGGAAAAGCATGATTTAAAAATTCTTTCGAAAGGCACAACAAGCGAGCATTTTTATATTGTCGGTACTCTGCCGGAGTTCCTGTGCGCCGTGCCGACAGCAGATAATGAAACCATATTTCCGAAAATGCTCGGTCAGGCGCCGTTTTTTCACATCTACTCCTGTTCGGGGGAGAACTATTTTCAGCTTATAGAGAAAAGGACAAATATCTATGCGAAGACTTTGCAGCCGCAAAAAACGTTTGATGTTTATGATGAAATCAATGACTGCCAGGCAATACTATCCGCACGAATTGGGAAAAACGGGATTGCCCGCCTAAGAGATAAAGGCGTGAAACTTTTTTTTGACAGCGGCAAGATAAAAACCGCACTTTTAAAAATAAGAGAGGGATGAAAAATGCATATTTCAGACAAAACAGCACTGTCGGGACTGTATTTGAAAAATCGCTTTTTTATGGCACCGGTTAAAACAGCCATGGCACTGCCCGGCGGAGTGGTTACACAGGACAGCATCACCTTTTATGAAAGGATTTCTCAGGGCGGTGTGGCGGCAATCATTCTGGAACCCACTTCTGTTAGCGCCGGCGGGAGAGAACATCCGAAACAACTTTGTATTCACGAAGACGGTCACATTAATGAAATCAAAAAACTGGCAGAAACCATCCATAAAAACGGTTCGCTTGTGGGCGTTCACATTAACCATGCAGGCCGGGCGGCAAACCCAAAAGTCATTGGCCATGCGCCGGTCGCCCCGTCTCCCATGCTGTGTCCCGCAAACGGCGCCGAAAGCACTGAAATCCCGGAGGAAAAAATTCCGGAGATCATTGATGATTTTGGCAAAGCAGCCCACCGCGCGGTCAAAGCGGGCGCGGATTTCATCGAGGTGCAATTCGGCCACGGATACCTTGTTTCTCAATTCTTTTCTGAACGAACAAACAAACGTAACGATCAGTGGGGCGGTTCGCTGGAAAAGCGTTTACGATTCGGCAAAAGTGTCCTGACGTCGGTGCTGAAAAACGCTGATGATTTCCCTGTCATTGTGCGCATATCCGGCAGTGAATTCGTGCAGGATGGAATTTCTCCCGAAAACATCGGACCGCTGCTGGAGCTTATCGAATCTTTCGATGTTGCCGCACTTCACGTCGGCTATGGCAATGCATGTGATAACCCGCCCTGGTATTATAACCACATGGGCATGCCGGAAGAAAAACAGTTCGACGTGCTGGAAAAAATCAGATCGAGCGTGACACTACCTCTCATTGCCGTTGGAAGAATGGGTTATCTTCCGAAAATCAACCACGTTTTGGGCGAGAATCTGGCAGACTATATCGCTCTGGGACGTCCTCTTATCACCGACTCTGAATTTCCTAAAAAAGCAACCACGGGCAGGGAGGATGAAATTGTACTTTGCGGCGGATGCCTGGAAGGATGTTTGCGCGCCGTTAAACGGGGTGAAAAGATTCAGTGCATTGTCAATCCTGATGTTACATTTCCGCAACCGAGAAAAACAAAACATCCTCAGAAAATTATGGTTGTGGGAGCAGGCCCTGCCGGAATTGCTGCTTCTATATATCTGGGCAAAGAAGGTCATGAGGTCAGTCTTTATGAAAAGGAAAAGGAGATTGGCGGACAGTTCAACTTTGCGCCGGTGGCGCCTTTCAAAAAACAAATGACCCGCACGCTCGCGAGTATGAAAAAGCAGATTGAAACTGTGGATGTCGCTGTTCACACCGGCACTAAAGTCACGGCCGGCTTTGTCAAAAAAGAAAATCCACAGGTTCTCATTGTGGCAACGGGTTCGCAGCAAAACATACCGCCGATCAAAAATATCGAGGCTCAGCACGTTTTGACTTCAATAGAGTTTTATGCGCGCACTAAAAAAGTCAGGGGAGACCGAATTCTTGTGATTGGATTGGGAATGGTGGGACTCGAGACCGTGGCTATTTTAGCTGAAACCGGCAAAACTCTTGTCGGTGTGGATCCACTGCCGGAAATTGCCGGGGACATGGAACCGATGACCCGCAGGATGCTTTTAACCAGACTATCGAAAGAGGAAAATGTCACCCTGATGTCCGAAACGGCGGTGAAAACGATGGAAAAGGACGGCACACTGATTGAAGAGAAAGGGCAGAAAAAAAAGATCGGTACTTTTGATACGGTTATCATTGCCGCAGGAATGAAGCCCAATGATAGTTTATCCCATGAACTTGAGGACTGGGATGGAATATTTTATACTATCGGCGATGCCGGGCACCCGGCAAATATTACCGCAGCGTTTCATTCCGGGCAAGTGGTTGCTGAAAAAATAAAATGATAAACCAAAGACCCTGGATGTCCCGACAAGGACTCCGAGTATCTATATTATTTGGAGTGCAGGCTTTTTGTTTTCCCAGCAACGCATTAAGGCATTGTATTCCCGGGCAATAATACATGTGTGGAAATCTGAGCAACCGGGAAGCAAGATATTGCTTAAAAAGGAACAGCGCCAAAGATCGAAAAACATCTCTGACGCTGTTTTAGTTTGAAATCAGGCGTAAATATTGTTCCCCTTGTCGTCGACGATGATTACGGCAGGAAAGTTTTCCACAGTAATCTTTCTCACCGCCTCCATTCCCAATTCTTCAAAATCGACGATTTCAATCTTTTTGATATTCTCCTTTGCTAAAAGCGCGGCCGGACCGCCAAGCGAACCCAGATAAAAGCCGCCGTACTTTTTGCAGGAATCGGTGACCAGCGGGCCGCGGTTGCCTTTGGCAATCATGATCATCGAGCCGCCGGCATTCATAAATTCGTCAACATAAGGATCCATCCTTTGTGCTGTGGTCGGACCAAAACTCCCGGAAGGCATGTTTTCCGGTTTCTTGGCCGGGCCGGCATAATAAACAGGATGGTTCTTGAAATAATCGGGTAAATCGCCGGTTTCGCGGAGCATTTCCTGCAGCCGCTGGTGTGCTGCATCCCGGGCGACGATTAGTGTCCCTGTCAGACTGAGCAGCCTTCCTGCAGGATATTTTGAAATATTTGCCAGCACTTCTTTCATCGGTTTGTTAAGATCAATTTGCACCATAGATGGCGCGGCCTGTTTTGCAGCGCGTTCAAAGTATTTCTCGGGTTCATGCGCCATCTCTTCCAGGAAGATGCCGTCGCGGGTAATTTTCGCCTTCATATTGCGATCTGCGCTGCAGCTTACACCAATACCGACGGGACAGCTTGCTGCATGGCGCGGCATACGAATAACCCGAACATCCAGCGCCAGATATTTCCCCCCGAATTGAGCGCCAATACCACTATCCTGCGCCAACTTGAGAATTTTTTTCTCCCATTCAAGATCGCGGAAAGCGGAACCGAATTCGTTACCTTCCGTGGGCAGGTCATCATAGTATTTCGCCGAGGCCAATTTCACCGCTTTCAGCGTCTCTTCCGCAGATGTGCCGCCAACAACAATCGCAATGTGGTACGGAGGACACGCCGCGGTTCCCAGACTCTTCACTTTTTCGTCAATAAACTTGAGCAGATTTTCCTCGGTCAACAGCGATTTTGATTGCTGGTAAAGAAAAGATTTGTTAGCCGAGCCGCCGCCTTTGGCAATGAAGAGAAAATTATACTCGTCGCCCTCTTCGGCATAGAGATTGATTTGCGCCGGCAGATTGTTTTTTGTATTTGTCTCTTTTAGCATGGTCAGCGGTGCGATTTGTGAGTAGCGCAAATTAAACTTTTGATACACATCAAAAACACCTTCGGTGATCCATTTTTTGTCGTCCACGCCCGTCCATACTTGCTGCCCTTTAAATCCGGTAATGATGGCGGTACCGGTGTCCTGGCAAAACGGTAACACTTGCGCGGAAGAAATCACGGCGTTTTTCAGCAGCGCTGTGGCCACAAAGCGCTCATTTTCCGTCGCATCCGGGTCATCGAGAATTGCAGCGACCTGTTCAAGATGAGATGAGCGAAGACAAAAGGAAATATCCCGAAAAGCTTCAAAAGTCAGTACTTTGAGTGCTTCCGGAGATACTTCAAGGAATTCCCGCCCATCGAGCTTTTTAACAGTGACGTAATCTTTTGTGAGCAAGCGATACTTTGTTTCATCCTTACCATGCTGAACAAGTGGCATGTAAATAAACTCTGCCATGATGAACTCCTTCCTTATTACAGATTTTTTGTAACTACAGGAGACCTGTTACTAATGCAAAACAGGGCAGTATTAAATTTATAAAATATGAATCTCCTGAGCAAGCGAGCACATAAACCCAAAAATTTATGAAATCGTTTGGATATTTGCAAATATTACTTGTGATTTAAAGGACCTTTCTCGTCCCTCCGCTTCCAAAATTTTCTCTAATTAAACGGTATCCGGCAGTGCGCCCTCAAGATCAACAACATTATTGATAACAATCTTGGGCACTGCGCCAACATTATAATGATTGGACAGGTGCGGAAATTCAGTTGCCTCGATCATATCGCCGCGCATTTTGTCACTTTCAATTGCCATCTGATGCGCCATACGCATGGCTTTCGGGCAGTACGAGCATGTTGGGGCCGGACTTGTGAAATCCTCTCGCTTCCCTCTGGCCATACTAAACATCCGGCAAAAGTATGTGGATTTTGCCCTTTTGAAAACCTGTGCGGCAGTGGGGGCAGATGACGATCAAGGTTCAATCTCTTTTTTGGTTTATCGCGAAAATGCCTACTTTTTAAACGATTGGCAGCGATCATTCCGGACAAAAATGAAATGAACTATTTATTGCCGGAAATGCGTGGATTTGCGCTGCCATTGGATTATTCCTGAATAAAAGTGAAATTAAATTAAAATCCAAAAATCCGGATGTCAAATGAAGCTCAAAATTCAAATGAAAACCTGAAATAGGATTTGGAGGAAAGGACAGCGGGCAGAACATTGAGGAAGGAAGCTCAGGAATTGACGTTTGCTTTTTCCTCTATTCTTCGTCCAAAGAAGAAACAATCAATTTTGTTATTGGGTCATTCTTGCCCCGTTAGATACTGAACAGGATAATATGATTTTTCAGAAACAGAAGGGTGTCTGACTATGGATAA
>BDTM01000024.1 GCA_002898015.1 bacterium BMS3Bbin03 | reverse complement strand
GAAGGTAAACCTCCGGGCTAATGCAAAGAAAGCATCCTGAAGGATGCTGATAGTTGGTGTCAAATCAATCAGGACAGGATTCTTTAGAATCCTTGCTTTTATTTAGCCCCAAGGTTCACCTTGGGGGACGGAGGGGGTGGGTTGGAAACGTCCGCTTTTGCCCGAAGGTAAACCTCCGGGCTAATGCAAAGAAAGCATCCTGAAGGATGCTGATAGTTGGTGTCAAATCAATCAGGACAGGATTCTTTAGAATCCTTGCTTTTATTTAGCCCCAAGGTTCACCTTGGGGGCGTTCAATTAAATCCGTCCGCTGACGGATCAGGAATCAACTATGCAGTCTATTTTTCGATTTCTCGCTTTTTTATCACTTCCGTTTCTTTTGATCTCGGGCTGCCGGCAATCCGGAAAATCTCTGCGCGCAGGGCTCGATCCCCTGCCGCGTGTTGTTACAATGGAAAATCACACCGAATCCTACCGGGTCTGGGAAAAAGCCAATGTTCGGAATCGAGTAGTGGTACACATTGACACCCATATCGACCTCAATTGGATGCCTGAAAAGGACTATCGTGCCGTCAATTCGGCCAAATCTTCTTCCGACTTTCAAAACTGTTCCATTCAGCCGGGACAATTTTACGAACCGGGCAAACGGGTTCTTCACGTGGGAAATTGGCTTTATCCGGCTTTGCGCTCGGGAATGGCGGCTTCCCTTTATTGGGTGGTGCCGGACAGCGCCGTTCATTCGGCCCGGTGGCTGAGGGATTTGAAAACCGGAATGCGGCTCCATTTCACAAATGTGAATCCCCGGGAAATCGAAAGTTTTCACATCCGGGATTCCGTCATTACGGGGCGTCTTTTTGGAATTCCGGTGACTATTCTCCCGTTGAACCGGCTTCCGATCTTCAACGAACCCGTTCTCCTGGACATCGATCTGGATTATTTTCAATTTGACAGCGCTCTTTTATTAAACCGGCTTCCCACTCCCCAAAAATCCATCCGGAGGTTTGTGAAGGTGCTCAGGAAAAAGAAAGTCGCCAGTGATCTGGTGACCGTTTGTTATTCGGTGGAACAGGGCTATCTCGACTTCAAAAACAGGGATCTGGGCGATTCCCTGCGAAATGCCCTGACAATGGTCGAAAGAGATTCGTCCGCAATCGTCTTAAAAAACTCGGTAACATCGGAGCCTTCAGCCAATCAGTTAACCCTCTTTCAGGCCGACGCCCGATTTTATGACCAGAATTACGAAGAAGCCTCCCGTTTGTACCGGGACGTGATTCAGCGTAATCCCAAATCCATTAAACCGTATTTAAATCTTGCCGAATGCGATCTGAATCTGGGAAAACCCAAAGAGGCCCTTCAAGCCCTAAAATCGATTGAACCAAAAGCCGCCGGATTCCCTCAGTTTTGGAAAATAATGGGCGATAGTCACGTGGCTTCTTTGAATAATTCGAAGGCCGTGCGGGATTACCGGAAGGCCTTGGCACTCGATCCCGAAAACGGCCGCCTTTGGGAAAAATTGGGCCTGACGTTTAAGCGATTGAATCAATTCCGGAAGGCGGAAACGGCTTTTCTCAACGGAATTCGATTCCGGCCTTACGCAATAGATATCCAACTGCAATTGTATTTGCTTTACAAACAATTAAGGTTTCGAGAGAAAGCCCGGAATTGCCTGATACAAATCCTGGAAACAGATCCCGCCGATTTCGAGGCCTGGGCGGAATTGGGACGGATGTACCAGGCGAACCATCAGCCGGAGTCGGCCCAAAAGGCTTTTCGGCGAGCGCTTCAAATCCGGCCGTCCGAACCATCGGTGCTCACGGCCCTCGGGAGAATTCTGCTTCGACAGAAAAGCTACGCCGCAGCCCAACAACTTTTTTTACAGGCGCTTGAAAGCGATCCGGACAATCCGGCTCTGAAAGGAAATTTGGGCGTAGTCCTGCTTCGAACCAAACAGTTTTCTGCTGCAGAAAATATCTTTCAGCAGATTCTAACAATCGATCCCCGGAATGCCCTCGCCTGGTACAATCTGGCCATGGCTCTAACCCTGCAGGGGAAAAAGCATGAGGCTAAAAAATCAATCCAAAAAGCCGTTTTATTCGGCGGGGAAAAGTTCCGCAAGCTGGCTCGCCGCAATCCTTTGTTTCAGAGATAATTTTGTCCTGCTGATTTTAAAGCGTTTTCTTTGGAGTGCGAGCCTGTTCAATTTGGTTAAATATTTTTGGGTATTTAGTGTCTGAACGAAAACGTGACACAAGCCTCCGGCTTGTGAAATCTGATTTAGCTAATTTCTTGTTTCTAATAGCAAATTAATGCAAGCAAGATGCTTGCCCTCCATGTTTCACGTGTTTTCGTTCAGACACTATTTACACGCCGCTCTATATTCATTCAATCATTCGGGGTTAAAACCCCGGAAATATGAAATGGATTGTTATAGGGGTTGTATCAATAAAAATAATTCCGTTAATCGAATGGATCTGCGGTAATGGTTTTGCAGGATCGTATTTCAGGGCTATTATTCTATCTGTTGGGGCGATGCATTCGCAGGAAATGATTTGTCCATTTGCAACAATTTTGCCACCGAATGCATCGCCCTTACTTAGGTTGACACCAATGGCCGACGGCAGGACAGGCTGATTTTTGATTTTTTTATGATTGAAGATTCTTTTGTGCCGTTTCAATATGCTTTAACCCCGAATGAACTTCTAAAATCAGTATTCGTTAATCGATGTTCGATATTCAATTTATCATTCGCTTTTTTCTTGACTTAAAGATAACTTACAAACCTTTAAAAAACTCGCACAGATAAAAGCTCTTATCAAGACCGCAGGTCACCGCGGTTGAACCTGCATTTCCAAACGGTTGTGCCGGCCACGGCCTTTGGCTGCCCCGCGGTTCACCACAGAGCTAAAAATGGAAAGGTCTCTGAAGCGTCCTGCTGTGTCAGCGTCCATCAGGGCGCCTGTTATTCTGATCCTGATGGTTCAACATCAGATGGATCCAAAAAGGTTTTACATTAATTCTGTTTTTTCTCTTGACAAATAATTAGAATTGTTTTATCTTAAGACTCAATTGATAATCATTACAATCTAAACGGCAAAAGGCCAAAAAATGAAATTGAAACTGCCAAGATCTGCTCAAAACTGGGTTTCTCTCACCGGCGCAATAGTTGCCCTAATCAGCTGTTTTATGATTCTTTTCCTGTTTGTGATATCGGTCGTATTCGGTCATGGCGGTGTTTATCTTGGCTTGGTCACTTACATTCTGCTGCCTGCTTTTCTGGTATCGGGTCTGGTACTTATCCCTATTGGAATGATTATTCATGCCAGGCATTTACGCGGAAAGGGAAAAATAAAGCCAGGCTGGCCTGTCGTCAATCTTAACGACCCCCGAAATCGAAACGCCTTTTTTATTTTTTCAATTGGGACAGCCGTTTTCCTTTTTATGTCTGCCATTGGAAATTATGAAGCCTATCATTTCACGGAATCCGTAAAATTCTGCGGGACACTCTGTCACAAAATTATGCAGCCCGAATATACAGCTTATCAATATTCACCGCACGCCAAGGTACCCTGCGTATCCTGTCACGTGGGTCCCGGCGCAAGCTGGTATGCCCGGTCAAAAATCTCCGGTCTTTATCAGGTCTATGCGACACTTACAAATACATACCCCAGGCCTATTACGACGCCTATTAAGAATTTACGGCCGGCGCGCGCCGTCTGCGAGCAATGCCACTGGCCTCAAAAATTTTATGCGCGGACCCTTCGATTCGAAACGCATTACCTTCCGGACAAAGATAATACGCGCTGGAATATCCGGCTTATTATGAAAATTGGGGCCAGGCATCCCGCACATGGTTTAAAAGAGGGTATTCACTGGCATATTAATCCAAACGTGAGAATTCAATACATTGCCACCGATCACGAGCGGAATAATATTCCATGGGTGCGCTATATTGATTTGGAAACAGGTGATTCCACCGTTTACCAAGACACGGAGAACCCTTTAACAAAAGCACAACTTGATACGCTGAATGTTCGAACCATGGACTGCATCGATTGTCATACACGGCCCTCCCATGATTTTGTATCTCCTTCTCATTTTATCAATACCTCCATGATGGCGGGTGACGTTTCAACAGATTTGCCGAACATTAAATCCCTTTCGCTGGGAATGTTTGCCGCAGATTTTCCTTCATCCGACAGCATGATGCAGACGATCCGGAGCGGAATAACGAATTATTATTCTCAGAATTATCCCCTGGTGTTCAGTAAGAAAAAGCAAGAAATTGAACGCGCCATAAAACAGATTCAATATAAAAGTTCAATCAATATTTTTCCGGATATGAAAGTCCGATGGGATACGCACGTCAACAATTTGGGGCATCTTGACTTTAAAGGCTGTTTCCGGTGCCATGACGACAAGCACACCGACGGGGGCACCAATATTATTCCCAGAGCGTGTAATCTCTGCCATTTAATTAATGCCCAGGGAACCCCGGGAAAAATGGAAAACTCAGATGTCACCCAGTCTCTTGAATTCAAACATCCGGTTGATATTGGCCAGGCCTGGAAAGAGGTGCTTTGCAGCGATTGCCATACGGGATTGAATCCATGATTTTTTTGTTTCTGCATTTTTTAGCTTAACATCTTAAGAATAATATTATTATCTTAATTTGTAATCAATAATTATTCTACATTAAAATATTTTTTATCTGCATTAAATAATTTGTTCGCACAACTTGATATGAGTAATAATATGAAATTTTCGAGAGATAATTTATATTTATTTATCTTTCTGTTTTTTTTGCTAGTTGACCCGCAAGTATTATTTTCACAATCGTCACAATGTTTGGAATGCCACAGCGATAAAGAATTATCGTTTACAAAAAACCACAAAAAGATATCAGTTTATGTTAATGCTAAAAAATTAAAAGAATCTGTCCACAGCGATTTAAATTGTACGGATTGTCATACCGATTTGGAAGGAACTAGTTTTCCTCATATTAAAAACCCAAAGCCTGTAAATTGCGGAAGCTGTCACGATGACGTTGCAAGTGAGCTGAAAAAGGGCCCCCATGGTCGTTGGGCAATAACATCACAGTCTCCGTCTAAGGGGTGTATTTTTTGCCACGGATATCATGATGTTTTACCTCCAAGCAATTTATCTGCGCCTACTAATGTGGAAAATTCGTACAAATTATGCGGCCAATGTCATAAAAAACAAAAAACCAACGTCGAAAAAAGTATTCACGGCATTGTGGTTAAGGGTGAAAAACCGCGGGCAGGTTGTACGGACTGTCATGTTGGGCATAATGTAAGAAAGCCCAATGTAGAGGCAAGAGAGATTAAAGTTTGTGCCAAATGCCATCCGCAGGAAGTCAGCAAGCAGTCAAAAAGTGTTCACGCCAGGGCTGCACTACAAGGAAATCCTTTGGCACCAACCTGTATAACATGCCATGGATATCATACAATTCAATCCCCTGCAAATTCAAATTCGCCCACATCTACAATGAACATTCCGCTTTTGTGCGGCAGATGTCATCATGAAGGCAGTAAAGTATCGTTGAAGTACAATATTCCTCAAAAACAGATTCTAAAGAATTATTCGTTAAGTATTCACGGTCAAGGGCTTTTTAAAATGGGACTCACTGTGACCGCCGTGTGTACCTCATGTCATAACGCTCATTTAATTTTAGATTATAATAATCCCGAATCGAGTATCAATCCAAAAAATGTAGCGAAAACATGTACAAAATGCCATTCTCGAATCGAAAAGGTACATGTTAAAGTTATAGAAGGAAAGTTGTGGGAAAAATCTCCGCATGAAATTCCTGCTTGTACCGATTGTCACCCGCCGCACAAAATAAGGCGTACACCTCTTAATTTGAAAGGAGTTAGTAACAAAGAGTGTTTTCGCTGCCATTCGAACAAAAAACTGATTATGAAGAAAAAAGGCAGAATAGTTTCACTTTATGTTGACAAAAAAGCATATGATTCGTCAACTCACTCTAAAATAACTTGTGCGCAATGTCATAGTCAGGTAAAAAGCATTTTAAAACGTCCCTGCGCGGCCATCACAAAAAAAGTTGACTGCAGCATTTGTCATGCTGATGTGGTGGCGCAATATAAGACAAGCATCCATGGTGAATTGGCTGCTAAAGGAAACCCGGATGCACCGGGATGTTTGACTTGCCATAATCCACATAAAACTCAAAGTCACACTTCGCCGGCATCGCCCACGTTTGCTACGAATATTCCCAAATTGTGCGGTCAATGTCATGCTGCAGGCAAACCTGCGGCCAAAATGATTGGCGATAACAATCATATTGTAAAAAGTTATATTAATAGTGTTCACGGAAAAGGTTTATTGGAAAGCGGTCTGGTAATAGCTGCTAAGTGTACCGATTGTCATACAGCACATCATCAACTTTCTCCTAAAAATCCGGAGTCTTCGGTCAATCCAAAACATTTGGCGGATACTTGCGGTAAATGTCATAAGGGCATCGAGGATAAATTTAAAAGCAGTATTCATTGGCCGGACAACGTTGTTACAAAAAAGAAACTGCCTGATTGTGAAACCTGTCATAGTTCCCATACTATCAGCAGGATTACCATAAAAGGCTTTCGTACCAGGATGATGTATAAATGCGGGAAGTGTCACATAGAAGAAGCAAAAACTTACTTTAAAACAGTGCACGGACAAGTTTCGCGATTGGGCGAAGAACGAGCCGCAAAATGCTGGGATTGTCACAGTACTCACAAAATACTTCCGCCCGATGATCCTCGTTCAACTTTGAGTTATGCAAATGTCGTGGAAACTTGCGGCAAATGTCATATAGGAGCACACCGGGAGTTTGCCGGTTATTTAACGCACGCCACTCATCACAATAGAGAAAAATATCCCTACCTTTTCTATACTTTTTGGTTTATGACTTTTCTTTTAGTGGGTACATTAACATTTTTTATTATTCATACAATTTTATGGCTGTGGCGTTTGTGGCGTACACGTGAACAATGGCGAATATATAAACATTCCACACATGAAAAATATTATCTGCGTTTTCCAAAATCTTATCGTATTTTGCATTTAATAATGCTGTTATGCTTTTTTACACTGGCTATCACGGGCATGACCTTGAAGTTTTCTTATACAAAATGGGCAGTATTTATTTCTCATTTTCTGGGTGGATTTAGTGTAACCGGAGTGCTGCACCGGATAGCTGCTGTCATTCTGCTGGGTGTGTTTGCTTTTCATTTACGACAATTATGGCGGTTTAAACAAAAAGCAAGCAAATCCTGGTTGAGGTTTATTTTCAGCGAAAATTCAATCATGTTCAATTTAAATGATATAAAGCAGTTCTGGCAGCATTTCAAATGGTACATTGGGAAAGGGGAAAAACCTGAATTCGGACGATTTACATATTGGGAAAAATTTGACTACTTTGCCGTATTTTGGGGTGTTTTTATTATTGGTGCTTCAGGATTGATATTGTGGTTCCCTGTGCTTTTTACTTATGTGCTGCCGGGCTGGGTCATTAATGTGGTCACTATTATTCACAGCGATGAAGCGCTGTTGGCTGTTGGATTTATCTTCACCATTCATTTTTTTAATACTCACTTTCGTCCGGATAAATTTCCAATAGACCCTGTGATTTTTTCAGGAAGAGTTTCTCTCGATGAACTTAAACATGACAAACCCCTTGAATATAAGGAGCTTATGGAGAGTGAAAATCCCGAGTTAAGGATTGTTGGACCTATATCAAAAGAAAGGGAACATTGGATTAAAATTTTAGGATTTAGCGCTCTCGGAATAGGAATAATTTTAATCGGATTGATTTTGTATGCAATGATTTTTGTGTATCGCTGATAATATTATAAATTTTATTAGAGAAAAACTTTTACCACATGATGGGGTCCTGTCTGACAATATAAGCTCCCATTTGCAGCTCCCAAAAAAGTACACATTAATCGGATGAATCCATAATTTCTGCTGTTTCTGCATTTTTTGTCTTGACATCTAAGAAGATTATTAGTATCTTAATTTGTAATCAATAATTATTCTCCATTAAAATAGATTTTTTCGTATGCACACAAAAAAACAAATCGTGGAATGCATTGAGAAATGCCGGGCGCACGGTTTAAAAGTAACGCCTCAGCGTCTGTTAATTTACAATGAACTTCAGACATCCAATGGCCACCTTTCACCGGAGCAGCTTTACAACAGGGTAAAAGAATATCAACCCAATATTTCTCTCGCCACCGTGTACAAGGCTCTGGATGTTTTTTACTCGGTCAGGCTTGTGGCAAAAGTGACCTGCCTGGAATGCACAAGCGCTTATTATGAAACCAATATCGAGCATCATCACCACCTCATCTGTAAACTTTGCCAGGCAATTGACGATATTTATTCAGATCAACTGGATATTCTCAACATACCGGAATCTCTCATAAAAGAGTATCAAATTAGCGGGTTTAGCATTCAATTGGAAGGTATTTGCAAGAAATGCCAAAGCACAAAATAATTCTCTTAACCATTATTGGAGAATGATTCTCTATTACCGATTTTTTTTATTCAATCATTGATTTTTCCAAACACATAATCGAGAATCAGCTTCATCGCGCAGTCCAAATTTCCACAAAAACAGTCTAAGGAGGTGATCGCCTATGATCGTGTCCGGGAAAAAATGCTAATTATTTTTGCCGAAACTGACGATTAATATCCAAAAAAAACCAAAAGAAGGAGTAGAAAAATGCAAAAAGTGTCACTGTGTTTTGCTTGTGCGCTTTTATTGTTTGGAATTTCAATTCCTGCAAGTCACGCACAAAGTCCAAAGGCGCAAATTATTATTGAATCACTCAGCCCGATTCAATTGGCAGAACGCAATTGGACCACTTCGCCTTCCGGTGGATTGAGTAATGTCGGAAAGGGAGAATTGGTTTACCTTTCGGGTCATAACTTGTCTTCCGATCCGGTCACTGCTTATAATTGGTCGCTGCAAAGTGTGCCGGGAGGATCAAACGCCGTGCTTGACAGCACCGATACACAATGGACTACCTTTCGTCCGGATACGACCGGGTCATTCGTCGTCAAACTGGAAATTACAACGGCATCGGGAACGGCCGATACCACAGTCACAATTACAAGTGCCAAATATGTGGGTGTCGGCGGCATTGCCGGATTGCCCTCGGACCCGTCGAAGGGACAATGCTCGTTATGCCATGCAGAAAAAACTACGGAATGGCAAGGAACGGGCCATGCGACGATGTTTCAGGAGGCGATTGACGGTTTAAAGAGCAGTCATTATGCCAGCTATTGCATTGTATGCCACACCGTGGGCTACGATACGGATTCAACTGCGGTAAACGGCGGGTTCGACGACGTGGCAAAAGACCTCGGCTGGACTTTTCCGGCGGTGTTGCAGGCGGGCAATTGGGATTCACTCGTTACCAACTATCCGGCTCTCGCACAAAAGGCAAATATCCAGTGTGAGAATTGCCACGGCCCCGGAAGTCTTCACAAGGGAAATACAAGTAATATTGCCGTTTCGATAGAGGAAGGCGTATGCGCCAAATGCCACGGTGAAGAGCCCTATCATCGAAGATCACTTCAATGGAGCCGGTCGGCTCACGCCGTTGGGGTTTCATTTGCCGCAAACCGGGAAAGCTGCGCACAATGCCATTCGGGATACGGATTTATTCATAAAATTGACCCCAACAGTTCACTGGAAAAAACAACCGGCTTTCCGCAAACGACTTGTGCGGTCTGCCATGATCCGCACAGTGCAGGCGTGGAGCATCAATTGCGAACGGAAGCGGATGTCACGTTGATGAATGGCGACGTTGTTTCATTCGGCGGCGCCGGCAAACTTTGTATGAATTGCCATCACGCCAGACAGGATGCGGATTCCTATTCCAATGCCTATCATTCCCATTACGGGCCGCACCACAGCCCGCAGGCCGATATGCTGGCCGGTACAAACGCCGTGACCTTCGGAATGAATATTCCCAGTTCCAACCATAAAAATGTAGTCAAAGATGCCTGTGTCACCTGCCACATGGGGGCGACTCCCGCCGCCGGTGAGCCCGGACACGACTACGTTGGGGCACACACATTTGCCATGGACTGGACAAATCCTCAGGATTCCACACAGCAGGTGGATAATGTTACACCCTGCCAGACATGCCACGGCAACATCACCTCTTTTGACGACATCATGGCGAAAAAAGACTATGACGGCGACGGCGTTATCGAAAGTGCCCAGGATGAAGTAGCAGGTTTGCTGGATAACGTGGGAAAGCTTTTGCCCCCATTGGGTGATCCGAAAGTCACTGAATCTTCTGCTTACACCCCTGTGCAATTAAAAGCCGCCTACAATTATGAATTTGTGAAAAACGACGGCAGTTATGGCGTTCACAACTTTCAATATGCCGTGAATTTATTGAAAGTTTCTTACGAAGCCCTGACCACGGGCAGCATTGGCGCAGGAACGATCACATCCATTACCGATGTGCCGAACGACCAGGGCAAAAAAGTGCGCGTGATCTGGACTAAGTTCGGCGGTGACGGTGTCGGCGTAAATCCGATTCAGTTGTATGCCCTCTGGCGGCGCGTGGATGACAGGACAAACGGAACAGACCGGAAGGATATTCCTGTTTATGAATCCCTCGAATCCGTTCCGTTGAATTTGATCACTGCCCAGGCCGGGGCGCGCGTCATGATTGACGGGCAGCTCTGGGATTTTGCGGGCAGCGTGCCTGCATCGGCACAAAAAGAATACAGTGATATTGTGCCCACTTTATTTGATTCCACAAAAGCGAAAGGCATGTACTGGTCTGTATTTCGAATATCCGGTTTAACAAAAATACCCGCCGTTTACACGACTTCTGCTCCGGACAGCGGCTATTCGGTGGACAACCTTTCACCGATGGTGCCCGGCGATATTATTGCCACAGAAACCGAGACGGGTGCCGTGTTAAATTGGAATAAACCCGTGGATAAAGATTTCAATTATTTCGCAATTTACCGGAGCACCACTTCCGGGTTTAATCCGGCCAATACCGAACCTTATGCCACAACAACCGAGAATAAGTTTACGGACAGCAACGTGGCTGTGGGAAACAGCTATTATTATCGCCTTGCGGCCTTCGACTTCTCAGGAAATGAAAGTGCGTTCTCGGAACAAATCACATTAACGATCACAAACGTGAAAGACGCACCCAAGGCTGCGATTCCGACTCAATTCGTGCTGGAACAAAACTTTCCTAATCCATTCAACCCATCCACAAAAATAACATTTGGGCTGCCTTCAAGCGAGCAGACAACCATTGCCATATACAATCTTTTAGGCGCAAAAGTCCGATTGCTCGCCAGTGGAAAATTCAGCGCCGGTTATCACTCAATTGTCTGGGATGGCCGGGATAATCGCGGAAGAGTCGTTGGGCCCGGAATCTATTTATACCGCCTGCAAAGCGGCTCAAGAATACTCGTTAACAAAATGATTTTTATGAAATAATAAACCAAAACCCTCTCCCTCAGATTTTCCGTCTGGGGGAGAGATTTTTTGATTTGGGGATTTGGGGATTTGGGGATTTGGTGATCTGGTAATCTGGTGATCTGGTGATTTAAAGATTTAGTGATTTGGTGATTTATTTCAAGTCCTTAATGATTACCCCAACTTTTCCATAATTCTTTTCATCTGTAATTCGTAATTCCTAATTCCTAATTCTTTTTCTCTTCATTCCTAATTCCTAATTTTCTTTTCATCTCAAGCCCTTAATGAGCACCCCAACTTTTCCATAATTCTTTTCATTTGTAATTCGTAATTCCTAATTCTTTTTCTTTTCATTCCTAATTCCTAATTTTCTTTTCATCTCAAGCCCTTAATGAGCACCCCAACTTTTCCATGATTTCTCTTCATTCCTAATTCTTAATTCCTAATTCGTAATTCCTAATTTTCTTTTCATCTCAAGCCCTTAGTGAGTACCCCAACTTTTCCATGATTCTTTTCATTCGTAATTCGTAATTCCTAATTCCTAATTCGTAATTCTTTTACTCTTCTTTTTTCTATTGAAATATATTTATTAAATCATTATATTAAATCACGGAATTTTAATATAGAACAAGTTGATCGCGTATGAATTTTGGAAACGGACATAAAAAAACGCCAATCTGGATCTGGGAGATTTCGGCAGTCTGCAGGAAAACCAGGCCCATTTCCTACATGCCTCTTAAATGGATATACAGGCGCTTTTAAGATAAAATCATTTTCCTGGATATCCGAAAAAAACCACTCAAACCACGCTTCATTCTTTCAAATTGCTTCAGTTTTTCACGATCTCCGGGAAGAGATATTCCAAATTCATCAGATGGACAAAATAATCCATCGGGCAACGGTCCTATAAACGCATTTAAGGGTGACGGAAGATGAATCACGGAAATTCTCAGAAATATCAGGAATTCGATAGCTGTGCCATTGTGGCATTCGTCAAGAAAGACGGCATTCCCACACACGGAAATGTGCGGCGTACGCTGATGGCTCTTGACGCCATGGAACATCGCACCGGCGAAATTAATTACGAAAGTGACGGCGCGGGAATTCAAACGGATATCCCTCGAAAGGTGTGGCAAAAAATTCTGGCCGGAAAAAGAATCAATGCATCCGTCGCAAACGATCCCTATTTCGCCGTGGCCCATTTGATGATTGCCGATAAAAATTCCACAAGCTTTTCGGGAAAGATTCTCCGAATTCTGGATATTATTCAGAATCACGGTTTCGATATTGTGTACCATCAAAAAGCCGAAACGCGCCCGGAATATCTGGGGCCGAAAGCCCGTGAAAATGAGCCCATTTTTTACCAGATCGCCTGTTTACCCTCGAAATTTCGCACCTCCGCCGACACAAAAACATTTTATACTGTTCTGGATATCGAAAAAAAATTTCCGGATGTTCACGCGGCCTCATTCAGCAAAAACAGCGTTATTTACAAGGTCAGAGGCGACACATCCGCTTTAATGCGCTATTTCCCTGAATTGCGTCATCCGGATTTCAGATCGGCCATTTCGCTGGCACACGGACGCTATTCCACAAACACCGATTCCGAACCCCAGCGAGCGCAGATGTTTTCCACACTCGGCCACAACGGAGAGATTAACACGATTCGGCGCCTCGAAAGTGAAGCCCGGCAGATTGGCTTTCAGCTTGTGGCAGGCGGAAGCGACTCCCAGAATCTGGACCGCATCCTGGAAAGCTTTATGTTTGAATATAAACTTTCGTTGATGGAAGCGATGGAAATTCTCTTCCCGCCTGTCCGGAGTGAAGTGGAGAAATTACCGCCGCGATTTCGGGAGATGTATTTTTATTTTCGCCGGGCCTGGGGCATGCTGGCTCAGGGTCCTGCGGCGGTGATTGCCCGCCAGAGCGACGAAATTGTCTTCAGTGTGGATGCGCTGGGATTAAGACCCCTGTGGTTCGGTGAAACAGAAAAGGAATATTTCGCCAGCTCTGAAAAGGGCGTTGTGGATCTGGACACTATTCAACGGGATCCCAAACCGCTGGCACCCGGAGAGAAAATGGGGTTTTTCCTCCATCGGCAAACATTCGATCCGAATAGTGAGCCTTTCATTCACAGCGGATTTGTTGAAATTTTGCCTTACGATAAAATTCAGCACCGCGCATTTCAGACTTTTTCAAAAAGATCGGGGAAAAACCCGGCGAAAAAAGGGGTGTGTCTCCCGGAGGATATCGTTTTAAAAACGGCCGCTCACCCGCAAAATCGTGCCGTTTCTGAAAATGTGTTTACCGCAATGGGATGGAACAAGGCGGACTTAAAATCCCTCCTTTTTATGGCCGAAAACGGAAAAGAGAGGATTGGCTCGACCGGTTACGACGGCCCTCTGGCAGGATTTTCGTCTCCCCCTGTGAACCTTCCCGAATTCTTCAAAGAAAAAGTGGCCGTTGTCACCAATCCTGCCATCGACCGGATTCGGGAAAGTCACCATTTTTCCACAGCCGTTTTCCTTGGAGGCAAGCCTGCGCTAACGGGTAACGGAGCCTTTCCGGTCCAGCTTCTCGCAGAAATGCCGGTAATTTTATCCGGCTTTTACGAAAAGGATTCCCCTGAAATGCGGGAAACGGCCCTTAAAATGGGCACGTTTACACTGGGGCAGATCGAAGCCGCGGCGTCGGACAATTTTCCGGTCCTGACTATTCCATTAATTACCAACAAGCCGCTTTCTTCGGACGAACCATTTAAACACCTCCGGGAACAGGTGCGGAATCACGTGTCGCGATTTCAATCGTCACTCATTATTTTAGATGATCGGGAATTTTTATCGAATCCGGAGAAAACCCTTCTGGATCCCTTTTTGGCCGTGGCCGTTATTCATAAGAGCCTCAAATCTCATGTCGATCAATCCGGAAACCTTCGGCGCCGGGTGAGTCTCATCCTGCTGTCCGCCCAACTGCGCAATGTTCACGATGTCATGATTGCCCTTGGACTGGGAGCCGATGCCGTTTCGCCGTATCTGGCCATTCAGCATGTGCTGGACAAATTTTCGAAACCGTCTGCACAAGCTCTGGGGAAATATTTACAATCCCTAAAAAGCGGCATTGAAGAGGTGCTTTCCACGCTGGGAATACACGATATAAACGGCTACGAAAAGTTGTTCGCCTCCATCGGTTTGAAAAAGGATCTGGCGGAAATTCTGCAGGTGAGCAATTTTTGCGGGTCGCAGAAATCGGGTTTTGGCCTGGATGTGCTTCATGAGAATTTGCAGACCCGGCGGGATATTCTGAACCGGCCGGGAAAACGCGTCCGTCCGGAACCCCATTTTTACTCACACCTGACAAAGGTCATCCGACAGGTTGCAACGGGTGACAACCATTACGCACAGTACGAAAACCATTTACACGATATGGAAATTAAGCACCCTGTTTCTCTGCGCCATCTTCTTCGAACCCGGGCGACGCCGCGCCCCATCAGCATTGACCAGGTGGATATCGACATCCACAATTATGACGGGCCCCTCTATTTTGCGGCCATGAGCTACGGCTCGCTCAGCGAAAGCATGTGCCGCGCCATTGCCGAATCGGCGTACCGTTTAAACATTTTGGCGCTTAACGGCGAAGGGGGGGAACTGCCGGAAATCATGGGCCACTACCGTCATTACCGGGGTCAACAGGTTGCCAGCGGCCGTTTTGGGGTGAATGCACGCATGCTGAATTCGGTGGAGTACATTGAGATCAAAGTCGGCCAGGGCGCCAAACCCGGCGAAGGCGGCATGCTTCCGGCATGCAAGGTGACACCGGATATCGGACGGGCGCGCTGCACACCGGCGGGGATTGATTTGATTTCGCCCAGCAACAATCACGATGTGTATTCCATTGAAGACCTGGCCCAATTAGTGGCAGAATTAAAAACTATCAATCCGCACGCCAGAATTTCGGTAAAAATCCCGGCGATTCCATCCGTTGGGTCGATTGCCTCGGGGATTGCCAAATCGGGAGCCGATATCATTGACATCAGCGGCTACGACGGCGGAACCGGTGCTGCAAGAGTGCACGCCTTGAAATATGCGGGATTCCCGATCGAGATTGCCGTAAAAGAGGCGCATGAAAGTCTGGTTCGAAATCAGCTTCGCCAGCGGGTGGAAATCTGGGCGGACGGCGGCATGAAGTCTGCCGGTGACGTGCTTAAATTGATTCTTTTGGGGGCGAACCGGGTCGGTTTCGGCACACTGCCGCTGATCGCCGCGGGCTGTGTGCGGTGTCACAGGTGTCATACCGGAACCTGTGAAATGGGGATTACCTCCCACTTTCGCAGCAAACAGGAGGCCCTTCTGAAGGGTGTGCGCCGGTTTCGGAAATTACAAACCGAAAAAGCCACGGAGGAAATTGTCCGCTTTTTCGGCGGACTGCTGGAGCAACTGAAAAAATTGGCCGGTCAGGCCGGCATTTTTAAACTCCAGGAGGCTGTTGGGAAGTGTGATTTGCTGGAACAGTTCGAAAAGAAAGAGCATTTCGATCTGTCGGCATTGCTGGAAAAATCCTATTCGGATGATTGGCGATTCCTGGACGTCACTAAAAATGGAAAGAGCACACTTATCCGCCGCCCCCGAACCTCATTGACGCGAATCATCAGCGATTCGATCTGTGACGCATTTGACAAAGGCGATCGATCCGTCATTTACTTCGACGATGAGGTGCGCAGCATGGACCGGGCAATCGGAACCTACCTTTCGGGTAAAATACAGCGCCTGCCGGCACGGATTTACCCGGAAACGCACCACGCGGTCATTCAATTGGTTAACGGGACGGTCCCGGGAAACGGCCTCGGAAGCTTTCATGCCCCGTCGATAGAAATAAAGGTGGCCGGCGGCGCCCAGGACGGAACCGCCAAATGTGCCGCCGGTGGGCAGATTACCATTTTAAAAGGAAAAAATCATGAGGGAGTCCTTCTGGACGGTTCCGTTGGAAAATATTTTGCATATGGGGCGCAGAAAGGCCTGTTCATTGTTCAGGGAGACGCCGACGTGCGTGCCGGCATCCGCCTTTCCGGTGCCGATGTGATCATCGGCGGTGAACCAAAATCGCATCTGAAAGATCATCTGGGAAATTGGGCTGCCCGGGCCAACATTAAAGGATTTGCGTTTGAATATATGACGTCCGGCCGCGGACTCGTGCTGGGTGATCCCGGTCCCTGGCTGTGCAGCGGGATGAAGGGCGGCGTGGTTTATTTCCGATTGCATCCAAAACTTGGACTCACCATAGAAGCCCTGATCCGGCGGCTTGCCGATTCGGAGGAAATCAAAATAGTCCCGGTTGACGCCGCAGACGAGCAAAACCTGACGGAACTTCTCTCCGGCTACCGGGCCGCCCTGATTGAAGGAAACCTGTTCGAGCAGGCGAAAAAAATAAAATATTTGGTAAGCAATTGGCGGTCAAATTTTGCAAAAACTATCCCGGCATCCTCTTTTATTTGAAGATTCCTTGTTGGATATTGGATATTGAATATTTGGTTTATTTGTTTTCAAGATTTCATATTTCCGGGGTTTTAACCCCCCAATAATTTTTTTATTTGAAGATTCCTTGTTGGATATTGGATATTGGATATTTAGTTTGTTTATTTTCAAGATTTCATATTTCCCGGGTTTTAACCCCAAATAATTGAATGAATCGGGGTTAAGACCCCTTTTTAGATGTGCTTTTTTATCTCTTATCCACGCTCTAAAGAGCGTGGCAAGTCAAAGAAATCAATAATATTTTCCAATTATTTTTTGCGTTGACGTGTATTACCTCTGGAGGACGGGGTATTTCATCTGTTTCTTTTAAAACCCTGAATGGAACACGCATGGATTGAAAGAAACACACCGGTCATGATATTTATTGGACTCATTATAAAAATGCAAACATTTTCTCATAAAAATATAAGGTTCATCCTAAGTTTTTTGTTTTAAAAATTAGTGAAAAATTCGTGCACATTCGTGGGCCTTTTTCTTCCCACGAATTGACACGAACGAACACGAAAAAAAGAGTCCGCATTTTG
>BDTM01000023.1 GCA_002898015.1 bacterium BMS3Bbin03 | reverse complement strand
TTCGTGAAGAGGCCTGTGAAAATTTTAGTGATTTGATGACGCGGTTTGAAAAAACAGACGATCTCTGCACGATGGCCGTCACCGATGGCAAATACTTTAGACTGCTGTTCCCAAAGCCTTCATTTCTTGATGAATTGAAATCAAAGATTGACCCGGTCGTGCCGGTACACGTTCTGAATGCTGTTTTAGAGCCGTTGGCAATAGACCGAAACAACGCGGATATCGACACCGAAATTGAAATTGAAGATGCTTATCAAAAAGCCGTTGAAGAGAATGGGACGTACGCCTTTTTCTTGAAACCCATTCCCAAATCGATTCTCGAAGAAGGGTTTAATAAGCATCTCCTCTTCCCGGAGAAATCCTTTTCGATCATCGGAAAATCCCCCGGCGGCGGCCCTATGTGGTTTTTCGGTGATGAAATGACACGCGAATAGCCCGAATTCCAAAAAAGGAGAATGCCTTGAAGCCACTTTACGCCTCCAAAAAGGACGTCCTGAAAGATTACTCTCAATTCGTTTCGAAGGGGAAAGTCGATTTTTTTAAAAAATTCCGAATGGATATGGTCATGGGAAAACGGGACGGCATTTACTTTTATGACATGGAAACCGGCAGGCGGTTCATTAATTGTCACTGCAACGGAGGCGTTTTTAATCTCGGTCACCGGAATCCCGAAATTCTGGCGGCTTTACAGGAGGGATTTCAGGAATTTGACATCGGCAACCACCATCTCATCAGCGCGGCCCGGGCCAAATTGGGAGCACGCCTGGCGGAACTGATGCCCGGATCGATTTCGAAAACCGTGTTCGGAGTGGGCGGCGGCGAGGCCGTTGATCTGGCGCTAAAGCTGGCGATGGGGCACACCGGACGGCCGAACATTATCTCCGCCAAAGGAGGTTACCACGGCCACACGGGATTGGCTTTGGCGGCCGGAGACGCACAATTTCGCGATCCTTTCGGCATTCACCTGAGCAATTTCAGGCAATTTCCGTTTAACGATATTCGGACGCTTGAAAACAAGGTTGATGATCAGACCGCAGCCGTCATTCTGGAACCGATTCCGGCCACGCTGGGAATTGTAGTCCCCGACGATTCCTTCCTGCAGGCCGTCCGGAAAATTTGTCGGGAACGAGGGGCATTGCTCATCATCGACGAAGTGCAAACCGGCCTGGGACGCACAGGAAAGCTCTGGGCGGTGGAACACTGGAATGTGGAACCCGACATTCTGGTCATCGGAAAAGGATTGTCCGGCGGCCTCTACCCCATTACGGCGACTTGCTTCAAACCGGAGCTGGAACGCATTTTCCTGGAAGATCCCTTTATTCACATTTCAACTTTTGGCGGAAGTGAAGCCGGTTGTTTACCGGCCCTCAAGGTGTTGGAGATTTCATCCCAACCGGACTTTCTTAAACACGTGCTGGATTTAGGCGATTATTTCGAAGAGGGCTTCAGAAAAATAAGCGACCGCGTGATCCGGCCAAAATTTACCGTGCGGCAAAAAGGACTCATGATCGGACTAAAATTTGACACGCCTTTAAAGGCTATGGCGTTGTCGAAACTGCTGTATGACAACGGCCTGTTTGCGGTCTTCTCGGGAAATGACCCTTCTGTGGTTCAATTTCTCCCCCCGCTGATCACCACATTTCAGGAAGCCGGGGATATTTTAAAGATTCTGGAAAAATCCATTAAAGAACTTAACAGCTTGAAAACAAAGATGCTGATGCAGGCATTAAAGCTTTTCGCAAGAGATTTAGGACGTAATTAAAAAATGGAAGACATTATTCAACACTATTGGCTGGCAGCCGATCTGAAGCGGCGATTGTTAAAGTTGGTCGATGCATCACCGCCGTCGGAATGTTGTAAAAAAATCTTCATGCATGGAAGGCAAATTTCCACGGGCAGTTTATCGCCGGAAGAAATCCTAAAAGAGGAACCGGTGCTGCGGATGATTCAGCAAATCATTCAGGTGAATGATGAAATTCTGTCGATAAATCCTGCGGAGTTCGAAAATTTCTTGCGGTACCGCATCCAGAATCCGGCCGCGACCGTGCGTTTATTAAAGATCATTTTTCAGGGTTACGGCAAGCAGCCCGCCTTAACCACGCTCCTCAATCAAGAAACTATTTTTCTCAAAGATTTATTGTACAACAAATTGTGCGAGATGATTTCCGAAGAAAATTGGCGGGACTTCGTCCGGTTACTTCTGAATGAGCAATCCCTTGCGCCCGAATTCTTTAAGGATTACCATGCACTTCTGAAATATCCCCTGGAATTGCAGATTTTAGGCTACGGGGAAATCTCAACGGTGATGAAACCCGTGGGTAAATTCACCCAATTCAAAAACACACGCTGGATTTACAAACGCATGCCCATTTTCCCTTCACTGGAAGATGTTATGAAGTACCGGCGCATTTACAGAGAGTATCGTGAACTGCTGATTCAAAAATGCGGATTACGGGTTCCTGAACAGAAAATCTGGTACGTGGTTCGAAAAAACGGAACGGTTTCGGTTTACGCCCTGCAGGAAATGGTGAATCCCGATCTCATCGGGCATAAAATCATCCATCGACTCAATCCGGAACAGGGACGGTTTCTGTTTAACCGGGTGCTGCACGAGATTAAAAAAATCTGGGATTTTAATCAGGCCTCTGAAGATTTGAAAATTGCTCTCGACGGTCAAATCTCCAATTGGGCTCTTCTGGATCTTTCAACCGAAAATATAGAAAATCAAATTCGGGCCGATCTCATTTATCTGGACACCAGCACACCGTTGTACCGAATCGACGGCAAAGAGCAGTTGGATCCGGAAATCTTTATTAAAAACAGTCCGTCGTTTTTACGCGCCGTCATTCGGTTGTTTTTTCTTCAGGATGTGTTGGATCGCTATTACGATTTTCGCCTGGTGGTGATCGATTTGATTGCCAATTTCTACAAGGAGGGACTCCCCCAATTCATCCCCTATCTTGTGGAGGATGCCAATCGACAATTTGAGGGTGATTTTTCCGAATTAAATCTGGAATTATTAACGGAAAAAGAGATTAAAAAGTATTACAAGCAGGACGCTTTTATCTGGAAGTTTTTCCAGGCTTCACGAAAAATCGATAAATTTATCATCGAAAAAATAAGGCATAAACGATATGAATACCGGCTGCCCGGTAAAATTAAGCGTTAAAGAACATCATCTTAAGGGAATTCAAAAATGATTAACAAGCTTTTATTTAAATATTGTCCCTATTGTGCCGCCCCCTTAAAAGACGGCACGGAAAACAGATCCTTTATTCAGATTTGTCCGAATTGCGGCTGGATCCATTATTTCAATCCGGTCCCCTCTTCCGCTATCCTTCCCGTCCTTCCGGATGGGCAAATTGTACTCATCCGCCGGCAAAATGAACCTTTCGCCGGAAAATGGGCCATTCCGTCCGGTTTTGTTGAATACGGAGAAAATCCCGAAGAAACAGCCCTTCGTGAATTGAAAGAAGAGACGGGACTGACCGGGAAAATCGACTCGCTCCTGGATATTTCTGAAAAGGAGACCCCGGCGTACGGCAGTGTGTTGGTGATCACTTATCTGGTCAACATTACCGGCGGAGAGATGGAGGCTCACGATGATGCCAAAGAAATCGCCGCATTTTCGCCGGATAAATTTCCCCCTATTGAGATTAAGCTTTTTCAGGATGTGCTGGATAAATACAAAAGGCGGCAAAGCGCAATTGCCGGGAAATCGCATTAAGCCCAAAATAAACACGGGGTTTTACTCGACCCTCTTCCGAAATTTTAATACACTGACGGAAAGAACAAACACACCGTAGGCGGTCATGGGAATGGCATCCTGAAGAAGGTACTTCAGCCCGGAGCCTTTCTGAAAAATGTCCCGGACAATGTACATAAAGTAGCGCATGGGATTCAGGTAGGTTAATTTTTGCAGCACGTCCGGCATGTTCTCTATCGGAATAAAGAATCCGCTCATTAAAATTATAAATATACTGATAAACCAGGATAAAAACATCGCCTGCTGTTGAGATGAAGTCACGGTTGAAATGAATATTCCAAGTCCAAGTGTCGTAAATAAATAGACGAACGATAGCTCTCCCAGCAGAAAATAACTCCCGTTCATTGCAATGTGAAAAAAGAAAATCGCAATCACCATGACGAGGGTCAGCTCAACGTAAGAAAGAATGAGAAACGGAATTAATTTTCCGAGGATTAATTCATATTTTTTCATGGGCGTCACAATTAGCTGTTCCAATGTGCCGGTTTCCTTCTCCTTGACAAGGCTCATGGAGGAAAGCATCATCGGAAGGAGCGTCAGCAGGACAACCACAATTCCCGGAATAATGAATTGCCTGCTGTCTAATTCCGGATTGTACCACATCCGTTCTTCCATTGAGATTAGATGAACGCCTTGTAAAGAGGCTCTCCAGCCCGGGTTTTGCAAAATGGTCTCGCCAAATTGGGTCAAAATACCCCGCGCGTAACCCAGCGCCACACCCGCCGTATTGCCATCCACCCCATCGACATCGAACTGAATCCGGGGGTTTAAACGGCGCTCTAAATTCCTGCCGAATTTAGGCGGAATGATTAAGACCATCTGTGCCCGCCAGGATCTGAAATCTCTTCGGATCCCGTCTAAATTTCTTGTCATTCCCACAATATCAAATCTCTTCGTATGGCTGAATGCCTGAATCATTTCACGGCTGACCCGGCTGTTGTCCAGATCGGCGACCA
Source organism: bacterium BMS3Bbin03 (assembly GCA_002898015.1). GTDB lineage: Bacteria > Zhuqueibacterota > JdFR-76 > JdFR-76 > BMS3Abin05 > BMS3Abin05. Next base: position 6,364 of record BDTM01000023.1, on the reverse strand, counting down.
GGAGTTTAATATGCATGACATCCAGGGTAATGGCATTCGCCAGAATAAAGAGCTGAATGACCGGAATCAGAAAAATAATGGCGACCATGGAACGATCCCGAAAAATCTGCTTGAACTCTTTCCGCATCATTGCGAGAATTTGCCGCATTCTATTTCTCCAAATTTATCTGAAATTTCCAAACCGCCGCAATCAGGAACAGAACCGTCATCACAACCAAAACGGCGATCGGCGTGAGTAATTCAGCCAAAAGACTTCCCTTTAGAACAATTCCCCGCACAATCAACAGATAAAATCGAGCGGGAATAATATACGTCAAATATTGAAGCCATTTCGGCATCGAAGCAATCGGAAAAATTAACCCCGACAACATGATGGTCGGCAGGACGGTGGCGGTTTGGGCAATCATCATGGCCACCTGCTGCGACGAGGCAACGGTGGAAATTAACAGCCCCAAACTTAACGATAAAATGATATATAAAATCGAAAGAATGAGAAGCAGGGTCAGACTTCCCACAAAGGGAATCTTGAACCCAAAGGCGCCAAACGCCAGAATCATTGAGGCATCCAGAAAGGCCAAAAAAATGTACGGGAACACCTTTCCAATCATGATTTCTGCGGGTTTAATCGGAGAAACAAGAATCTGCTCCAAAGTTCCGGTCTCTCTTTCCCGCGCAATTGTCACGCTGGTCAACAAGGCGGAAATCATAATCAAAATCATGGCAATCAATCCCGGCACAAAAAAGTAGGCACTCGTGAAATTCGGATTAAAAAAAACGGTGCTCCCCATATTAAAGGGCAATTGTATTTTATTGCCGGAATTGATGTTGTACGTTAGAATCACCCGGTTGCAGTAATTTCGGATTAATGTGGCGGCGTTGGCATCGGAGGCGTCGACCAGAAACTGAACGGGCGTCGTGAACCGTTTTCGGATTTTCCGGGCAAAGTCCGGCGGAATGACCATCGCAACCTTCGCCTTTCGTTCCTTAAAAAGTGTTCCGACCTGCGACGGGTTTTCATTCAGCTCAAAAAGACGAAAAAACCTGCTTCCGTTAAATGTTTCGATCAAATGGCGTGAGGCCGTGGAACGGCTGTAATCGATAACGGCCATATCCACGCGCTGAATTTCCAGATTAAGCGCGTAGCCGTATAAAATGAGCTGGAGTATCGGCATTAAAAACACCAATGCCAACGTACGGGAATCGTGAATAATGTGTAAAAATTCTTTTCGGGTAATGGCCCAAACCCGTCTAAAGGACAGGTTCATTCTTTATCTTCCTCCGAACCAGACAATTTAAGAAACACATCCTGCATGCTGGTTTGATTGAATTTTCGCTTTAGTTCTGTGGGGGTTCCGTAAATCACAAGATTTCCCAATCGCATAAAAGCCACCCGGTGGCAATATTCCGCTTCATCCATGAAATGCGTGGTCACAAAAATGGTTTTCCCCTGATCCGCGAGTTCATACAGCAGATTCCAAAATTCCCGCCGGGCTTCGGGATCGACACCCGAAGTGGGTTCATCCAAAAATAGAACAGGGGGATTGTGAATCAACGCACAGCCCAGAGCCAAACGCTGCTTGAACCCTAAAGGCACATCATGAGTCAGGCGCCGTACAAAGGGTGTGAGTCCCACTTTTTCAAAGAAAGCGTTTTTCCATGCTTGAATGGCGTGATTGGGAAGGCCGTAAATTCCGCCGTAAAATTCCATATTTTCTTCAACGGTTAAATCTGCATAGAGCGAAAACCGCTGACTCATATACCCAATATTTTTTTTGACCGCCTCGCTCTCCCGCATCACATCGAAACCGGCCACGGTTGCGGAGCCGGAAGAAGGCGTCAGCAAGCCGCTGAGCATTCGAATGAGCGTCGTTTTACCGGCACCATTTGCCCCCAAAAAGCCGAAGATTTCCCCCTGGTAAACCTCCAGGCTCACCCGGTTCACCGCCACAAATTTCCCAAACCGCCGTGTAAGCTGTTCTATTTTGGCAGAGATTTTCGCCGGCATTATTGCGGTCTCCTCATTAAATCTAAAAATACATCCTCGATGCTCGGCGGACGGGATTCCCATTCTTCAAGATTTCCGGCCGTGGCTTTTATCCATGCCTGCCAGTCGCCCGCGGCAGGCACCGTGTCAAAACCGACGTGCAGCGTGTCGCCGGACAGTTGTATGGCCCGTACGTTTTCCAGCGTTTGAAAAAAGTCTAAAAGTTTTCGCAGGTTCTTCGCTTTCAGCCAGTAGAGTCGATACGGATACTTCTTTTTAAGATTTTCCAGCGTATCCAGTCCCACAGTTCTTCCGCGAAAAAAAAGAACCACCCGGTCGCATTGTTCGGCTTCATCCATGTAGGCGGTTGAAATTAAAATGGTGGTGCCCTCCTTTTGAATCGTGTGCAAAATCTCCCAAAATTCCTGCCGGGAAAGCGGGTCTACACCGGTTGTGGGTTCATCTAAAACGAGGATCTCCGGCCGGTGGATGAGCGCACAGGAAAGCGCCAATTTCTGCTTCATCCCGCCCGAAAGATTCGCCGCCTTTCGATTTTTAAAAGGTTCCAATTTTGAAAAGCGATACAACTGTTGAAGACGTTCATTTTTCTCTTTTAGCGGCACCTCAAACAAATCTGCAAAAAATTGCAAATTCTGGTGAACCGTCAGATCCGGGTACAGCGAAAAGCGCTGAGGCATATAGCCCAAAATTTTCCGAACCTCCCCCACAGATTTGGTCACATCCAGGCCATTTATCGTGATCGAGCCCTGGTCCGGTAAAAGCAGTGTGCAGATCGCGCGTAAGAGGGTCGTTTTTCCCGCGCCGTCCGGACCGATTACGCCGAAAATTTCACCTTTCTGAACGGAAAACGTGATTCCGCGAGCGGCTTCCAATGAACCGTAAAATTTATGAAAGTTTTGAATATTAATGGCGGTCATTTTTTTTCTCACAGAACGACTTCGACCGGCATTCCATCCTTCAAAATGCCTTTTGAATTCTGAATCCTGATTTTCACGGCGTAAACCAGCGATGTGCGAGTCTCAGGCGTCATAATCGTCTTTGGCGTAAATTCCGCCTTGGGACTCACCCAACCGACGATTCCCTGAAATTGCCGGCTCAAACCATCCACACGCACTTTCACTTTCTGTCCGTATTTGATGTGCGGAAGCATTTTTTCTGAAATATAAATCTTCACATTCAATGAACGAACATGAACAATTTCAACAATCGGATTAAGCGGCGGAATCGCTTCGCCCTCGTTAAAATATCTGCTGAAAATGACCCCGCTTGCGGGCGCCAAAATTGTGGCATCGTTTATTTTCTTTTGAATGGTTTCCAATTGGGCGGCAACCTCCTCTTTTTGGGCCGCCAGAATGCCGAAGTTCTGCCGGGCGGATAGTGAGGCGGATTTGGCCTGCTGCAGTCGATTGGACAAATCGTCAAGGGTCTGCTGAGGAATTGTCTGCTGTTTAACCAATTCTTTGATTCTGCGATATTTTTCCTGAACATACTCAAGATTCGACTTCGCGCGTTTCGCAGCCGTGAATGCCATTTCCGTCCGGACTTCCAATGCCCGAAGTCCCGCCCTGACCTGTGCCTTTTTCAACGCCAGTTCCGTTGTATCCACAATTGCCAGTGTATCCCCAACCGTCACGAACCGGCCCGTATCGACATAAAGGGTGTCAATTTTCCCGCCGACTAATGCCGGCACCTGAACCGATACGCCCTCGAGAACGCCGGTGTAGACCTTCTCCCCCGTCCGGCTGCTGCAGCCCGCCAAAACGAAAAGAATCCCAAAGGCCGGAACGGCATGTCTCCATCTCATATTTCCTCCTTCTTATTTTTGTCCGATTACGCCCGCGGCGTAGTCTAATTGGAGTCGATAGTGAAACCAATCAATTTTATCTTTTTGCAAAAGAAGTTCGGCCGTGGTCAGCGCCTTTTCGGCGGAGCTTACATCCGTATTTGTGGCCAAACCCTGCGCATATTTGTTTTTTATTAGATTAAAACGTTTCCGCTCCTGAAGCACCAGCTTTTTTTGCAGGAGAATTTGTTCTTTCGCATTCTGTAAATATTGGCAGGCTTCCACAATTTCCTGGCGAATCTGATTTTGCAGTTGAAGCCTCTGCAGCCCGATTCGTTGAATTTCCAATTCACTTTTTTCCATTTGATGCCGGGTCTGTCCCCAATTCCAGAGCTGCCACTGTGCGTTTACACCAATGGTGGCGTATTTCATCCATTGATTTTTAAAAAAATTGACGCCCGGCCTGGCGTAATGATAAGCGGCGTTGGCGTAAATTTGAGGGAAAAAAGCCGAGCGAATGGCTTTTTTGCGAAAGGATTGTGCCCTCTGAACTCCGGTAAGCTGCTGAATCTCGGGCCGATTCTTCAAAGCCAGTTGCTCATAAAAAGCTTGAGATTTAACCTTCAATTTTAGGGAATTCGCCGTGATGTCCGGCGACGATATGGATTCGCTTATATTCAGAAGAAAACGAAATTTTCCGAGAAGGATTTGATGGAAATTTTTAAGTTTTTTCAGTTGATTTTGAATCGCCAGTCTTCGATTGGCCACTTCAAGAGTATCAAATTGGATGGCCTGGTGCGCTCTGAATAGATTCCGCACATTTTCCAACTGATCGCCGGCCCGTTGAATACTCTGCACCAGCACCCGTTGTTCAAGCACATTCAGTTGAATAGCGTAATACAATTGTCCGGTTTGAAGATATAATTTATGGAGTAAAATCGTTTTTTGAAGCTGCCAAATTCGCTTTTGTTCCGTGCCGGCAAGCACCAAATTGCGCGTTCGGAACCCTGTAAATACAGGCTGTTTAATGAGAATTGCCATATCATATTGATTTTTCACGCCGGCCTGAATTGTGAACGGATTCACCCCCGGCAGAGGGATCGGGACTTCAACTTGAGCCACTTTAGAGACGTAATTGTAGAGTTGACGGACTGCCACAACGGGCAAAAACTGAGTCTTGAGAATGCTGATCTCCTGCTGTGCCTGTTGAATGCGGTTCTGCAATTCCTGAACGGAATAATTCTTCTCCCGGACTATTTTCCAGGCCGCCGGCAGCGAGACGGCTTTTTCCGCCCCCTGTGCAAAAATGGAATGGACATTCAACAGTGTGAAAAATAAGAGAAGCCCGATTGCCGCCGGCCGCCGGCAGAAATTCGGACAATATTTCATGGATTGTCTAACTTCTGCATTGTGTGGATTGACATGTACCAGAAAATGCATTTTTCTTTTCCTCCTGTGAATGATCCAATGAAATGCCATTCCAGACCAAATCAAAAACCTCTTTTTTACGAAGTCTCAGGAAATCGGCAGATGTGACATCAATTTGAAGAAATACTTTTTCCAGAACCGGCTTCGCCAGAAACGGATAAATACACAATCCGAACAAACTGATCACAAAATTGCAGGGATCAATCGGGCGAATTTGTTTTTTCTCGATTGCTTTTTCAAGGAAATCGATGAATGGGTTTTTTTGCAAATTTCGGCGAGATAGAATCCTGTTCAGCACAATCTCGCTGTTTTTTTGGATTTCCCAGAAAATAAAGTGAATCAGTTCCACATTTTTGGACACAATATCGATGTAAGTGTCAATAAAATATCTCAAACCTATCTCAATCTGATCCGTTTCTTCAAGGGCATTAATGAGTCCGTCAAAAAATATTTCCATTTGATTCTTAAACACTTCCAGGAAAAGTTTATCTTTTGAGCGAAAATAATAATGAAGCAAGGCTTTGTTAATACCGGCCTGATCTGCAATTTCCTGCATTCTGGCCCCCTCTTTTCCCTTTTGAAGAAATATCCGGGCGGCGGCCTGCACGATTTTTTCTTCCGTTTCAGATTTTCGGTCCATGATAATTTTACCTTTTGGTTTAACCATCTACTTTAACTACCTGGTTAAAATATGAAATAAGAATATAAAAGTCAAGACTTTTTTTATGGGAGGATAAAATTTTTTGCGGTAATATTATAAACCGCCGAGTGCGCAGCGGACGCAGAGCTATTTCTATTAAGATTAATCTTAAAAAATAAATCTTCTAACCCTCCTTCGGCAGGGAGCTCTGCCGGTTGACAATAGCCGTTAACCGAAGGGGTGTTCAATCTTTTATAAACAACCTATTTACAAAAGGTTGTTTCGTATTTCCAATGGTTATCAATACTATTCTTCTTTACAGGAAACAGTATAGACAAATTTGACATTTCGTACCTAACGGCACTTAAAATGAACAGAGAAATTTTTCTATAAACATTTTGTCCCTAACGGGACGTAAATATTGTAAATATCATTAAAGACTATCTCGGTTCAATGAAGCATTTCCAAACAATTGTGTCGTCAATGGGCTTTGGCCGCCCCGTGGTAA